>CANPMS010000004.1 GCA_947575275.1 uncultured Clostridium sp. | reverse complement strand
TTAAGCTGGACTCCAGGGAGGCAAACGAGAGAATCGGGAAAAAGGGGTTTTACCGGTGGCAGGAGGAGAACAGAAAGCCCGGAGATATACTGATGGAAGGAAGCAATAACCTTGCGTATGGGCTTATGATGTACCATAGCGCCATGGTGGAGATGGACGCGCTGAGTAAAAGTGTGCAGCAAAGAGACGTTAAGCCGCCAAAGAAGGCTGAGCAACAGAGTGAGGCTAAGCTGCAGGGAGAGGCGAAACAACAGGGGATTATTAAGCAGCAAAGCGAAGTGACATGGAAGGGAGGACAGGAAAGTAAGGTTGTAGAGGAGGGAAGTGGGGCTAATGGTACAGGAAGTAAATTCCAAGAAGTATTTGACTTGGCAGACAATTATACCTTAAGTGATGATACTTTTAATAACCATATACTTAATAGGCATGGACCTAATTCAATATATGGAAACAAATCACATTTTAATGTAGATTTTGATATTAGGGAAGGTATTAATAGTACATTGAAAGGTGATAATTTTGTTGTAAGTCCCAATACTGCTGAAAGAGCAGGGTATATCTTTGAACAAACATTTACTACGCCGATAGGAACTAATAGCAGAGGAAAACCGTTATATACATTAAAAATAGTTATTGATGAGTTTGGGGATGTGATTACTGCATTTCCCAAAAATTAACCTGCAAATAAAAACTCAAGCTAAATTTTAAAGAACTTTGAAAATTTTATACAGGTTGAAAAATAGGTATCAAAATAAGACCGCCAGATTATGCCGGTCTGAAAGAAGGCTATGTGATGTTATTCCGATGTGGGAAGAGTGGCAAGATATTCTTTGACCCTTCCGTAGTAAATACGTAAAAACTTATTGGCGCCTGCGGTCATGTAGACGTAATAAGGCTTGCCTTGGGCGCGTTTCTTGTCCATGAACAGATATACCGCATCATCCGGTTTGGTCTTGATCAGAACATCCATGACCTGAAACAAGGTCTTGCGTAACACTGGCGAGCCGTGTTTGGAAGCATGTATGCTTTTCTGGGAATAATCCCCGGAATTATTTACGCCGGGATTCACTCCGGCAAATGCCGTGATAGCTCCTTTGTGGGTAAAACGTGCCACATCCCCAATTTCAGCCCGAAGCCCAAGGAGGTTGCTGCTATACCGATTGCTCTTATCATTCTAACAGCTTAAGCAACAAGATGGATAATTCCTTACTGGCTGTAAGGGATATTAACCATAAATATATTGTAGTAGGAGGCAGTTTTATGAATTTTTATATAGGTAATTCAATAGATGAGATAAATGAATGGGATATCAACATAGAATTTAGTGATGAGTTAATTAATTTTATCTATAAATTAAGTAAGCAAGTATCATTTGATATGAGCAAGTTGTATGAGGTTGATCCTTATGATGATGTTGAAATTCCTGAAAATGAGGTATCTCAAATAATTGAAATATGTAATTATATCATGGATACATCGTTACTTCAGAGTTATAGAGAAGCAGAAGAAGGAAAGCAGATGCTACATAGTTTAGTAGAGATTGCCCAGAAGGCCATGGAGAGGGGGATGGGATTGATTTCTATTGGAGATTAACAGCTTATAAAATACAGTGAAGTATAGTCAAGTAAGTAGACACAATTTTAAACAATTTTTTATTGGAGACAGAAAATTACTTCTGTCCCCAGTAAGCCGTTTCCTTTTCGTTAGGTGTTAGATAACCCAGTGAGCCGTGTGGACGCTTTGAGTTATAGTACCCCTCAATGTAGGAAAACACGGAAAGCTTTAAGTCACTAAGGGCAGCATAAGTCCTGCGGTCTGTTTCCTCCTTCTTTAGATATTTGAAGAAGGATTCACAGACAGCATGATCAAAAGGATACCCCCTCTTGGAAAAGGACTGTACCACGTTTATGGAATCCAGAAACTTTCGGAAAAATGAAGCAAAACCGTTACCATTTATCACTGAAAAGCGTATCCCGATTGATTTTCCGATAGAACAGGCTGCGCACTTCATCGGGATCTTTCGTCTGGGCAAGAATCCACATCAGCTTTGTGACAGTTGCCTCCAGCGTCATGTCGTATGCCTCCAATAGATTAAATGTCTGTTTAATCACTTTTCCGATTTCATAGACAGACATATTGCTGCCCTCGTTCGTCACCTGGGTGGTCATGACAATGAATTTGCCTGCCGCTGTCCACCGCTCAACAGCATGGTGGAAGGCATCATCGTCATAAGAGGGAATTCCCCCCACACCAAAGGATTCAATGATTACCGCATCGTAGCGCTGTGCCATATAATCCAGAACTCCGGCATCCATGGACGGTATCAGCTTTAGCAGGGCTACCCGGTCGTTTAGCTTATGATAGAATCGAACCGAATCTGTGGCGGGAGCTTTATCATCCAGGTAGAAGATGATGTGCCCCTCCTGAATTGTGGCAATATAAGGGAAGTTGATACTGGAAAAAGCATTGTAGCTCTTTGTGCGCTCTTTCTTGCCGCGTGTGCCCGAAATTACTTTTCCGTCAAAGACGATATTTACATTATGGGCACGTTCACAGCAGGCAAAGCGCAGGCTGTCCATTAAGTTGGTTTTTGCGTCAGTGATTTCCAAATCAATCGGTTTTTGCGCGCCGGTGATCACGATCGGCTTTGGTGAATTTTGAATCAGATAGGAGAGCGCCGCCGCTGTGTATGCCATGGTATCGGTTCCATGGCAGATTACAAAGCCGTTGTAGACCTCGTAATGCTTTTCTATGGTTTCGGCAATCAACAGCCAGTGCTTCGGCTGCATGTTGGTGCTGTCAATGTTCAAAATCTGTACCGCATCTGCTTGGCAGAATTCCATCGCGTCAGGAACATAGCTTAAGAGTTCCTCTGAGGTGATAAGCGGTTTTAAGCCGTTGTCACTCCGCTTAGAGGCAATGGTGCCTCCGGTGGCTATCATCAGAATATGTTTCTGGTTCATGTTTTTTTGTATCCTCCTGTACATCAGTCCGTTTTTAGTATAGCACGTCTTTGCGACAGCGAAAACAGAAAAATTGTGAACCATATCCGATTTCAGGCAATAACGACAAAATGACCTAATGATAAAGGGAGCTGTACTAGAATAAAGCAGAAGAAAGAGAGGCCCCCCCATATGGCAGCAGTTCCAAACGATCCGGTAATATTATTGAGTTATCTGAATACGCAGCTGAGAGATCATTACAGTTCTCTGGCAGAGCTTTGTAACGTGCTGGGGATTGATCAGGGCGAAACAGAGGCAAAGCTTCAATCGATTTCTTACTACTATGATTCAGATTTGAATCAGTTTGTGTAAATGGACTTAGTGATGAAAAAAATGAGATGGAAAGAGGCAGGGGACGGATTTACCCTGGTGGAGTTACTTTGCACTATGATGATTATAGCACTGTTGGCTGCATTTATGGTTCCGTCTCTTTTGGGTTTTATTGAGAAAAGCAGAAAGAAAGCGGCCCTTGTGGAGGCGCAGGGAGTAAAGCGTTCTGTGGAACTATACCTGTTGGATAATTATGCAGGACAGCAGGTGGACGCTATGTTAATTGTGGACAGGTTAAGCCGGTATGGAATTTCCTCCAGAAGAAATCCCCTCCAGGGCTATATGGTGGTAAATTGTTCCCGTGGTGCGAGCCTTGACAGACTTACCCTGGACGTCTCCAGTGGAAAGGTGCTAGAAATGACATACTCGGTTAATGATTTTCGAATTGGCTTTGAGGAGGATTCTGAAAACGGCATAACATGGACGATTGAAAAGATAGAGGACGCATAAAAGCAGAGCCGGTGTGGCATAGTAATGGTATGTACAGATTAAAAAATATACCATTCAATTTTTTTAAATGCGGAGTTACTGGTTGGTGTCTGGAGGTAATTTTCACTTCGATGGAATCCATCATGGCCCATGATTGGAGGCTGATGGGACGAACCTCCCTTTTAATGTTTCCTATTTATGGATGTGGAGCGCTCCTTGCTCCGATTGGTCAGATGGTGGATCGCTGGATTGGAGAACCGGTTTCTAAAATTTCGGACCGGGCAATCCGCCATGGGTTTCTTTATATGGTTCTGATTTTTGCTGCGGAGTACCTTTCCGGAGCATGGTTGAGGACAAAAGGTATGTGCCCATGGGATTACAGTGGAAGCCAGATGAATATTGATGGGCTGATTCGCCTTGATTTTGCGCCTTTGTGGTTCGCTACGGGATTATTGTTTGAACAAATCACAAAAAAGAGGGGTAAATGACTTGTTTTTACCCCTCTTTTTTTATATACTAAAACAATAATACATGACGATGAGGTGCATAATGATACGTTTTATTTTTGTTGTTATCCTTTTACTGGGATTTTTGGCAGCCAGTAGTCTGCCCCTGCTGATAGGAGAAAAGCTTTTGTGGAAAAACGACACAAAGCGCCGGCAGGAGTACTGCTTAAAGGTAGTACAGTCTATGTTCCGGCTGCTGCTCCGTGTAACCGGTTCGACAGTGATAGTAAAAGGGAGAGAGAATATACCGGATCAGGCGGTTTTGTATGTGGGAAATCACAGAAGTTATTTTGATATTTTGGTAGGATATGTGACTGTACCGGGGCTGACCGGTTTTGTGGCCAAGAGAGAGATGCTGCGTTACCCGGTTTTAAGGCGCTGGATGCAGAATGTAAATTGCCTGTTTTTGGATCGGGAGGATATTAAAGCAGGTTTGAAGACGATTCTTGATGGTATTGAAAAAATAAAAAAAGGTGTTTCTATCTGGATTTTCCCTGAGGGAACCAGAAATACGAATTATGATGTGCTTGATATGCTTCCGTTCAAAGAGGGAAGCCTGAAAATCGCAGAGAAATCTGGATGTCCGGTGGTTCCGGTGGCGATTACGGGAACACAGGAGATCTTTGAACAACATATCCCTTTTATGCGCCCATCCCGGGTGACGATTGAGTTTGGAGAACCTTTCTACATAAAAGATCTGACATCGGAGGAGAGAAAGCATGTGGGCGCGTATACGGAGAAGCTGATACGGGAAATGCTGGAGAGAGAGCAGAAGGCACGGAGGGAATAAGACAGTGGAATTATCAGAGTGCAGGCAAAGATTGGATGAAATTGACAGAAAGATAGAGGAGCTTTTTGAGGCGCGGATGGAAGTTTGTGGGCATGTGGCTGAAGCGAAACTGGCCTCGGGTAAAGCTGTTTATGACAGCGAGCGGGAGCAGCAGAAGCTTGATGCAGTAGTGGCTATGGCCCATCAGGAATTTAACCGCATTGCGGTGCGGGAATTATTTGCTCAGATAATGACTATCAGCCGCCGCTTCCAGTACCGGGTTTTGGCAGAGAATGGAAAAAGTATAAATCTTGGTTTCAAGAAGCTTCAAAATCTGCCTCTTACAGGTGTGAAGGTGGTTTATCAGGGCGTGGAGGGGGCTTATCAGCACGCTGCCGCTCTTAAATATTTTGGCAGGGATGTGGATGCCTACCATGTGGCGTCTTTTGAAGACGCAATGAAAGAGGTAGAGGAAGGACGGGCAGACTACGCAGTGCTGCCCATTGAAAATTCTTCCGCGGGAGCAGTTGTGGACATGTACGATTTATTGATCCGCTACCCCAATTATATTGTTGCGGAAACTTTTGTAGAGGTCAATCACTCGCTGCTGGGCTTACCGGAAACTCAGCTTTCCAATATCCGTACCGTGTTTTCCCATCCACAGGCACTGATGCAGTGCTCTGACTTTTTAAATGGCGGCAGGGACTGGAAATTAATCAGCTATGGCAATACGGCGGCAGCGGCAAAGAAGGTGGCAGAGGATCGGGATAAGACTCAGGCTGCGGTAGCCAGTGCAATTGCCGGAGAGTTGTATGGGCTCAAGGTGTTGAAGCCTTTTATTGAAAATAATCAGGGCAATACCACCCGCTTTATTATTCTGGCAAAAGGTGCAGAGTATCGTGCAGATGCGGGGAAAATAAGTATATGTTTTGAGCTGCCTCACCAAAGCGGTGCTCTTTACAATATGCTGGGTCATTTTATCTTTAACAACGTTAATATGGTTATGATTGAATCACGCCCGATTCCAGGGCGGAACTGGGAATATCGGTTTTTTGTGGATATTGAGGGAAACCTGGAGGATGCCGGCGTAACCAATGCGTTAAACGGAATCGCTCAGGAGGCGCTGAATATGCGAATACTTGGTAATTATTAGGGAGGGGAGGGACAGTTATGGTACGCATGTTTGCGGCAATTGATGTGGGCTCATTTGAGCTGGAGCTTGGAATTTACGAGGTTTCCAACAAACTGGGGGTTCGCCTTGTCGACCATGTAAAACACATGATTGCCCTTGGCAGAGATACCTACAATGGCGGTAAAATCAGCTATCATCTTGTTGAGGAGATGTGTGAGATTTTGCGGGATTTTGTGAAGGTTATGAAAGGGTATCAGGTAGACGACTACCGCGCTTACGCGACCAGCGCCATGCGGGAGGCCGGAAACAGTCAGATTGTGCTGGAGCAGATTCGGGTGAGAACCGGGATTGAAGTGAAGGTTATCAGTAACTCGGAACAGCGTTTTATTAGTTACAAGGCAATGGCGGCAAAGGATGCTGAATTCCAGAAGACTATCCAAAAAGGGACATCTATTGTGGACGTGGGTTTTGGAAGTATGCAGGCATCTTTGTTTGACAAGGATGCTCTGGTGTCCACCCAGAACCTGCCTCTGGGAGTGCTGCGGCTGCAGGAGACGTTGAGAAAGGCGCGTGCGGCCACTCCGGTGGAGCAGGCGCTTGTGAGAGAACTGGTGGACAATGAGCTGGTGGTTTTCCGCAAGATGTATTTAAAAGACCGGGAGATACAGAATCTGATTGCTATTGGTGATCCTATTTTGACGCTTTATTACGGCGCTGAAGCAGGAAAGCGGTGTGAGCGCCTGACCCGTGAGGAGTATAATCGGATTTACGACAGCCTGAGTACAATGACCATTGACCAGATGGAAGATACGTTCAATGTCAATGCGGCCTATGCCTCCATGTTGTTTCCGACGGCGGCGATTTTTAAGCGTATGTTAGACATTACCGGGGCAGATGTGATGTGGATACCGGGAATACGGATGGTGGATGGTATTGCGGCCGAATATGCTGAAGACAAAAAAATGCTGAAATTTAATCATGATTTTGCCAGCGATATTACCGCCGCCTCCCGCAACATGGCCAAACGCTACAAGTGCCACATGTCCCATATCCAAACGGTGGAGACCCTGGCCCTTCAAGTATTTGACGCGCTGAAAAAGTATCATGGAATGAAAGAGCGGGAGCGGTTGATTCTGCAAATTGCAGCGGATTTGCACTCCTGTGGAAAATTCGTCACTGTTCGGAATGCGGCAGATTGTGCATACAATATTATTATGGCCACAGAGATTATCGGTCTGTCTCATGTAGAGAGAGAGATTGTGGCAAACGTGGTTAAATACCATGTTCAGACATTCCGCTATAACCAGGTGGAAGTACTGGCAAAACCGTCCGGCCACAGCCGTTTAGCCAGCCCGGAGAATGTGCCGCTTGTGATTGCTAAGTTGACAGCGATTTTACGGCTTGCAAACGCTATGGACCGCAGCCATGTGGGAAAACTTGCTGGCTGCAAGCTAAGTGTAAAAGAAAATCGGTTGATAATTGCCACGAATTTTAACGGGGATGTGACTCTTGAAGCTATGTCCATTGAAGAAAAGGGAGATTTTTTTGAGGAAATATTCGGAATACGGCCGATTCTGAAGCAGAAAAAGGGGGTGTAGAATGTGGCTGAGATTGATACGATTTATACTGAAGCAGGAAATTATGTAAATCGGGAGCTGAGCTGGCTGGAATTTGACTTCCGTATTTTAAATGAGGCGAGGGACAAAAGCCTTCCACTGTTTGAGCGGCTGAAGTTCCTTAGTATCACTGCCTCCAATCTGGACGAGTTTTTTATGGTGCGTGTGGCATCTTTGAAGGACATGGTTCATGCCAAATACAAGAAGCCGGATATTGCCGGCTTAAAGCCAGAGGAGCAGCTCTCCCGGATTGGTGAGAGAACCCACGATCTGGTAAACCTTCAGTATTCCACTTATAACCGCGCTCTGCTTCCTGCATTAAAGCAGCATGGACTTGCTATTGTATTTGAACACGAGGAGTTGACCGAGGAGGAGCAGGCGTTTGCAGATCGTTATTTTTACGAGAACGTGTATCCGGTGCTGACGCCCATGGCGGTGGACTCCTCCCGCCCATTTCCGCTGATTCGCAATAAGTCCCTGAACATTGCGGCGCTGGTTCAGAAGAAAAGTGATGTGGATGGAGATTTGGAGTTTGCCATGGTTCAGGTTCCTTCCGTGCTTCCGCGGATTGTGGAGCTTCCTGCGGGAGAGGACGGAGAACGCCGGGTAATCCTGCTGGAGGAGATTATTGAACGAAATATGAGGGAGCTGTTCCTCAATTACAACATTGTGACAGCCCATCCCTTCCGCATTATGCGGAATGCAGACTTTACCCTGGATGAGGAGGAGGCAGAGGATCTTCTTGTAGAAATTCAGAAACAGTTGAAGAAGCGTCAGTGGGGAGAGGTAATTCGTCTTGAGGTGGAGGAAAAGGTGGATAAGCGTCTTCTTAAGATACTGAAACGGGAGCTTTCGGTGGGCAGTGATGATATTTATGAGATAAGCGGTCCGCTTGATTTAACGTTCCTGATGAAAATGTACGGCATGGGCGGTTTTGATCATTTAAAGGCTGTGCCCCATGTCCCGCAGCCGATTCCTGCTCTGATGAGCGATGATGATATTTTTACCAGTATCCGTAAGGGTGATATTTTGCTTCACCATCCTTATCAGACCTTTGACCCGGTGGTGAATTTTGTGAAGACTGCAGCCAGGGATACAAATGTGCTGGCAATTAAGCAGACTCTATACCGGGTCAGCGGTCATTCTCCGATTGTAGCGGCGCTGGCGGAGGCGGCGGAGAACGGCAAGCAGGTTTCGGTTCTGGTGGAGCTGAAAGCGCGATTTGATGAGGAAAACAATATTAACTGGGCAAAACAGCTGGAGAAGGCCGGCTGCCATGTAATTTATGGTCTGGTTGGACTTAAAACTCACTGTAAGATTACCCTTGTAGTGCGCCGGGAGGATGATGGAATCCGCCGATATGTGCATCTGGGAACTGGAAACTATAATGATTCTACGGCAAAATTGTACACAGATTGCAGCTTAATGACCTGCCATCCCCAGATCGGTGAGGATGCCACAGCAGTGTTTAACATGCTGTCGGGCTACTCAGAGCCGCCCACATGGAATAAGCTGGCCCTTGCACCGCTGTGGCTCAGGAGCCGCTGTATCAAGATGATACGGCGTGAGACTGCCCATGCCCGGGCGGGAAAGCCTGCTCATATTATAGCAAAGATGAATTCCCTCTGTGATAAAGAGGTGATTGCAACCCTGTATGAGGCTTCCTGCGCAGGGGTGAAGATAGAACTGATAATCCGTGGAATCTGCTGCCTCAAGGCAGGTGTTCCGGGGCTGAGTGAAAATATCAGCGTCCGCTCCATAGTAGGAAATTTTCTGGAACATGCCCGTATCTTTTACTTTGAGAATAATGGAAGTCCTGAGGTCTACATGGGAAGTGCAGACTGGATGCCCAGAAATCTTGATAAGCGTGTGGAGATTATGTTCCCAGTGGAGGATCCGGAATTGAAGAAGCAGGTCATTCATATTCTCAAGGTGCAGCTGGAGGATAATGTGAAGGCACATATCCTGCGGTCTGACGGAACCTACGAGAAAATTGATAAGCGCGGCAAGGTGCTTGTGGCGGCTCAGGAGCAGTTCTGCCAGGAAGCAATCAATATGGCAAAAGCGCAGAGCATCGGACATGATATTCATAATACGCGTGTGTTTGTGCCATCGGAGCCTCATGATTAGATCTTACAGGCGGAAGTCTGCATAATAAATATCTGAATGTTTGAATGTGGAGAAGTTCAGATATTTATATGTGGGCTTTTTTGACTTTATAGGAAATCCAGATTTTGTAAGAATTGTAATAAAAAATTAAAGCACAATGCAATATTTTATGCTAAACTAAGAAATAGAGTTATTTAAGAATTGTATGAGGAGGAAATCCATATGGCAGAGATTAATATTCTTGTGGTAGATGACGAGCAGGAAATTGCGGACTTGGTTGAGATTTATCTGGTCAGCGATGGATATAAAGTGTTCAAGGCAACGAATGCCCAGGAAGGACTGGAGATTCTCCAACAGGAGGACATCCATCTGTGCCTGCTGGATATTATGATGCCCGGAATGAGCGGGCTGGATATGTGCAAAAAAATACGGGAGACAAATAATATCCCGATTATTATGCTCAGCGCTAAATCCACTGATTTGGATAAGATTTTAGGGCTTGGTACCGGAGCAGACGATTATGTGGTAAAACCCTTTAATCCACTGGAGCTGACTGCCCGGGTCAAATCCCAGCTTCGCCGTTATACCCAGTTGAATCCCAATAGCAATATCCATGAGTCGGGGCAGAACGAAATCAGTATCCGCGGTCTTACAATTAACAAGGACAATCATAAGGTGACTGTCTATGACGAGGAGGTGAAGCTGACCCCCATTGAGTTTGATATTCTTTACCTGCTGGCTTCCAATCCGGGAAAAGTATTCAGTACTGACGAAATATTTGAGAAGGTGTGGAACGAGAAGGTGTACGAGGCCAATAACACGGTTATGGTACATATCCGTCGGCTTCGTGGAAAAATGAGGGAGGATGAGCGTCAGGATAAGATTATTACCACTGTGTGGGGGGTAGGATATAAAATTGAGAAGTAAAAAGAGAGCGAAAAGTGATTTGCGCCATCGTTACCATACGCGGGTTGTTGCCAACATCTTATACAGCACGCTGGCAACCTGCCTGGTGGAGATTTTTTTGGTGACGAATTTGTCCATGCTTGCCGGTTATGCCAATGACGCGGAGTGGGAAGGCGCACTTTTGGCTATGATTTACAGTTCTGATACTATGATTGTGTTGGGATATGTCCTGGTGGGGATTGTGGTCTTTTCTGTGAGCTTTCTTCTTTTGCAGGAAAAATCTATTGCTTATATCAGCAGGATTTCCGATGCCATAGAAAATATTTCCCATGGGGATTTAAATACTTCCATAGATGTGATTGGGGATGATGAATTCTCGTCCATGGCAGAGAACCTGAACAAAATGGTAGAAGACATCCGCAAGCTGATGGATAAGGAGCGTGAGTCAGAGCGGACTAAGAATGAGCTGGTCACAAACGTGGCACATGACCTGAGGACGCCGCTCACATCGATTATCGGCTATCTGGAGCTGTTAGCCGGAAAGGTAGAACTTTCTCCGGAGATACAGAAGAAATACATTGATATTGCTTACAGTAAAGCGAAGCGGTTGGAAAAGCTGATTGAGGACTTATTCGGATTTACAAAGATGAATTACGGTAAGATTTCCATGAAGGTGTCTAAGGTGGACATCATCAAGCTTTTAAGCCAGCTTTTGGAGGAATCTTATCCTAATTTTGCGGACAAGGGGCTATCCTACCAGCTTCAGAGCAATGTACCTGCACAGGTGATTACTGCAGACGCAAATCTTCTGGCCAGGCTGTTTGACAATCTGATTAATAATGCAATTAAGTATGGTGCAGACGGAAAGAGCGTACTGGTGAAGGTTACGGCTTCTAGTGAGACGGCTCAGGTATCAGTCATCAACTATGGCTATGTAATTCCTGAGGAGGAGCTTCCAATGATTTTTGATAAGTTCTACCGGGTTGAACAGTCCCGCTCCACATATACAGGGGGAACCGGGCTTGGCCTTGCAATTGTGAAAAATATTGTGGACATGCACGGCGGTACGATTACAGTGAAGAGTGATCTAAACGGCACCGTATTTACTGTGACTTTGCAGGTGAATTTTGATATTAACAGAGAACATTTTGGAGAGCTGGGATGAAGGAAATTTACAGTAATGCTTGGAAGCTCAGACCACAGAAAAGATGGCTGGCAGCTTGGATCGCTGTCGTCCTCCTAAGTGGCCTGGCTTTTTGTACATCTGTGTCTGCTGCCGCGGGGCAGGTGACTCTTGACATTAGCTATGGGTATAACGATACTGCCAAAGGCGGGCGTTATCTGCCGGTTGACGTGACTGTGAACAATAATCAGGACAAGGAGCTTTCAGGTACGCTGAGGGTAAAGGCTCAGGAGTCGGACGGAACCCTTTACCACTATGATTATCAGGTGGAAGCAGGCGTTGGGGAGAGCCGGCTCTTCCGCTATTATATTCCCCTTGGCATAGGTGCAGATCAGCTGATTTTCTCTCTTATAGATGGACAGAATGAGCTGATTCTTAATAAGAAAGTGCAGTTGAATGTCAGCCAGGATGTTCCTGAGCTGTTTATTGGCATCCTTTCAGATGAGCCGGGAGAACTTCTCTATTTCAATGGTGTGGGAGTCCGTTACAGCACGCTGCGAACCAGGACTTTTGATTTAAATGCGGAGGATTTTCCGGAGGATCAGATGGGGCTGGATCTTCTGGATGTGCTGGTGGTAAATAATTATCGGTTGAGGAATCTGTCTGAGCGTCAGACGGCAGCGGTTATGGACTGGGTACATGACGGTGGAGTGCTGATTCTCGGTACGGGTGACCGGGTGGATGATACACTTGGGCGGTTTGCACCGGAGCTTTTGGATGATTCCTATGGTGTGCCTAATATTCGCCATATTAACCTGGGAGAGGGGTTTACTGCTTTGGACGAGCCGGGGGAAGGAATGCTTGCTATATCCTGTGTGGATATTCCGCTGCACGGCGGCAATGTAATCCTTGCCAGCAATAGAATTTCACTTTTGACTGCGGCAGCAAAAGGTCAGGGAATGGTGGCGGTCGCCGCGTTTGACCTTGGGGATATATCCGATTTTTGTGAGAGACGCGCTTCTTATGTGGATCACATTTTTACAAGTTTGCTGGGAGAGAGCAGGATCAACCGTCTGGCAGAGATGAGTTATGGCGGCAATTCAGGGAGATTCTGGTCTGTGCAGAGCCTGATTAATACCGGAGATGTGGATAAGCTGCCAAACCTGATGCTTTATGTGTTGGTGGTAACTGTGTATCTGGTACTTTTGGGACCGGGTCTGTATCTGTTTCTCAAGGGACGTGAGCTGGGGATTTATTATCGGCGCAGTGTGGTGGCTCTGTCCTTTCTGTTTGCAGGGATTATTTATATGATGGGAACAACAACCCGCTTCCGCTCCACGTTTTTTACTTATGCCACAATTCAGGACGTGACAGATGATTATATAAATGATATAACCTATATCAATATACGGAATCCATACAATCTGCCTTATGTAGTCAAGTTGAATCCTGACTACTCCCTGCTGCCTATCACCCGGAGTTATCAGAATGAGGATATAAGAAGGAATTTTACCCCGCAGGATCCATTTCAGATTTCCGTTTCAAGAGATAAGGAGCAGGTGACTGTGCAAGGACAGAATATTACTGCGTTCGCACCCAGATATTTCTGCTTGCAGCGCAAGTCGGAGAATACGCAGAAGGTAGGGGTATCGGGAGAGGTGGATTATTTTGAGGGTAAGATAAGCGGTACACTGACGAACCAGTTTCCGTTTTCTCTGGAGAATGCTACCCTGATTCTCTTTGGAAATATGGTGCAGTTGGAGCGGATGGAGCCGGGAGAAACCAAGAATCTTGCAGATTATCAGCTTTTGCGGTTCCCTTTGGGTAATTCCTATGCGGTGGCAACCCGGGTGTCCGGTGAGGGGATGTTCGGAGGCGCCGACATCAGCGATAAAAAGTATCTGCTGGCCATGGAGCGTTCCAATATGCTGAAATTTTATCTGGACAACTATATGGGGGGATACACAGCGGACGCGCGGATTATCGCTTTCAGCACCCAAAAGGAAGAGAGGGGATTTTTAAAAAATCTATCGGCGGAGACTTATGGGCTTACTATGCTGACCTCTTCTGTGCCGGTCAATGCTTCCAGGGATCGCATGCTGTACCGTTCAGTTCTAATGAAGGCGCCAAAGGTGATAAGTGGTTCTTATGACGAGACGAACAACTCTATGAGCAGCGCTGAGCCTTTGACATTGGAGTATCAGATTGGCACGAACATAGATGTTGAGAGTCTGACTTTTGAGAACGTATCCGAGGAATTTATACAGGCAAAAAGTGCAGATTTCAGCAAGGTTTTTACCGGCAGCATTTATTTTTACAGTTATATAAGCGGAAACTTCGAACAGGTGGCTCTGGAGGGTCAGACTATGGATTTGGCACAGCTTCGTCCGTATCTGTCGCCGGGAAATACCCTGACAGTGCGCTACGCTTATGACGGCGGCAGCGGCTATGGTGCGATTCAGCTTCCGATGCCGATGGTTGCAGGGAGGGAACGGTAATGCTGAAAATCAGGAATCTGAAAAAGGCGTATGATAATTATAATGTCCTGGACGGGCTGGATATGGACATCAAAAAGGGTGCGTTGTTCGGGTTTGTGGGACCGAACGGAGCCGGAAAAACCACAACGATTAAGATTATGACGGGGCTTTTAAAGCCGGATGCCGGAATGGTGGAACTGGACGGACAGAATGTCTTAAGGAACCAGTCTGTCCTTAAGGACAAAATCGGCTATATTCCCGACCATTTCGGTGTTTATGATAACCTGAAGGTTTCAGAGTATATGGAATTTTTCGCATCCTGCTACGGAATGGAGGGATTAAAGGCACGCAGACGCGCCCATGAGCTGTTGGTTCAGGTTGGTTTGGGAGAGAAAGAAAGCGTTTTTGTGGATGGTCTTTCCCGTGGAATGCAGCAGCGGCTGTGTCTGGCACGCGCTTTGATCCATAATCCGGAGCTGTTAATCATGGATGAGCCTACTGCCGGATTGGATCCGCGCACGCGCCTGGAGTTCAGGGAGATGGTGAAAGAGTTAAATAGTCAGGGAAAAACAGTGCTGCTCAGCTCCCATCTGCTCTCAGATCTTGCTCAGTTGTGCACAGACATCGGTATTATTGACGGGGGAAAAATGATTCTGACAGGAAGCATGGACGAGGTAGTTAATCAGATCCATACATCCAAGCCGGTAATTATTACTGTCCAGGAAAATATGGGGGTGGCAATGAACCTCTTGAAGAGACATCCGCTGGTGAAGACCATCACTGTTCGGGATTCGGATATTATGATTGGCTTTGCGGGAGATGAGCATCAGGAAAGTGAACTGCTGGCCGAGCTAATCAGCGCAGGTGTAAGGGTTCGCAGCTACATGAGGGAGTCCGGTGGTCTTGAGGCAATTTTTATGCAGCTTACAAATCATCAGAAGGAAAGGGTGGTGTTATCCTATGAAGATGAATCCGGTCTATAAGAGGGAGACTATGGTCAGCTCCAGAAGTTTTAAGCTGGCTTTAATTCTTCTTATGTTCAATGGAATTTTAGCGTTGGTTGCGCTTCTTAACATGTATTCGACTATGGCGCAGGTGCGTGTGACTGCGGAGATTCAGTATACCAGTTTCCTGGATTTGTATCTGTTTGTGGCATCTTTGGAATTTATGATGCTGGTTTTTATTATGCCTGCAATTACGGCGGGAAGTATCAGCGGGGAGCGGGAGCGTCAGACACTGGAATTGATGCTGACTACACCTATGACACCGGCAGATATTGTGCTGGGGAAGCTGGCATCGGCGCTGAGTACCATGTTTCTGTTGATTGTCTCAAGTTTTCCCATCATTGCCATGGTGTTTGTATATGGGGGAGTGACTCTCAAAGATATTGGCCTGTTGCTTCTGTGCCTTGCAGCGGCGGCACTGCTAATGGGAAGCATAGGGCTTTGCTGTTCTGCCATGTTCGGGAAATCGACTCTGTCAACGGTTGCCGCGTATGTGGTCACAGGCATTATTATTGTAGGAACTTATGGCATCAATCAGTTTGCCCATTACATAAATGGGATGAATGTGGTGCAGAAAGGCTCCGGAGCGCTTTTATATCTTCTGCTTATCAATCCCAGCATTACCTTTCTGATGACAATCAGCCGTCTGACAGGGCAGGAGCAGACGGCTGTAAATGTAGGGCAGTGGTTCGGCAACGCAGAGACTGGTTTTATTTTTTCCCGCTGGGTGGGATTGAGTATTGCAATTCAATTTATTATAGCTGCCGGTTTTGTGTGGGCGGCCGTAAAGGTGCTGAAGAATGGGAAAAAGCATTAATCATCCTGAGAAGAATGTGAATGCTATCAACCGGCTAAGGCCGGTGACCACCAGGCACAGCCCCATGCCAATCATAGTTGGGAGCAGAACGGAGACGGCGGTCCATTTAAAAGATCCGGTCTCTTTTTTTATGGTGAGAACTGTGGTGGAGCAGGGCCAGTGGAACAGACAGAATATCATCATACAGATGAATGTCCTCCCTGTCCATCCCTGAGCAAGAAGAAGCTCAAGGAGGGCAGACGAGCTTCCCATCTCAGTCAGAGTTCCCATTTGCTGATAAGCCATCAGGATAATGGGCATCACAATCTCATTGGCGGGAAAGCCAAGGAGGAAAGCGGTAAGGATTACACCATCAAGCCCTAAAAGGCGCCCCAGAGGGTCCAGCAAGCCAGTCAGGCAGGTGAGAAGGCTTGGAGCGGAGGTAGAGAGCGCCGCTCCCGTCTCTGAAAGAATTCCATCCACTGGACGAAGGGCCAGCCATCCATTTTCCGGTCCCACGTACAGGATATTTGCTAAAAGCCAGATAATCAGCCCTGCGGGAGCAGCTACCGCCACAGCGCGCCCCAGCACGAACAAAGTCCGGTCGAATATGGAACGGATAATGATCCGCCCTATTTGTGGACGGCGGTAGGGTGGAAGCTCCAGGGTGAAGGAGGACGGAACACCGCGCAGCAGCGTGTGTGATAAAAGCCAGGAGGAGGCAAGGGTAGCCCCCACACCCAGGAGAATCAGGAGTGTCATAAAAAGCGCAGATAGAAGAGAAGCGCTTACTGATGCGTTTCCTGTGCCGAAAGCGAGAAATAGTAATGTTATCATAAGGAACAGGGTGGGCAGGCGTCCGTTGCAGGGAACCAGCGAGTTGGTAAGAATTGCGATTACCCGCTCTCTGGGAGAGTCTATGATACGGCAGCCTGTGACTCCTGCCGCGTTGCAGCCAAAGCCCATAGCCGTGGTCAGGCATTGCTTTCCGCAGGCACGGCAGCGATGGAATGCTTTATCCATGTTGAAAGCAATACGGGGAAGATAGCCCAAGTCTTCCAGAAGGGTGAATAGCGGAAAGAAGATAGCCATGGGTGGCAGCATAACTGACGTGACCCATGCAAGAACCCGGTAGACTCCATAGACCAGCATATGAACCAGCCACGGTGAGACACCGATTGAAAGCAGCAGCGCTGCCAGCTTTCCTTCCAGCCAGAACAGTCCATCCCACAAGAGCGCAGATGGGATATTAGCTCCAGACAGAGTGAGCCAGAACACCCCAAGCAACAACAGAAACATGAGGATGCCGCCAGTAACGGGACCAGTGACGATACGGTCAATTAGTTCCTCGCGCCTGCGGTAATCTGTACGAGTGTAGCGGACAGTCTCCGCAGCCAGCTGTTTCGGTTCAAAATCCAGGCAGTCATAGGAGATCTGCTGACCTACCGTTTCTCGAATGGTCTTGCGCAGCTCATTTAAGTACTCCGTCTGCCGCGCGCAGCAGCAGAGAACCGGAATTTGAAGAACATCCTGCAGAAGTTCAAAGTCCAGCTCGATTCCTTTTCTGCGTGCTTCATCACATAGATTTACACAGAGAATAATAGGGGTTTTAGAATCCTTGATCTGATCCAGCTCTATAATTTGCTTGAGAAGATGAAGACCACGCTCCAGGCAGGTAGCATCGCAAATCAGGATAATTAATTCTGCTTCACCGGAGCAGAGATAATCATGGGCGATGGCCTCCTCCTGGGAGCGTGCTGCCAGAGAGTAGGTTCCTGGCAAATCCACCAGTAGAAATTCCTGTGTTTCCACGAAGAAGCGGCCACGGGCTGACGCCACAGTGACGCCAGACCAGTTTCCGGTGCGCTGTCTCATACCGGTGAGACCGTTAAAAATGGTGCTTTTTCCTACATTGGGATTTCCTGCGAGAGCCACAGTGACAGGCCGGTCCGCGTGTTCCATGCTATGTTCCATAGGGAAACTCCATTCACAAGAAGAGTCTTATAGATTAGATATGAGAAGGGAGAGGGACCGGTGCCTGTATGGGAAGAAATCAAGTGTAATCCATCACGGGCGTCGGATTACACCACAGCCAATCATCGTGCCGGAATTTCCGGAGGGCTGAGTTGTAAAGTCGTCGCGCTGTGCATGAATAATCACGGAGCGGTTCAGAATATCCCGGACAGTAAAGCGTTTGTCGTAGAATGCGCCCCACGCATAGCCCTGATTGCCCATCAGGGGAACCAAATCGCCTGCATGGTAAGGGTGAGGCTGCATAGATGGATTAAAATGTTCTCCGGCGTGAGAAAAATGGTCGGAACAATCGCCGGATTCATGAATGTGCAGGGCGTAAAAATTGGAAGAACCGGGAGACTGGATATTAGGAAGTCCGAAAATCTCTGATTCTACCAGGACACCGCCGTATGGTGTGTCGTAAAACTTTACAAGACCGCTTAAATTGGGGCTGACATCGTTTCCGGTTACCCAGGCAAGTGCCTGTGGACGGTTCTCTTCAAGCAGATGGATAAAAGAAAGTCGTGGAGTTGGATTTTGCTGCATAATATTATCCTCCAGATATGCTCGTGATAGCATATGCGTGCAGAAGAGGAAGATGACCTGAAGTATGATGAAAATTTAATTTATGTCATGCGGAGCAAAGGAAACAAGATGGTTACATCAGTTTCAGCTTTCTGCACAGATATAAGATTCTTTGTCCAAAGGGCATTTGGGGCAATTCCTCTTCAGTGACGGATTTCGTTAAAATAATAAGAATTACATAGATGGCCATGGAGAGAGGAATGCTGATTAGGAGCCCCAGGCGGTAGCTGTGGGTTATGGCGCGTATCCCGGCGTAGGAGCTGTATGTGATGACGCCCATCAGTACGGCGCTGAGAAGCGGAAGAAGGAATGTGGTTCGGATCTCCTGCCTGTATTTTAGTGTTCTGCTGATGGTCACCCAGTTGAGGATACAGACTACCAGAGCGAACATCACATTTCCGATGACCAGCCCGTAGATGCCCATATTCATGTATTTTAACATTACATAGACCAATGCTGTGTGAATTGCCAGGGAGATAGCAGAGTGGGTCACAGATTTGCGCATCAGATCAATTCCCTGGAGCACCGCGTTAGTCACGGTGGACAGAGAGAAGAAAATCACTGCAGGGGCTCCCAGCATCATCAAGTCTGCCGCCAACCGGGTATCATCGTTAAAAATCAGCAGCATAATAGGCGCAGCGAGAACACCCATACCCACTGCGCATGGAATGGCAATCAGCATATTGAATTTTATAGTAAGTCGTATTTTATCCTTAGCCTCTGCGGTGTTTCCCTGAGTGCGGGAGCGCACGATGCTGGGAATCATAGATGTTCCAAGTGAGGAAGCAATAGCCACAGGGACATTGGACAGCAAGCGGTATTCGCCGCCATAGACTCCCAGAAGTTCGAGCCGTTCTTTTTCCGTATAGCCTTTGGCGCTCATAATCAGTCCGAACATAGAGTTATCCACGGTACCGCTCAGTTGGTATACGAACTGGCTTAAAATGATTGGGGTGAGCGTCATGAACAGCGCTGTATATACAAGACCCCATGATTCTATTGGAATGCTCTGGGGATGTTTTAGATCCCCCTCGTGGTTTTTTCGGTAACGCAGTATTAAGATTGTCAAAAAAATAAATGCTGCCACTGCGCCGGACAGTGTGCCAAGGGTACCCCCGGCAGCCCCATAGGATGCCGGATTTTCCCGGTCTGCAAACAGACGCATAAAGGCATAGGATGCGGCAATACTCACTGCTGCATTCACAAGCTGCTCAATAATCTGGGAGATGGAAGTGGGAACCATGCTCCCCATTCCCTGGAAATACCCTCGGATGACTCCCATAATTGAGAACACGAGAATGGTCGGCGCCATAACCTTTAAGGACAGAGCGCTGCTGGGACTTTTAAAGATGTTAGTGGTAATCCAGTCTGCCTCGCAAAGAAGAATTATGGTCATCAGACCTCCTGCGATGGAGCCAAAGAGCAGCCCGCTTCGGAATACCCGGTTAATATCCTGAGTTTGTTTCCGTACCCGCCTGGCAGCAATCAGCTTCGAAATGGCCAGGGGAAGGCTGTAGGAGGATAGAATCAGCCCAATGTTATAAACCTCATAGGCTGTATTATAGCAGCCGATTCCGTCTCTCCCCAGCACCCGTGTCATGGGAATCTTATAGAGAAGTCCGATAAGACGGACAATAATCCCTGCGGCGGCGAGAATCGTGCCCTGAAGCAGGAAATTACTGGAATCAACCGATTGGTCAGTATTCTTGGTCTCGTTACTCATAATCAAATCTCCTCATAGGTAATATCCGCATAAAGCTGTGAAAATAAACCGACACAGACACGGAATCTGCACTTATATAGTATAGCGCAAGAGCTGTGGTGAGGCAAGCAATATCCACGGGAACAGATACAGGCAAGGCCGGTAATTAGTCAAATGATTGATAATAATACATAGTGTGGTTTGGAAAAGTGTGTTATACTGTCTAAAAAGGACGCTGGTGTCTGCTGGAATATGTGCTTAACATGTATGAGCAGCTTGAGAAGAACGGCATAGTAGATTTGGGAACCCAGGCATTAATTAAGTATTATGAGAAAGAATAGTAAAGAATAGTATTAGTAGGAAGGTTTCCTGGTATGAAGATGAAAACGCTCCGTGATATTAAGATAAGTACGAAGCTGATGTTATTAGGCGCGGTGAGTATTCTGGGACTGCTTGTTCTGGGGAGGGAGTCGGTGTCCACAGCGTGGAAAATCAATCAGGCCGGAATGGTGCTGAATGATGTCTGGATGAATGCGGTTATTGTGGCGGAGGAGCTGAATACGGCTACCTCCGATTATCGAATCCGTGAGAGCCGCCATGCAGTTACCACAGACCCGCAGTTGATGGAGCAGTTGGAGAGTGAGCTCTGGCAGCTGCAGCAGGATATTAACGAAAAATTCCGGTTATATGAAAAGCTTCCAACCCTTGCAGAGGATCAGGAACTGATGCAGCGTGCCAAGGCGGTTTGGAATGAATATCTGGATTACAGCAGGATTTTAATAGAAACAAGCAAGGGTAATGATCGGGAACTGGCCACGGAGATGATGATGGGAGTCTCTCAGGAGCTGTTTAACGAGGCGAGTGGTCTGTTTCTCGATTCAGTGGCGCATACAAAGCAAATAGTAGATGTAGAGAGGGAGCAGACAGACCGCCTGTACCATCGTTTATCCCATATCAAGCTGCTGGTGATTGGGCTGGTATCTATGGTTGTGATAATTCTGATTGTATCATTAATCCGCTCGATTCGTGAGCCGTCAAAGAAGCTGGCAGAAGCGGCGCGGCGCGCCACAGGAGGTAATCTGGATATTCAATTGGATGATACCGCGGGGGATGAGATTGGAATCCTGGCGGGGGCAATGAACCAGTTGATCCAGAGGCTGCAGGATATTATCAGTGATGAGATTCATATGTTTCAGGAAATCGGAAGCGAGAATTTTGATATAAAATCTGGTTGCGAGCAGGCATATAGGGGAGATTTTGCCCCGATTCTGTATGAGATGACCAGTCTGCAGAGCCGCCTAAAGGAGATGAACCGCCAGCATGCAGAGGAAGCAGAGAAGTTGGAAAAGGAAATTGAAAGGCTGAAGAAAAGGGTAATGGAAGATGAGCAGGAGTAAAAGTGATGCGTTGTGGATGCTGCAGACAAAACGGGCAGATTTTGATGCGTTGGCCAGGCAGTTTCACATTAGTCCCGTTACAGCGCGGATTATTCGCAATCGGGACGTGATAAATACAGAAGATATTGACCGGTATTTAAATGGAACCATGGATGATTTGTATAGTCCCCATCTGCTTAAGGATATGGATCGCGCTGCCGAAATCATCCGGGCACAGATAGCAGTGGGCAAGAGGATTCGGATTGTAGGGGATTATGATATTGACGGAGTGTGCTCCACCTATCTTTTATACCGTGGAATTGTAAGATGCGGCGGTATGGTGGATTACCAGATTCCCCAGCGGATGAAGGATGGATATGGAATTAATGAATCGATTATCCGAAAGGCAAAGGAAGATGGGATACATCTTATTGTAACTTGTGACAATGGAATTGCAGCTCTGGAACAGATAAGACTTGCGAAGGAATTGGACATGATGGTGGTTGTAACAGACCATCATGAGGTGGTACACACTACAGATGGAGACCAGTCACTTCCCCCGGCAGATGCAGTAGTCAATCCGAAGCAGGAAGGGTGCATATACCCTTTTAAGGAAATCTGCGGAGGTGTGTTAGCATACAAGCTGGTTCAGGCACTCTACGAGCTGTGCGGCGTGCCGCAGGATGAGTGGGGGGATATGTTGGAGTTTGCTGCCATTGCCACAGTGGGCGATGTGATGCGGCTGCAGGATGAGAACCGAATTCTGGTGCGCTGGGGATTAAGAAAGATGCCTCAAACAAAAAGCGTGGGGCTGAGGGCGCTGGTAAAGGCATGTAATTTGGACATTGAGGCACTGACGGCATACCATGTTGGGTTTGTGATTGGTCCCTGCTTAAATGCCAGCGGGCGGCTGAGAACCGCACAGCTTGCATTGGAGCTTCTTCTATGTGAGGATGAATCGTTAGCTCAGGAATGGGCTGTGGAATTAAAGCTTCTAAATGAGGAGCGCAAAATTATGACACAGAAAGGGGTGGAGGAGGCGATTCTTCAGGTGGAAGAGCGGTATATGGAGGATTCAGTACTGGTGATATTTCTGCCTGACTGCCATGAGTCATTGGCAGGGATCATTGCAGGGCGTGTCCGGGAGGTTTATCACAAGCCCACGTTCGTGCTGACTGGCAGCGAGGACGGGGCAAAGGGCTCAGGACGGTCTATTGAGGCATATCATATGTACCAGGCGCTTTGTGAAGTACAGGATTTACTGATAAAATTCGGCGGTCATCCCATGGCGGCAGGTTTTTCCCTAGCAGAGAATGATGTGGACGAGTTTCGGAGAAGGCTAAACGATCAGGCAGCGCTGAAACCGGAGGATTTTATTCCGAAAACCTGGATTGATGTGCCGATGCCTCTGGAGTACATATCTGAAGCGCTGGTAACAGAACTAAAGCGTCTGGAGCCATTTGGACAGGGAAATGAGAAGCCTCAGTTTGCACAAAAGAATCTCCGTATTCGGACTATGCGCTCCCTGGGGAAGAACAATAACGCAGTAAAGCTGAATCTGCTGACGGAGGAGGGATTTGCCATGGACGGCATGCTGTTTACGGAGGCAGATACATTTCTGCAGGAAGCAAAGGCAAAGCACATGATAGACGTGGTATACTACCCGGAGTTAAATGAATATAAGGGAAACAGAATGCTCCAGGTTGTGGTGCGGGAATATAAGCTGCATGATTAGGATGGGGATGCCCATGATGCAACTCTTTCTTGACATATGCGGCTGCACCGTACTATAATCAGACCGAAAGATGAAAATGTGAAAGTACAGAAAAGGAGAAGGAACAATGGTCAATGAAGTGATGAAATTTATTGTGGACTATGATCCGGAAGTGGGCAATGCGATTGAAGCAGAGGCAAAACGCCAGAGAAGGAATCTGGAGCTGATTGCGTCTGAGAATATCGTGTCAGAGCCGGTTATGATGGCGATGGGAACTGTGCTGACCAACAAATATGCAGAAGGGTATTCCGGCAAGCGCTACTACGGTGGGTGTGAGTGTGTGGACGTGGTGGAGACCATTGCTATTGAGCGGGCGAAAAAGTTGTTTGGCTGTGACTATGCCAATGTACAGCCCCATTCCGGCGCACAGGCAAATATGGCAGTATTCGTGGCGATGCTAAAGCATGGCGATACGGTTCTCAGCATGAGCCTTGATCACGGTGGTCATCTGTCCCATGGAAGCCCTGTGAATTTTTCTGGTATGTATTTTAATATTGTGCCTTACGGCGTTAATGATGACGGATTTATTGATTATGATGAAGTAGAGAGACTGGCTGTGGAATGCAAGCCGAAGATGATTTTGGCGGGAGCCAGCGCCTATGCGAGATGTATTGATTTTAAGAGATTCCGTGAGATTGCAGACAAGGTAGGGGCGTATCTGATGGTTGATATAGCTCATATTGCGGGTCTGGTGGCAGCAGGAGAACATCCCAGCCCGATTCCTTATGCAGATGTAGTAACCACTACGACCCATAAAACCCTGCGTGGACCCAGAGGGGGTCTGATTCTGGCGAACCAGGCTGCAGCAGACAAATTTAACTTTAACAAGGCAATCTTTCCGGGAATCCAGGGTGGTCCTTTGGAGCATGTGATCGCGGCGAAGGCAGTCTGTTTCGGTGAGGCGTTAAAGCCGGAGTTTAAGGAGTACCAGAGCCAGGTAAGAAAGAATGCAGCGGCATTGGCGGAGGCGCTGGTAAAGCAGGGCTTTAAGCTGGTGTCCGGAGGCACAGATAATCATTTAATGCTGGTGGATTTAAGCAATCTGGAGGTGAGCGGGAAGGAGCTGCAGCACCGCTGCGACGAGGTGTATATTACCCTTAACAAGAATGCGGTGCCAAACGATCCGAGAAGCCCGTTTGTGACTTCAGGTGTCCGTATCGGAACTCCCGCCATTACATCCCGTGGGCTGAAAGAGGAGGATATGCCGAAGGTTGCGGAGTGTATTTGGCTTGCAGCAACAGACTTTGAGAACAAGGCGGATTATATCCGTGCAGAAGTGACAAAGCTGTGTGAGAAGTATCCTATTTATGAGTAAAAAATAGTAAGGAAGTATGATAAAGGAGCAGAAGACAAAAGGAAGACCTTTATGTTCTGCTCCTTTTTAGTTACAAAACTTATATTTCCACCAGACAATAAGGAATCTGATTAGAGGTCAGCATCTGTGCTTCACGTTTGTGGCAGGTGAATATGATAATCTGGTTGTCAAACGTGTTTGTAAGCCATTTGAGGGCAGTGCGCAGACGCTCATCATCATAGAGTACAAAGCTGTCATCAAAGATTAGCGGCATCTGACCGTCTTTCGTCTGAATCAGCTTTGCAGCGGCAAGACGAAGCGCCAAATATATTTGATCCATGGCGCCGCTGGAGACCTGCTCCACAGGTATCAGCTTGGTACGGGTGTTTATAAAGACATTAAGGCTTTCATCAACACTCATACTGTTGTAGATTCCCCCGCTAATTCCGTCGATTAAGCCAGATGCGGTTTTGTTCAGATAAAGCCCAAAAGAGTCGCGTATTGTGGAGGAAAGCTCCGTCATAGTATCCAGTGCCAGATCAATGGCTGTAACCTCCTGGCGGATGCGTTCATTTTCTTCCAGAACCTGCTTTAAAGACTCTGCCTGGTCTTTACAGTACGCCAGACGATCCAGCTTCTTTTCCAGCTCCCACTGAGTTCTCTGCTGCCCAGAAATTACATTTTCACAGGTGGTTTCACGTTCCTTTAGCGAGGTGATTTCCGCCGCCTGTTCTTTTAAGGATTCTTCTGAGCGTTCCAGGATTTTACTTAGCCGTAAAAATTCGTTCATGCGCTCTTCAAAAGCGTTCATTGCTTCCTCAGATATGGAAGGATCCCCCAGATGGCGGGAGAAGAGCTCCTGCATCAAATTTCCAGCCATGGCGGCTGCCTTTTTTAGATGCTTCCCCTTTAAGAGAAGAGCAAATCCTGTAATCAGCAGAACAAGTGAAATTAGTCCCATTCCTCCCGGTAAAAATATGGCGTTGTTATTCAGAGAGAAAAAGAAGGCGGTACTGCCGGCAAGCAGCGCTGCTAAAATAATGGTGAGCATGGCCAACACAGTGCGTGATTTCTTTTCACTGGCTGTTTTTAGGCGGCAGTATTCACTGTAGTTGTCATGGACCTGGTTCAGATACCTGGTAATGGAAGCGCCATCTGTAAACCGGGCTGTCTCCATAGCTTGTCGGCCTTTGGCAACTTTTTGAAGCAGCGCTTCCCTCTCCTCCTGTTTTTCCACAAGCAGGGATTTTACCTGGGAGCGCATAGTTTGATACTCCTTAAGCTGATTTTCATATTCCGGCGCAGAGATTTCTTTCTCGATGGTGCGGATTTCTCCCAGAAGAGAAGTATAGCTTCGTGCAGCCTCAGGTACAATCTGACGCTCAAATTCCTTTCGCCGGCTTTTTAAAAATGCAGTGGCTTTCGTGATGTTAAGCGCCATGTTGCCTGAGGTGTTCATATTCGCAATATAATTGCGCAGCTCTGTCACCATCCCCCCGTCAGTGGCGCTTTTTAATTGTCCGATGCTGATGGTGTTATTGTAGGCGGTCTCGGTCAGTCCGTCCAGAAGATAATCCATAAAACTTTTGGTGGGTTCAATCTCTTTTCCCGCAGTCTCATCAACAATAACCAGAGATTTTTGATCCTTCTGGAAGTTACGCTCAATCCGATAGGTTTTTCCGCCCTTTTCCAGCCGAAGTTTTCCTCCGTAGATGGCGCGGTTCTGCCAGGGTTCATATCTGCTGTATAAATCATTTTTTGAGGCGCGTCCCCGTCCTCGTTCCAGGCCAAACAGCATACAGCGTATAAAAGTGTGAAGGGTGGATTTTCCGGCCTCGTTTTTCCCGTAAATAATATTCAGACCATCTTCAAATGAGACGGAACAATCATGGAACTTGCCGAATCCGTCAATATGTAAGTCCAGTAACCGCATGGTTAACTCCTCTCATCTGTGGTGCGGAGCAGGGCATCAATACCGTAGTAAAGAGCTTTTTTCTCCACAGGACTTGCGTCCTCCTTTGTAAGTGCGTGGATATAAAATCCAATCATATCGCTGGGATGCTCTGTAAAAAGCTTGTTAAAGTCATACTGAGGCTCTGATTCATCAATAATCTCAATGACCTGCATATGCTGTATAATTGGCTGTAAGTCAAATACAATGTCCGGATCACGCATGCCGCGGATCCGGAAGCGGTAGATATGCTGTGTGCCGCGTGTCCTGATTTCTTCTGTAATCCGGTCCGACAATTCCCCGTTTGTGGTGGCAGGGGTTACATGAACCACCAGTGGTATATACTGAGTCTTGGATAATGGGATGAACTCCAGGGAGGCTATCTGCATGGAAGCCGAGTGGATTTCTCCTGCAATCATGCCGTGAGCTCCGGTTTCTGTCTTATCAAGAGGTTCCAGGGAGCCGGGATAGCCATAGGAGAAGTCCGCTGCCAGCTCCGGTTTGTGTATATGTCCAAGAGCTGCATAGGAGAACCCGGCGTTTGTAAGAGCCGTCTTGTTAATGGGCATGTGCGCCGCATCGCCGCCGTGGGCGAGGAGTATATGGATTCGCTGAGTTAACGGGGGCTTAACCCTGTCAAGCCGCGATTCTGTAATTTCTGTGGTGTGGTAGGAAAAGCCGTGTACCTCTGTGTTCAGCTCCTGAAAGTACACGCTCGTCAACTTCTCTTCCATAAGGTAGGTTACATTGGGACACCAGGTAAAGCTTATCAGCGCGGAGTTTGGACGCACGCGGTCGTGGTTCCCGGCGATAATGACGACCTGCACTTCAGGGATGGTGGAAAACAGATAGTTTACCTCTTTTAAATCACGAAGAAGCGGTTGACGATGAAACAAATCTCCGGCAATGAATAAAAAATCCACATCCCGTATCCGTGCCTGACGCACCACCTCAGAGAAGGTGCTTTTAATTGCCTGTGCCCGGTCACGACTCCAGGGTTTGTCACTGTCAGGATTCATACCCCAGTGAACGTCCGCAATGTGAAGAAATTTCATAAGTCACTCCTTATAATTCACAGTTTCCGACGGTTCTTGGGAACGGCACTACATCACGGATATTGCCTATGCCCGTCAGGTACATGACGCATCGTTCAAAGCCCAGACCAAATCCTGCATGGCGGGTAGAGCCATATTTGCGCAGGTCAAGATAAAAACCGTAGTCTTCTGCCTTAAGGTCCAGCTCCTTCATACGTGCCAACAGCTTATCATAGTCATCCTCACGCTGGCTGCCGCCGATAATCTCACCAATTCCGGGAACAAGACAGTCCACGGCAGCCACTGTCCGGTTGTCCGGGTTCATTTTCATATAAAATGCCTTGATTTCCTTTGGATAGTCTGTAACAAAAACGGGCTTTTTAAATACCTGCTCCGTCAGATAACGCTCATGCTCTGTCTGCAGGTCACAGCCCCAGGAAACCTTGTAGTCAAAATTATCATTGTTTTTTTCCAAAATTTCAATGGCCTCTGTGTAGGTCACATGTCCGAATTGAGAGTGCAGCACATTGTTTAAGCGGTCTAAAAGTCCTTTGTCAATAAAGTTGTTGAAGAATGCCATCTCCTCCGGCGCGCGCTCAAGTACAAAGCGGATAATATATTTGAGCATGCCTTCAGCCAGATCCATGTTATCCTGTAAGTCGGCAAATGCCATCTCCGGTTCAATCATCCAGAACTCTGCCGCATGGCGGGTGGTATTGGAATTCTCAGCGCGGAAGGTGGGGCCAAAGGTGTAAATATTGCGGAATGCCATAGCGTAAGCCTCGCCGTTTAACTGCCCGCTGACCGTAAGATTTGTGGGCTTTCCGAAAAAGTCATTGCTAAAGTCCACAGAACCGTTCTCAGTTTTTGGAATATTATTTAAATTCATAGTAGTAACCTGAAACATCTCCCCGGCGCCTTCACAGTCACTTCCCGTAATCAACGGGGTATGGACATAGACAAAATCCTTCTCCTGAAAATACTGATGGATTGCATAGGCAATCAGGGAGCGAACGCGGAACACTGCCTGAAAGGTGTTGGTGCGGGGGCGAAGGTGGGTGATTGTACGCAGATATTCCAGCGTGTGGCGTTTTTTCTGAAGCGGATAATCCGGTGCAGAAGGACCCTCCACAGATACTTCAGATGCCTGAATCTCAAAGGGCTGTTTTGCCTGCGGGGTGGCCACCAGAGTGCCTTTTATAATAATGGCGGCGCCCACGTTCAGCTTGCAGATTTCTGCAAAGTTTTCCAGTGTGTCATGATACACAATCTGAAGAGTCTCAAAATAGCTGCCGTCGCTGACCACAATAAATCCGAAGGTTTTGGAGTCCCGGACGCTACGGATCCAGCCGCCGACAGAAATTTCCTTGTCCAGATAGGCTTGGGGGTTTTTGTATAATTCTCTTACAGTTACTAAATCCATGCTCTTTCTCCTTTGATTCTATTACTTTTTTCCATATCTGTACAAGAGTATACTCTATTTCGCACATTGATTCAAGGGTAAGCTGTTTATTGTACACAAGTTGTGTTAAAAAATATAAAAATTATCGTATATAGACAAAAATGTAAGCGGTAAGAAAAATGTCGGAAAATGCACAAAAAAACTTTATAATAGCCCAATTATTTGTTCACTATTTAAAAGATGTGTGTTATAATAGTGTATACAAGAAAATATTACTAGCGAGGTGATAACGTGATTAAAAAGGAAATGATTGCCATGCTTTTGGCCGGAGGACAGGGCAGCCGTCTCGGTGTTTTAACACAGAAGGTGGCAAAACCGGCAGTATCATTTGGCGGTAAATACAGAATTATTGATTTTCCACTCAGCAACTGTATCAACTCAGGCGTTGATACGGTAGGAGTTTTAACACAATATCAGCCATTGCGCCTGAATGCCCATATCGGAATTGGGATTCCGTGGGATTTGGATCGCAATGTGGGCGGTGTTACAATACTTCCCCCATATGAGAGAAGCAAAGGAAGCGATTGGTACACCGGAACAGCAAATGCAATCTACCAGAATCTGGAGTATTTGGAGACCTACAATCCAGATTATGTGCTGATCCTGTCAGGTGATCATATATATAAAATGGACTATGAGGTGATGCTGGAATGTCACAAGGCGAACAGTGCAGATGTTACAATCGCATGTATGCCTGTTCCGATTGAGGAGGCAAGCCGTTTCGGTATTGTAATTACGGATGTCAACAACCGAATCGAGGAATTTGAGGAGAAACCTGCTCAGCCTCGCAGCAACCTGGCCTCCATGGGTATTTATATATTTAGCTGGTCGGTACTTCGTGAGGCATTGATTGCCATGTCTGAAGAGCCGGGATGTGATTTTGGCAAGCATGTAATCCCGTATTGTCACAGCAAGGGGCAGAGAATTTTTGCATACGAGTATAATGGCTACTGGAAGGATGTGGGAACACTTGGATCCTACTGGGAGGCTAATATGGAGCTTATCGATATTATTCCGGAGTTCAATCTGTATGAGGAATACTGGAAAATTTATACCAAGAGCGATATTATTCCTCCTCAGTATATAGCTAAGGATGCGGTGATTGAGCGCAGCATCATAGGTGAGGGAAGCGAAATTTACGGAGGAGTACATAATTCTGTTATTGGGGCAGGCGTTACTATCGGAGAAGGCGCTGTGGTTCGTGATTCCATTATTATGCGCGACAGTGTAATCGGAGCGAAGGCAAAGGTGACAAAGGCGATTGTGGCGGAGGATACGAAGATAGGAGCCGGAGCGGAGCTGGGAGTCGGCGATTATGCACCCAGCAAATATGATCCCAAGGTATATCAGTTTGATTTGGTAACGATTGGTGAACATAGCGTAATACCGGATAATGTAAAGATAGGAAAGAATACTGCTGTTTCCGGCGTCACAACTGCAGAGGATTATACGGATGGTCTATTGGAGAGCGGAGATTACATTATAAAGGCAGGTGGTGTACGGTGAGAGCGATTGGTATTGTATTAGCAGGCGGGAACAGTAAGAGAATGCGGGAGCTGTCCAACAAGCGGGCCATTTCCGCCATGCCGGTTGCAGGAAGCTACCGCAGTATTGATTTTGTGCTCAGCAGCATGACCAACTCCCATATTCAGAATGTGGCGGTGTTCACCCAGTATAATTCCCGTTCCTTAAATGAGCATTTAAGCTCTTCAAAATGGTGGGATTTCGGAAGAAAGCAGGGGGGACTATATGTATTTACCCCGACTATCACCATAGACAACAGTGACTGGTACCGCGGCACCGCAGATGCGCTTTATCAGAACCTTAACTTTTTAAAGAACAGCCATGAGCCTTACGTGGTAATTGCATCTGGTGACGGTATTTATAAGTTAGATTATAATAAGGTTCTGGAGTACCACATTGAGAAAAAGGCGGATATTACTGTGGTGTGCAAAAGAATGCCGGAGGATGAGGACGTAACCCGCTTTGGTCTGGTGAAGATTAATGATGACGGGCGTATTATAGAGTTTGAGGAAAAGCCCATGGTGGCAAGCTCCAACACAGTGTCCTGTGGTATTTATGTGATCCGCCGCCGTCAGTTGATTGAGCTGCTTGAGCGGTGTGCTGCGGAGGATCGTGTGGACTTTGTGCGTGATATTCTGGTACGCTACAAGAATCTCAAACGTATTTATGCCTACAAACTGGATACTTATTGGAGCAATATCGCTTCCGTGGAGTCCTATTACAGAACCAATATGGATTTCCTAAAGCCCGAAGTGCGCAATTATTTTTTCAAGGAATATCCTGATGTATACTCTAAGGTAGACGATTTGCCGCCAGCAAAGTATAACCCGGGCGCACAAGTGAAGAACAGCCTGATTTCAAGCGGCTCTATTGTGAATGGTACGGTGGAAAACTCCATTCTGTTCAAAAAAGCCTATGTGGGCAATAACTGTGTCATTAAGAATTCCATCATTCTAAATGATGTGTATATCGGGGATAATACAGTGATTGAAAATTGTATTGTGGAAAGTCGTGATACGATCCGGGTCAATACCACCTATATAGGTACGCCAAAGGATATAAGGATTGTTGTCGAGAAAAATGAGAGGTATACGTTGTAAATGAAAAATAGATTTACTCGATAAAGCGCGGTGTGTGATACGCAGGTGAATGGGAGGTTTACATATGCAGATTACTGACGTAAGAGTGAGAAAGATTGAAAAAGAGGGAAAGTTAAAGGCTATCGTTTCGATTACCTTAGACAACGAGTTTGTGATTCATGACATTAAGGTAATTGAGGGGGAGAAGGGATTGTTCATTGCCATGCCCAGTCGAAAGGCGGCAGACGGGGAGTATCGGGATATCGCGCATCCGATCAACTCAGAGACGCGGGATATGATTCAGACGATGATTTTAAACAAATATGAAACAACTGCGTTGGAGAGTCAGGAGAACCAGATTCCATAATTGCTGGATTTAAGATTAAGATAAAGAAATAATGTATCCATGTGATAAGGGTTTACATTCCCCTCTTAATCTGATAGAATAGGAAACCGAATAGAATGAGGATGCAGCGTTAGTTTTTATCCCTTTGGGTACGAAAACTAACGCTTTTGGTTCGTTAAGGAAAGGATAAATATGTATATTATCGCAGGACTTGGAAATCCCACAAGGGAATATGATAGAACAAGGCATAATGTTGGTTTTTCAGTAGTGGACGCGCTGGCGGATAAGTACGGAATTGATATGCAGGAAAAAAGGCACAGGGCATTGTGCGGTAAAGGTGTAATTGAAGGACAGAAAGTACTCCTTTTAAAGCCGCAGACATTTATGAATTTAAGTGGGGAGAGTATTTGGGCAGCTGTGGATTTTTATAAAATTTCAGCCGAGGAACTGATTGTAATTTATGATGATATTAGCCTGCCTCCCGGACAGCTTCGGATTCGGTTAAAGGGAAGTGCGGGCGGGCATAATGGGATTAAGAACATCATCGCCCATTTGAAAAGCCAGGAGTTTCCACGAATTAAGGTGGGCGTGGGAGAAAAACCACCGCACATGGACTTAAAGGATTATGTACTCAGCCGTTTTTCCCAGGGTGAACAAAAACTGATGGATGAAGCGTTTAAAGAGGCAGCGGACGCAGCGGTGATGATGATGACCACAGGGATGGAACGTGCCATGAACCACTATAACACTAAAAAGAGAAAAGAAGAGTAGAAAACCAAAACATAAAGCAGGGGATTTGATATGAGCAGAGTATTTGCGAATCCGTTAGTGGAGTTAATTGAATATGAGGATTTGAATTATGACCTTGAGCGGAAAAAAGGGCCAATTCAGGTCAGTGGCTGTATGGATTCACAGAAGGTACATCTGATGCACGAGACGGCAGTGGACATACCATGGAAGCTGGTGGTGACCTATGATGAGGCACGGGCGCGGGAAATTTATGATGATTTTGCCTGCTTTTGCCAGAATGTATGGTTGTATCCTGCCAAGGATCTTTTGTTTTACAGCGCAGATATTCATGGCAGTCTGATTACTAGGCAGCGTCTTCAGGTAATCCGCCATTTGATGGAGGATTCGTCGGGTGTTGTGGTCACCACCGTGGACGGTTTGATGGATCATTTACTGCCTCTTGAGGCGGTATACAGTAAAACGCTCCATGTGGAAACGGGACAGGAGCTGGATTTGGGTGCGTGGCGGCAGCGGCTGGCCGAGCTTGGTTATGAACGTATGCCTCAGGTGGATGGAATGGGACAGTTCTCTGTCCGGGGAGGAATTCTGGACATTTTTCCGTTTACGGAAGAGGTTCCCTTACGAATTGAGCTGTGGGATACGGAGGTAGACTCCATTAGAACCTTCGATTTAGAGAGCCAGCGATCCATTGAACAGTTGGATCAAGTGGATATTTATCCTGCGTCTGAGTTGATTTTTACGGAAAAACAGCTTATAGAGGGAGTAGAGAAGATATATCAGGAGGAAAAGAATTTTTCAAAAAAACTGAGGGATGCCATGAAGACGGAGGAGGCGCACCGCATCTCTACCATTGTTCGGGAACTGACCGAAGGGCTCAGGGAGGGCTGGAAGCGGAGCGGGCTGGAGACATGGCTGCCATACTTTTGTGATGAGACGGTATCGTTTCTTGATTATCTCAGCCCGGAAACCAGTATGTTTTTCCTGGACGAACCAGCGCGTTTAAAAGAGCGTGGGGAGGCGGTGGAAGCAGAATTTCGGGAGAGTATGAGCCATCGTCTGGAAAAGGGTTACCTGCTCCCAAAGCAGACAGGACTTTTATATTCCACGAGGGAGGTTTTAGGGAGGGCACAGCGTCCTGATACGGTTTACCTGACGGGGTTGGAACAGAGGCTGCCCGGCATGACGGTCGAGAAAAAATACAGCATAAGCGCCAAGAGCGTGAATTCTTACCAGAGCAGTTTTGAGATTCTGATTAAGGACTTGGAACGGTGGAAACGGGAAAAATACAGGGTCGTTTTGTTGTCCGGCTCCCGTACAAGAGCGAGCCGCCTGGCAGGGGATTTGCGGGATTACCAGCTGCATGCGTTCTGCCCGGACGGCGCAGAAAATACGGTGAAGCCTGGTGAGATTTTAGTGACCTACGGAAACCTTCATCGTGGCTTTGAGTATCCGCAGATTAAATTTGTAGTTATCACTGAGGGGGATATGTTCGGCGTTGAGCGGAAAAAGCGCAGGCGGAAGAAGACTTCCTATGATGGAAAAAAGATTCAGAGCTTTGCAGAGCTTTCCGTGGGTGATTATGTGGTACATGAAGAACATGGTCTTGGAATCTATCGGGGAATCGAGAAAATTGAACGTGATAAGGTAGTAAAGGATTACTTAAAGATAGAGTATGCGGACAGTGGAAATCTGTATCTGCCTGCCACCCGGTTAGATGGAATCCAGAAGTATGCGGGCGCTGACGCCAAAGCACCGAAGCTGAATAAACTGGGCGGGGAGCAATGGAATCGGACCAAGGCCCGGGTTCAAAGTGCAGTAAAGGAGATTGCCAGGGATTTGGTACAGCTTTATGCTGCCAGGCAGGAGTCAAACGGCTATCAGTATGGTATGGATACAGTCTGGCAGAAGGAGTTTGAGGAGCTGTTTCCCTATGAGGAGACAGATGACCAGCTTGCAGCGATTGAGGATACCAAGCGGGATATGGAAAGCAAAAGAATTATGGATCGTCTGATTTGCGGAGATGTGGGGTACGGAAAGACTGAGATTGCCCTGAGAGCTGCATTCAAGGCTATTCAGGAAGGCAAGCAGGTGGTGTATCTGGTGCCAACAACGATTCTGGCGCAGCAGCATTACAACACATTTTTACAGCGCATGAAGGAGTTTCCAGTGCGGGTGGATTTAATGTCCCGGTTCCGTACCCCGTCAGAGATAAAAAAGACAGTGACAGACCTTCAGAAGGGATGGGTGGATATTGTAATCGGCACTCATCGAGTGCTCTCAAAGGATGTGAAATTTAAAGATTTGGGGCTTTTGATTATCGATGAGGAGCAGCGTTTCGGCGTTACTCATAAGGAGAAAATCAAAAAGCTGAAGGAGAATATAGATGTGCTGACCCTGACGGCCACACCGATTCCCCGCACTCTGCATATGAGTCTGGTGGGAATCCGAGATATGAGCGTTTTGGAAGAACCGCCGGTGGACAGAATGCCAATTCAGACCTATGTGACAGAATATAATGACGAGATGGTCAGGGAGGCAATTGGGCGTGAGCTGGCCCGGGGAGGGCAGGTGTATTATGTTTATAATCGTGTGAAGGATATTGATGGGATTGCAGCACATGTGCAGGAGCTGGCGACGGATGCGGTCGTGGTCTATGCCCATGGGCAGATGCCGGAACACAGGCTGGAACAGATTATGTTCGACTTTATAAATGGAGATATTGATGTCCTGGTGTCCACCACAATCATAGAGACGGGGCTGGATATTCCCAACGCCAACACCATGATAATCCACGATGCAGATCGCATGGGACTTTCCCAGCTATATCAGCTTCGGGGGCGAGTGGGGCGCTCCAGCCGAACATCCTACGCGTTTCTCATGTATAAGCGGGATAAGATTTTAAAAGAGGAGGCCCAGAAGCGTCTCCAGGCAATTCGGGAGTTTACTGAACTTGGCTCCGGTATTCGGATTGCCATGAGGGATCTGGAAATCCGTGGCGCAGGAAATGTGCTGGGAGCGGAGCAGCATGGACATATGGAAGCAGTGGGTTATGACCTTTACTGCAAGCTCTTAAATCAGGCAGTGAAGGCACTTAAGGGACAGCACAGTCAGGAGCAAGAGTTTGAGACTGTGGTGGAGTGTGATATTGATGCCTATATTCCGTCTGCGTATATTAAGAACGAATACCAAAAGCTGGATGTATATAAGCGTATCTCCGGCATTGAAAATAATGAGGAGTACATGGATATGCAGGATGAGCTGATGGACCGCTTCGGAGAGATTCCCAAGCCAGTTGAGAATCTTTTGCAGGTAGCTGCATTAAAAGCGTTGGGGCATCGGGCATATGTGACTGAGATGAAGGTAAACTGCCAGGAAGTAAGACTTTCCATGTATCCCAAGGCACGGCTGGATACGTCGGGAATTCCAGAATTAATCGCACGCTATAAGGGCGAGTTGAAATTTCAAATGGCGGATCAGCCCTGTTTTTTCTATATAGATAAAAAGAATCGGAACAAGGACTGCATGAAGATGCTTTCACAGGCGAAGGAGTTATTAGAGAGCATAGAGGCGTTGGCGGAAAGCCATACAGAATAAAAATGTAAAATCATACGGAATCGATTTCACGGGTATAAATTCCTCCTCTTTACAGATACTATTTCCAGAAACGGAAGAGTACAGTAAATGGAGGAATTTTTCTATGAAAGCTACGGGAATTGTGAGAAGAATTGACGACCTGGGGCGTGTGGTTATACCGAAGGAAATACGAAGGACACTCCGCCTGAGGGAAGGAACTCCTCTGGAGATTTTTACAGATCGGGAAGGGGAAATCATTTTAAAGAAGTATTCTCCCATGGTGGAGCTGGCATCATTTGCTACCCAGTATGCTGAGTCTATGGCCCAGTCCACAGGAATGATGGTGTGCATTACAGATCGGGACCAGATTATCGCGGTTTCGGGAGGACCCAAAAAAGATGTGTTCCAAAAAAATATCAGCAAGCAGTTGGAGCATGTAATCAACGAGCGTGAGACGATTGTGGCAGCAAGGGATGATAAGCAGTTTGTGCCCATTACGACAGACGAGATTGAGGGAGTGACCGCACAGGTAATTGCACCGATTATCTGTGAGGGTGATGCTATTGGAGCAGTGGCAATTCTGGGTCGTGATGCAAAAACAAAGTTTGGAGACCTGGAATTAAAGCTGGCAGCAACTGCAGCCGGATTTCTTGGAAGGCAGATGGAAGGGTAATGGTCAGGTAAGAGAAAGATTATTACGAAATAGTGGATGAGCAAATTAACTTCTCTTAGTTTGCCTATCCACTGTTTTTGCTTTATTAAACTTTGTAGTCGTTCGTTCTTTCCACATTCTGAGAGTTATGATATAATAGGAAAAATAGGTTTATAAGGTAAGGCAATGTCCTTGCTGTGATAAATATTCAATTAGATGTCCCCGGTTCTGAATTGGAAGCGGCAGGTTGGAGCCATTTTTCAAACGGATACTGTGAGGGTATATGGTGTAGATACAGCAGGAATTAACGAGAAAACTGCGGTGAATTCGAATGAAATAGTAGGGGAGGAGCTCCTGCAGCATTGCCAGAGGGTGACGGACATGACAGCGACAGTCTTTGCAGACAATATAGGCGTAAACATTGTCGGCTTCCGCATAGAGAATAGAGGAGGGCAAAATATCGTAGTACTCCTCTTTGGGGCTTTGGAATTTGATTGGTCTTTCAGAGGTGGTTCTCATGTGCGCTCCTCCTTTATCATGTATAACGGGATGGCTGTCTAAATGTGACAGATCATATAAAGTTTTGACGTTTTCTTTAAACCCCTATTCAAAATAAAAGGTATCGTTTATAATACTATTTGCCTGCTTTATTAAATACAGAAGGAGCGAAAAATGAGAAAAGTAACCAGGAAAATATTATTTTTGGCAGTGTGCTATGTTGTATTTTTAAGTGGTTGTATGAAGAGTAATATTGTAAAGCCGAAAGAGTACATGGAGCCGGATTTTAATTTGTACAATAATATTGTGTTGGATATGAAGCAGTTTCACACGGAGATAGATGATATTTACCTGGATGAGGAAGAATACCCGATGGCTTCCGCGGTGGATTTTGATTTGCAGTTAGACGAAGGTTTTGTGGAAATCACTGTGGTGGTAAAAGATGATACGTCTGCCAAAGATACGGCTGAGTATGTAGATGCGGTTATAAAGGGAATTAACGATGAGGCAGCAACTCAGGATTACAACTATGGGGAGTCCGGTGAAAATACGTTTGGCGGTCTGTTTCAAAATAACGAAATACGTTTAAAGATTTATAAGGAAACGGAATACAAGGGAGGCAAAGAGCCGATGTACGAAACCACAGTGCCAAAAGATACGTATATGAAATTTGAGATTAAGTCGTAGAGTTCCGGTATGAAATTACAGATAAACGTCAATTAGGAAAAGGCGGCAGATTCCAAAGGATTGCCAGGAATCTTCCGCCTTTTTTCTTGCTTTAGTCGCCAACGGTAATTACACGAGAGGTTTCCACTATGGGAGCAGAGGCCTCAGCAGAATCACGTTCAACTGTGGTGTCAGCATTTTCGGCAGTGGTGTCTGACTCCTCAGCAGTCGTATTGAGAGTGCCCCCGTTGCAGGTAACTGTGAGTGTCAGGAAATTGTCGTTGTAAGTTAATTTGTAAGTATTGCCTGTATCGGTACTGCCGGTTCGATCAAAGTTTGTATGACCGGCTTCCCGCTGGGACTGAACATGAGTGACAACTGCATTGCCTTCCGTCTCACCTAAGGCAGCAATGACCAGCTTTTGATAAGCCTCATCGTAAACGCTCTGATCCGCTTCGGCTGCGTCAAAGTGGTAGCGCATTTCATACGCGTACTCTTTGTAATCTACATCTGATTCTTTTCTGCCTTTCCAGATAATGGAGGTAATAAACTGGTAGTTGTCTGGATTCTTAAAAGCATAGAGCAGCTCCACATTGTCTTCATGTTTATAGGGCTGAACCGTCTTATTTGTTCTTTTGCCTTTGGATTCCATCAAAATTTTGTCCATCAGTGCGGTCATTTCTGCCTGATAGGTATGGCGTAAGGTTCCAGAAGCGATATTCGTAGCTTTTGCATTGTTCGCAGCTATCATAGCAGTCGCGTTCTGTTTTCGAGGACTGTTGTGGGTGGTAGCGCTGGCTTCGCGCTGCGCTTCTTTTAATATATCTTCTTCAGTTTTTTCAATCCGGCGTCCGTCAGAACCAAGTTTATAGCCCTCCACAGTGGTGTCTGACATCATATATCCGTCAGGATTCATGTAGTACATAGAGCCATCAGCAGGATCTGTAAACCAGCCGGCATATACGGGGCGGGTACCATTGTCGTTCTCATAGTAAGTTCCCTGGGCATCGGTTTTCCAGCTTCCCGCAAAAGCCGTAATTCCGGTGGACAGAACCATGAAAGCAGCCAGAGCAGTTATGCCGGTACATTTCTTTTTCATATAAAATCCTCCATTAAAGTAGTATCCCTGATTAAAAGCGTTCTTTCATGGAGAATAATAGCATAAATTGTCAATTTCTACAACTGTCTAAAATATAAAGATTCTTTGATATTTTGCTTATAAAAATGTCAGAAATTTGTAATGTTCTCTAATGATAGAATCTGTTTAGCGTTTTTTGTCCATCTTTCCGGTCTTGTCTACATGGTAATTATCCACCCATGTATCCTTTGCCATAACTCCGTTTTCATCAAAGTAGTACCAGCTTCCATCATTTTTCAGCCAGTAATCGGATTTCAGATTGCCCGTATCGTCCAGATAATAATAATCATCCTCCAGCTGCAGCCAGCCGGTTGCCTTGCTTCCGTCATCCTGAATGTATTGCCACTGCTCCTCGTCCGTCTGGAGCCATTCGCCTGCCATAGCGGGAAAAGCGCCAAGAAGAACGCAGGTAATGGTTAAAATCAGGGTCAGCCCTGCTCTTTGTCTCATTAACAGTACTCCTTCCCTCTCTTTGTTTTATGATTTTATTATAGCAATCATGGAAACACCTGGCAATGCCCCCAGAAGGATCGTAAGGATTTTGTGCAAATCGTAAGAAAATTGTTATGAACATACAAGACAATAAAAATTTTTTGCGGATTGTGTCGAGGAAGAATATAGGATTTTTCTAAGAAATTATTACAACAGTTAGTGAAGCTCTGGATATGTAAAAACAGATATTGTGGGACGATAAAATGTTTGCGGAATTTGACGATTTTTTGTCGTTTTTTGCGATTAAATGCACTTTTCAAAAGAAAGAAAAACAATTATAGTAATTATTAGATATGGGGATATAAGGAGGGCTTATAGTATGGAAAATACAGCAGGAGAGCTAAAGCGGCTCAGGGAAGAAAACCGGAAACTGAAGGAAGATAACGAGAAGCTGTTGGATATTATGATACAGATGAAGGTGACTTTAAATCGCCTGGTAAATCGGTATGTGACGGAGGAACTATAACAGCTGAGGCGAGTTTGGTTTATGAAACCTATAAATTACAAAGTGTATCGTCAAACAGATGCAGGAGGGGTGCCATTGTTTTCTGTTTCCAGTTGTTCAAGCTGCCTCCTCAGCTCCCGGTTTTTAGAAAGCAGATCCCAGATGGTCTGATGCATCCAATCTATAGTTTTGTTGAGCTGTCTGTTGGCGGCAGTCAGCTCCTGAATCTGAGCATTCATGGCGGCAATGATCTTGAGTCTGTTGTATGCGGATTCGGAATTGGCAATGTGTGCGGAAGCATATTCTCCGGAGAGAAGTTCGTGAATGAGAAGATTATCCCGCTCCTCCGGAGAAAGTCGCAAAAATTCCAGGAAGTTGATGTTTAAGAGTGTCATTTTCATATTGCATGAGTGGCACACAGCATTGCGAATTAGTTGGTAATAACCATAACGCCCGCACTTTGAGCAGTAGTAGACTGATAGTTCCTGCGTAGACATAGATAGACCTCCCCTATACCCTCTTTTATAGATATAACGTTAAAAAAAATAAAATATAACAGAATAAAAAAGAAGAGCCGTGAAAGGCCCTTCTTCTGAACGGATGAAACTAGAGTAGCTTACTGCTGGATAATACCGTTTACATTGACGGTCCAGATTTTATCGTTTGAGTCTTTTACATCTTTATATCCACTCCCCAGTTCCGGTTTTGCAGCGGATCTAGAGGAGGTAGATGCTTTCTGAATAGTGCCGGCGGTATTGACCAGATAGAGTGTCCCATCAAGGTCAGCGGGAGCATAGCGAAGATCTCTGTCTGCCTCAAGGCGCAGGCCCTGACGGTATACGTTGTTGTCGCGGACGCCGTGATAGCCACGTCCCTTGTTGCCGCCGTCAGTGTAGAAGAACCAGGTCTGGTTATCGCCTAAATCTTCATCGTAAATGGTCTGTTTTCCGGTTTTCATAATGCCGTCATCTCCGAAGTAGAAGTTGGCAACTCCCCCTTCCTCAATATTTACGGACTGAAGTCCGGTCTGCATCTCACCGCGGAAGTTAAAGCCAAAACGCTTTCCCTCTACGGTAAATACTTCAATACCACTTACAGCGTGAAGAGGCTTACCATTCTTGAAATAGAAGGTAAAGATTTCGCCCTCCTCGTGAACCTCAGGAGCGCCCTCAATCTGGCGCCAGCCGTCACTGCGCTTTCCGTCCTCCTCATAGTGCTGATAGGAGGCGATAGCCGGGGTCTGGTCAGTTGCTGCTTCAGAGGCAGTTGCAGTCTCTTCGCTTCCCTCACCTGCCTCCTGTGCCGGCAGTTTATACCAGCCGGTCTGCATCACACCGTTGGAGAAGGTATAGTAAGCATTATCAATCTTTCGATCAACCTGGTCTTTTACCATTCTGCCATGACTGTCAAAATAGTGCCATACAAAATCCTGATCCAGATTCTCATCCTCATTTTCCAGCTGAATCCAGCCTGTTTTCATAACGCCGTCGCCTTCTGCGCCCAGATAGTAGGTGTGGCCGTCCAGTTCCAGCTTTCCGGTCTGCATGTGTCCATCACCGTTAAAGTAGTAGTCTTTTCCTTCAATAGTCTGCCATTTAGATACGACAGATTTTCCGTCTTTTCCGTAATAGTACCAATGAGTTTCAGGGGATTCGGAATCCCATTCATCATCGTTGTCAACGCTGATCCACTGATTATATACTCGTTTTCCGTTCTCGTCCACATAATACTCATCAATCATAGCGGAGCGAGTCACAAAACCGTTCTCGTCTAAATAGTACCATTCGCCGTCTTTCTTTTTCCAGGAGTCAGTCAGATAGTAACCATCGCTGTCTTGGTAGCGCAGCTCGCCGTCCTCCGTGGTCCAGCCTGCAGTCGCTGCAAATGCAGTGTGAGCAGAGCCGAAGGTGAAAGTAGCAAACGCAGGGGTTACCGCAGTCATCATTGCCGCAGTGGATAATACAGCCAGTAACTTACAATGTTTGTTCATAAATTGCATACTCTCCTTTTTGAATGTACGATTGGCTCAATCGCCGAAATCGTGTTGGCCGTGAATCCGTAGTTACCTTACTCTGCGATTATAACGCATTATATACCGCATGAAAAGTGATGGTTGTTGGAAGCTGTGGCACGCTCTGCCAGAAGGAACGATTTGTAGGTGCAAGATGGAAAGATGTATGATATAATTTAGGAAACATACGAATATGCACACAGGTCGGCGCTTTTGTGTGCAGTGGCATAATATACTTAAGGAAGAGAGAGAAAAGGGGGACCCCTATGAAAATCAAAGTATCGGATTATATCGCCCAAAAGCTGGTGGATATGGGAATTAATCAGGTGTTTACCGTGACTGGCGGCGGAGCGATGCACTTAAATGATGCTCTGGGACATCAGTCAGGGCTTTACTGCCTATATCAGCACCATGAGCAGGCATGTGCCATGGCGGCAGAAAGCTATGCCCGCATTCATAATAAAATAGGAGCGCTCTGTGTGACTACGGGACCCGGTGGTACCAACGCCATCACTGGTGTGGTGGGAGGCTGGCTGGATTCGATTCCGATGCTGGTTTTGTCGGGGCAGGTGCGCTATGATACTACGGCACGGTGGTCCGGCCTGGGAATCCGTGCAATGGGTGATCAGGAATTTGATATTACAAAATCAGTTGACTGTATGACAAAGTACAGTGAGATGGTAATTGCTCCGCTGCGCATTCGTTATTGTCTGGAGAAGGCTTTGTATTTGGCGTATTCGGGAAGGCCGGGACCTGTATGGCTGGATATTCCGCTGGATGTGCAGGGGGCGTATGTGGAAACGGAGCAGATGGCTGGATTTGATGCGGAGGATTATGAAGCTGGCGGAACCGGCTGGGCAGTCCATGCGGTGGAGATGAACCTTACTTCAGGCACGCCTGTGGCAGAACCGTCCCATGCGATTTTTGAGGATTATGCAGGTAAGGGCGAACGCCGCCAGAAGCTGCCGGGAAAGGTTAGCCGGGAGACGGCGCGGCAGATTATAGAAAAAATCCGCGGGGCGCGGCGGCCCGTGTTTAATGCGGGGAACGGAATCCGCATTGCTGATGCACACCGGGCGTTTATTGAGGCGGCTGAGCTGCTGGGGATTCCGGTGGTGACCGGCTGGAACAGTCAGGATTGTATCTATGATGACCATCCGCTGTATGTGGGGCGTGCAGGTAATATGGGAGACCGCGCAGGCAACCTGGCAATTCAGAACAGCGATTTGGTGTTTTCTGTGGGAAGCCGCTTAAGTATCCGTCAAGTGGGCTATAATTATAAGACCTGGGCGAGAGAGGCGTATGTGATTGTGAATGATGTGGATGAGGAGGAGCTGAAAAAGCCCAGTGTCCACGCGGATATGCGGATTCATGCAGATGCCAGAGACCTGCTGGAGACAATGATTCTGGTATTGAGGGAGGAGTGTGCAGGGAAGGTGGTTTTTGACGGCGGCAAGGGGCTTTCTGATACGAGCTGGAGCGATACCTGCCGCATGTGGAGAGAGCGTTATCCTGTTATCCAGCCGAAACATCTTGTTGAGGATGAGCGGGAGGCGAATGTGTACGCTCTGATTCAGGCACTCAGCAGCCGTCTGAAGGAAAATCAGATTACAGTGGTTGGCAATGGTTCTGCCTGTGTGGTGGGCGGACATGCTTACATTATAAAAAAGGGACAGCGGTTTATCACCAACTCAGCCGTTGCCTCTATGGGCTATGACCTGCCGGCTGCAATCGGCGCCTGTATGGCAGCTTATGACCCGGAGTTTAAGGGGGATGGCGCCTGTGGGAAGGATATTATCCTTCTGACCGGTGATGGAAGTATCCAGATGAATCTGCAGGAGCTGCAGACCATTATCCATCACAGAATGCCAATTAAAATCTTTCTGATTAATAATGGCGGTTATCACTCGATTCGCCAGACGCAGAAAAATTTTTTTGGAGATCCGCTGGTGGGCATCGGTGAGGATAGTGGTGATCTAAGCTTTCCTGATATGGAAAAGCTTGCAGCGGCATACGGTTATCCGTATGTGCGGGCGGAACATAACAGCCAGCTTGCTGGGGCTGTGGAGAGCGCTCTTGCTGTGGAAGGTCCTGTAATCTGCGAGGTGTTTGTGACAAGAGATCAGAACTTTGAGCCGAAATCGGCGGCGAAGCGGCTTGCAGATGGAACTATGGTGTCTCCGCCGCTGGAAGACTTATCTCCGTTCCTGCCGGACGAGGAGATGGATGCAATGATGATTATACCACGGATTTAACAGTTGGTTTAAGAAAAGGAAGCAAAATGAAAGTAGTAGTAACAGGAGCCACCAGCTTTATCGGCACAGCCGCGGTGCGGCTGCTGCTGGAGGCAGGACATGACGTATGCGCGGTTGTGCGTCCTGCTTCCCGCAATTTGGAGCGTCTGACAGGGGTGGTGCCCAAGGACGCGTCAATACAGGTGGTTGAGCTTGATTTGAGTGAAATCGGAAAACTTAGCGGCACTGCGGCAGATACCTGGCTTCATATAGGCTGGGATGGTGCAGGCAGTGATAATCGAACGAAGCGGGATGTGCAGCAGGATAATGTGCGCCATTCTCTGGAGGCGGTGCGCACGGCCGCTGCGCTTTGCTGCCGGCGTTTTGTTTTTACCGGCTCTCAGGCGGAGTACGGGATCTGGCATCAGCAGCAGACGGAGGAAACACCATGCCGCCCGTTGTCTGAGTATGGGAAGGCCAAGGTTGATTTTTTTCACCAGGCAGACAGGTTGTGCGGGGAGCTTGGTATGGAGTATGTCCATGGGCGTATTTTCAGTGTGTACGGCCCTGGAGATCATCCCTGGTCGCTGGTGCAGTCGTGTTTGAGAACCTGGCGGCAGGGAGGCGCCATGAAGCTGGGGGAATGCGCTCAGAAATGGAACTTTCTTTATATTGAGGACATGGCGGCGGCGCTGGTCAGCCTGTTGACAGAAGGACATACCGGTATCTATAATATTGCCAGTGAAGATACCCGATTGCTTCGTGATTATATTGAAGAGATGTACTCCTTGTGCGGCGGTCAGGGCAGCTACTCTTATGGGGAGCGTCCGCAGAATGCGGAGGGAGCGGCGGATTTAATCCCTGATATTTCCAAAATTCTCAGGGAGACCAGCTGGAGACCTGTGACTACGTTTGCGGAGGGAATTTATGAAACATTGTATAGCTTGCGGAAAGAATCTGCCGGATAGAGAGCTGTTTGTGCTGAGAGATGCACCGGCGTCGGCTCAGGATATTCCTGATGTCAGGGAGGTGGCAGACGACAAGGGGATTACTCTTCCCCTTTATCGGTGCGCCCATTGTGGGTTGGTACAGTTTGCCTGCGAGCCGGTTTCTTACTATCGTGACGTAATCCGTGCCGGGGGATATTCTATAACGATGACAGAGCTCCGCCGTCGGCAATACGGTCATTTAATTGAAACGTACCATCTGGAAGGAATGCGTTTTTTGGAAGTGGGATGCGGGCAGGGAGAATTTTTAAAAGTTTTGACTGAGTTCCCGGTAGACGTCTATGGTATGGAGCATAAAGAGGAGCTGGTGAAGGCAGCGCAGATGAAGGGGCTTTTTGTGTGGCGCGAATTCCCGGAAAAAGCAAATCAGAAATTTGGAAGTGAGCCGGAGGCAGATTTGTTCCCGGATGGCCGCAAGCCTCCGGAGGGGAAGTTTGATGTGTTCTTATCCTTTAATTTTCTGGAGCACCAGCCACAGCCGGATGTGATGCTTCAGGCAGTCTGGAACAATCTCAGTGAGGGTGGCATGGGGCTTATCACCGTACCGTCCCTGGAGTATATTGTGGAGAGAGGCAGCTATTATGAGTTGATTCGTGATCATATTGCCTACTATTCTTTTGAGACGCTTCGGTATTTGCTGGAGCGAAACGGATTTCATGTGCTGGAGGAAGAACTGATAAACCGGGACACGATTTCCATGATTGTACGCAAGGTTCAAAAGAAAAAAACGGAAGCATGTTTAAGTTCAGACGGTACAAGTGAATTGAAAATATCGAATTCTTTATGTGAGGGCTATGAAACCGTCAGCCGGGAAGTTGATTCTCTTACCTTAACATATAGGAAGAATAAGCGCAGACTCGCCATGTGGGGCGCAAGCCATCAGGGCTTTACTTTGGCAACCTCCACAAGCCTTGGGACGTGTTCGGAGTATATTATTGATTCTGCACCCTTTAAGCAGGGGCGGTTTGCCCCATCCTCCCATCTGCCGATTGTGAAGCCGGAGGAGTTCTTTGAAAACCCCGTAGACGGCATCCTGATTGTGGCTCCTGGTTACACGGAAGAGATTGCTGCAATTATCCGTGAACGGTTTGGGGAAGGAATAGAGATTATGACACTGCGCTCTAATCACATTGAATGGATAGACAGCCAGAGAACATGGGAGGGAGCGGAATGAGAGAACTTTTAGGCAAGCGTATTGTAATAACCGGGGCGACTGGATTTATTGGCAGGAATATGGTGCGGCTTTTATTGGAGAAGGGCGCGGAAGTCTATGCTCTGGTGCGCGCTGAATCCAGACAGAGGGAAACGCTCCCAATCCATGATCGGCTTCATATGGTAACTGGTTCTCTGGCAGATATACTCTCTCTGACATCGCAAATTGGCTGTGCTGATGTATTCTTCCACTTTGCCTGGGGTGGAGTGAACCGGGAGGAGATTGACTCCCCGCAGATTCAGTCAGCAAATATTGCCACATCTTTAGACTGCGCCCGTGCAGCCCAAAAAATGGGCTGTAAGGTATTTATGGATGCAGGTTCCCGGGTGGAGTATGGGATTAAGGAGGATGGTGTGATGGAGGAATCCATGGAATGCTGTCCAATAAATGAATATGGAAAGGCAAAGCTTGAATTTTACCGTCAGGCAAAGCCGCTTTTCCGTTCTTGGGACATGACCTATTACCACCTGCGGTTTTTTAGTGTGTACGGCTCCGGAGACCATCCATGGTCCATCATTTCCACTTTGACAAGGGAGCTGCCTCAGGGAAAAAAGGTTTCTCTCAGCGCCTGCCGTCACAGGTGGAATTTTATGAATATTGAAGACGCGGTGCGGGCGGTACTAAAGCTTTATCAGTACAGTGATGAGCATGAGGGAGAGAGCTGTATTGTTAATGTGGCCAGTACGGACACACGGATGCTTAAGAGCTTTACAGAGGAAATACATGCACTTTGCGATGGAAAAGGAAGTCTGGAGTACGGAACGTTCGTGCAGGCCAGAGAAGGGGCACTGTCCATTTGCCCGGAAACCGAGCGTTTAAAAGAGCTGACAGGCGGGACATGGCAGGAACGGGTGAGCTTTGCAGAGGGAATCCAAAGGATGCTTGCAGAGTGATACGGAGGTTGAAATGAAAAAAATCAGTGTATTGATTCCCTGCTATAATGAAGAAGAGAATGTGGAGTTAATCAGCCGTGCGGTGGTGGAAACCATGGAGCGGGATTTGCCCTCATACGACTATGAGCTGATCTTTATCGACAATGATTCCCGGGATAACACCCGCCCGATTCTGCGAAGACTCTGTGAGGAAAACGGGAGGATTAAGGCAATTTTTAACGCTAGGAATTTCGGACAATTTAATTCCCCTTACTATGGAATGCTGCAGGCGGGCGGGGATTGTGTGATTGAGATGGTGGCGGACTTCCAGGACCCGGTGGAGCTGATTCCTCAGTATGTGCAGTGCTGGGAGGAAGGCTATAAGATTGTGATCGGAATCAAGACCAGCAGCAAGGAAAATCCCATCATGTATTTTCTGCGGAGCATGTATTATAAGGTTATTAAAAAGTTGTCGGATGTGGAGCAGATTGAGCATTTTACCGGTTCCGGGCTGTATGACCGGGACTTTATCGAAGTTCTGAGAAGTTTGGACGACCCGACACCGTTTTTACGGGGAATTGTGGCGGAGCTGGGTTACAAGCGTAAGGAGATTTTCTACCAGCAGCCGAAGCGGCGTGCGGGAAAGACCCACAACAATTTTTACCGGCTGTATGACGCGGCGATGTTAAGTATCACCTCATACACGAAGGTGGGGCTGCGGCTGGCTACTTTTGTAGGCGGATTGAGCGTTATATTCAGCCTCCTTATTGCTGCTGTTTATCTGGTGATGAAATTAATCTGGTGGGATCGTTTTCCCGCAGGTATGGCTCCCATGCTGATTGGCATGCTGTTTCTCGGCTCGGTTCAGATTTTCTTTATCGGAATGGTAGGAGAGTATGTTCTGAGCATCAACCAGCGTGTTATGCGGCGCCCGCTGGTGATTGAGGAGGAGAGGCTGAACTTTGGTGTGACAGAAAGAGAAGAAAAGGAATAGACTGACAACTATGAAATATAAGATTGACGTGGTGCGGGTTCGGGAAAATTCCATACAGTTAAACGGGTGGGTTATTGGAAAGACACCAAATTCCCGTGCCTCCTTTGAGGTGCTGGACACAAATAAAAAGCCGGTTTCGTTTAAGCATGTATCCACCAGGCGGGATGATGTGAGCCAGATTTATTATAAAAAGGTGTATGACCAGGACTATGGATTTGACATTCGGTTCCCTTACACCCGAGGTGAAAATTACTGGCTGGTAATCCGCTGTGACAGCAGTACAGTGAGAGTGAAGTATAATGAGGAACTGATTGCAAAGCGTTCTGGCGTGGCTCACAAACGTATGGAAAAGATAAAGGATCTGATGAACATGGAGACGGTTCGAATCGCAGTGGAGTTTGGAAAGAAGCATGGGCTGAAGGCGCTGATTTTGAAGTCGAAGCATAAGCTGGAGGGACTGGACAGTGACTATGATTACGCTGAGTGGTATAACTTAACCAAGCCTTCTCAGGGGGAGCTGGAGCGGCAGAGAGCCGTGGAGTTTGGCTGCCCCCCCCTTTTGTCTATTGTAATTCCTGCGTATAAAACTCCCGAGAAATATCTTCGTGAGATGCTGGATTCTATTCTGGCGCAGACGTACGAAAACTGGGAAGTCTGCGTGGCGAATGGAAGTCCTGCAGGCCAGGGAAATATTGTAAATAAGGTAATGGATGAGTATGCCGGGCGGGATAAGCGGTTTCGCTTTGTGGATCTGGGTGATAATCTGGGAATTTCCGAAAATACCAATGCTGCTATTAATATGGCGCAAGGCGATTTTATTGTTCTGGCGGATCACGACGATACGCTGCCGGAGCATGCACTGTTTGAGGTGGCAGCGGCAATTAATGCCCATCCGGGCTGTGATGTGCTCTATTCTGACGAGGACAAGCTGGATATGGATGGAGGGGCATTGTTCGACCCGCATTTCAAGCCGGATTTTAATCCGGATCTTTTAACAAGCGTCAACTATATCTGCCATTTGTTTGTGGTTAAGCGGGAGCTTTTAGAGCATGTTGGAGGTTTCCGTCATGAGTTTGACGGAGCACAGGATTATGATTTTATTTTCCGCTGCACGGAGCGCGCGCAGGAGATTGTCCATATTCCGAAGGTGCTCTATCACTGGCGCTGTCACCAGGATTCCACTGCCGGCAATCCTCAGAGCAAGCTGTATGCGTTTGAAGCGGGCGCCCGGGCAATTATGGCGCACTATGAGCGCTGTGGTATTCAGGCGGAAAAGGTAGAGAAGGGTGTGGATTACGGGATTTATCACACTGTTTTTAAAATTCAGGGAAATCCTCTGGTGTCAGTGATTATTCCCAATAAGGATCACAGCCAGGATTTGGATTTGTGTATCCGCTCCATCATTGAGAGAGCAACTTACAAAAATGTGGAGTTTATCGTGGTGGAGAACAACAGTACGGAGCCGGAAACCTTTGCATATTATGAGCGAATTCAGAAGGAGTTTGCACAGGTGAAGGTTGTTCAGTGGGAGCGGGAGTTTAATTACTCAGCGATTAATAATTTCGGCGTTTCCTTTGCACAGGGAGAATACCTGGTTTTGTTAAACAATGATACAGAAATCATAGCGCCAAACCTGTTTGAGGAGATGCTTGGATTCTGCCAGCGCCCGGAGGTGGGCATCGTTGGGGCAAGGCTTCTTTATGAGGACAATACCATCCAACATGCGGGAGTGGTCATCGGCTTCGGCGGCGTGGCGGGACATACGTTTATTGGGCTGCATGAGGCAGAGAACAGCTATTTTCACCGGGCTATGTGTGCGCAGGATTATAGCGCGGTAACAGCAGCATGTCTTATGGTTAAGACATCGGTGTATCAGGAGGTTGGAGGCCTCACGGAAGAGCTGGCAGTGGCATTCAATGATGTGGATTTCTGCCTGAAGGTGCGGTCGGGCGGGTATTTGGTGGTTTACGCGCCTTATGCGGTTATGCACCATTATGAATCCAAGTCCAGAGGACTGGAGGACACTCCTGAGAAGGTAGCAAGGTTTAATCGGGAGTGGTCTTTGGTGGCCCATCGGTGGCCTGAAATTCTGCAAAAGGGAGATCAATACTACAATCCGAACCTGACTCTGCGCCGGTCTGACTTTGCGCTTCGGGATCTTCTGAAAGAAAAAATTGGAGAGCCGTATAAGCTTCCTCAGATAGAGGAGAAGCCGTGACGGTCAGAGGATGAATTATGAAAAAAGTGACAATTATTATACCCAACTACAATGGACTTGCATTTCTGGAGCCATGTCTTGGGGCGCTTGAGACGCAGACCTGCAGGGACTTTGAAGTTCTGGTGGTGGATAATGGTTCTGCTGACGGAAGTGCAGAGTGGCTGAGGGAGCGGCAGATTCCATCTCTCTTCCTTGGAAAAAACACGGGTTTTTCCGGCGCAGTGAATGCGGGCATACAAAGCAGCAGGACGCCGTATGTGATTCTTTTAAATAATGATACAGAAGTTCAGCCGGAGTATGTGGCAGAGCTTTTAAAAGAAATTGAAAGCTCTCCCCGGATTTTTTCAGTCAGCCCCAAAATGATACAGATGCACCATAGAGATTTAATGGACGATGCCGGAGATATGTACAGCATTATGGGGTGGGCATACCAGCGGGGAGTGGGACAGGAAATTGAGAGGTATAACCGCCCTTGTCATGTTTTTTCTGCCTGTGCAGGAGCAGCCATTTACCGACGTCAGATATTTAATGAAATCGGATATTTTGATGAAATACATTTTGCATATCTGGAGGATATTGATATAGGATACCGGGCAAAAATTGCAGGATATTATAATCGGTATTGCCCCACAGCAGTAGTTTATCATGTGGGCAGCGGAACCAGTGGCTCCAAGTACAATTCCTTTAAAGTGAAGCTGGCTGCGCGCAATAATGTTTACTTAAATTATAAGAACATGCCCGTTTTACAGCTTTTATTGAACAGCCTTCCGATTGGACTGGGAATATTGGGAAAGTATTTCTTCTTTAAAAAGCTGGGGTTTGAGAAGGACTATGTGGCTGGTATCCTGGAAGGTCTGCGTACTGCTCACAGGACAAAAAAAGTACCCTGCCGCAAAGAAAATTTTTATAATTATCTGGCAATCCAGTGGGAGTTGATTTATGGAGCAGCGCTGTATATTTATGAATTCTCCCGCAGGCAATTACTTAAAAATACACATATAAAAAACATTTTAAGAGAATTTTAATAGTGTAAATGGGAAAATTCGTGTATAATCGTTACGATTGGGATACTATGGCTGGAAGAGCAAGGTGAGACGATATGATAAAGGACAATCAAAAGAGATTGAACCGCTTGCATGTGGCGCTGGATGCGCTGGTAATTGCAGCATCGTATATCTTTAGCTGGTTTATTACTCTGCAAAGCGGATTGTTTGGGACAGTGGGAGTGCTGCCTACCTGGTTCTATATGCGGGCGCTTCTGCTGATCGTGCCGGGGTATCTTTTGCTTTATATGGTTTTTCATCTATACACACCCAAGCGTGTACAGGGAAGAAGACTGGAGTTTGCCAATATCTGCAAGGCCAATATTATTGGCTTGTTCCTTCTGGGTACGGTGCTTTATCTGGGAAGAAAAAATCCGTATCTGCGTGAGTTTTCTTCCAGACTGGTGGTAGGATTCTTTTTTGCCAATATTGTGGCAGTTACACTGGAGCGAAATTTGATCCGCCTTGCGCTGCGCTCTATGCGCGCACGGGGTTACAACCAGAAGCATGTGCTTCTTGTGGGTTATAGCCGTGCCGCAGAAAGCTATATTGATCGGGTTATTGTAAATCCTGAGTGGGGCTATCGAATCCGCGGAATCCTGGATGATCACAGGGAACGTGGCTTTGAGTACCGTGGAGTCCGGGTTATTGGTTCCCCGTCAGATTTAAAGACAATTCTGGAATGGAATGTGCTGGATGAGATTGCTATTACGTTAAGCATCGCTGAATACGGCGTTTTGGAGCAGCTGGTAGCGGAGTGTGAGAAGTCCGGTGTGCATACCAAATTTATACCTGATTACAATAACATTATTCCTACAAAACCCTACACGGAGGACCTTTTAGGACTTCCGGTTATCAATATCAGGCGGGTGCCTCTAAGTGACGGTCTGAATGTGGCTGTGAAACGCGTGGTAGATGTGCTGGGTGCGGTTGTGGCATTGATTCTGTTTTCGCCGATTATGCTGGTGACTGCCGCTATCATTAAACTTACGTCTCCCGGACCACTGATTTACAGTCAGGAGCGAGTGGGGCTTCACAACCGTCCGTTCCGCATGTATAAATTCCGCTCCATGGAAGTGCAGGAGCCGGAAACAGAGAAGGGAAAGTGGACAACACCCCATGATCCGCGGGTGACGCCCATCGGAAAAATTATCCGAAAGACCAGCATTGATGAAATGCCTCAGCTTTTTAATGTGCTGATGGGTGATATGAGCCTGGTCGGACCAAGACCGGAGCGGCCGTTTTTTGTGGAGAGGTTCAAGGAGGAAATTCCCAGATATATGATTAAGCATCAGGTTCGGCCAGGAATAACAGGCTGGGCCCAGGTGAAAGGATATAGGGGAGATACTTCCATTGTAAAGAGGATTGAGCATGATTTGTATTATATCGAGAACTGGACTCTGGGATTTGATTTCAAGATTCTGTTCTTGACATTCTTTAAAGGCTTTATTAATAAAAATGCCTACTGATTTATTATGGCGATGGCATTGAGACTGAGATGAGGTAATGGTATGAACAATGGTTTTGATGACGAATTAAGGCGTGGTCTTGCGCCGCGCAGCCGTAGAAATCCAAGGCTGCGTGAGGATTCTTCCGCTGCGTATTCTAAGAAGTCCCTGGACGCAGGCGCTGTATCTGAGAATGGAACGTCCTCCAGAAGTGAGAGAGAAAAATGGGAAAGCCGGCAGCGTCAGCGGTCAGGCGAAGAACTGAACGTGATGGGAGACTCAACTACCCACAGAATTCCCCGTTCCGTGCAGAGCGTGGGAGGTTCCCTGCCCCATGCCGACGAGGAAATGAACCGGAGAAAGAGACGCCGCCGTATGATTGCCATGATTATTGCGGAGTGTTTTGCTCTGGTTGCCATTTTCAGTTACGGTTTTGTGGCTCGGACCATGGCAAAAATTCAACGGCCGATAGATTTTGAAATCGGTGAGATCCCCACCAACGATCTTGCTATGGAAGCAGAGGAGAAGATGAGGGGATACTGGACGATTGCCATATTTGGAGTGGATGCCAGGGATAAGGCGATTCAGAAGAATACCAATGCGGACGTGAATATTATCTGCAATATTAATCTAGATACGGGAGAAATCCGGTTGGTTTCGGTATATCGTGATTCATACCTGAATATCTCCGAGTCCGGCTCTTATAATAAGCTGAATCAGGCATATGCTGACGGTGGTGCAGAGCAGGCCGTAGCAGCCCTTAACCGCAATTTGGATTTGCAGATTAACGACTTCATTACCTTTAACTGGAAGGCTGTTGCTCAGGCCATTGATATTCTGGGCGGAGTAGATGTGGAGCTGAGTAAGGCAGAGTTTTATTATATCAATTCCTTTATTACGGAAACGGTAAAGGTTACCGGTATTGGTTCCCGTCATCTTACCCATGCGGGAATGAACCACCTGGATGGGGTTCAGGCGGTGGCTTATGGGCGGTTGCGTCTGATGGATACAGACTATGCCCGGACGGAACGTCAGAGAAAGGTTATTAAGCTGGCGTTTGAAAAGGCGCAGAAAGCAGATTTCCAAACATTATATACACTGATTGGAACAGTGTTCCCCAATGTGTATACCAGCTTATGGGTTGATGATATAGTGAATAATGCCAGGAATATCAGTAAGTTTCACCTGACTGAGACCACCGGGTTTCCTCAGGCCCGTGGGGATGCCAATATGGGCAAAAAGGGAGCGTGCGTTGTCCCCGCAACATTGGAGAGTAATGTAATCAGGCTGCATGAGTTCTTGTTTGGGGATACCGGCTACACGCCTTCTGATACGGTAAAGAAAATCAGTGCAAAGATTTCGGCGGATACGGGGATTTATAAAGAGGGGCAATTTATTGACAAGGTTGGCACCTCAGGTGGTGTGATTCAACCTCCGAAGACCACTGCAGCAGAGACTACTGAAGAAAGTACAGAGTCTGAGGACAAAGATAACGATGATGAGCTGGCGGACGATGAGTCTGTTACCACTATGAAACCGACCCGTCCCACCACATTGATGGAGACGGATGAGGACGGCAGGCCTATTGAGACTGAGGGCGGGGCTATGCGGCCTACGCTGCCGATGGAGTCTGGCGGAAGTCAACGTCCAACTGCCCCTGAAAGTACAGCGCCCAGCAGTGATCATTCCGGAGTAACGGATCGTCCGGGAGGGACGATAGCAACTACGGAGGCAAATCGTCCGGGGACAGGGATAAACCCCAGTCAGGGTGTCACGGTCGAGCGTCCGGGAAGTGGAACGGATGTTCCGGGCAATATTCCCACTGCGCCAACGGCTGCCGGAACCCCGGGAGGAAGCCCTCCCACCAGCGCCCAGACGATGCCAAGCGGAATGACAACACCAAATGGCAGTACGCCGCCAGGTGGGAATACAACGCAGAGCGGGAATATCGCTCCCACTCGTCCGACTTCTGAAATCATAATTCAGCAGGGACCGGGAATCAGTGAGGCTGCCACTGTACCGGCAGCAAATGATGCTGTTGGGGCTCCGGGACAATAGTGTAAAAACACAAAATAATTATAATTCAAACACAATTTTGACACAAAATCTTGTTACATTTTTGTTATAACGATTGGAGACATAGGAAAGGGGATTATAATTATGTACGAAGATGAGAGAAATGATTTTGAACAATCTTCCCAGGACTTGGGGCAGGTGGATAACCAAACCTCTGAGCAGAATGGATATATGGAGTATAGAGAGCAGGAAGCTGTGGAAGAGCATACGGAGCAGAGCCAGTATGCAGAGGAAAGTCCCGGTGCAGAACAGAGTCAGTACGCAGGCTGGGAGCCTGTCCGTAAAAGTATCTCCTATATCCCATCGGAGCGCGAACCCCGCAGTACGAAGGGAGATAAAAAGAAAGGGTCGGCGGTGAGAATTGCCGGCATAACTGCCGCAGCGTTTTTGTTTGGCACCGTGGCCGGAGTTACGATGTTTGCAGTGAATACTGCCGGAGAGTATATGAAAGGTCAATATACTTCACAGAGCGGGCAGACTGAAACGGAGACGTTTGCTGCTGTGGAGCAGGCGGAGACCGAGGGCTCCAATAACGCTGTTGTTTCAGGCGCTCCGGTGACTTCAGCAGTTTTGACAGACGTATCCTCCATTGTGGAGAAGGCTATGCCGTCAGTGGTGGCAATCAATAATACTATGCTGATGGAGCAGCAGATTTGGTTCGGGCAGAGGCAGACGGTTGAGGTGCCCAGCAACGGTTCTGGAATTATTGTGGGGCAAAATGACGAGGAACTTCTGATTGTAACGAACAATCATGTGGTTGAGGATTCCAAGGAGCTGATAGTCACCTTTATTGATAACGAGGAGGTGAAGGCATCGATTAAGGGCAAGGACTCTGATACAGATTTAGCCATTATATCCGTTCTGTTAAATGATATTAAGCCGGAAACCATGGATCAGATTAAAGTAGCGACCATGGGGGATTCTGACTCTCTGAAGGTAGGGCAGGGCGTAATCGCTATCGGCAATGCTCTGGGCTATGGTCAGTCAGTTACCGTAGGATATGTAAGCGCCTTAAATCGTGAAGTGGTATCAGAGGATCAAACGGCACGCCACCTGCTTCAGACAGATGCTGCAATTAACCCTGGCAACAGTGGGGGAGCGCTTTTAAATATGCGTGGAGAGCTGATTGGCATCAATGCAGCGAAATATTCGTCTACAAGCGTGGAGGGGATGGGATACGCAATTCCGATTTCCCAGGCGCAGGAGATTATTACAGGTTTGATGGATAGTAAGCGTCGTGTAATGGTTGATGAGGAAAAGCAGGGGTATCTGGGAATCCAGGGCCAGAATATTGATGAATCAATGGCTGCTATGTACGGAATGCCGCGCGGTATTTATGTGTACAAGATTGTGGAGGACAGTGCAGCTTCCCAGTCTGATTTGAGGGAGAAGGATATTATCACGAAGTTTGATAACCAGACTGTGAGGACTATGGTGGATTTAAAGGACACGTTAACTCATTATGAGAGTGGCGATGTGGTAAATCTCACGGTGCAGTCTCTGGAAGGTGGTCAGTACATTGAGCGTACTGTGGAAGTTACCCTTGGCGCAAGACCGGTAACCGAGACGAATGAGTGAAACTGATAAAAAAGAGGGGAGGATATGAGTAATACCCCCTCTTTTTTACAGATTCATAGACCAGAAGTTAACAGTAGATATTAAGTTCCTTTAAAGATACTCTACACTCTTCTATATTGCCGGATAAATACTTTATCTCACTTTCGCTCAACATAATCGTATCATGATTGGGATATACTTTCTTTTTATATAAGTTATCTATTAAGGAGAACTGCTTATTATTTAATCCACCGTAGTAGTCACCCCATTCAACAAGTGCATTCTGATAGTCCATCAATTGATTTTTAAGGATAAATCCGCCTGTTTCCATAAGGTTATCCCATGTTTGATTGCTGAATAAATTTTCCCAATCCCCCCAAAATGCACCTGTTATAACTGGCTGTGTTATTCCATTTACATCATCTAACACATACTGCAAAGCTTCATTGTGGGCTAGTTCAACAATCTCTTTTGGCGCTCCTCTAAAATAGTCACTGGTTTCTTTTCTGTTTCTGAAACTTTCTATATTTTGAAAAACAGCCACAATATTTTTTGAATGAAAGGTAATGGTTGCTCTGCAGCCCTGTGCATCATTTGTACTGTAATTGATACCGTCCCATGAATGTTCATAACCACCACCCACAATGGCATGTACAATTGCCGCTAAAATGCACCCATTATATAATTTAACAGGTTCTACATCTATTTTGTTCATAATACTTCTCTAAATTCCGGTTTATATACTTAAATCCTGGTTTCCTGCCAAATATCGTTCCACTATGTTATCCGCCAGATTTTTATTAACATCTAATGCAACTGCATAAATTAAATAATATTCCCAAAGAACCAGCTCATCCTCGGTTTTGTCTTGAATCAGTGAATAATCCTTTAAATAATTTTTTAAGGCATAGGCCTTGTTCAATAATCTCTTACCTTTTATGGTTCTGGTATAGTTTTTATGAAAATAACAGATCTGGATAATAAACAGATATCCGCCGATCAATATAAAAATCCAGAGAAAACCCACGAGGAATGTTCCCAACATGTTTAGAATAAAAGCTTTTTTAACCACACTGTATTGAAACTTATCTGCCCGGATTTCAGAATAATTATAATCCCAGCTGCCATCATACATAGGTCTGTGATAGTAGTCACTGATATCCTCGAGCTCATTATTATATAGATTTTCTATTTCCTCCCGGTCTGCCAGATATATATAGGTATATCCGTCGTTTGCTGGATATACCCGATAATTTTTATGTGCGTAATTATCTAGCCACAAAGAAAAGAGAAAGACCAAAATTGGGATACAGACAGCTAAAAACATTTTTATGATTCTCATTACAGTTCCACCGTGATTTAAGGTGACATATCTGTTGCCAAGCGCCTCTGTCTCAATCGTTTTCTTGTATAAAGCTTTATCAAAATTATGATTTTGAATCAACCGTAAAACCATGCTTTCACTCTCTAAAAGCTCCGTCTCTTTTTTACCTGTAAAAATAAAAAGACCCTCTTTCTGCTGTATATATCCTGAAAGCTTTAATTTTAATATGGTGGCTGCAATGCTTTTCCGCATATCAAGCTCAAGACCAGAAACAAACATAAGAACACCGGGAGAAACATGGTCCAATTCTCCACGGTAATAGAGGAACTCCTCATTTCTTTTGACTATGGCATTCTTCCTAATGCGGATGGAGCGAAGGAGGTTCCTACAAAAATTCAACAGAATCATCCACATAAAGGGAGTAAACATGAAAACCAGCCCTGAATATAAAATATATTCTCCTGAATAGATCATATACATCAGTGAGTAATGTTGTTCTAGATTGAAAGGCTCTGCCTTTGAAATCCAGCAAAACAGAATGAATAGTACGGCAATAAGAATCAGCAGGAAATTTAACAATATCCGGCTTTTCTTACCGGTGGTAATTGAATTGGCTTTATATATTATAAAATATACTACCGGAATGAATAGTAGCCCAATACATAACAGCATAATATTTTCTCCTGATTTAAAGATGCAGCATTAAAATGTAACTTTCGTATTTGTTTTTGCTTCTGCTGATTCTGTATGGAAAAGTTCCACTGATTTAAATCCGAATATGGCTGCAATTATGTTGGAAGGAAAAAGATCAAGCTTCGTATTATATTTTGTAACGATATCATTGTAAAACTGTCTGGAAAATGCAATTTTTGATTCAACAGTACTTAGCTCTGTCTGCAATAAAATGAAATTCTCGTTTGTTTTCAATTCAGGATAATTTTCCGCAACAGCTATAATGGAACGCAATGCTCCATTTATTTCATTTTCCACATTCTCTTTTTCAGTGATGGTCTTTGCATTGCTAAGGGATGATCGGAGCTCTGTGATTCTTTTCAGTACCTCCAACTCATGACCTGCATATCCCTTTACGATTTCTACCAGATTCGGTATTAAATCATGCCTTTGTTGAAGCTGCACTTCTATCTGGCTCCACGCATTTTGGGTTTTATTTCTGAGACTTGCCAAGCTGTTATAATTAACAATAATCATAATGGCTGCTAATGTGATAATTACTATAATAATATACATTTTTTTCCTTTCAATTTAAAAAGTTGACATTAAAAACAGAACTTTTAAATCAGGTCTCCCTTTCCCTTTATTCTTCACTTCATAAAACAGGCAGCATTGCAGTGCCGCATTAGAAATACGGCACTGGCTTAAGCGTTATTGCAATTTCTCTGTCACTGTTTACTTCCGTTTCCGAAAGTAGATAATAAGTGCATAAATCACTCCGATACATAGTCCGATTCCAGCTCCTAAAATCATTTCTTTCATTATCCTCCTTGTTCAATCAATGTAATACATCTTGCATTGTGCCAAACTGACAATACAAGATATATTCATTATTAAAAAAAGCAGTAGATTTAGCAAGCGAATTATGGTTGCAGGTTCTGCAACCAACAGTTGCATGTGCCAAAAAACGTTATTTGGGCATTCATTCTCCTTCTGATATGTCCATAACATTAAGATAATAGCTTTTATCCATTGCCAGTGGATTATCAGCGGCGCTGCCGGAAATTGTATAAATATCTCCATTATCCAAATCACAAAATGCGTGAAAATAGTACTGATATTTTTTTTCCGCCTTGGAGCGCTCTAAAACCGAATAGGTATAATAATAAAATACTCTGCCGTTTATCTTTGTCTGTCCTTGTTCATGTATTCTCGAAAATCCTGATGAGTAATGTTTCTTTACATACTCCTCTGCCGACTGCCACACATAGTTCATGACCGACACACGAATATAGATTCTGTTTTCTTCGTCAAAATATGCTTTACCTGCAACATCATTATCCGAAATCAAATAGCATTTTTCGGGAAGTTTATAAGTAAGTGAAAGATTGCCTTCATCATACATTATGGAATCGCTTGCAGAGTACGCGTGTCCATGGCTGATGTTCTTGTCCATCATCCAGTAAGAGCCATACTCGTCATCCGGCTCATCCGTCGGTTCAGCATCCGCAAGTATGGCTTCAGCATCCGCAAATGTCCTGTTATACAGCTCATTTTTGCTCTCCTCGTTTAATTCATCCACATCTGTTCCGTCATATCTGATAACCACCAGAAAATGTCTTTCATTGTCAGCAGGCATCAAACATACCTCAGAATAAATGCGCTGATAATCAGCGCCTCTCTCATTTTCCATACTGACTACATATCTAACATAATCACGCCCACTCTCTGTTACTCTCTTCGGCTCCTGTTCAATTCGATAACCTGCTGCTTTCAAGTCTTCCATTTTTCTATCTATTCCATTCCACTTATTGTCCACAGTATCATCCTCAACATCTATTTGAATCAGATAATCATCCTCAAGCCTTATATTCAAACATCCGCTTTCATGTATATGCGCCTTTCCTTTTTCCTCCATGGTGATTTTCATCCCCTTAAACTTAATGTTCCATAGTGCCGGCGCTTCACTTTCATCTGCCCGAACCGCGTACTTCCATGAGGGAAGTACGCCCATAAATATAAGTCCCGAAAAAACAGCAAACAGGGATAAAATCCCTGTCACACCAAGTGTTAGTCTTTGTAACTTTTTATTCATTCTGTACACTCTCTTTCTCGCCGTCCTCTTCTATCAGCACGTGCCATTTGTCCTCTTTCCCTAATCTGTGAAGCTCCGTGCAGACAAATAGAAGCAATGACAAAAAGAGCAGCGTACATACTCCTGGCGCCAGCAGCGTCGGTAAATAATAGTCATAATAAATTCCTCGTTGCTGTCTGTCCGTATAACATTCAATAAAATCACCGTCTCTGATTCCGTCAATATCCAGCCATATGGTTTTCAAAACCCTGCGGTTCTCATCGTCATAAAAGCTGATATCTGCCTTTGTGTACTGCTGATAAATTCTTTCCACCCTTGCATTTTCCACATGATTCGTATTCCACGCATGGCGCGAAATCATCACTGTAAAAACCGTGCCGCAAAACAAAAACAGGATTCCAAGCAGCAGTGCTAATAACACCAGACGTATCCGGCTGCCTTGCCCGCGCATTTTTCCCACAGAAGTCATATTAACTTCCAAAATGGGACTTTTTTTCAAATCCTGTCCTATTGTATCCATTGTCTTTCCGTGTACCAATTCATCTAGTGTAATACCGAATAATGCGCATATGTCAACCAGCTTGTCCAGATCGGGATACGCCTTGTCCAGCTCCCACTTAGATACTGACTGCCTGCTTACTCCGATTTTGGTTGCGAATTCCTCCTGATTCATATTTGCCGCTTTTCTGTATTTAAGAATCTCGGCTCCAATTAACAACATATCGTTTCCTCTCTTCTTATCATTCAAAAATGGCATGGAAGCTCTTACGTTGCAATGCCATTTTTTTTATAGGAAATTGCGTCCTATAAAGCAAAACCCTCCGGTGGGATGCGCACTTCGCGCTCAGGGAAAATGGTTGCTGTGGCAAGCGCGCTCCGGCGCGAGAGTCCGGCAAGCCGGACTCTTTGTTCTTGAATTATATCATGATATAATAATTCATGCCAACGGTTTTTCCTGGTTAAATCAATCGCGATGCTTTCATTGGTGTTTCCCTCCTGTTTTGCGGGTGATAGTTCTTATTCCCGCATGTACAAGAAGGACTGATACAGATTCAATGTGCCGTACCCCCATTGACGGTTGGGATAATTAAATGCAGGGATACGGCCTGCTCCACGGATCAGCAGGGATTTGATGGAGGAAATGGTCAGTGGAGGGTTATTTCCCTGGGCGGAGCTCCAGGATAGGATGTCAGCGACAGCTCCGGCAGTAATCGCAGCAGCAACTGACGAGCCGGAGCGGCGTGTGAAGGTGGGAGTGGGCACCCCATTTTGCTGTGTTACGTTTAGGGAAGGTCCCTGAATATCCACGCCGGGAGCAGCCAGATCCGGTTTAATTTGAAGAGAGCGTGTGTAACCTCTGCTGCTGTGGATATAAATGCTGTTATTCACATGGTTATAAGTGCTGACCGTTATAGGCACACTGCCATTTCCCGGATCCGTGATGGTGGTATCCGGATTGGAGCGGAGAAATACGGTATCATCGGAGATAAATCCGTGCATGGGAAGCCATATATGGTATCTTCCCAGAATGGACAGAGTGGGATAAATCCGGATATGCCAAATGCCCGGAGACGGTGTCTCGAACCGTATAAAAATCAACTGACTTCCAGAACCAGATTCATATGTCTGATAGGTCAATGATATCCGTGTATTGTCCAAGCGCAGCTGGATTACTTCTTCATTGCCTAGGGTTATTGGAACCCGCTCCACAATCTCACCGGAGGGAGACACGAAACCTACCGTGTAGAGTTCTGATGATGCTCCCCACAGCTCCATGCAAAAGCCTGGTTCATTTACTCCCACGCGCAGCTCCACATCCTGAAATTGCTGTTCTGGTGAAAGCTCGCCTAAGTAATGATGCTGATAGCCCACCTCGTTGCCGGCTGGAACCACTGTTGCCAGATTTATGAAGCCGGTCAGTGCCTGCAACTGGAGGGAAAGCGGAGAGGTTCCATCGTGGCTACCCTGGTTTGTACCCACTCCCAGGTAGATAACGAGCGGTATGCGACGCTGGTCCGCGACAGCCAACAGAAACCGGACTGCTGTCATAATATCATTTTCCTGATATGCGGCGACGTTTTCCGGAATCAGGAAGAAATCACGCAAATATTGTTTTGCAGGTTTTAGCTTTACGATGGCGAGGGTTGCATCGGGAGCTGCGCCGGAAAAAGACACAGATGGGGTGCGTCCGCCGGCGGCAACACCGGCCATAAATGTGCCGTGACCGTCAGTATCCCTGGAGGGAACAACGGAGAAGGGATCCTCCGCGTCGAGAGCCAGATTTATATCATTCTCGTTGTAGACAGTGCCGTAGAAAGGCTGATATCCTCTGATTGGTTCAGGAGGGGTTTCGCTCTGGATGCTCTGATCCCAGATGGCCGCAATCCGCGTGCTCCCATCCGGCAGGCGAAAGAGGGGATTGGTATAATCGATGCCAGTATCAATCATGCCGATAATAACACCGTTTCCGGTGGCGAGAAGAGAAGGTTGATCAAAAACAGTCAGGATTCCGCTGCTTTCCAGGGCTGTGGTGTCCAACAGTCCGTACAGCTTTGGTATGGCGTTGTAGGTTTGACGTGCGATGCTGATGGGTTCCACCTGTGAGAGCCGCGCGTGAACCACAGCAAATTCGTTTCCAAGCTGATTTACACAGCGGTTTCCCGTGAGAGTATATAAAGCCTTTTCAGCAGAGGGCGAATATTGTATAATAAAATCAGCAACTTCTTCTGATGCTGGATCGAAGGCACAAGGAAGCATAAAATCTCCCGAAGTTCTTTGTGGTAATATATGAGTTATAGATGTAGAATGTGTGTAAATGATGGGATAGATTTGACGAATGCTTCTAAAAATAGTACAATGACAATTAATATTCCGATAGGAGGCATAACTATGATTTATGGAGGGATTATAACTGTTCTGGTCGCGCTTGATTTAGCCGTGAAATGGCTGATAGAGCAGCAGGATATGGAAAACTTCCCGCGCCCGATTAAAAATACAAAAGAAAAAATTTGGCTTTACCGCAGTCATAATGCGGGATTTCCATTTGGATTTTTGAAAGAGTATAGAAACATGGTACGGACTGTTTCATTAATATTTATCTCAGCGTTGGGCGGTGTGCTCTGTTATCTGATTCCAAAAAAGGGCAGCAGGATAGAGAAGATTGGTCTGTCGGTAGCGTTAGGCGGTGCGCTCAGCAATCTGTTTGACCGCTATGTGCGCGGATATGTGGTGGATTACTTAAGCATCCGACGGGGAGCGCTTAAAAAGATAGTCTTTAATCTTGGGGATGTAATGGTGTTTGCCGGTCTTACTATTTTGTTCTGCACACAATTTTTTCAGGATCTGCGTCAGACAGATTTGCACCATTCACTCGGTCTCCCTGTTGACAGAACACGAGAAACATTGTACAATCGGATACAAAAAAGTTAGAATAACAAAAAAGGAGATTGATTTTATTCTATGTTAGACTCAGGAGACAGTACGGGCATACAAATTCTTGCGGTGATTGTGCTGCTGGCTTTATCAGCATTTTTTTCCTCGGCGGAGACAGCTCTCACCACAGTAAATAAAATGCGTATTCGCACTATGGCAGAATTGGGTGATAAGCGTGCGGTTACACTTACAAATGTGATTGAGAACCCGGGTAAGATGCTGAGTGCAATTCTTGTGGGAAACAACATCGTAAACCTTTCGGCATCCTCTCTGATGACGACCTTGACCATGCAGGTCTTCGGCAGTAAAGCAGTGGGAGTGGCGACAGGCGTCCTGACACTGTTGATTCTGGTATTTGGTGAAATTACACCAAAGACGGTCTCCACGCTCTACGCGGAACATATTGCTCTTTCTTATGCGGGAATGGTGAATGTACTGATGTTCATCCTGACACCGGTAATATTTTTCGTAAATCACCTTTCTATGGCTGTCCTCTTTCTCTGCAGGGTAGACCCCAATAAGAAGCGGGATGCGATTACTGAAGATGAGCTGCGCACGATTGTAGAGGTGAGTCACGAGGAGGGCGTGATTGAGAGCGAAGAAAAGAAGATGATAAATAACGTGTTCGATTTCGGGGATACAGTGGCAAAGGATGTAATGGTGCCCCGTATTGATATGGTTCTTGTTGATGTGAATGCAACATATGAGGAACTTCTTGAGATATTCCGCCAGGAGATGTTTACACGGATTCCGGTTTATGAAGACAGCACTGATAATGTAATTGGTATTATTAATATGAAGGATTTGCTGCTCTACGATAAGGATAAAACCCCGGAGTTTTCTATCCGCCAGTTTCTGCGTCAGCCGCTGTACACTTATGAATATAAGAATACAGCTGAGTTGATGATGGAGATGCGTAAGACATTTAACAGTATTGTCATTGTGCTGGATGAGTACGGGGCAACCGCAGGTCTCATTACTCTTGAGGATATGCTTGAGGAGATTGTGGGAGAGATTCGCGATGAGTATGATGAGGATGAGGAGGACGAGGTAAAAGAGCTTGTCCCAGGCGAGTTTATGGTCAATGGTTCCACAAAGCTGGATGATCTAAATGATCGTCTGAATCTGAATCTGGAGTCGAATGACTACGATTCTATCGGAGGTATGGTTATTGGGCTTCTTGGTCATTTGCCGGAGGAGCAGGAGGCAGTAGACCACCAAAATCTACACTTAATAGTAGAACATGTGGAGAAAAACCGAATTGACAAGATACGAATTCAGATACACAGTCTGGAGCAGTTAGAGGAATCGGAAGATAAAGCCCCCGAGGGGGAGGGCTAACTCATCATCCCTCCCGCCATTCCTCCTGCTGCACAGCATGCGAGAACCGTGAGCATCCGTGAGCTCTCTGGCGGTGTTCCCTGTCTTGTAAGTAGGGAGGCCGCAAAGAGAATCAGGAAATACAAAAGCCCGGTGAGCAGTCCCCAGAAAAATCGGCGGGTTTTTATGGCTTTTCCGCTCAACAACCCGCCAATTAGGCAGGAAACCACATAGACGCCGTAGACGGCAGTATTAATTTGCTCCTCCTTCAGCTTCAGTTTATAAAGCACGAAGGACAGGGTGAGCAGAAGCACACCGGACAGCAGATAAGAGATGATGAGTGAGCGCAGAAGCGCTTTTGGTCTGGAAGTATTCATGTAGGTTTTCCTTTTTATGAAACCAGGTTTGTTTCATTTTATTCCCGGCTGTCCGGATTTATACGTGGAAGCGTCGTTGAAAAAAAGCCTTGACACGTACAAATAATATGGATATAATGATATGGCGTGCAAATTTCACGTCATATTTTTGTGTGCAAAAAGTTAGATTTACGGCAACCAACAGACAATATCACAGGAGGTGAAAAGAATGCCAACATTTAACCAGTTAGTGAGGAAGGGAAGACAGACCGCAGTTAAGAAGTCTACTGCACCGGCACTGCAGAAGGGCTATAATTCTTTGCAGAAGCGTGCTACCAATACTTCTTCTCCGCAGAAGCGCGGGGTCTGCACCGCAGTGAAGACGGCAACCCCGAAAAAGCCAAACTCTGCACTTCGTAAGATTGCCAGAGTTCGTCTTTCCAACGGAATTGAGGTAACCAGCTACATTCCGGGTGAGGGACATAACCTGCAGGAGCACAGCGTAGTGCTTATCCGCGGCGGTCGTGTAAAGGATCTTCCGGGTACCAGATACCATATTATCAGAGGTACTCTGGATACTGCAGGCGTAGCCAACAGAAAGCAGGCTCGTTCCAAGTACGGCGCGAAAAAACCGAAAGCAGCGAAAAAGTAAGGAGCTGCCGAATGAAACAGTACCACTAACGCAAATAAAAGTAGTTAGTGCCGGAAGTTGATATTGACCTGTGGGTTGCAGGAAATAGACGATTACCGTGCACGGACACAATTTATGGAAACATGTGAGTACCTTGGATCTAATTTTTATAATTAAGGAGGGAAGTAACGTGCCACGTAAAGGACATATTCAGAAAAGAGATGTATTGGCAGATCCTTTATACAACAATAAAGTTGTGACCAAGCTGATTAACAACATCATGCTTGACGGCAAGAAGGGTGTTGCCCAGAAAATCGTATACGGCGCATTCCGCCGTGTGGAAGAAAAAACCGGAAAGCCGGCTGTGGAAGTCTTTGAGGAGGCGATGAACAATATCATGCCTGTTCTGGAAGTGAAGGCGAAACGTATCGGTGGAGCTACCTATCAGGTACCGATTGAGGTTAAGCCGGAGAGAAGACAGACCCTGGCGCTTCGCTGGATCACCATGTTCTCCCGTAAGAGAGGCGAGAAGACTCAGGAGGAGAGACTGGCAAATGAGATTATGGATGCGGCCAACAACACCGGTGCATCTGTAAAGCGTAAGGAAGACATGCACAAGATGGCAGAGGCAAACAAGGCCTTCTCCCACTTCAGAGTATAATAGGAGGAAAAAGCTTTGGCTGGAAGAGAATATCCGTTGGAGAGAACCAGAAATATTGGTATTATGGCTCATATCGACGCTGGTAAAACCACGCTGACTGAGCGTATCCTGTATTACACTGGCGTAAACTACAAGATCGGTGATACTCATGAAGGTACTGCTACCATGGACTGGATGGAGCAGGAGCAGGAGAGAGGTATTACTATTACCTCTGCAGCTACCACCTGCCACTGGACCATTCATGGAGAGGACAACCGTCCGATTAAGGGCGAGCCGGAGTATCGTATTAATATTATTGATACGCCTGGTCACGTTGACTTTACCGTGGAAGTGGAGCGTTCCCTGCGCGTGTTGGACGGGGCTGTGGGCGTGTTCTGCGCGAAGGGCGGCGTTGAGCCTCAGTCCGAGAATGTTTGGCGTCAGGCGGATACCTATAATGTACCGCGTATGGCATTCATCAACAAGATGGATATCCTTGGCGCAGATTTCTATGGAGCAGTAGAGCAGATTCGTACCAGATTGGGTAAGAATGCAATTTGCCTTCAGCTGCCGATTGGAAAAGAGGATGAGTTTAAAGGTATCATTGACCTGTTCGAGATGCAGGCTTATATATACAATGATGATAAGGGTGATGATATTACTGTTTGCCAGATTCCGGAAGATATGAAGGATGACGCAGAACTGTACCGCACTGAGCTGGTGGAGAAAATATGCGAGCTGGATGACGATTTGATGATGCAGTATCTGGAAGGTGAGGAACCCTCTGTTGCGGAGCTGAAGAAAGCGCTGCGCAAAGCTACCTGTGAATGTGCTGCGATTCCAGTGTGCTGCGGAAGCGCATACAGAAACAGAGGTGTTCAGAGACTTCTGAACGCAGTGATTGAGTTTATGCCGGCTCCTACTGACATCCCGGCTATCAAGGGCGTGGATATGGACGGTAATGAGATGGAGAGGCATTCTTCTGATGAGGAACCGTTCTCTGCACTGGCGTTTAAGATTATGACGGACCCGTTTGTAGGTAAGCTGGCGTTCTTCCGTGTGTATTCCGGAACCATGAATTCGGGCTCCTACGTTCTGAATGCTACTAAGGGCAAGAAGGAACGTGTTGGACGTATCTTGCAGATGCATGCAAACAAGAGACAGGAAATCGATAAGGTTTATTCAGGTGACATCGCTGCGGCAGTAGGTTTTAAGATTACTGGTACTGGTGATACCATCTGTGACGAGCAGCATCCGGTTATTCTGGAGTCAATGGAGTTCCCGGAGCCGGTTATTGATATTGCGATTGAGCCAAAGACCAAAGCGGGTCAGGGCAAGATGGGTGAAGCATTGGCAAAACTGGCTGAGGAGGATCCGACCTTCCGTGCTTCCACTAACCATGAGACTGGTCAGACCATTATCTCAGGTATGGGTGAGCTGCATCTGGAGATTATCGTGGATCGTCTGCTGAGAGAGTTCAATGTAGAAGCAAATGTTGGCGCTCCCCAGGTTGCTTACAAGGAGACTTTTACCAAGGCAGTGGATGTGGACAGCAAATATGCTAAGCAGTCCGGCGGTCGTGGTCAGTATGGTCATTGTAAAGTACACTTTGAGCCGATGGATGCGAATGCAGAGGAGACCTTTAAGTTTGAATCTACCGTTGTGGGCGGAGCGATTCCGAAGGAGTATATTCCGGCTGTCGGTGCAGGTATTGAGGAGGCATCTAAGTCGGGTATTCTTGCAGGATTCCCGGTGCTGGGCGTGAAGGCTACTGTATTTGATGGTTCCTACCACGAGGTTGACTCTAACGAGATGGCATTTAAGATTGCCGGTTCCATGGCGTTTAAGGAGGCGATGCAGAAGGCTGGTTCCATTTTGCTTGAGCCGATTATGAAAGTTGAGGTTACCATGCCTGAAGAGTATATGGGAGACGTTATCGGTGATATTAATTCCCGTCGTGGCCGTATCGAGGGTATGGATGACTTGGGCGGCGGCAAGATTGTGAGAGCATTCGTTCCGCTGTCTGAGATGTTTGGATATTCTACGGACCTTCGTTCCAAGACGCAGGGACGCGGTAACTACTCTATGTTCTTTGACAAGTACGAGCCGGTTCCGAAGTCTGTACAGGAGAAGGTTGTAAGCGAGCATAAACGCTAAAAAGGTGGTTGTCGTTTGGAGGTGCAGGGGCTTTTCCGGCACCGCCGGACGGTAAAACAAAAGGCTTGAAAATAATGCTGAAATAGCATATAATAAGAAACAGCCTATCATAAATGAAAGGCCAGTAAGGCCTAATTAAGGAGGACGTCATAAAATGGCAAAAGCAAAGTTTGAAAGAAACAAACCGCATTGTAACATTGGTACCATCGGCCATGTTGACCATGGTAAAACTACTCTGACTGCTGCTATCACCAAGACTCTGCATGAGAGAAAGGGTACTGGTGAGGCTGTAGCGTTTGAGAATATCGACAAGGCTCCAGAGGAGAGAGAGCGTGGTATTACGATCTCTACTGCACACGTTGAGTATGAGACTGATAAGAGACACTATGCACATGTTGACTGCCCTGGTCATGCTGACTATGTTAAGAATATGATTACCGGCGCTGCTCAGATGGATGGCGCTATTCTGGTAGTAGCTGCTACGGATGGTGTTATGGCTCAGACCCGTGAGCATATCCTGCTGTCCCGTCAGGTAGGCGTTCCGTACATTGTTGTATTTATGAATAAGTGCGATATGGTTGACGATCCGGAGCTGCTTGAGCTGGTTGATATGGAGATCCGTGAGCTGCTTAATGAGTATGAGTTCCCGGGTGATGATACTCCGATTATTCAGGGTTCCGCTCTGAAGGCTCTTGAGAATCCGGCCAGCGAGTGGGGTGACAAGATTCTTGAGCTGATGGAGGCTGTTGACGAGTGGGTTCCGGATCCGCAGCGTGAGACCGACAAGCCGTTCCTTATGCCGGTTGAGGATGTATTCACCATTACCGGTCGTGGTACCGTTGCTACCGGTCGTGTAGAGCGTGGTGTTCTGCATCTGAACGATGAGGTTGAGATTGTTGGTATTAAGGAAGAGACGAAGAAGACCGTTGTTACCGGTATTGAGATGTTCCGTAAGCTCCTTGATGAGGCTCAGGCTGGTGATAATGTCGGCGCTCTGCTTCGTGGTATTCAGAGAACCGAGATTGAGCGTGGACAGGTTCTGGCTAAGCCGGGTTCTGTTAATTGCCATACTAAGTTCACTGCTCAGGTATACGTTTTGACTAAGGACGAGGGTGGACGTCATACTCCGTTCTTTAACAATTATCGTCCGCAGTTCTACTTCAGAACCACCGACGTTACTGGCGTATGCGAGCTGCCGGCTGGCACCGAGATGTGTATGCCTGGCGATAACGTAGAGATGACCGTAGAGCTGATCCATCCGGTAGCTATGGAGCAGAGCCTCCGTTTCGCTATTCGTGAGGGTGGTAGAACAGTTGGTTCAGGTAGGGTTGCTACTATTATTGAGTAATCAGTAAAAAGCTAGATTTTATGGGGCTTTCCGAGAAATCGGGAAGCCCTTTTTGAAACTTTGCAACAGTGAAAAAGTGGAAAGCGGTGCCGAAATGGTGCCATAAAAGAGAGCTTTTGTGAAGTTTAGTAATGTATCAGAGAAAATTCTTTGACATATTCATAGTATAGTGTTAAAGTGAAACAAAAATTGCCGCTTAGTTTACCGGACAGGGCGGCTATTTTTGTGATTTATTGCTTCTGATGGCATATCTAAGTCCGAAAGAGGTCAAGCATAAGCTGATTACTGCAATCAGACCTTCAATAGTCAACATTGGCATTCCATCCTTTAGCAAGATGTTGATTAAAGCGTGAATAATGACAAGAAATACAAGTTTGTTGGAAATTTTATCAGTAATATCAAAAAAATACACAATAATATGGCATATAATCAACAAGAAAATTAAAGTATAAAACAATATTGACAATTATAATAATATAGTATATTATATAATACAAGGAGATGATGAGAATGACCAAGAGTGCAATGATAAAAGAGTTGGTAATGCAATTATTATCAGATGGAAGTATCTATTCTGTTTCTGAAATGAAACGCTATTTAAATGAAAAGGCACTGGAAGATTATACTGAAGGACAATTTTCTGGTTCCATAGATAATTTGTTAAAAAACAAAAAAATTGAAAAGATAGATAGGGGTACATATAGAATAGCAGGTACAGAGATGAACTTAACTAAGGCAAGGAATGGGGTGCTGCCAAAAAGATGTTTTGTAGTTTCTCCCATAGGTGACGCAGGTACAGATATTAGGAAAAATGCTGATCAGTTGTATGAACATATAATTAAGCCAGTGTGTGAAAAATGCGGTTTTTTTGCACAGAGGGTGGATGAATTTAATACATCAGATTCAATTACACAAGAGATTTTAGACGCATTAAATGATTATGAATTAGTCATTGCAGATTTGACAGGGCATAATCCGAATGTCTTTTTTGAAATTGGATATAGAACAAAAAATGAAAAACCCATAATTCATTTAAAACGTAAAGATGAGACAATACCTTTTGATGTGTCAGCAATTCGAACTTTTGAATATGATTTGACAGATCTTGATATGGTGACTGTAACAAAAGATAGGTTAGAGCAGGTGATAAAGAATTTTAAATATGATGAAATAAAAGAATCTAAAAAAGGTAATAGTAGCTTTGAAAATAATATGATTGTTGCGTCTTTAAATGATATTCAATACAAAATAGATGTTTTAACTGAGGAAATTAAAAAGAAGGAAAATGAAACAACAAAAACAGAGATAATGAAAATATTAATGCCAGAATTGATAAAAAATCCTAATGCTGCGGACGCATTACTAAGATTGAGTGAGAAATTCAAATAGGGGGAAGTGGATGAAAGATATAATTACAGGCGGAGTGTATGCAGTTGATTTACATGGGACAGAATCTTACGAATTTAAAGGGATTCATCCTGCGTTAATTGTTAGAATGCTTAAGGAAGAAAAGATGTATTATGTTGTTCCTTTGACTACATATACAAAAGAAAGATGGGATAAATGTAAAAGAAAAGGTTTTGGAACCAGGATTATTTCAACGAATTCCATTGCCAGGGTAGATAAGATGAATATAGTTTCCGAGAAGCAAGTGCAAGGTCGATACTATAATGCAGGTCATCTTGTTATACCCACAGAAAATGAGGTTGAGGTTGTTTTAGCTCGTGTTGAAGAATATATATCATTAACCGATAATAAATCTAATAAGGAATACAGAAAGTTTGTTGCTCAACGTACAAATTTTGAAAAGGTTATGGATGTATTATTAGAGAAACAATTTGATCAGTTTTCATACCCACTTACTATTGAAGGTGATATATCATTGCTTTACCCATGTACTGAGTTGTCATATATTAGCAATGCAGATATAAAAGATATTATCAGTAAAAAGTTTAGTTGTTCTTCAGTTGCAATATGTAAACAAGGAAAAGATATGGAAATATCTATTAAACTAGAAAAAGAGAATTTGTTGACTTTTTCACAGCCATATGATATATTTAAAACACAGAAGGGCAGTGGTAATATATAAGACCAGCTGTAGTTTGTAATTGGGTAGAAGGGTATCGAAAGAGTAAAACCAGCTACATAAAAAGTAAACGTAATGTTTACTTTTTCATATTTAAGCAAATGTTGCATATAATAAGCTTGTGGAAGGGCAATAGCAATATGTAAGACCAGCCACACTTTCGGGGAACTGTATTTAACAGTTCCCCGTTTTTCTACCAATTTTTACTTGTCCTATTTGTTTTGGTCTTTGTGATACTGTAACTTAAATTGTATCGTTTCTACCACTTCTTTTATCCGGTTTTAACAGGCTTTTGGATAGAATCGTCGTTGCTAATTTCGCTGAAAGAGCAGGTTATGTTGCTGCCAGAGCAAAATGAAGCGGATATTACGGTTTACAGGTATTGCACATAAGGAAGGTAAAAGGATAAGCTTTTGAACATTGGAAAAGGCAGATGGAATTGTTCCACCTGTCTTTTTTTGCTAATTTTGGCATTTAAAGTGCCAATTATGGCATATGAATGGAAAAGCGCAAAATTTGTAGTATAATGGAACCCATTGCAAGAATCGTGTTAAGGGGGAAGAATTGTGAAGGATTATACGAATGATGGAGAGATAAAAATCAAATGCAACATTCCAATTACTCAGTTACTGAGTGTGTCTATTGAAGAATGTATCAGTTGGCATGCGGCTGCCGGAATTACGGCAAGGATGGAATCGGAAACGTTTGATGCTGCATATCAACGGCTTCAGGGAGAGCCTCTTTTGATTTATTCTACAAAAAATAATCAGGATACGCTGATTTTTTACGGGGTGATATTTGAGCTTGATGTGGAAAAGAAGGCTACTGGTGCTATGTCAGAGTGTATGAAGAAAAGTCTGTAAATTCAGATCTTCTATGATAATGATTGGGG
>CANPMS010000003.1 GCA_947575275.1 uncultured Clostridium sp. | reverse complement strand
CTCAATTGGCAGAGCAGCTGATTTGTAATCAGCAGGTTATCGGTTCGAGTCCGATTATCGGCTTATAAGAATCATGAATGACTCTTATATTTAATGGATTTTATATGTTTATTTTATGAGGGGGAATTCCCGAGTGGCCAAAGGGGACAGACTGTAAATCTGCTGGCAACGCCTTCGGTGGTTCGAATCCACCTTCCCCCACTCAACAACAGAATAGTTGTTTATGATTAGCGCGGGGTGGAGCAGCTTGGAAGCTCGTCGGGCTCATAACCCGAAGGTCATAGGTTCAAATCCTATCCCCGCAATCTTGCCTTGGTAGCTCAGTTGGTAGAGCAGAGGACTGAAAATCCTCGTGTCACTGGTTCGATTCCGGTCCAAGGCATATGGGCGTGTAGCTCAGTCGGTAGAGCACTTGACTTTTAATCAAGTTGTCCGGGGTTCGAATCCCCGCACGCTCAGGTGCGTAAGTAAGCGGAAATCCTTTTAGTTTAGAAGAGGGGGTTCCGCTATTTTAATATTTAGCAGGTAAAAACCATTCAGATAAACAGATGGAATAGAAAATGGCATGACCTTAAGATCACACCATTTCTGGAAAGATATATTCTTTTTTAATCTCCTCCGGGACCATCCCGGCGTTCCCTGGTTGATTCAGGCAGTGGTTCGATGTTTTTATAGGGTTCGATGTCACTTTCTGGAACGTCACCGTCACCATAGCGTCCTGTGTTTTTGATGTTGTCTTTATGTCGATGGCACATACTGTTCACCTCCTGGAATATTGGTTTTAAAACTTTTTTCATTATGCCTGGTTTTTACTTTTACATGGCTCACGTTTTGAAACATGTTTCTACATAATTTCGCATCTCATTGTGAGAATGTATTTCTCTGGCGCGGTTTACAATGGAGTCCTGTTCTTGTTTTGAGAGGTTTCCAAATTGATTCATAGCGTCTGGATGCATTGCAAGTTCCATGGTAAATCCAATGGGAAGTTCCTGATTATTAATCATATTTTATTACCTCGCAAATGGCGTATTTTATGTTTCATAGATAGTATGGCAGAGAGTCAGTATAGTATGTATTGAAAAAAATCCATAAAGGAAGAGAATTGGGAATTACAGATGAGAAAAAAGTATATTTACGAAGCTTGAAGTTGGCGGATTTAAGGCAGATAACGGAAGAATAGACTGAAGAGAAGCAGGAAAAGATAATGATGAGAATATTGAAAATTACAAAAGTTATTATTGTTGTCAAAATTGTAAATATTTGTTAATATGGAAATAGCGCAGTATGCAGGAATAATGCACTTGCGGCATGATACACCCGCAAGAGGGTAAAGGATCGGGTGATAAACTCGTAAGGTGAAACAGATGAAAAAGCAGGACATTCCCACAGAAGCCGTGTGGACGAATGAGTTTGAAAATTTATATATTTTGACATATCAGACACTTTTCCGGCATGCCAAGCTGATCTTCAACCAGGATGAAAATATCAGAGAATTGCTGGTTTTGACATACATGGAAGCCTACCAAAGGGGTGAGCAGCTTCAAAAGGAGAAGATTCCGCTGGAATGGCTAATGAAACGTGCGGACTTTCTGGCTGAGACGAAGTTGGGCGCTACCAGGGAGATGTTGGATGCCTCTTATGCAGAGGAAAAAATGCAGTCCAAGGAAGCAAAAAAGGAAAAATTTTCTGAGTTGGATGAAACATCACTACTTTTGGAAATTGAGGAACGCCTGGGTATTGTAGATGAACAGGGTTATGCGCCTGACAGTAGTAAAACCAGCGTGGTTTTTCAGGGAGTGGTTTCGTTGGCGCTGCTTATTCTTGCAATAGTCGGTTTATTATTGGGTATATACAAAGTAAAGCAGCAGTTTAAAATGCTGAAAGAGCCATTTAATCGAACATTTGAGGATCATATGGAAAAGGATATGCCGGATCGGGACACAGTCAGCATCCAGTTAGGTGATAAGGCCGTGGTATTGTCAGGAATTGGAAAGGTACTATATTCGATTCCTTTGGAAGAGAGCGAATTTGCAGGCTCTGACCAGGAAAATCCTGAGATTCAGATGCAGGAAGGATGGACTTACTATTTGCCATGTCCGGAGCGAAAAGACAGCCAGCTGTCTAATGTGAGCCCATCTCTTTACCATACGCTCTATCGCACAAAAGATGAAAAAGAAATTGAGATTATTGCGCAGGATGTGGATAATTATACGTTATGGGAAGGTGGGATTTATGTATCCCAGTATAACCGTGTTCAGGGGATCGATGCGAATGGATATTTTGAGAAGCAGACGATTGGATTGTATGGGACAGTACACAATGATGAAATATATTTATATGATATGCTGGGTCGGCCCTTGCAGACAGAGATGAATGGGACTATTGATTACGGTGATAGGATTTTTACCATGTCTGGCAACCGAATTGAGCAAGTGGAGGCAGCTCCTCGTGTGAAGGAACATACCACCTACTATTTAAAGAAGGTGAAAGGGGAACAGAAAAAGGTTATATACCGCACCAGTGGAGGAAAGGAAGAACTGTTTGAGGAACGAGGGAACACCATCGACAGCTTCTGCATTGTGGGTGATTGGCTGTATTACAGCGCGTACATACGTCAGGGAGGTTCCGGGGCACATTATAGTGAGCTGTATAGGAAATCATTGACAGAGAATAAGAAGGCAGAATTGCTGGGAGAGGAGTATAAGGGTCGTATATTCCAGATGTATTATTCGGAGGAAGGCAGACAGATTTATGCCAACTATATTCCTGAGAATTGGAAGAGTAATTATGGAGTTATTGCGGGAATTTCGATGACGGGTCAGTTTAGCTATCTCAACGACAAAGCGTTCCGGGAAGATGTAAAAACCACAGGGAATGATATGTTGGAGTTTATCATGGTGCAGGATGGTCAGGTATACTGCTATTGGACGGATTTCTACTGGGAAAAAGGAAAAGATCCTGTGGTGAAATGGAGAAGGGTGATTGCAATACCAGATCACCAAAGAATTGTGGACGGGAATTGAATCCCGTCCATACTTTTTATATAACAGTAAGTTGAGTTAATATCTACTCATCAAATTCTGCAATTATATAAAAGCCGCGGTCATTTTGGCGAATGTCTTTTACAATGCCCTGGCGTGATTTAAGCCGGTCACGGGATTTATAGCAGCCGGACATGGCGACCGCGGGCTCGATGATATAGCTGTAATTAACGCCTTCCCGTTCGGTTACCTCGATTTTGTCGCCGATATTCACCAGTCCCTGGCGTTCCATTTTAAATTCCATCTCACGCAACGATACTATCTCCTTTCATGGTTTTTTGTATTTCTGACGCAATCCAGTATAATAAAAAGATTGTAGAATGTAAAGAAGTTGTATGATAAACTATTCATAAGAATATCTGTTTGGAGAGGGGAGGAGACCTGCGGGTGAAAAAAGAAGAATTACTGATTACAAGACTGAAAACATATGCGCAGTCGGACATGCTTCCACTTCATATGCCTGGACATAAAAGACAGGCAATGAAGGAACCTGCAGGTATATTTCCAAATCCATTTTCTGTGGACATAACTGAGATAAAAGGGTTTGATAATCTTCATTACCCTGAAGGTATTTTAAAGAGGTCTATGGAGTGGGCGGCAGGAGTATATGGCGCAGAAAGGACTTATTATCTGGTAAACGGCAGCAGTGGGGGAATCCTCAGCGCAATTTCGGCCGCGGTGAACCCTGGCGGACGGATTCTGATGAGCCGGAACTGCCATAAATCTGCATATCACGGAGCCATTCTCAGAGGGATTCATACAGAATATATATATCCCCAAATTTTGCCGGATTTGGGGATACAAGGAGGAATTTTAACAGGTGATGTGGAAAGAATGCTGGAGAGACATCCCGACACGGAGGCAGTGCTGATAACGTCACCTACTTATGATGGGATAGTGTCAGATATTTGTGAAATTGCAAAGGTGGCTCATCACCACGGGATTCCTCTGATTGTTGATGAGGCACATGGGGCGCATTTTTCCTTTGGAGGTCAGGTGTTTCCAAAGTCGGCGATTTCCTGCGGGGCAGATGTGGTGATACAGAGCCTGCACAAGACACTTCCTTCTTTGACACAGACAGCAGTGCTTCATCTATGTAGTGAACGGGTTGATGCAGCACTGTTGGAGCAGTATCTCCAGATGTATCAGAGCAGCAGTCCCTCATATGTCTTTATGGCGGCGATTGAGCAGTGCATTTATGAGATGGAGACAGACGGCTTGCGGCATATGCGGGAATTTGCAGGGCGTCTGGAGCGTCTGAGAGGGACGCTTAAGGGACTTACGGCGCTTTATGTTCCGGGTAGTGAGGTAATCGGACGCAGCGGAGTGTTTGATATGGATTTGTCGAAGATTGTAGTGTCGTGCAGAGGATGTACAACCAGGGGAACAGAAGGCTGCATAAATTTAACTGGTGAGATGCTAGGCAGCTGGCTGCGTGAAGAATATGGAATTGAGCCGGAGTTGTGCGGTACGGATTATTTGGTGGGTATTACCACCTGGCTGGATAGGGAGCAGGCGTTTTACCGAGTGGAAAAGGCGTTGATGGAGATTGATGGAAGATTAGAGAAGGCAGATACCATATGGGGAGACAGAATAGAAAAAATAAGTGACTCTATGCAATGGGAAGAGTATGCTAAGGTCTGTCTAACACTTGCAGAAGCTATGGAGGCTGGTTTTAAGGAACTTCCTTTTGAGCAGTGTGCAGGGCAGATTTCCAAAGAATTTATATATCTTTATCCTCCGGGCATACCCATTATTGCACCTGGAGAGATGGTGTCGAAGGTGATGGTAGAGAAGATTCTCCGTTATCGGGAAATGGGACTTTCTGTTCAGGGAATGGCGGATAAGAATGGCGATAAGCTTAAGGTAGTCGATGATTCGCGATGGAATCAGAGGCTTTTGTAAGGGGAAGGACTTTGGGAGAGTCGGGAGGAACAGCATGGGAAAAATATTTTATCTGATGGGGAAAAGTGCATCAGGGAAGGACACACTTTATAAGCTGCTTTTGGAGAGGTGTCCGGCTCTTCGGACGATTGTGCTCTATACTACACGGCCGATACGGGAAGGAGAAACGGACGGCATAGAGTACCGTTTTACAACGGAGGAAGTGCTGGAATCATTTGCGCGCACCGGAAGGCTGATTGAGATGCGTACATATCAAACGGTCTGTGGACCATGGAGTTACGCAACGGTGGATGATGGACAGATTGACCTTAATGTATCGGATTATCTGGCAATAGGGACATTGGAATCTTATGAGAAATTACGGCGCTATTTTGGGAAGACCTTTGTAGAACCGTTGTATGTAACGGTGGATGATGGTGTGCGTCTGGAGCGTGCCTTAAGCAGGGAGCGGCAGCAAAAGGAACCGAAGTATGCGGAGCTATGCCGGAGATTTCTGGCGGATGAGGCAGATTTTGCGGTGGAGAATTTAGCACGCCTGGGAGTTCATCGAGAATACAGGAATGATAATCTGCAGCGTTGTGCGGCGGAAATCGTGGAAACGATTGCCGGTATTACCTCAAATTGATTAGGTATGACAAGGTGCTGGAAATGGATTTTTCTATACAGAATCATAAAATTGTGTTATACTTTTTTGTGGCACAGAAAATTGAAAACTAAAGGTGAGGGGCCTTCTATGTTAAGCTTTCGCCACATTGTCGGGCATGAACAGATTAAGGGGCATTTCCAGAAAGCAGTTGAAAATCACAAAGTATCCCATGCTTATATTCTGACCGGCGAGATCGGAATGGGCAGGAAATCTTTAGCGAACGCATTTGCGCTGACGCTTCTTTGTGAAAAGGGGATACCCGATCCGTGTATGGAGTGCCATGCCTGTAAACAGGTGCTTAGCGGAAATCATCCTGATTTGATTTATGTCACTCATGAAAAACCTAACAGCATCGGTGTGGATGATATTCGGAAACAGATTAACAATACGGTTTTGGTGCGGCCTTATAGCAGTCACTATAAAATTTATATTGTGGACGAAGCGGAAAAGATGACACAGCAGGCGCAGAATGCGCTTTTAAAGACCATTGAAGAACCGCCATCGTATACGATTATTATTTTACTGACCACCAGTCAGGAAGCGTTTTTACCAACCATTTTATCAAGATGCGTACAAATAAAGCTAAAACCGCTTCAGGATTTCGTGGTTAAGGGATACCTTACAGAGACACTTCAAGTGTCGGAGCCAGATGCAGATGTGTATACGGCGTTTGCCCGGGGAAATCTGGGAAAGGCGATTGGACTGGCATCATCAGATAATTTTAAGCTTCTTCATCAGGAGATGCTGGGGCTTTTAAAGCACATAAAAGATATGGCTATTTCAGAGCTTTTGGATTATATTCGTAAACTGAAGGAAGAAAATTTAGATATGAATGAGTGTCTGGATTTCATGCAGCTATGGTATCGTGATGTGCTGGTATATAAGGTAACCACAGATATTAACCAGCTTATCTTTAAGGATGAATGCCAGGCTCTAAGTGAAATCAGTAAAAACAGTGGGTATGATGGACTGGAAATGGTGCTGAAAGCGATTGATAAGGCACGGGTGCAGCTTAATGCGAACGTAAACATGGAGCTGGCATTGGAGTTGATGATGCTGGTGATGAAGGAAAATTAAAAGGAGATAAAGATAGATGACAAAGGTAATAGGAGTAAGGTTCCGGAATGCGGGCAAGATTTACTATTTTTCTCCTGGAGAGCTGGAGATTAAGAGCGGGGAGTATGTAATCGTAGAGACAGCGCGGGGTGTGGAGTACGGATATGTGGTTCTGGGCAACCGGGAAGTTTCGGATAATAACGTAATGCAGCCATTAAAATCTGTAATCCGTATGGCGAATAGGGATGATGAGAGCCGGGAGGAGGTAAACCGGAGGAAGGAAAAGGAAGCGTTTAAAATATGTCAGGAGAAAATCCGCACGCACAACCTGGAGATGAAACTGATTGATGTGGAATACACGTTTGATAATAATAAAATCCTGTTTTATTTTACTGCGGATGGGCGGATTGATTTTCGGGAACTGGTGAAGGACTTGGCCGCAGTATTTAAAACACGGATTGAGCTGCGCCAGGTCGGTGTCAGGGACGAGACAAAGATTATGGGTGGTGTGGGCGTTTGTGGACGGACATTATGCTGTCATTCTTACCTTTCTGAGTTTATCCCTGTGTCTATCAAGATGGCCAAGGAACAGAATCTTTCTTTGAATCCGACGAAGATATCAGGTGTCTGCGGGCGTCTGATGTGCTGCTTAAAGAATGAGGAGGAAACTTATCAGTACTTGAACAGTAAGCTGCCGGGAATTGGAGATTATGTCACTACTGACGACGGGCTGAAGGGCGAGGTGCAAAGTGTTAATGTTTTGCGGCAGTTGGTGAAAGTGATTGTAATGGTGGATAAGGACGAAAGGGAGATTCGGGAATATAAGGTTGAACAGCTTAAGTTTAAACCGCGTCGTAAAAAGGGAAAAATGGATGTGGATGATTTTGAACTTAAGAAGCTGGAAGCTTTGGAGAGAAAGGAAGGAAAGTCAAAGCTGGATGAATGACGACAGAGAAAAAATATCCACCTGGTCAGGGACTGAGAGTAAATGCAGGGAAGATGAACGAATTGATGATTTGCAGAGGAATGGTTACTGTATTATTCAGAAAAAGAACGGATTTTGTTTTGGCATGGATGCAGTACTTCTGTCAGGGTTTGCGCAGGTTTATCAGAATGAATCAGTGATTGATTTAGGTACAGGAACCGGCATTATTCCAATCCTTCTAAAGATAAAAACAGAAGGGAAGCATTTTACTGGATTGGAAATCCAGGAGCAGTTTGCCGATATGGCGGCGCGGAGCGTGCGTCTGAATGGGATGGAGGACCGGGTGGAGATTGTAACGGGTGATATAAGAGAAGCCAGCCGGTTGTTCGGCAAGGCTTCTTTTGATGTGGTAACATCAAATCCGCCCTATATGGATGACAGTCATGGGCTGAAAAATCCGGATACACAGAAGGCAATCGCCCGCCATGAGGTACTATGTACGCTGGAGGATGTTTGTCGGGAGGCAGCGCTTTTGTTAAAGCCGGGCGGACGGTTCTATGTGGTTCATCGTCCTCGCCGTCTGGTGGAGATTATATCAGTTTTAAAGAGCCATAAACTGGAGCCGAAGCGTATGAAGCTGGTGCACCCTTTTGTGGATAAGGAAGCTAATATGGTGCTTATTGAGGCAGTCCGGGGCGGACGTTCTATGATGAGAGTAGAGGCTCCGGTGATTGTCTACCAGGCGCCGGGAGTCTACTCGGAGGAGATTTATACTATATACGGGTATTAAGAAGGTGAGAGAACATGGCGGAAGGAAGTGGAAAAGGGAAGCTGTATCTGTGTGCGACTCCCATAGGAAATCTGGATGATATTACCCTGCGGGTTCTTGATACGCTGAAGGGGGTAGACTTGATTGCGGCGGAGGATACCCGCCATAGTATCAAGCTGCTGAATCATTTTCAAATTAAAACACCTATGACCAGTTACCATGAGTTTAATAAGTTTGATAAGGCACGCTATCTGGTAAGTCAGTTGCAGCAGGGAGTGAATATTGCTCTGGTGACGGATGCCGGTACACCCGGAATCTCGGATCCGGGTGAAGAGCTGGTGAAACAGTGCTATGAAGCAGGTGTGGAAGTGACCTCACTTCCCGGACCGGCAGCCTGTGTAACGGCACTGACGCTGTCAGGGCTGGCCACCAGGAGATTTTGCTTCGAGGCATTTTTGCCTACAGATAAAAAAGAGCGGCAGCAGATTTTGGAGAGTTTAAAAGATGAGACCAGAACTATGATTCTCTATGAAGCGCCTCATCATCTGGTGCGTACCCTCAAGGAGCTGGCAGATGTGCTGGGAGCGGAGCGTAAGCTTACAATATGCCGTGAACTGACGAAAAAATACGAGGAGGCATACCGTACCACCTTTACAGATGCCATTGGGCGCTATTCATCACAGGAGCCGAAGGGTGAGTGTGTGCTGGTTATAGAGGGAAAGAGCTTTTCTCAAATTCGTGAGGCGCAGCAAAAGACTTGGGAGGAGCTGAGTCTTGAGGAGCATATGGAGTTTTACTTGAGGAAGGGAATTGACCGGAAAGAGGCGATGAAACTGGTGGCAAAGGATCGGGGAATAACAAAGAGGGAGGTGTACCAGAGGTTGATTTGAGGAGGCGGGTAAATATATTTTGTCGAGAAACATTGCTTGACAAAACACCATTCTTTTTATAAAATAAGATACGAAAATAGTTTGAATATCAAAATAATTGAGAATAAAAATAAATTGAGAATGATTCTTCAGTGCAGAATGATTCGAGGGAGAATGGGCAGGAAAGTATGACAGGCAGAATTATTGGAACCGGCTCTTATGTGCCGGAGCAAGTGGTGACGAATGAGGATATGATAAATTTGGTGGATACGAATGACGAGTGGATTGTTACTCGTACAGGAGTCCGTGAGCGGAGGATTGCACTGGAGGAAGGAACCAGTGACATGGCGGCGAAAGCGGCTCTGCGTGCCCTTGAGAATGCCGGTATAAGTGCAGAAGAACTGGATATTATATTGCTGGCGACATCATCGCCTGACCAGTTTTTCCCTGGTGGGGCGTGTCAGGTTCAGGCAGCCATCGGAGCGGAACGTGCAGTGGCGTTTGACTTGAGTGCGGCATGTTCAGGGTTTGAATTTGCTCTCAGCACCATTCAGGCATTTATCCAGTCGGGGGTTTATAAGACAGGGCTGATTATTGGTGCGGACTGTCTGAGCAAGCTGACGGACTGGAGTGACAGGGGAACCTGCGTACTGTTCGGCGATGGAGCCGGGGCAGCGGTTGTGCGGTTGGAAGAGGCGGGTGTGATTCACAGCGTTATGGGCTCTGACGGCTCCAAGGGACAGGCGCTGTCCTGCTTAGCCAGAAGTAACGGAAACTTTTTAAACGGAAGGAAGCCTGAATTCGGATATATTTTCATGGACGGACAGGAGATTTTTAAGTTTGCGGTTAAAAAGGTTCCTGAGTGTATTAATCAAGTTCTGGCAGAAAGTAAAACGCCGATTGAGGACATCAAATATTTTATCCTTCACCAGGCAAATTATCGGATTTGCGAGGCTGTGGCAAAGCGGCTGGGGCAGCCCCTGGAAAAAGTGCCGATGAATATTGAAAAATATGGTAACACCTCCGGTGCAACGGTGCCAATTCTTCTTGATGAGATGAATCGGGAGGGATACCTTAAACGGGGGGATAAGCTGGTGCTGGCAGGGTTCGGCGGTGGGCTGACCTGGGGAGCAGTACTTCTGGAATGGTAGTTCAGGGCAGTGGGCAAAAGATCCATTTCCCTCTATAAAAAATCAATCATAAATTTTAATTCAAAAGGAGACAAAACCATGTTAGAGAAAATGAAAGAGATTATTGCAGAGCAGTTAAGCGTTGACACAGATAGCATCAGCGAAGCATCTTCTTTTAAAGAGGATTTAGGTGCAGATTCTCTGGATCTGTTTGAGCTGGTGATGGCGCTTGAAGATGAGTATTCGGTTGAGATTCCGTCTGATGATTTGCAGAATCTTCTGACTGTTGGTGATGTGATGAACTACTTGAAGGAAAAAGGTGTAGAGGCGTAAGCTCTGCACCTTCCTTTTGAACAGCGGAATTAACTGCGCAAATAGGATGGTTGGAGGAATGTTATGAAGACAAGAATTACAGAGCTGCTGGGGATTGAATGCCCGATTATTCAGGGAGGTATGGCGTGGGTGGCTGAAAATCATTTAGCCGCAGCCGTATCAGACGCGGGCGGTCTTGGATTGATTGGGGGCGCCAATGCACCTGCGGAGGTTATCCGTGATTACATAAGGAAAGTGAAAAAAGTGACAGATAAACCGTTTGGCGTTAATATTATGCTGATGAGTCCCCATGCGGATGATGTGGCCAAGGTGGTTGTGGAAGAGGGTGTAGGGGTAGTCACCACAGGAGCCGGAAACCCGGAAAAATATATGGACATGTGGAAGGCAGCGGGAATTAAGGTGATACCGGTTGTGGCCTCCGTGGCGTTGGCAAAGAGGATGGAGCGTTACGGAGCAGATGCTGTTGTGGCAGAGGGAACGGAATCCGGTGGACATATTGGAGAGGCTACTACCATGACCCTGGTGCCTCAAGTGGCTGATGCAGTTTCAATTCCAGTGATTGCAGCAGGAGGAATCGGTGATGGAAGAGGTATCGCTGCGGCGTTTATGCTGGGAGCTGAGGCGGTGCAGATGGGAACCCGGTTTTTAGTTGCAAAGGAGTGCACGGTGCATCCCAATTATAAGGAACGGGTGATTAAGGCAAAGGATATTGATTCCGCAGTCACCGGAAGAAGTCATGGACACCCGGTTCGATGTCTGAGAAACCAGATGACGCGGGAATATGTTAAGCTGGAAAATGAGGGAAAGAGCTTTGAGGAGCTGGAATACTTAACCTTGGGCATGCTTCGTAAGGCAGTCCAGGAGGGAGACGTCAATAACGGTACGGTTATGGCAGGACAGATTGCAGGTATGGTGGCGAAGGAGCAGACCTGTAAAGAAATGATTGATGAGATGGTAGCACAGGCGGAGGAGCTTTTAAAAATCAGATAGGAAGTATTTAATATAGGGAATGAACAGGAGCATAAATATGGGGAGAATCGCATTTATTTATCCGGGACAGGGAGCACAGGTCTGCGGCATGGGGCAGGAATTCTATGAGCATACCGAGGCTGGAAAGGCAACGTTTGATCTGGCCACAGAGCTTTTAGGTTTTTCCATGCCGGAGCTTTGTTTCACAGAGAATGACAGGCTGGATATTACAGAATATACGCAGGCAGCTATGGTGACAACAAGTATTGCCATGACGAAGATACTTGAGGAGCATGGTATTAAACCGGATGTGGCGGCGGGATTAAGCCTGGGTGAATATTGCGCCCTCTATGCGGCGGGAGTAATCAGTGACAGGGATGCCATTGCTACTGTGAGGCACCGAGGAATTCTGATGCAGCAAGAAGTTCCGGTGGGACAGGGAGCTATGGCGGCAGTTCTTTCTATGGATGCAGCAGCGATTGAGGATATAATTGCAGGAATTCAGGGTGTACAGATTGCCAATTACAACTGCCCTGGGCAGATTGTGATTTCCGGTGAGAAGAAAGCTGTGGAGCTTGCCTGTGAGAAATTGAAGGAGGCAGGTGCAAAGCGTACCCTTATGCTGAATGTCAGCGGTCCGTTTCACTCCCGTATGCTGACCGGAGCCGGAGAGAAGCTGGGGCAGGTTCTGGAAAGTGTGGAAGTACATACTCCGAAGATACCTTATGTGGCCAATGTGACAGGGGAGTATGTGACGGAGAAAGAGCAGGTAAAGCCCTTGCTGATAAAGCAGGTATCCTCCTCTGTTAAATGGGAGCAGAGCATGCGTACCATGCTGGCAGACGGGGTGGATACTTTTATTGAGATTGGACCGGGAAGGACTTTATCCGGTTTTATGAAGAAGATAGACAGAACCGCGACGGTTCTCAACATAGAGAAGCTGGAAGATGTGGATAAGGCAGTGAAAGCGCTTCGTGCGTAGTGGAAAAACGGAAAGGAAGATGAGGGAAGATGATGCTGGCAGAAAAAATTGCAGTGGTGACCGGCGCCAGCCGTGGAATCGGCAGAGAGATTGCAAAGACTCTGGCGGGAAAGGGTGCGACTGTTATTATTAATTATAACGGCTCTGCTGTAAAGGCAGCGGAGGTTGTAACGGAGATCGAAGCAGCGGGCGGAAAGGCTGAGGCAGTGCAGTGTAATGTGTCTGAGTTTGATAAGGCAGCAGAGCTGATGGATTATGTGGTGAACAAATATGGGCGTGTGGACATTCTTGTGAACAATGCGGGAATTACCCGTGACAATCTTTTGATGAAGATGGATGAGGAGGATTTTGACGCGGTTATCAGAACGAATTTAAAGGGCTCCTTTAACTGTATCAGGCACATTTCGCGCCAGATGTTAAAGCAAAAGGGTGGACGGATTATCAATATTTCCTCTGTGTCCGGCGTTATGGGAAATGCAGGCCAGGTAAATTACAGCGCCTCCAAGGCAGGGGTGATCGGAATGACGAAATCAGTTGCCCGTGAGTTAGCCAGCAGAGGAATTACCTGTAATGCGGTGGCTCCTGGCTTTATTACCACTGAAATGACGGATGTTTTGTCTGATGCAGTGAAGGAGAGCGTGTCCGTACAGATTCCCATGCGGAAGTTTGGAGAGACAGAGGATGTGGCAAATCTGGTGGCATTTTTAGCGTCCAATGAGGCAAAGTACATTACCGGGCAGGTTATCTGTGTGGATGGCGGAATGGCTATATAGGAGGAGACAGAGTATGAGCAGAAGAGTGGTTGTGACGGGGCTTGGAGCGATTACTCCCATTGGGAACAGTGTGGAGGAGTTTTGGAACAGTCTTAAGGAGAAGAAGGTGGGTATTGCACCAATCACCTATTTCGATACCACAGATTATAAGGCGAAGCTGGCAGCCCAGGTGAAGGATTTTGATCCGAAACTGTATATGGATCCTAAGGCAGCAAAGCGTATGGAACAGTTCTGTCAGTTTGCTGTCGCAGCGGCGAAGCAGGCAGTGGATGATGCGGGGCTTAATATGGAGAAGGAGGACCCGTTCCGAGTAGGGGTCAGTGTGGGTTCTGGTATCGGAAGTTTGCAGGCGGTGGAGCGGGAATATAAAAAGCTTCTGGAAAAGGGACCGGGCAGGATTAACCCATTACTGGTTCCATTGATGATTAGTAATATGGCAGCAGGAAATGTATCCATTCAATTCGGAATGAAGGGAAAGTGCATTAATGTGGTCACTGCCTGCGCAACAGGTACTCACTCGATTGGCGAAGCATTCCGAACGATTCAGTATGGTGATGCAGATGTAATGGTGGCAGGCGGCGCCGAGTCCAGTATCACTCCGATAGGCGTTTCTGGTTTTTCTGCATTGACAGCGCTTAACACCACTGAGGATCCGGCTCGGGCTTCGATTCCCTTCGATGCTGAGCGCAATGGTTTTATTATGGGTGAGGGAGCGGGCATTGTAGTTTTAGAGTCCCTGGAACACGCCCAGGCGCGCGGCGCAAAAATCTATGCGGAGCTGGCGGGCTACGGTGCAACTGGTGATGCGTACCACATTACCTCCCCGGCAGAGGATGGAAGCGGCGCAGCGAAGGCAATGGAGCTTGCGATTGCGGATGCGGGATTGAAGCCGGAGGATGTGGATTATATCAATGCCCATGGAACCAGTACGCACCATAACGACTTGTTTGAGACAAAGGCAATCAGGCTGGTGTTGGGTGAACATGCGTATAAGGTAAAGATTAATTCTACCAAGTCTATGATTGGACACCTGCTGGGCGCTGCGGGCGGTGTGGAATTTATCGCTTGTGTAAAGTCTATTGAGAAGGGGTATGTACATGCCACAGCAGGACTTCTCAAGGATGATCCGGAGTGTGATTTGGATTATTGCAAAGGTGAGGGTGTGACGATGAATGTGAATTGTGCAATCTCTAACTCTCTGGGGTTTGGCGGACATAACGCAACTTTGCTTGTAAAGAAATTTGAAGGCTGATCGGTTCAGGAGGATTGATACCATGACGATTGATGAGATTATAAAACTGGTTCAGGCGGTGTCCGATAATGGGCTGACCAGTTTTGAATATGAAGAGGGAAACGCAAGGCTGGTTCTCAAGAAGAAAAAAGAGGGCAGAATTACCCTTTCCGCACCGATTGTGCCGGAGCCGGGAGTGGGCAGTGGGGGAGCTGCCGTTGTGGCAAATGAGGAGGTAAGTCGCCAGAGTGCATTGGATATTGGCTCTGACAAGGTAGTGACATCGCCCCTGGTGGGAACCTTTTATAGCTCTTCTTCTCCTGATGCGGAGCCGTTTGTGAAAGTAGGAGATACAGTAAGGAAAGGGCAGGTTCTCGGTATTATTGAGGCCATGAAGCTGATGAATGAAATTGAGAGTGAATATGACGGCGTGGTTGAGGCGGTCCTTGTGGGCAATGAGGATGTGGTGGAGTTTGGCCAGCCGCTGTTCAGAATTCACTAGGAGCAGGAGAGAATGATGAGGTTAGGAATTAAGGAGATTCAGGAGATTATTCCACACAGGCACCCATTTTTGCTGATTGATTTTATTGATGAGCTGGAGCCGGGGGTGCGTGCGGTGGGATATAAGTCTGTGACTTTTAATGAGCCGCAGTTCAATGGGCATTTTCCCGGGCAGCCGGTGATGCCAGGTGTTTTGATGGTTGAGGCGCTGGCGCAGGTAGGAGCAGTTGCAATCTTAAGCGTTCCTGAGAATAAAGGAAAGACTGCATTTTTTGGGGCAATTAACCAGGCAAAGTTTAAACAGATGGTACTTCCCGGCGACAGGCTGAGGCTGGAATGTGAGATTATCAAGTGTAAGGGACCGATTGGTGTGGGAAAGGCGGTTGCAGTCAACGCTGAGGGGAAGGTTGTGGTGTCCGCAGAGCTGACCTTTGCGGTTCAATAGGACGGGGAAAGAACCTGGTCGGATTGAGGTGTAGGAATGTTTGATAAAATCTTAATTGCAAACCGCGGAGAAATTGCGGTTAGAATTATAAGGGCATGCCGGGAGATGGGAATTAAAACGGTGGCAGTTTATTCCGATGCGGATCGGGACAGTCTCCACACGATGCTGGCTGATGAGGCAATCTGTATCGGACCATCGGCAGCTTCTCAGAGTTATCTGAATATGGAGCGGATTCTGTCGGCAACCGTCTCGATAAAGGCACAGGCAATTCACCCGGGATTTGGCTTTCTGTCAGAAAATGCCCGGTTTGCAGAGCTGTGTAAAAAGTGTAATATCACCTTTATTGGTCCATCTGCAGAGATTATCAATAAAATGGGAAACAAGTCCGAGGCGAGAAAGACCATGATGGACGCTGGGGTTCCTGTGGTACCGGGGGGCAGGGAGCCGGTTCGTACAGTGGAGGAAGGACTTGCGCTGGCAAAGGACATCGGCTTTCCGGTGATGATTAAGGCGTCCTCCGGCGGCGGTGGAAAGGGTATGCGGGTCTCCTATGGACAGGAGGACTTTGAGGCAAATTTCCAGAATGCACAGATGGAGTCCATGAAAGGGTTTTCTGATGATACCATGTATCTGGAGCGGTTTGTGGAAAAGCCGCGTCATATTGAATTTCAAATTATGGCAGATAAGTTTGGAAACGTGGTGCACCTGGGTGAGCGTGATTGTTCTATCCAGAGGCGTCACCAGAAGGTTTTAGAGGAATCCCCCTCTGTGGCGATTTCGCAGGAACTTCGGAAGAAGATGGGTGAGACTGCGGTGCGTGCTGCGAAAGCAGTGGGCTACGAGAATGCGGGAACCATTGAATTTCTGCTGGACAAAAACAAGAATTTTTATTTTATGGAGATGAACACCAGGATTCAGGTGGAGCATCCGGTGACGGAGATGGTCAGCGGTCTGGATTTGATTAAAGAGCAGATTCGCATTGCGGCAGGTCAGCCCTTAAGCGTGTCACAGAAGGATGTTCAGATTGCGGGTCATGCCATTGAGTGCCGCATTAATGCCGAGAATCCGAAGAAGGGATTTATGCCGTGTCCGGGACAAATTACCAACATTCATACTCCCGGAGGCAATGGGGTGAGGGTGGATACGCATATTTATAATGATTATAAGGTTCCGGCGAACTATGATTCTATGCTGATGAAGCTGATTGTCCATGGAAAAGACAGGGATGAGGCGATTGCAAAGATGCGCAGCGCTTTGGGTGAACTGATAATCGAGGGGATTGAGACAAACCTGGATTTCCAGTTTGAGATATTGAGCAATCCTGTTTATCAGAAGGGATCTGAGGTGGACACAGGCTTTATCCAGACACAATTCCCGGTATACTGCAGATAAAAAATCATAGAGTGTTGGGCGCTATTGCGCATAAGGAGAATGAGCGATGCTAAAAAGTATGTTCAAAAAGACATATACTATAATAGACACTCATCACAAGACCCAGAAAAAGGAAGCGGAGCCAAATATTCCTGAAGGTCTTTGGAGAAAATGTAATAAATGCGGTCAGCCTATCTATGTGGAGGACGTAAAGAATAATTTTTATGTCTGCCCTAAGTGCGGCGGATATTTTCGGGTTCATGCTTACCGCAGAATTGAGATGCTGCTGGATGAGGGAAGCTTTGAGGAGTGGAATCAGGAAATGGATTTTTTCAATCCCTTAGATTTTCCCGGATATGAAAAGAAGGTGCAGCTGGCGAAAGAAAAAACTCGCTTAAACGAGGCGATTGTTACTGGAAAAGGACGGATTAAGGGGCTGGAGACTGCGGTGGGCGTCTGTGACGCAAGATTTCTCATGAGTTCCATGGGGCATGTTGTGGGAGAAAAGATTACGCAGATGGTGGAGCGGGCAACGAGGGAAAAGCTGCCTGTTATCATTTTCGCCTGCTCTGGGGGAGCAAGAATGCAGGAGGGGCTCGTGTCCTTAATGCAGATGGCAAAGACCTCAGCAGCGCTTGAGAAGCATCATGAGGCGGGTCAGCTTTTTATCAGTGTACTGACTGATCCAACTACCGGAGGGGTGACTGCCAGTTTTGCCATGCTGGGGGATATTATCCTGGCAGAGCCGGGCGCTCTGGTTGGGTTTGCCGGACCGCGGGTCATTCAGCAGACAATTGGACAGAAACTGCCGGAGGGATTTCAGCGGGCGGAGTTTCTCTTGGAGCATGGGTTTGTAGATAAGATCACGCCGCGCAGCGAACAGAGAGACGTGCTGGCAAATATTCTGCGCATACATGCAAGACCGGAAGCGTATAAAGGGTCGGGGGAAGATAAGGCACTCACGGATAAGCCCGCAAGATATGCAGGAAAGAGCCGAAGGAACGCATGGGATACGGTTATGCTTTCCAGGGATGGGGCCCGTCCTGTGGCCACAGATTATATTGAATCCGTATTTGATGATTTTGTGGAGTTTCATGGTGATCGCTATTTTGGCGATGACGGAGCAATCGTTGGCGGAATTGCCACTTTTCAGGGAATTCCTGTAACGGTGATTGGCCAGCAGAAGGGCAGAAACACGAAAGAAAATTTGAAGCGCAATTTTGGAATGCCGTCGCCGGACGGATACCGTAAGGCGTTGAGGCTGATGAAGCAGGCGGAAGTCTTTGAGAGACCAATTATCTGCTTCGTAGATACACCGGGGGCATTCTGCGGCATAGACGCTGAGGAGCGGGGACAGGGTGAGGCGATCGCGCGCAACCTGTTTGAGATGGCAGCGCTGACGGTGCCGGTACTTTCCATTGTGATTGGAGAGGGTGGAAGCGGTGGCGCCCTGGCCATGGCAGTGGCAAATGAGGTCTGGATGATGGAAAATGCCATCTATTCGATTCTTTCGCCGGAGGGATTTGCATCGATTCTCTGGAAGGACAGCAAAAAGGCGCCAGAGGCAGCAAGGGTAATGAAAATTACAGCAGCAGACCTTTTAGAGCGCGGTTTAATTGAGAGGGTGATTCCTGAGGAAAATCCGGCCAGTGCAGCGACGATTCCGGTGCTTTCAGGTCTTATTCGGGAAGGGTTGACAGAATTCCTTACGGAGTACCGGGGACTGACCGGAGAGGAAATCCGGGAGCAGAGGTATGCTCGGTTCCGAAATATGTAGGTACATACAGATATTTTATATAGGCGTAGATGGGAGGATGATATGAGCGGTTTAAAATCGTTGAAGCTAGGTGAATTGACGGCAAAATACCCGATTATTCAAGGGGGAATGGGGGTGGGTATCAGTCTGCATTCTCTGGCAGGAGCTGTTGCCAGGGCGGGAGGAATCGGAATTATCTCCACAGCTCAGATTGGGTTCCGGGAGCCGGATTTTTTGAAAGCGCCGTTGGAGGCGAATCTGAGGGCAATTAAGGCTGAGTTTGACAAGGCTCGCAGCATTGCCCCAAAGGGAATTATCGGATTTAATATTATGGTGGCGACCCGTAATTATGCGCTTTATGTGAAGGAGGCAGTGAAAGCCGGGGCGGACATTATCATCTCCGGTGCAGGGCTTCCGATTTCTCTGCCGGAGCTTGTGGAGGGGGCAAGGACGAAGATTGCCCCCATTGTATCCACAGCCAAGTCCGCTATGGTTATCTGTAAAATGTGGGACAGAAAATATAATCGCGTCCCGGATCTGCTGGTTATTGAGGGACCTCTTGCCGGTGGTCATTTGGGATTTTCCAAGGAAGATTTGAAACGATACGGCGCAGACACTGACAATGTGTCAGAAACCTATGACCAGGCGGCTTATGATGAGGAAGTCCGCAGAATTATAAAGATAGCAAAAGAGTATGGGGATAAGTATCAGAAACAGATCCCTGTGGCGCTCGCGGGCGGTATTTATACACATGATGATGTGATGCACGCCATGGAGCTGGGAGCAGATGCGGTTCAAGTAGCAACCCGGTTTGTAACCACCGAGGAGTGTGACGCACCGGATTCTTACAAGCAGGCGTATATTAATGCAAAGAAAGAGGACATTATTATTACTCAGAGCCCAGTGGGGCTGCCGGGGCGGGCAATTAAAAATCAGTTTATGGAACGAATTGCAATACGGGGAGAGCGGGATAAGGTTACCCATTGTTATCAATGTCTGGAGCATTGCGACCCGGAGACAATTCCCTACTGTATCACGAAAGCGTTGTATCATGCGGCTGAAGGACTTTTGGAAAATGCGCTGCTGTTCTGCGGCAGTAATGCTTACCGGGCAGAGCGGATCGAGACTGTGGATGCAGTAATACACGAGCTTGTGGGAGCGGTACAGGCATAAACAGAGCGTTTTGTCCATAGATTTAAACAAAAAGCGGGAATGGAACGCGCTTATGTTAAATTATCTATGGAGCTTTATGATTTTGGCAGGAATGCTTTGGGCTGCGGCGAACGGAACATTAGACGGAGTGACCCAGGCGCTGCTGGATTCTGCAAAGGATGCAGTCACCCTGGGCATTACTATGCTTGGAATCATGACTTTCTGGTGTGGGGTTCTGGAGGTGGGAACCCGTGCCGGTTTAATTGACTGGATGACCGAAAAGATGGATCCAGTGCTGGACTTTCTTTTTCCCAAGCTGGGGAGTGACCATCCGGCGAGAAAGCCTATCGCAGTGAATATGGTGGCAAATATGCTGGGACTTGGCATGGCAGCGACACCTGCTGGGCTTCAGGCGATGGAGGCGATGGCAGTTCCCGGGGAGAAAACCGCATCAGATTCCATGTGCACCTTTTTAATCCTGAATATCTCATCCCTGCAGCTTATCCCAGTGAACATGATTGCCTACCGCAGTCAGTACGGTTCATCCAATCCTTCAGCGGTTCTGGGACCTGCGCTGGTGGCAACTATATGCTCAACCTGTGCCGCAGTGCTGTTTTGTAAGGTAATGGATTTGAAAAACAGGCAGCGGGGGGTGTGAGAAATATGATTGCATGGCTTTCTCAAATTTTGATTCCGTTTACGGTTTGCTATATCATAGGTTTCGGATTGCTGTCAAAACGTCCTGTGTTTGATGATTTTCTGGATGGGGCAAAGAGCGGAATGAAGATGGTCGCAGGGATTTTGCCTACTTTGATTGGATTAATGACGGCGGTTGGCGTGCTCCGCGCATCAGGACTTTTAGATATTCTGGGAGAGCTGCTGAGGGTTCCTGCAGGCTGGTTTCATCTTCCGGGTGAGCTGGTTCCTCTGACGCTGGTTCGTTTAATATCCAATTCAGCGGCGACCGGACTTGCTCTTGATATTTTTGCAAAGTACGGACCGGATTCTGCCCTTGGCATGACTGCCTCCGTACTAATGAGCTGTACGGAAACGGTATTTTACTGCCTCAGTGTTTATTTTGGAACGGCAAAGATCAGGAAAACCAGGTACACGGTTCCGGGAGCTTTGTTTGCCACAGCAGTTGGAATTGCCGCCAGTATTTTGCTGAGCAGGGGTATGGGCAGCTGAGCGCTTTAGCCATTTCTAATAATTACAAGGTTGTGGAAAGAAATGAAATCATATATAATCATGAAGAGGCTTTTGTCTTTGTGACAGTGAGGGAAAAAGTGGATACTTATGTAACGCTGAACGATGCTCTGGTAAATCTGTTTCGTGATGTGATGGACCTTGAAGAGCGGGCCATCATAACGCAGGAATTCCAGGATATTACAAATAATGATATGCACGTAATTCAGGCGGTTGGAATGGGGGAGCCGAAAAATATGTCTACCATAGCAAAAATGCTGTCGGTGACAACGGGGACTCTGACAATCGCCATGAACAGCCTTGTAAAGAAGGGCTATGTGATCCGGGAGCGTGGTGAGGAAGACCGGCGTGTAGTCTATATTTCTTTGTCTGAAAAGGGCAGAAAAGCGTATCTGCATCATGAGCAGTTCCATCGCGACATGATTGACGCGATTTTAAGCGACCTGACGCCAGAGGAGACCGACAGCCTGGTAAAAGCTTTTGCGAAACTGAATAAATGGTTTCGTAAAGTGGAAGGATAACGAATAAGGAGGAAATTTCATTATGAGAAGAACAATCCTGAGCATTCTTGGGGTCATGATGATTTTATCTTTAGCGGCATGTACCCCGACCAGTGAGAAGAACAAGACCGGAGAGAGCAAGCAGACTGAAGCAGAAAGTGTACCGAAGGACACGGATGGTCCAGGTGTGGTGACGGACAGACCGGTAGACCCAAATGAGCCGGAGCTTGAGATCATTTCTATTTATACGGTGGATCAGGAAGGGAAGATGGAGACAACCATGGATGGGGTGGAAGAGCTGAGCCCTCAGATTTTGGTTGACCGACTGATTGAGTATGGTGTTCTTAAAGAGGGAACCAAAATGGTAAATTATACGGAGGATGGTGAGACGTACAATAAGGATGCAGGTCCGGGAGTGCCGGAGGAGGACGGTTCCGGCAGTACAAAACGGGAATATGGGAGATTGGAGCTGAGTGATGTTCCGGAGGAGCAGAAGGAATTGAGGCTTCAGGCGGTGGCAAATACCTTTATTGAGAATATGGACGTGGTCTATATGACGATCCAGGTTAATGGACAAACTGTAGGAGAAAATTTAAGCTTTGCGGATGTGGGTCAGTAAGAAAGATTTTGCGGGAGAATCAAAACTCCCGCAATTTTTTTACCAATTATTACATATAAGTTGTTATTTGTTACATGTACACAGCAAAACGTAAAATTTGTAGTAAGAAAAAAATATAATGATTGTATTAAGAGGAAAGATTGTACCAAAAATGAAGAGATCAAAATTAAATGCAACATTCCAATCATGCGGCTATTGAACGTGTCTATTGAAGAAGGTATCCGTTCTTATGCGGCAGCTAGAATTACGGCAGGAATGGAATCGGAAACCTTGATTTTTTCCGGAGTGATATTTGAGCTTGATGATGAATGGGTTGTCAGAGGAAAATACAGAAGATATGGAGAGCGGAGCGCGACAGGCTGACCCGCCGATGTTCCGCGCTGAAAGAAGAAGTTAAGGAAGTGGAGCAAATCCGAAAGGGCGGTTACAGCATCTTGCGGCAGAAAACCCACAGGGGGCAGCCCAAGAAAACGCAAGACCTTGTTCCTTTGAAAATTAAGACTGCTTAAAATCCCCGATAAATGGGAAATTTACGCACTAAGGATTGTGCTCATAGTTTATATTTACTTGATAATGATTTCATGCAAGGTAGCGCATATTTGGGAATAGCCCTTTTGCGTCTTTCCTGTTCCATATCCAGCCCCCCAGCCACCCGAAAAATAACGATAATCTTTTGTTTGTACTTCAATGAAAGAGAAGCCGACGTCGGTTATATTCTCAAAGCTAATATCTTCAGGGTATGTACTAAAGTGATTGTCTGCAAGGGTATTTACAATACTATCCCATTCGCTTTTATCCAATGAACGCTCTTCTGAATGGTATGAATCTTCCGAGGGCAGAGGGTCACTAAAATAGTCAAACCCATCTGTGGTGTTTAGCCAATAATCAGTCAAGTCATAATGAATATACTGATCTTGAGTGAAAACATATACATCATATGCGGCGGGAAATACACCTATGTTTACAAATGTTACTGTTTGCGGCTGGATTTTCGCTTCAGATGTGCATCCTGTCAGAATAATAAGCAAAATAATAGATAGGAGATTGATGATTCTGATTTTCATACAGTACCTCACTGGAATCTATCAGAATGAGGATTATTGTCATGATATGTTCCGTTTGTTGTGGTATTGGATTATATTTGTCATATAATCGCAACGCTATTATTCTCAAACTGAATCATTATGGAAACATATAAATAACCTCTATCTGCGCACTCCAATTTTTTGTTAGTTGAGTTTTATTATAGCACAACATGGTAAACATTTCTACCACTTTCGCACTTTCGGAATAGCACCTCTTCACCCGTTCTGACTATCCAGACCGTCAAGGGGCGAGTAGTATTTTTTTCGCATACGACGCGAAAAAATCTCCACTCTTATGCCCGCTGGAAGCGGGCACGATAAAAAGGTGGTGGCTAAAAGAGGTTGATATAAAAGCCTTCTTCAAATATTGCTACGGTTTCTGCTCCAGAAGCCAGGAAGTAAAGTAGGCCTGGATTACGTCGAAGGGTGCATCGCCTATATCAAGAAGGAACTTATGAAACTCATGGGCATCAAATCGTTCACCAAGCTGTTCCATGGCGGTTTGACGCATATTCTGGAATTCCATATATCCTACAAAGTAAGAGAGATAATTAGCAGGATTTTCCACCATCGTCTCAAACATCACACTTGCCAGCTCATCTGTATCATTATAAAACTGGGAAAGGTACTCTTGGACATGGGCTGGTTCCCAGCCAAGGTAGTTCACAGCAATGTCCAAATAAGCATGAAGACCCAGGGTTGCCATGGAGTTAGCTGCCAGCAGTTTGCTCATGCTCGGATCCAGGCCATTGTCCAGTCCATAGGACAGATGTTCCACATAGGTTGCCCAGCCCTCACTGTAGCCGGGGAAATTAACCAGTTTTCGCAGGTCGGATTCACAGTTGCAGTGGAAATATACATTTTGGTACAGATGTCCCGGGTAGCCCTCGTGGGCGATAAGGTTGTAGAGCTGCTGTTCCTCAAACCGCGGATTGCGGTTGATGTAAATAACGTTGCGGCTTGCATCATCAATGGGCGATGTTAAGTAAAAGGCGGGGCTCAAGGACAGACCTAAAGCGGAGGGAACATCTTTTAATGTGTAGTTGCACTCAGGCAGGGACGGAAAATCCTTTGAGGTGAGAGTTTTCAACTCCTCCATAATTGCCTGAGGATCTGTCTGGCGAAATTGATAGCTGCCCAGAGATGTTGCTAACTCCGGGTGCTCGGACAGCAGGCGTGAAGTCTCCTCCAGATTTTTCTCAATCGTCTCCTCGATAGCAGACAGCAGTTCTTTAACGGAAGGGAAGGAGGTTCCCGTTTTGGAAAATACCAGATACTCATAGTATTTTTTTCCTTCCGGGTAGCCGCACATCCCTTTTTCATTGAGTCCTGTGCCTTTCAATTTTTCAAGACCGTCAATCAGAAGCTGGTAGGCTGGAACAAAATGCTGTTCCAGCGCGGCTTCATTTCTGGCATAAAAGGCGTTCTTTTCTTCTTCAGAGAGATCGGGTATTTCCTCGAGTCTCTGTTTAAAGGTATCAATCATGAAATTATTGCCGGGAACCAGAAGATAACTTTCACAGGATTCGATGACATGGTTGAGAGTGGTATCACTCATCATCAGACCGGCCGCGCTCTTTTCCTGTTGGAATTCCAAAATCTCCCCATAGTAAGTATCAATATGTTCCAGAAGCATTAAGTAGTCTTCCACATCCTGTTTTTCGCGGAACGTGTATTCACAGAGCAGCATGGGAAGCTCTGCCTGGACACCGATGGTAGGAGCCAGAGGCTGAGTATAAAGCTCCAGCCCGTCAGCTTTTTGTTGCGTTTTAAGAAAGCTCTGTAATACCCGAAGGGTAAGTTTCTGGTTAGCATCCAGAAGAGCCGGATCAAAGGATGCAAGCTCCTGGGCAAGCTGGTTCTGGTCTGCCGTATTCTGCTTCATGGATTCCAGTGTTGCCGGTGAGTACAGGTATTTGGCATCTGTAATACCGTATGCAGCAGGATCTTTCAAAAGAAAATGGAGATCAATCTGGGAGTTGCTGATTTCCTCTTTAAATAAATCTGCTTCTAACTGTGAAAAACGCTTTTGCTCCTCCAGCCGCTTTTCCTCAAACTGTTCGTAATTCGCTGGCGATTCCTCTGAAAAAGGAGCAGCAGTGGTAAGCGCCGTTTCAGTCGGGCGGGGAACGCAGCCTGCAGCAGCAACAATAAGCATCAGAGTAAGAAAAAGGCAATACATTCGGGTGTTTTTCTTATACATAAAAAATCCTCCTGGGTGTTCCTATTATAATCTATACTCGCAGAAAATACAACTTATGAAGCGAGGTAAGGATTTCACCAGTGAAAATGGCATCAAGGCTTTACTCCGCTTGAGTTTTCCACAGGTTTATGTTATAGTTATGAATACGATGTCGGGACGGGTTTCTGGCGACTCCCGGTAATGATTTGATTTGGAGGAAAATGGCTCATGTGTCAGAACTGCAACAGCAAAAAAACTTATTATATTACGACGGCAATCGCATATACGTCCGGTAAACCGCATATAGGTAATACTTATGAGATTGTATTAGCGGACAGTATCGCGCGCTTTAAGCGGGAACAAGGCTATGATGTTCGGTTTCAAACTGGTACGGACGAGCATGGTCAGAAAATTGAGCTGAAGGCGGAAGCAGCCGGGGTAACTCCGAAGGAATTTGTGGATGGAGTGGCAGCTCAGATTAAAAGTATCTGGGATTTGATGAATACTTCTTATGATAAATTTATCCGCACCACAGATACAGAGCATGAGATGCAGGTTCAGAAGATTTTTAAGAAGCTCTATGACCGGGGGGATATTTATAAAGGCTATTATGAGGGGCTTTACTGTACGCCCTGTGAATCCTTCTTTACCGAGTCCCAGCTGGCGGATGGCAAGTGTCCGGACTGCCAAGGCGAGGTACAGCCTGCAAAAGAGGAGGCCTACTTCTTTAAGATGAGTAAGTACGCAGATCGGCTGATTGCTCATATTAACGATCATCCGGAGTTCATTCAGCCGGTATCACGGAAGAATGAGATGATGAATAACTTTCTTTTGCCGGGGCTTCAGGATCTGTGTGTATCCAGGACTTCATTCAAATGGGGAATTCCTGTCAGTTTTGATTCAAAGCATGTGACTTATGTGTGGCTTGATGCACTGACAAATTATATTACGGGTCTTGGGTATGACTGTGACGGTGTCAATGGTCATCTGTTTGAGAAGTACTGGCCGGCAGATCTTCACTTAATTGGAAAAGATATTATCCGGTTCCATACAATTTACTGGCCTATCTTTTTGATGGCGCTTGATCTGCCTCTGCCAAAGCAGGTTCTGGGGCACCCGTGGCTTCTGCAGGGCGATGGCAAGATGAGCAAATCCAAGGGTAATGTGATGTATGCTGATACCCTGGTGGATTTCTTTGGTGTGGACGCGGTGAGGTATTTTGTGCTTCATGAGATGCCCTTTGACAATGACGGCGTAATCTCCTGGGAGCTGATGGTAGAGCGCATGAATTCTGATTTGGCGAATATTCTTGGCAATCTGGTGAACCGCACAATTTCCATGTCCAACCAGTATTTTGGAGGAGAGGTTCGCAACGGCGGTGTTTCAGATACGTTGGATGAGGAGCTGAAAGCAGTTGTACTGGACTCTGTGAAGAAGACCGAGGAGAGGATGGACGAGCTTCGTGTGGCAGATGCCATTACGGAAATCTTTAATATCTTCCGCCGATGCAATAAATATATTGATGAGACTATGCCGTGGGTTTTGGCAAAGGACGAGATGCAGAAGGAGCGTTTGGCAACGGTGCTTTATAATCTGGTGGAGGCTCTTACCATCGGAGCCTCCCTGTTGGAAGCTTTTATGCCTGAGACCTCCGCAAGGATGCTTGCTTTGCTCAAGACAGAAAAGCGTGCTTTGGGGAACATGGATCGATTTGGGCTCTGCCCGTCCGGCTTCCGTGTGATTGAAAAGCCGGAGATTTTGTTTGCAAGAATGGATTTGAAGAAAGTGCTTGAGAAAGTTCAGGAGATGAATACAGCGGAGGCTGCGAACGCCTGCGAGCCCAATGCTGATGAGGTAATAGACATTGGGGCAAAGCCGGAGATTACCTATGATGATTTTGCAAAGCTGCAGTTTCAGGTAGGTGAGATTATAGCCTGCGAGGCGGTGGAGAAGTCGAAGAAGCTTCTGTGCAGTCAGGTGAAGATTGGAAGCCAGGTAAGACAAATTGTCAGCGGGATTAAGGCGCATTATTCTCCTGAGGAGATGGTGGGAAAAAAGGTTATGGTAGTTGTGAATTTAAAGCCTGCAAAGCTGGCAGGCGTGATGAGCGAGGGTATGCTTTTGTGTGCCGAGGATGCAGCCGGAAAACTGTCTCTGATGATACCGGAGAAGGAGATGCCCTCGGGCGCGGAAATCTGTTAGCATGATGGAAACTTGGAATAAACGATTAAGCGGCAATCAGCTCAAACTGATTGCCGCTGTCAGTATGGTGCTGGATCATATCGGTTATTTACTGGGTATGAGGGTATCGGATACCGTGAGTGAGACATCCGGCATGTTATGGAATCTGAGTTTGATGCTCCGATGTCTGGGGCGGATGGCATTTCCCATCTTTTGTTTCTTGCTGTGTGAAGGATTTTTCCATACCCACGGCAGGAAGCGGTATATTCTGCGGCTTGCTTTGTTTGCGTTGCTCTCTGAAGCGCCTTTTGACTGGATGCTGTCTGGAAAGGTTTTTAACTGGCGGGTTCAGAATGTATTTTTCACACTGCTTCTGGGATTTCTGATGATGTCGGCATTCAAATGGCTTGAGGAAAGGGTGGGGGAGAGTGAGACCGGAGGAGCCGGAACGGTGCTTATTGCAAGCCAATTTGCAGTGACCATACTGTTTTGCGGTGCAGCCTCTCTGATTCACAGTGATTATGACTATATCGGAATCATACTGATTGCGGCGTGCTATATGTTTCGGCGGACGCCCTGGAGGTTGTGTGCCGTGGGATTTGTTTGGATGGGGCTGGCTTTGGGTAACTTAATCTGCCTGCCGGGGTTGGCGTTGGGCTTTTTTGTGATTTTACTGTATAACGGTAAGCGGGGAACCTGGAAGGGAAAATATTTCTTTTATCTGCTTTACCCGGTGCACATGGCAGTGCTGGCTTTTATTTTCAATTTAGGCTTATAAATAAGGAGAAAAAAATGATATTTGATACTCATGTCCATTATGATGACGAGGCATTTGATGGAGACCGGGACTTGCTGCTGAGCAACCTGCCGGAAAACGGAATCGGAGCGGTAGTGAATATTGGAGCAAGCATTCAGACAACGAAAAATACGCTGGAGCTGGTGAGGAAATATCCGTTTGTTTACGGCGCGGTGGGCGTACATCCAAGTGAAACGGAAGAGCTGAGTGATACCCTTATGGTGTGGTTAAAGGAGGCTGCACAGAGAGAAAAGATAGTTGCAGTTGGTGAGATTGGTCTTGATTATCATTGGGATAAGCCAGAACGCCAGGTTCAGAAAACATGGTTTATCCGCCAGTTGGCACTGGCGCGGGAGGTAAAGCTGCCGGTTGTAATTCACAGCCGTGATGCTGCGCAGGATACGCTGGATATTATCCGAACAGAGAGCGCCGGGGAGCTGGGGGGTGTAATCCATTGCTTTTCCTATGGGATTGAGATGGCCAAGGAGTACTTAAATATGGGATTTTACCTGGGAATTGGAGGGGTGCTGACTTTTAACAACGCAAAAAAGCTGAAGGAGGTGGTGGCGTATATGCCTCTGGAACGGATTGTGCTGGAGACGGACTGCCCATATCTCTCACCGGTTCCCAACCGGGGAAAGCGGAACTCATCCCTAAATCTTCCCTATGTGGTACAGGCGATCAGCGCCATCAAGGGAGTGAGCAGTGAGGAGATTGTCCGGGTGACGGAGCGTAATGCCAGAGCGTTGTACCAAATTATGGACATTAGCGATTCTGCCTGCATACCATAAAGAAAAAGCATTGGTGATCATATGAAAGATATTACTTTGTGTCACCCGCGCCTGCAGGTGTTTGCGGAACGGCTTGTGGAGACCTGCAGCCAGCAGGGACTTCCGATCAGTATTGGTGAAACTCTGCGTACGGTTGCAGAGCAGGATGCCTTGTATGCTCAGGGCCGAACACGCCCCGGGCAGATTGTTACGAATGCGCGGGGAAGTTCTTACAGTTCCTATCATCAATGGGGAACTGCATTTGATTTTTTTCGAAATGATGGTAGAGGTGCATATAATGAGGCCGACCGTTTTTTTGATAAGGTGGGTGCAATCGGTACTGATATTGGTTTGGAATGGGGTGGAAACTGGAAATCCTTTAAGGATAAGCCTCACTTCCAACTGTCAGACTGGGGCAGTTCCACCTCCGGAATAAAAAAGATTTATGCAAATCCTGATGAATTTAGGAAGACCTGGGGTCAAGTGGAGGAGAAGAAAGGATGGGTCCGTAACGCTACGGGCTGGTGGTATCGGAATGAGGATGGCACTTACCTGGCAAATCAGTGGCAGTTGATTGGACGTCACTGGTATTTGTTTAATAAGGATGGGTATCGTTGTACCGGATGGCATCGTTGGAATGGAACCATCACAGATCCCGAGGACGGTTCTGGAGATTGGTACTTTTTTGATAATACAGTGGATGGAATGCAGGAGGGAGCCTGCTGGCACACCCGTGAGAATGGGGCGCAGGAAGTATGGTATGTGGACAATCCGTAGGCGTTCATTGACTTTTGCCGGGGAATAAGATACCATACAATTCAGATATATAGGGCATACAGGAAGGAATGATATGCAGAACAGACTGGGAAATCCCAAAAATACGATTGAAATCATACAGAAATATCAGTTTGCTTTTCAGAAGCGGTTTGGCCAGAATTTTTTGATTGACGCTCATGTGCTGGATAAGATTATCACGGCGGCAGGAGTGACAAAGGATGATATGGTTCTGGAGATTGGACCGGGAATCGGCACCATGACTCAGTATCTTGCAGAGGCGGCGAATCAGGTGGTCGCAGTAGAAATTGATGGAAACTTGATACCTATTTTGAGGGAAACGCTGGCGGACTACAACAATATTACGATTATTAATAATGATATTCTTAAAGTTGACATTAACGCGTTGGCGCAGAAGTATAATGGAGGGCGTCCTATTAAGGTGGTTGCCAATCTGCCGTATTATATTACCACTCCGATTATCATGGGATTATTTGAGAGTGAGGTTCCCGTAGACAATATTACAGTTATGGTGCAAAAAGAGGTGGCAGACCGTATGCAGGTGGGACCAGGGTCGAAGGATTATGGAGCATTATCTTTGGCTGTTCAGTATTATGCAGAGCCATATATCGTGGCCAACGTTCCGCCTAACTGCTTTATTCCACGTCCCAATGTGGGGTCGGCGGTTATCCGCCTGACCCGTCACAAGGAGGCGCCAGTAAAGACAGATTCCCCGGCGCTGATGTTCAGGCTGATTCGCGCTTCCTTTAATCAGCGCCGCAAAACTCTTCAGAATAGTCTTAACAATTCTCCTGAACTTCCCTTTACAAAGGAGCAGATTGCAGAGGCGATTGAGAATGTGGGGCTTACGCCTTCCGTTCGCGGGGAGGCATTGACACTGGAGCAGTTTGCGGCACTGGCAGATCAACTTAAAAATAAATGATTGTCAAGGACAAGCATGATGGGTATAATAAAGACCATAAGCAAGAAATTGAGAAAGGCAGAGAAGTGCTATGTTGGGAATTATCGGAGCAATGCCGGAAGAGGTGGAGAAGTTAAAGGAGGAGATGACCGAATCGCAGGTTGTTACTGTGGCAGGCATGGATTTTTATCACGGAAAGATTGGCGGTAAGGAAGTGGTAGTGGTTCGATCCGGGGTTGGCAAAGTAAATGCAGGTGTCTGCGTGCAGATTCTGATTGACCGGTTCCATGTAAACAGTGTTGTGAATACGGGAATTGCAGGTTCGTTGAGGGCGGAAATTAATATTGGAGATATGGTGCTCTCTACCGATGCAGTGCAGCATGATGTGGATGCAACAGTTTTCGGATACCAGCCAGGTCAGATTCCACAGTTGGGTACAGTCTCCTTCAAAGCGGATGAGACACTGCGCAAAACAGCGCGCGAGTGCTGCCTTAAGGTAAATCCGGAAATCGGGGTATATGAGGGACGTGTGCTGACTGGAGACCAGTTTATCTCTGGTAAGACCAAGAAGCGCTGGCTGGTGGATACGTTCCAGGGAGCGTGTGCAGAGATGGAGGGTGCAGCAATTGCGCAGGCGGCCTTTTTAAACAAGGTTCCGTTTTTAATTGTGCGTGCAATCTCTGACAAGGCGGATGACAGCGCAGCTATGGATTATGCAGAGTTTGAGCGCAAGGCTATTGTGCACAGCATGAACCTTATAATGGAACTGATTAAGGTTTGTAGTTGAACTTCAGAATCGATTTTTAGCATAATTTGACGAACGATTCTAGGCTCTCTCAACTTTCCAAATGGAGGACAGGAAGTTATAATAACAACTGTCTGAAAAATCAGGAAAGAAAGGGGAGCTGTTTTTATGTTGCAATTATTGGAAAGAGGACAAGCATTGTATGTGCTGTCCGCAATTTGCCTGCTGGGAGTTATAACGCGGGTGGTTACCAAACATTTATACAAAGGATTGCTGAAGGAGAGCACGAATCTGGCAATGACAAAGAACAAAAGCTTAAAGGAACTCCGTAAGAGAGCAGAAAATACATATTTGGTGAATCAGGGGATGCGAGACAGCGGAGCATGGCTGGATTATCAATTCTATGATTTAAAAGCGATGGGAATAAGGATGACAGGGTGGAGTAACCTCTGTATGCAGTGGACCTGGCTGTGTCTGATTGGGGGAGGGGTCGGAGCGTTTTTCTCTTATTGGTATCGCCTTGATACGTCCTATATTGTGTTGTATGGAGGCGGAGCAGTGCTGATGGCTATGTTTACTATGCTGTTTGATAATGGAGCGGTGGGAGGATGCAGGAATCAGCTTCTGGCATCACTGCAGAATCAGCTGGAAAATGTTATGGGACCGAAATTGATGCGAAATATGCCGGCGGACGGGGCGCGCAGTGATGGAGGAACAGAGCAGACTGGAATTCGGAATGTGAGCCGCCTTACCAATCGTTCGGTTCGTTCTGTTCGGGGCGTACAGTCTGGTTCAGAAGCGATGGAAAGCGCCACAGGCGCAGAGACTTTGAATCAGGGGCAAAGGACTGCTGTGGAGCGTGGGAATGCAGGAAGAAAAGCAACTATGCGGGGCAGCCGCCGCGGAGCCCAGAACGATCAAACTGCTGCCGTAGTATCCGGAACGGAGCAGGCCAATATGGAAAGCAGTGATTATTTAAAACGGAGCCTGGAGCAGCTTGCTGCCAGCAGGGAGCGTGGACGGAGCACGGATGAAAATTGGCTGAAAGATTTAAAGCCAGAAGAGGTAGAGCTAATCGGGGACATTTTAAAGCAATATCTGGCGTAGCGTTTGTTATGCGCTCATATAGTTTTATATCGCATTTTTTAATGGAATGTGCTATAATTGTCCAAGCATTATCCCCACTTAAACGGCGCTGAGCAGGATGGGAGGCCGGGGGACATAAGAAAAGGAGAAAGCTATGAACAAGACAGTAACATTTGACTATTCCAAAGCAGCCGGTTTTGTGTCATCAGAAGAAATTGCAAATTTTAAGAGCATTGTCATGGAAGCCAAGGAAACACTGCTTAGCAAATCAGGTGCGGGAAATGACTTCCTGGGCTGGATTGACCTTCCGATTAATTATGACAAAGTGGAGTTTGCGCGTATTAAATCAGCCGCGAAGAAAATCCAGAGTGATTCAGATGTTCTGCTTGTCATTGGTATCGGCGGTTCTTATCTGGGTGCGCGCGCAGCGATTGAGTTTCTGGGGCATAGCTTCTACAATGTGCTGGACAAGGGGAGGCGGAAAACACCGGAAATCTATTTTGTGGGAAACAGTATCAGCAGCAAATATATTAAGGATCTTCAGGATGTACTTGAAGGCAAGGATTTTTCCATTAACATTATCTCAAAATCAGGAACGACTACAGAGCCGGCAATTGCGTTTCGTGTATTTAAGGAGATGCTGATTGCGAAATATGGAAGAGAAGGAGCTAACAAGCGTATTTATGCCACCACCGACAAGGCACGGGGGGCGTTAAAGAGCCTGGCGGACGAAGAGGGCTATGAATCCTTTGTTGTGCCGGATGATGTAGGCGGACGTTTTTCAGTGCTGACTGCGGTAGGTCTGCTGCCAATTGCAACGGCCGGCTTGGATATTGATAAGCTGATGGAGGGGGCTACCTCCGGCAGAAAAAAAGCTATTGAGGAACCGTATGAGTCCAATGATGCGCTGATGTATGCGGCAATCCGAAATATTCTTTTGAGAAAAGGTAAGGTGGTGGAGCTTGTGGCGAACTATGAGCCGAGCCTTCATTATATATCCGAGTGGTGGAAGCAGCTGTTTGGTGAGAGCGAGGGTAAGGATCAAAGAGGTATCTTTCCGGCAGCAGTGGATTTAACCACTGACCTGCATTCTATGGGACAGTTTATTCAGGACGGCGCGCGGATTATGTTTGAGACTGTAATGAGCGTGGAGGAATCTCCTGCGGAGATTCTGCTGAACAAAGAGGACGTGGATACAGACGGAATGAATTATCTGGCGGGCAAGAGCGTGGACTTTGTCAACAAAAGTGCTATGAACGGCACTATTTTGGCGCATACGGATGGTAATGTGCCAAACCTGATGCTGCATATTCCAGAGCAGAATGAATTTTATCTTGGTGAATTATTTTATTTTTTTGAATTTGCCTGCGGTGTAAGCGGATACATTTTAGGTGTTAATCCGTTTAATCAGCCTGGTGTGGAGGGCTATAAGAAAAATATGTTTGCGTTGCTGGGCAAGCCAGGATACGAAGAAGCGCGTGAAAAGCTGTTGGCCAGATTGTAATATTATGACAGGATAAAACAGTGTGGGCGTTGCCTCCTAAGGGCAGCGCCTATTTCTGGTTCCACAGTTTTTTGTACTTTGTGAGACCAGAATATTTTGTTGGTAATAGAGGTTGATCTGGAGTAAATGAAAGGAATGTGGATATGCGAAAAAATCGAGTTCCCAACACTCAGGAAGAGTGGAGAAAGTTTTGGAGAAAGAAACAGAAAAAAAGAGAAGGATCAGATTTACCGAAACTCCTTTTTGTGTGTGCGTTAATCGTGGGTTTATTTTTGCTGGCGGTGTTTCTGCCGCAGCTGGGATACAGACCGTTGGTCAATGCGTCGGCAATAATGAACCAGATGGGTGAAGAGCCTGAATTTAACCCTGCGCTATATGAGGACTATGTACCGCTTGAAAGGCAGGTTCAGGTGTTAAGAACCCTTGGTTTCAAGCTTTCTGATGGGATGCTCGATGAGGTTAAGAAAAATTTGGAGGCGGATTCCATGTTTCGCGTCTATACAGAGGGGTATCCTTATAAGATGCTTTTGGCTATGCTTTCAGAGCCGACGTATGAGGATGGAGCCTTAAAGATTGAAGGTTATTCGGAGCAGGGCTACTGGTTTGACTGGGAGAGCTATGATATAAACATGGGGTATGTGCATATTCTGGAAAGTGTAAATGTTATGGGACAGGGGGATTTTGCCATTACAGGGATGGCTCAGGACATGTCGAATGCCGACTGGGAAAAGGCGGAGGGGACGATTGGAGTTTATTTTTCTTTCAATGGGATTCCATATGAATATAAGATGAGGTTTCAGGGAGACTGGATGGATTTTGATATAATTGGGCAGATTAACAGTACGCTTGAGCAGAATGGTATAGAAAAGCGCATCTATTTTACGGACGATAATGGTCAGGGCTGCGTTCTTTTATACCGGGACAAGGAGTGGGCGAATCAGTTTAAGGAGGAGACAGGAATCACTCTTCAATAACCTGGATTTCAAGATAGTCAAAATCTATCGATTCAATAAAGCTGTCTTGGGTAAAGCGAGTCTTTGCATGGCGCTTAAAGTCCAAAATATTGGAATCCAGCCAGATTGGTTTGCTCAGATCAAATTGATAACAGATGCTGTCCAGAGACTGGAAGACCATGGCAGTGCGGGACATGCTGTAATCAGACATGCAGATAACAGTATCTTTCAGCATACGGTTATTATCCCAGATTTTTCCCCACATACGAAACATAAAAATCCCTCCGGCATTTTTGAGTATTGTATCATATCTCTATTGCAGATGCAATGAATCATGTTGGTAAAATTTTGCCATTTACAGAAAAATTTATAGTTATATTTTGCAAAAACGGCCAAAAACAGAAAGTGGTTTTGTTGACAGTTTACAATATATCTGATAAAATATGATTAATTTGGTGTGATACAAAAATGAAATGTTTTGAGATGAACTCTCGTACATGCGATGATTTTGTCAAATTCTTTTATCATCGTATTTTTTTGTGTGGACTTGATTAGGATTAAGAAAACGCCTATGGGGGTCAGGATGAGTCTGTTGGGGGAGGGGGGATTTAAATCGGAGTTTTGTATCTCATTAAAAAATATTTCCATTGAGAGGAGAATAAGGATATGTTTAAAAAACTATCAAACGGGTGTGTTCAACTGGTAAACAGGTTCCTCCCAGATCCATTTATTTTTTGTATTATTTTGACGGTGATAGTGTTTTTTGCTTCTCTGCCGGCCACTGGGGCGAGCGTCATTCAGACCGTAAATGCGTGGGGGTCCGGTATCTGGGATCTGCTGGAATTTTCCATGCAGATGGCGTTGGTATTGGTGCTGGGAAGTGCTCTGGCCAACGCTCCTATTGTTAAAAGGATTGTTCAAAGTATAGCCAGTATTGCAAAGACTCCGATACAGGGAATTCTTGTTGTTACCGGGGTTTCAGTTATTGCCTGCTGGCTTAACTGGGGATTCGGGCTGATAATCGGTGCGATCCTTGCGAAAGAGATTGCAAGACAGGTGAAAGGCATTGACTATCGTTTGCTGATTGCCTCTGCCTACACAGGATTTGTTGTTTGGCACGCAGGTATTTCGGGCTCTATTCCTTTAGCCCTGGCAACCCCTGGTGAAAAGGCTCTTTTAAAGGCTACTGGAGGAGTGGTAAGTCAGGCTATTTCAACCTCACAGACCATTTTCTCTCCATATAATTTGATTATATGTGCGATTGTCCTGATTGGTCTTCCTCTTATCAATGCAAAGATGCATCCGGCACCAGAGGACGCGTTTGTAGTGGATCCTGCCTTGTTAAAGGATGAGCAGGTTGCTGTGAAGAAAGCAGAAACCCCTGCGGAAAAGCTGGAGAGCAATCCGCTTGGTTCTATTATTATTGCAGTTGCTGGTTTGATATACTTAGGGTATTATTTTTGGAATTCAGGCTTGAACCTGACTCTAAACATTGTAAATTGTATATTCCTGGTATTAGGCTTGCTGGCTCATAAGACACCGATTAATTATGTAAGGGCTATTACAGATGCTGCCAAGGGAACTGCAGGAATTATTCTCCAGTTTCCGTTTTATGCAGGAATTATGGCTCTCATGAGATTCAATCCAGAGGGAGGAAGTTCTCTGGCAAGTGTAATCAGTAACTTCTTTGTGTCTATTTCAAACCATGTTACTTTCCCGCTGTTTACCTTCCTGTCAGCAGGTATTGTGAATTTCTTTGTACCTTCCGGCGGCGGACAGTGGGCTGTTCAGGGACCGATTATGATGCCTGCCGGTCTGGCGCTTAATGTCAGTCCGGCTGTGACGGGTATGGCGATTGCGTGGGGAGATGCGTGGACTAATTTGATTCAGCCATTCTGGGCATTGCCGGCACTGGGTATTGCAGGCTTGTCCGCAAGAGATATTATGGGATATTGTATTATTGGATTGGTTTTCACGGGAATTGTAGTCTGTGTTGGTTTTCTGGTTGTTGGCCTGATGACCATGGGCGCAGTACCGGTATAAAACAGATAAACAGAATCAGTATAAAATATAGAAAGGGTAAAGTGGAATATGATAAACAAGATTGTAAGTGCCGATGAAGCAGTAGCAGGCGTAAAAGATGGAATGACTATCATGGTCGGTGGCTTTCTGGGAACAGGCGCACCGGAAATTTTGATGGATGCGTTGGTAAGAAAAGGCGTTAAGCATTTGACTGTTGTGGCTAACGATGGGGGACTTCCGGCTGGTGCATATGGCGCCAAAACTGCAAGAGGGGTAGGAAAGCTCTTGGAGGCTGGCATGATAGACCATATCATTGCTACCCATGTAGGTATGAATCCGCTGGTTGGTGAGGGTATGATTGCAGGCACTTTAAAATGCACTTTGGTTCCTCAGGGGACTCTGGCTGAGAAGGTTAGAGCTGCAAACTACGGTCTCGGCGGTGTTTTGACTCCTACTGGCGTGGGAACTCCGGTGCAGGATGATGTGGATGAGCTGGGAAGACCGAAAAGAGTGATTGAAATTGAAGGAAAGAAGTATTTGCTGGAATTACCGATCAGGGCTGACTACGCATTTTGCAGGGCTTCTGTTTGTGATAAGTTTGGTAATTTCAGATGTGATAAGGCAACAAAGAACTTTAACTATGTAATGGCGGGTGCTGCAGACCATGTGGTTATTGCCAGCGAGAGAGTGGTTGAGGTAGGAGAGTTAGACCCGGATACATTTGCAGTTGCCGGGGTGGTAGTAGATAACGTTGTGGAAGGAGAACCGAAATGGCAGATTTAAAAGAGAGAATTGCGAGAAGATGCGCAAAGGAGTTTAAAGACGGAGATTTTGTAAATTTAGGCATTGGTCTTCCAACTATGGTAGCAAATTACATACCATCTGATATTAGCGTTACATTACATTCTGAGAATGGATTTGCAGGTCTTGGGGGAGCTCCTGAACCTGGAAAGGAAGATGTGGATATTACGAATGCAGGCGGCGGTTATGTAACTGCCATAGACCGGGTGAACTTTTTTGATTCTGCCACCAGCTTCGGGCTTGTGAGAGGAGGTCATCTGGCGACAACGGTTCTTGGAGCTATGCAGGTAGCGGAGAATGGCGATTTAGCTAACTGGATTGTTCCTGGTCAGAAGGTGGCCGGTATGGGTGGAGCTATGGATTTGGTGGTAGGAGCAAGAAGATGTATTGTTGCTATGCTGCATACTCAGAAGGGAAGTCATAAGATTTTAGAAAAATGTACGCTTCCATTGACTGCACCCACATGTGTTGATTTGATTGTAACAGAGATGGGAGTTATGGAAGTAACGCCGGAAGGACTTGTAGTTAAGGAACTGCATCCTGATTATACCAAAGAAGATATACAGGCTGCAACAGGCTGCAAGCTGATTTTCAGCCCGGATTTAAAACCGATGGAAGAGGCGTAAAACTGAAGCTGTAAAATAATATGATCAAGGCATGGTACGATATACGGACTGTGCCTTGATATTTTTATGCAATTTACCGGACGTTGTTGAATAAAAGATATTTTAACCATATTAGGGTTTATGTAATTTTTTTCAACTATATTTTAAGGGGAATCTATGCTTACATATGAAACTATTAAGATGCTATGTGTCGATAAAGGAGTAACTATAACTGGATTAGAAAAACAATTAGGATTTGCTAGGGGTTCTTTGTGTAAAGTAAATACAAACAAGCCAAGCATGGAAAAAGTGCAAAAACTTGCTGATTACTTTTCTATAAGTGTAGAACAGCTTGTGAATGGTAAGCAGAAAGGAGAAGAGCAAAAATACTACCTCAATGACGAAATCACAGCAATTGCCTAGGACATTTTTGAGAACAAAGAACTTCGCGTTTTATTTGATGCGGCCAGAGATGCGGAGTCGGAGGATTTAACCGCCGTCCACAATATACTATTAGCCTTAAAAAGGAAAGAACGGGAATACAATATCTAGTCTGTGAAGTTTTCATTTCCAAAGGTGCATGAGGCGGTTACTGAGAATCCGGCTGGTAGTGTCACAACGATACTACGTTTTAATAAAATACTAAAGAAAAGAGGAAAAAAGGGATAATGTATGGACAAACTAGATGAAAAGTTAGTTGAAAAATCCAAGGAAGCATTTTGTCTTGCGATAGAATTGTATAATAAACCAACAATAAAATACCGGGTAGAAGGATTCAGCCATTTTATTTGCAATGCCTGGGAATTAATGCTGAAGGCGCATATGCTTAATGTTCTAGGTGAAAGCAGCATTTATTACAAAGATAACCATCAAAGAACCTTATCAGTAAGCATGAAGATGCTTAACGAAGCTGAAATAATAGCTAAGTACCCAGAACCCATAGCCAGCCATTTTATTGAGTTAAAGACTTCTGTTGACCATCTGTCTATAAACAATAATGCGAAATTTGCTATAAGAATCGATCATCATTATTATATTACTAAAAATAAGGACAAAGCTACAAATATTGTCCACTTTGATAAAAATGCCACATCTGGCGTAACAATTATAAAAGAACTACAAGACCCTAATAACACTCATAACTACACAGCAAAGTCATGTATTAACATTATTAAAGAAAGATTGCAAAGAGAACATATTGAACTTACCTACAATGACAAGCCAGCAAAATTTACAAGCTTCCATTTTGTGAATTTCTGCAAATATTACAGTTTTAAGGAAAACGAAAAACTGTGCTATATTCATAGACAATTTACAACTCCACAATACTCATATTCACAGCAAATGATAGATTTTATAGTAGATGAGATTATGAAAGACCCAATGCACATACTTGATAATATAAAAAAATAAGCTAACCCCAGGGGCAAAGGAATTCTAAGCTTTACAGCCTACTCCCATTCAGGAACCCAGCCTTATCCTTCACGAGTTAACTTATTTTTAGTATAATAGTATGAGCCAAATTTGTCAATATATCCATAAAAACATTAAGAATTTGCATATCAATATAAAAGTCTTGAATTTTGCCAATATAATAGTTGCAAATTATCAAAGAGCAAATTGTCTTTTTCACACCTATATTATTGTTTTCAGCAATATGCCCCGCCTGATGGCAAACAGATGAGTATTGGATTTATACTCTTTTGTTGCCATCAGGCGGGGCATATTAATGATCAACTGTTCAGTACGTTACAAAATTAATTCTTATTCTGGATCTTTCATGGAATCAATAATACTGTCAACCAGGTTATCTAACTCGCTGGCATTATTCTCTCCCAAAGCGCTTATCATGTTAATCTCACTGTTCAAAACGCTCATCTGAAGCATCTCATCATCCAGGAAGTTTCTCATAAGGGAACCGGACTTCGGTGCCCAAGAACCGTTCTCAACAATAGCACAGATACGTTTCTGCAGATGAAGAGCCTTCAAATGCATTAAGAAATCATGCATAACCGGGTAAATGCCCAGGTTGTAGGTAACGCTGGCAAATACAATGTGGCTGTACTTGAAAGCTTCACTTACTAATACAGATACATGGGTGTTGGATACATCATAGAGAGCAATGTCCTTAATACCCCTTTCTACCAGTCTGGCTGCAAGCACCTGAGCAGCAGATTCGGTATTACCATACATGGAGGCGTATGCAATTAATACGCCCTTTACTTCAGGCTCATAGGTACTCCACTTGTTGTACTTATCAAGAATATAACCGAAGTCGCTACGCCATACGGGACCGTGCAGTGGGCAGATTACCTTAATATCCAGGGTGCCAGCCTTCTTTAACAGAGCCTGTACGTGAGGACCATATTTTCCAACAATGTTGGTGTAATAGCGACGTGCATCATCCAGCCAGTCACGGTCAAAATTAACCTCATCCTGGAACAGTTTTCCGTCCAATGCACCGAAAGATCCAAACGCATCAGCAGAGAACAGTACACCGTTGCTGGTGTCAAAGCTGACCATAGCCTCTGGCCAGTGTACCATCGGAGCCTCTACAAAAGCAATAGTATGCGTTCCAAAGTTTCTGGTATCCCCGCTCTGTACGGTTTCTGTTCTATCATCAATGTGGAAACCAAACTGGTGCATAATCATGATAGATTTCTCGGTGGAGATAACCTTAGCATTCGGATAACGAAGCAGAATCTCCTCAAGGCTTGCACCGTGATCCGGCTCCATGTGGTTGATAACGATGTAATCCAGATCCCGACCGTTTAATACATGCTCTACGTTCTCCAGGAACTGACGGCATACAGCCCAGTCAACGGTATCGAACAATACTGTGCTCTTATCCATTAGAAGGTAGGAGTTATAGGAAACGCCACGAGCAATAGGATGAATATTCTCGAAGAGGGCAAGGCGATGTTCATTTGCTCCGACCCAGTATAAATCATCAACAACTTTTCTTACACAATACATAATCGTTCCTCCCTATTAAATTTCTATGAAGTTTTCTTTATCTTCGGCGCATTCTGGGCAGAACCAATCATCGCCCAGTTTGTTGAACGGAGTGCCCGGAGCTACATCATTTTCCGGATCGCCCAACTCTAAATCGTACTCATATCCGCATCCACTACAGATATAGCGCTTGTAGGAAGGTGCCTCCTTACGGATGAACGGACGCTTCATCTTCTTCATTGGCGGAGCCTCTTTCTTTGGAGCGCCGGTATCCAATGCCTTTGCCAGCAGAGGCAGAATTTCCATCAGATCCCCTACGATTCCATAGTCTGCATTTTTAAAGATAGGAGCGTTTGCATTGTTGTTAATTGCCACAATGGTGGTAGCATCTTTGATACCTTTTAGGTGCTGACCAGCTCCGGATATACCACACGCAATATACAGATTGCCGGTGAATTTCTGTCCGGACATACCCACATAGCGGTTAAGCGGTACGTATTTCAGCGTCTCTGCTACCGGGCGGGAGGAGCCAATAGCGGCACCGGCCTGCTTAGCCAGCTCTTCAATCAGCTTCATGTTTTCCTTAGCGCCGATTCCCTTACCTGCACTAACTACACGTTCAGCATTCATAATCGGGGTATCAACCGGGATGCCAACAGTAAAGTCATAACCATCATTTTTCAGAGCTTCTACAAGTTTTGCCACCTGCTCTTTTGGTGTACCGTCACGGAAAATCTGTTTCTTACGCTCGCCTGTTACAGCAGCAGATTTTTTCTTGCGTGAACCGGTCTTGTCGCTGGCAATCTTACCAATCAGGTGAGATGCGATTACCACACGTTGAATCTCGTTGGTTCCTTCATAGATGGTACAAATCTTAGCATCACGGTAGGAACGCTCTACTTCCATACCCTTCAGATATCCGCTGCCGCCGAAGATCTGCAGGGCATCATTGACTACCTCAAGACAAATGTCAGAGGTGTACTGTTTTGCCATAGCGGACTCCATGCCGTACGGCTCGTGTGCTTCTTTAAGCTCGGCAGCGCTGTATACTAAGAATCTTGCACAACGCAGCTTGGTTGCCATATCTGCCAGCTTAAAGGAGATAATTTGCTGATGAGCAATCGGTTTACCGAACTGAACACGCTCTTTTGCATATTCCAGTGCATGCTCATAAGCGCCCTGAGCAATACCTAATGCCTGAGCTGCGATACCGATTCGGCCGCCATCCAGGGTAGCCATAGCAATTTTAAAGCCCTGACCTAATTTACCAAGCAGGTTCTCCTTCGGTACTTTTACATTATTGAAAACTAACTCTGCAGTGGAGGAGGAACGGATACCTAATTTATCGTAGTGGTCTCCGAATGTAAAGCCTTCCCAGCCTTTTTCGACAATGAAAGCACTGATGCCGCGGGTTCCTGCTTCGGGATCGGTGGAAGCAAATACCACATAAGTGTCAGCAACAGGAGCATTGGTGATGAAGATCTTACCGCCGTTTAAGATATAGTGATCACCTTCTAATACAGCAGTAGTCTCTGTTCCACCTGCATCACTGCCGGCATTTGGCTCTGTCAGGCCGAATGCACCGATTTTTTCGCCCTTTGCCAGGGGAACCAGATACTTTTTCTTCTGCTCTTCCGTTCCGAATGCAAAAATCGGGAAGCTTCCCAGAGAGACATGTGCGGACAAGATAACGCCGGTTCCGCCATCGACTCTGGATAACTCTTCTACTGCGATAGCGTAGCTCAGAATATCAAGTCCGGCTCCGCCATACTCTTTCGGATAAGGAAGACCCATCATTCCCATAGATGCAAATTTTTGAATAGCCTCGTGCGGAAATGCACTTTCCTGATCCAACTGGAATGCAATTGGCTTTACTTCGTTTTCTACAAACTCTCTGACGGTTTTACGAATTTCTTCATGTTGTTTTGTTGTCTGAAACAGCATGTACAATCCCCCTTTTCATAATTTTTTATAGGTACTTGGTATATGTAATACAACACACGGCAATGCAAATCAGCGTTTCACAATGACTGCTGTACCTTGTCCGCCGCCGATACACAGAGAAGCAAGACCAGTATGCTTATCGGACTTAATCATCTCGTGAACCAGGGTAACTAAAATACGGTTTCCAGAAGCGCCGACCGGATGCCCCAGGGCGATTGCTCCGCCGTTGATGTTTGTTTTTGCCATTAATTCAGAACGATCTACTTTATGCTCCTCAATCAGCTCATGGATTACTCCTAAGGACTGGGCTGCGAAAGCCTCGTTCAGTTCAATCAGCTCAATATCGCTGAGCTTCATACCTGCGTAGTTCAGGGCATTGCGGATAGCGGGGGTAGGTCCAAGACCCATGGTCAGCGGATCAACACCGCCCTGGCCGATACCGACTATCTCGCACATTGGAGTCAGATTGTACTTGCTCAGTGCATCCTCACTTACAACCAATACGAAGGAAGCGCCATCATTAATTCCGGATGCGTTGCCTGCGGTAACGGTTCCATCTTTAATAAATGCTGGTTTCAGTGCGGCAAGCTTCTCCAGATTGGTCTTCCGGTTGGGATATTCATCTGTATCAAAGATTACATCTTCTTTTCTTAAATGAACTGTAATTGGTACAATTTCATCTTTGAATCTTCCGGAATCCACTGCCGCAATGGCTTTCTGCTGAGATGAATATGCGAACTCATCCTGCTGTTCCCGTGTAATGTTATATTTCTTTGCAATGTTTTCTGCAGTAACACCCATATGTATGTTGGCGCGGGCATCGGTCAAGGCATCGTAAATCATATGATCCGTCGCTTTCCAGTCGCCCATCTTATTGCCAGTACGGGTATTGCCAGGAACCAAATATGGAGCCTGTGACATTGACTCCACACCACCCGCTACAACAATATTATTAAAGCCTGCCTGAATTGACATCACGGCTTCCATAACCGTTCTTAATCCAGAGCCGCAAACCATATTTGTAGAATGTGAGCATACGGTTTCGGGGATTCCGGCCTCCAGTGCGACAGTACGTCCGATGTTCTGACCAAGTCCGGCGCCAAGCACATTGCCGCAAATCAGTTCATCTACCTGTTCCGGTTTTACACCGGCATCTTCAAGTAACGCTTTAACAACTGCGGAACCCATATCTTTAGGTTTAACAGTCGATAATCCGCCAAGAAAACTGCCTATGGCGGTGCGTTTTGCGCTGACGATATACGCTTTTTTCGTCTGCATAATGAATCTCCTTTCAGTAATAAAATCTTACATCTTATTGTGTTGTATAATTTTGCCAACTATCAATAAAAATTATATTCTAAAATAGATAAAATGTCAACTGGAATAATAATGATAATAATAATCCTGACTATTTTTACTATTGGGGCTGTACAAAGTAAATTTAATTTGCTATTATTATAACATACTCGACCTTAATAACAAAACTTAAAGTTGTTGTCTTGTATGCGTCAAGAGTTAAGAACATTTGGAGAGGAGAAAACTTATGGATTTCATGTTGACAGAGCAACAGAAGATGATGAAAAAGCTTTTTTCTGAATTCGCAGAAAAAGAAGTGAAGCCATTGGCTGCCGAGGTGGATGAAGAGGAGAGATTCCCGAGAGAAACCGTGCAGAAGATGGCCGATTGCAAAATGCTGGGAATTCCTTACAGCAGAGAGTATGGCGGAGCAGGCGCTGACTATTTGTGCTATATTATGGCGGTGGAGGAGCTGAGCAAAAAATGCGGAACCACCGGAGTAGTATTATCTGCACATACATCTCTTGGTACATGGCCAATTTCCAATTATGGCTCGGAGGAACAGAAGAAAAAGTATCTCCCTGACCTGTGCTCTGGAAAAAAACTGGCTGCATTTGGCTTGACAGAACCCAATGCAGGAACGGACGCGGCAGGCCAGCAGACCACTGCTGTGAAAGACGGCAACGACTACATATTAAATGGAACTAAGATCTTTATTACAAATGCCGGAGAGGCAGATGTTTATATTATCTTTGCAATGACTGACAAATCACAGGGAACCCGTGGTATCTCTGCTTTTATCGTAGAAAAAGGAATGCCGGGATTCACAGTGGGACAGCATGAGAAGAAACTGGGTATCCGCGGAAGCGCTACCAGCGAGCTGATCTTTAAGGATGTACGTTTGTCCAGCGACCAGCTTTTAGGCAAGGAAGGCAAAGGATTTGGTATTGCTATGTCCACGCTGGATGGCGGTCGTATCGGAATTGCTGCTCAGGCGCTGGGAATTGCTCAAGGAGCTATTGATGAGACAGTTCCTTATGTTAAGGCGCGTAAACAGTTTGGACGTCCGATTGCGAACTTCCAGAATACGCAGTTCCAGCTGGCTGATATGCAGACAAAGGTAGATGCTGCCAGATGGCTTGTGTATGATGCGGCTATGAAAAAAGAAAAAGGGCTTCCTTATTCAGTAGAGGCTGCAAAGGCCAAATTGTTTGCTGCGGAGGTGGCGATGGAAGTGACCACAAAAGCAATCCAGCTTCTTGGCGGATACGGATATACCCGTGATTATCCGCTGGAGAGAATGTTCCGCGATGCAAAGATTACTGAAATTTATGAAGGAACTTCAGAAGTACAACGCATGGTAATCAGCAGAGATGTGCTGAAATAATATATAGAGAGGAAGCGATGTTTATTATGAAGAAGATAGTAGTTCTGGTAAAGCAGGTGCCGGACTCAACAGAAATCCGTGTAGATAAAGAAACCGGCACTCTGATTCGTGCAGGTGTTCCCAGTATCATTAACCCAGATGATTTGGCGGGTATAGAGGCAGCATTGCAGCTGAAGGAGAAATATGGTGTGACGGTGGATGTCGTTTCAATGGGACCGCCGCAGGCAACCGGAATGCTGCGGGAGCTGTATGCACGCGGTGTAGACAACTGTACCTTGATAACTGACCGTAAGTTTGCAGGAGCTGATACCTGTGCTACTTCCAACACATTGGCAGCAGCTTTGGGAAAGGAAGAATTTGACCTTATTATTGCGGGGCGTCAGGCAATTGACGGAGATACAGCTCAGGTGGGACCTCAGACTGCAGAGCGTCTGAATATTCCTCAGGTTACTTATGTGGATGAGATTATAGAACTGGGAGAGAGCACTGTAACAGTGAAGAAATCTCTGGAGGATACAGAAGAAATTATAGAAGCGAAGCTGCCATGTGTATTGACTACCTTGAGCGGCATGAACACACCGCGTTATATGAATTGTAATGACATTGTAGATTCTTTCAGCAAGGAAGTGCGCGTTGTTACGTTTGCTGACTTGCAGATTGATGCAGGCAAAGTTGGTCTGGCTGGTTCTCCGACGAAAGTGCATAGCACATTTACTAAGGAAGTATCTGCCCAAACAGAAACATTCAACATTTCTGCCCAGGAAGCTGCCGAAAAGATTGCAAAGACTTTAAAAGCAAAGCAGCTCATTACAAAATAGGAGGGTGAAGCAAGATGGCTAAATTTGAAGAATACAGAGATATACATGTTTTCATTGAGCAGAAGAATGGCGTGATTGCAGATGTGGGATATGAGTTGCTTTCAGAGGCACGCAAGCTGGTTGCATCCATTCCTCAGATGAACTTTCAGGTAGTGGCAATCCTGCTGGGGGATGGAATTAAGGATAAAGCACAGGATTTGATTGCTCACGGCGCTGATAAAGTGCTGGTAGTAGATGAGCCGCTGTTGAAAGATTATTCTACTCAGTTCTATACAGATGCCCTTACTCAGGTGATTGAAGCATATAAACCATCTTCTCTTTTAGTGGGTGCGACCGTATTGGGGCGTGACTTGGCGCCTCGTGTGGCCGCCCGCATTGAAGCTGGTCTGACTGCTGATGCAACAAAGATTGAGATCGATCCTCAGAAAGCGGATGAGGCTCTTCTGTTGGTTACCAGACCTACGTTTGGCGGAAATCTGTTTGGAACGATTGTTTGCCCGGATACCCGTCCTCAGATGGCTACCATTCGTCCCAATGTATTTTCTATGGATGCTCCGGACTCATCCCGGACTGGAGAGATAATTGAGTTTACCCCCACCTTCAAGGACACTGTTCAGCAGGTTGTAATAAAGGAAGTGATTGAGAAGGCAGTAGAGGGCGTGGATATTACCAAGGCTAATATTCTTGTTGCAGCAGGCCGTGGAGCAGAAGACTGCCTTGAACTGGTAGGAGAGGTTGCCGCAGAGCTGGGGGGAGAGATGGCTGTTTCCCGTGCTGTTGTAGATGATGGGTATGCAGATAGAGCGATTCAGGTAGGGCAGACCGGTAAGACTGTCCGTCCGTCTCTGTACATAGCGTGCGGAATCTCGGGAGCATGCCAGCATGTGGCCGGCATGGAAAAGTCCGATATGATTATTGCTATTAATCGTGATCCTCAGGCGGAGATTTTTAAGATTGCTAACATGGGATTTGTTGGTGATGTGAAGGAAGTACTCCCGTTACTGAAAGAAGCGATTATTAAGGAGAAGGCAAATTAAATCATATATTAATTTATGGGTGAAGGAGAATAGTTAATATGAAGAAGGTTGGTGTTATTGGTGCTGGCACCATGGGACAGGGCATTGTAAATGCGTTTGCCTCAAATGGTTGTGAAGTTACGGTGTGCGATATAAAGCTGGAGTGGGCACAGGCCGGAATTGATAAAATTGCAGCAAAGCTGGATAAACTGGTAAGCCGTGAAAAAATGACCGCAGAGGCAGCGCAGGCAGTGAAGGCAAATATGAAAGCCGGGGAGTACAAGGATCTGGCAGATGCTGATTTAGTTGTTGAGGCTGTTCTTGAAATTATGGATGTAAAGAAAGAACTGTTCACAAAGCTTGATGAGATTTGTAAGAAGGAAACAATTTTTGCAACAAATACCTCGTCTCTGTCTGTTACAGAGATTGCAAAGGGAATTACCCACCCGGTTATTGGAATGCACTTCTTTAATCCGGCTGACCGTATGAAGCTGGTCGAGGTTATTTCCGGACTTAATACTCCGCCGGAAGTAAAAGACAGCATTCTGGAGATGTCCAAGTCCTTAGGTAAAACTCCGGTAGAAGTAGCTGAGGGTCCGGGATTTGTAGTAAATCGTATTTTGATTCCTATGATTAATGAAGCTGCGTTTATCCTGCAGGAGGGCATTGCTTCTGTGGAAGACATTGACACCGCAATGAAGCTGGGCGCAAATCATCCTATGGGGCCGCTGGCTTTGGGCGATTTAGTCGGTCTGGATATTGTGGAGGCAATTATGGATGTACTGTATCATGAAACCGGTGATACAAAATATCGTTGCTGCACGCTGATTCGCAAGATGGTACGCGGCGGACTGCTGGGACAGAAAACCGGTAAAGGATTCTACGATTACTCCAAATAAGGAAGATTCTTAAGTGAATCATCCGGATTAGAAAGGTGGAATGATATGAGTACGGTATTATTAGAAATCAGTGGTCATGTTGCGACAATTACAATTAACCGCCCTAATGTGCTGAATGCCTTAAGCACTGAGGTATTGTCTGATTTGAACGGCGTGCTGGATGAGGTAGAGAAGACAGAGAGCGTATATGCAGTAATCATTACCGGCGCCGGTGAAAAGAGTTTTGTAGCTGGGGCAGACATTGCAGAGATGAAGGATAAGAATGTGGAGGAGGCTGCCGCTTACGGTCGCTTTGGAAACGATGTATTCTCCCGCATTGAAAATTTCAGATGTCCGGTTATTGCCGCTGTAAATGGTTTTGCTCTGGGTGGCGGATGTGAATTATCTATGGCCTGTGATATTCGGATTGCTTCCAGTAATGCCCGGTTTGCCCAGCCTGAGACAGGTCTTGGAATTACCCCTGGATTTGGCGGAACCCAGCGTCTGCCACGTCTGGTAGGAGCCGGAATGGCAAAGGAGTTAATTTACACCTGCCGCCAGGTAAAAGCAGAGGAGGCATTGTCCATAGGATTGGTAAACAAAGTAGTGGAGCCGGAAGCTTTGATGGAGGAGACCATGAAGCTGGCACAGCGTATTGCAGCAAACGCTCCGATTGCAGTAGCATATTCGAAGAAGGCTATCAATGACGGTCTGCAGACAGATATGAATGGTGGTATTGCCATTGAAGTAAAAGAGTTTTCAGAGTGCTTTTCAACAGAAGATCAGAAGATGGCGATGACTGCTTTTGTCAACAAGGAGAAGATAGAAGTTTTCCATAACAAGTAAGCTTAACGGAAAATACTTAAGACCATGGAACCAGGGTGCACTGAAAAAGAGTGCATCCTGGTTTTTGTATGATAAAGGAGGAGCAGTCATGGCGCAGACAGTGCGGGAGCATCTGAAAAAAGTGCGTACAGAGCGGTCGTGCGTCCAATATCAGTGAGACCATAGAGGCATATCAGAAGGAAAGCTGAAAAACAGCAAGTATATTTCTGCAATCCCGTGCTTATAATAGGATTAACAAAAAGAGGTACAGGCGGGATGGTATGAGGACGAAATGGGGAAGACCGCGCGCTGCGGAGCGGGAAATTTATTATTTTGATTCACGACAGGCACAGCACATAGAGGAATGCGCTCATAGGCTGCACTGCATGATTGGAGAAATTATGGTGGAGCAGAACCGTGAGGGCGTAGTGTTTTTATGTATCGGAACGGATCGTTCTACGGGCGACAGTCTGGGGCCGCTGATTGGGTATAAGTTAAAAGGACAGGGCGTGCGCCGGATGGAGATTGTAGGGACTCTGGAGCGTCCGGTACATGCTATGAATCTGGAGCAGTCCATGGACATGGTGCGTTTTAAGTTTCCAAACCATGTGATTGTGGCCGTGGATGCTTCGGTGGGAAGCGCAGAGCATGTGGGATGTATCACCCTGGGAAGGGGGGCGCTGCGTCCGGGACTCGGGGTGTGCAAAGAGCTGCAGGCAGTGGGAGATATTTTTATCACAGGGATTGTTGGAGGGTACGGCAGTTATGATCCTCTGATGCTGCAGAGTGTGAGGCTGTCTATTGTTATGCGTATGGCAGATTATATCTGTGAAAGTATATTTCTTGTCGAACAATTTTTGGAATGTGCTGCCGTGGTTTGACAAAATAAACACTCATACCGTGATATGATTTTTCAGATACCAGAAAAATCAGTAGCGGGGTGAGAACATGGGAGAACTTTATAATCCTTATCCGAAGCTGCCAAAGAATATACGGCAGATTGGGGAGCGGGATCAGATTGTGAAGCTTTATGTTGAGGATTATGTTAATACATATCTGAAACGTTTATATCCGACTGGTGGACAAGACCTGAAGGTTGGGCTTTTGCTGGGAGAGATCCGCAGCCAGGAGGGGATACCATATTTGTTTGTAGATGGAGCCATGGAGATGGAGGATGTGGCTGCGGACGGGGAGCGGGCAGAGTTCACAGAGAGTGCATGGAAGAAAGCTTACCAGGTGATGGAGCAGATGTTTCCGCGGCGGAGTGTGATTGGCTGGTTTCTCTGCGGCGCGCCGGGTTCCAATTTAAGTCCCCTCAATTACTGGAGGCAGCACGGACAGTATTTTTCAGCAAAGAACCAGCTTATGTACTTGAACAGCGGGCTCGAGGGCGAGGAGGCAATCTACACTGCGTCGGAGGATGGGTTTTACAGGCTGCGCGGATATTGTGTGTACTATGAGCGGAATCAGATGATGCAGGATTACATGGTGTCACGCAAGGATGCAAGGCGAGTGGAAAGTGGAACGCGGGACGTTGTAATACGAGATTTCCGCCAGCGCCTTGAGGATAAGAAGGTAGAGGCGAACAAAACCCGCTCCACGGTCAGTATTCTTGGAACCGTTTGTGGTATGCTGGCAGTCATGGTACTTGCCGGCGGAGTTGCGATGTTCAATAACTATCAGAAGATGAGAGCGATGGAATCGGTTATTGCCTCTGTGATTCCAGAGGGGACTGCTGTGAAGAACTGGTCTCAGGCTTTGACAAAAGGAAAGAGTGGAACAAAGGAGTCGGACGAGCTTTTGGTGGAACAGATACCTGGGGAGGTTTATCCTGTGCCTCAGCAGCCTGAGATTGTGATTGAGACGGGGAGCAGCGTAGAAATCGCGGAGAGCGGCAGCTTAGAGAGTCAGGTCATCAGTTCTGAAATCCAGAATGGGGGTCAGAGCGGAAATGCGATTGGGCAGTCCGGGGTGCAGGGCGGAAACTTCGGAGCGCAGAGTGATGAGCAGCCGGAGGAACAGGCAGAGCCGGTTCAGGTTCCGGCAGATGCAGTTTTACATGTAGTTCAGAGTGGAGAGACCTTGTACGGAATTTGTATGGAGCGTTATCACAGCATGGCACCGCTTGCACAAATTTGTGAATGGAACCGTCTGGATGATGAAAATCGCATTGCTACGGGACAAGAGCTTTATCTCCCATCATCATAACAGTGATAAATGTTTTGACCATTCTGTGAACATGATGTATACTAAATCATAGTACAGGTATACGAAGGAGATACGGACATGAGTGAGTTGAATTCAATGAGCAGGGAAAGCAAAAAAAGGCGGCTTCGCAGACAAATTGTCAGCTCTGCTTCTCAATCATCTCATCCGGGATCAAACGGTCAGGACAGAGAGAAAGCTCTGAGCAGTGTTCGCCAGAAGATAGGACGCCGGGGGATGCTTGCGTGTTTGATTCTGGTGTTAGCCGTGGGGGTGGGAAGTGGATTCTGGCATTACACCCAGCGAAATTACCGTTACTCCAGCTATGAGACAGTGTGGACTCTGGATATAAATGAAGGAAGTCTGGTGGGATATGAGCCTTTCGGCACCAATGTGCTCAAGTATACCAAGGACGGCGCTTCCTATATGGATAATAAAGGGAAAAATGTTTGGACTGAGAGCTATGAGATGAAAACTCCTATTGTGTCTGTACAGGGAGATTATGCCGCGATTGGAGACAGTCACGGAAACCGTATTTACATATATAACCTGGATGGCAGTCAGGGACAGGTGACGACAGCCCTTCCCATAAGAAAGATTGCGGTGACAGGCACAGGGATTGTAACGGCGGTTCTGGAGGATGCCACCTCCAGCTACATTACCTTTTTTAAGAAAGATGGAAGTCCTCTTGATATCGCAATAAAGACAAAGATGGAAGGCGACGGCTATCCGCTGGATATTGCATTGTCCAATGACGGAACACGGCTTATGTGCTCCTATATCTATATCTATGCCGGTGAGATTAAAAATCGTGTGGTATTTTACGATTTCTCTGAGGTGGGAAAGAATGTAGCGAATCGGCTTGTGGGTGGATTTGATAAGGAATTTACCGGCACAATAGTGCCTTGTGTGGCCTATATGGACGAGCCGTTTTCCTGTGCATTTTCTGGTGCAGGACCGGTTTTCTTTTCTTCAAAGAATTTGGCTTCCCCGGAGGTTATCAGTCAGATACCCATGGAGGAGGAAGTCCAGAGTGTGTTCTATTCCAAAGAGTATGCGGCGGTGATTGTGAAGAACATGATGGGTGAGTTTGCCAATCGGATGGAAGTTTATAAAAAGGACGGAACGCATGTACTCAGCAAGGAATTTAATTATGAGTATACAGAAGCTGATATTGACGGTGACTGGATTATTTTGTATAATGAAGATTCATGTAGGATATTTAACACAGCAGGTACGGAGAAATTGTACACAACCTTTGATTTTGCTGTTTCTCAGATTCGAAGAGGGAGGTTTCCAAACACTCTTGTGGTGACGGGTCCACAGCAAATGCGGGAGATTAAGTTGCGCTGAGAGTGGATATGCTATAATCATATTACACACCACAAAACACAGGAGGAGACGTAACAATGAATACGATTAGTAACATGTCAGTTAATGCAATTCGTGTATTGTCCGCAGATGCTATTCAGAAAGCCAATTCTGGTCATCCGGGGCTTCCGTTAGGATGTGCAGCCACAGCGTATGAGCTTTGGATGAATCATATGAACCACAATCCGGCGGATCCGGATTGGGCAAACCGGGATCGATTTATTTTGTCGGGAGGGCATGGCTCCGCGCTATTATACTCTCTGCTTCATCTGTTTGGATATGGAAATTTGTCAAAGGACGATTTAGCACAGTTCCGCCAGTTTGGCTCCCGGACTCCGGGACATCCTGAGTATGGTCATACAGTGGGTATAGAGGCGACTACCGGTCCACTGGGAGCTGGTATGGGAATGGCTGTCGGTATGGCGATTGCGGAGGCGCATCTGGCGTCTGTATTCAACAAAGAGAATTATGCCGTAGTGGATCACTATACGTATGTTCTCGGTGGTGACGGCTGTATGATGGAAGGAATTTCCTCTGAGGCGTTTTCATTGGCTGGAACTTTGGGACTCAGTAAGCTGATTGTTTTATATGATTCCAATAAAATCTCTATTGAGGGTGATACGGATATTGCATTTACGGAAAATGTGCAGAAGCGTATGGAGGCGTTTGGATTCCAGATTTTGACCGTGGAAGATGGCAATAACCTGGAGGCAATCGGACGAGCTATTGAGGAGGCGAAGGCGGATACGGAGCACCCTTCTTTTATTACGATTAAAACACAGATCGGTTATGGATGTCCAGCAAAACAGGGCAAGGCAAGCGCTCATGGAGAACCCCTGGGCATAGAGAACGTGGAGGCGCTTCGGGAAAATTTAAACTGGCCATCAAAAGAGCCGTTCTTTGTTCCACAGGAGGTTTATGAACATTTCTCCGGAGCGGCGCAGGAAAAGGCAGAGGTTGAGGCGGCATGGAATGTGATGTTTACCGCGTACTGTGAGGAATACCCGGAAATGGAGAGTCTGTGGAACTGCTACTTTGGCAGAAATGAGGAGCTGGCAAAGGAGCTTTGGGAGGATGATAGTTTCTGGTCTGCGGGTGAAAAGGCAGACGCAACGAGAAACCTGTCAGGAAAGGTAATTAACTATTTGAAGGATAAAATTCCGAACCTGATAGGTGGATCTGCGGATCTTGCGCCGTCCACTAAGACAGCAATGAGCGGTGCAGGGGATTTCTCCAAGACAGATCGTTCTGGCAGAAATATGCACTTTGGAGTTCGTGAGCTGGCAATGGCAGCAATCGGGAATGGAATGATGCTCCATGGCGGTCTGAAGGCGTATGTGGCAACGTTCTTTGTGTTCAGCGATTATACAAAACCTATGGCTCGTTTGTCCGCATTAATGGGAGTGCCGTTGACGTTCGTATTTACCCATGACAGCATTGGAGTAGGGGAGGATGGTCCGACCCACGAGCCGGTGGAACAGATGGCAATGCTTCGTTCTATGCCGAATTTTCATGTATTCCGCCCATGTGATGCGGTGGAGACAGCAGCAGCATGGTACAGCGCAGTGGTTTCCGAGAAGACGCCAACGGCTCTGGTTTTGTCCAGACAGAATTTAACGCCAATGGCAGGAAGCAGCAGAGAAGCGCTTAAAGGGGCTTATGTGCTGGATGACTGTGATGGGAGTCCTGAGTTGATTTTGATTGCCTCCGGGTCTGAGGTGGAGCTGGCTGTAAAGGCTAAGGCAATTCTTGCGGAGGAAGGAAAAAAGGTACGGGTAGTGTCTATGCCTTCTATGGATGTATTCGAGGAGCAGAGCGCAGAGTACAAAGAGTCTGTGCTTCCGAGAGCGGTTCGCAAACGTGTTGCAGTGGAGGCTCTGGGTAGCTTTGGCTGGGATCGGTATGTTGGATTTGATGGTGCAACAGTGACTATGAGCAGTTTTGGGGCCAGCGGTCCGGCATCTGAACTGTTTAAGCATTTTGGATTTACTGCGGAGCATGTGGCAGAGGTAGCGCGCAGCTTATAAAGGAATTGTAAGACCGACTTCGGCTGTTTGCCTGGGTCGGTTTTTTACTTGATAATAGGAAATTGCGTCCTATAAAGCAAAACCCTCCGGGGGATGCTCACTTCGCGCTCAGGGAAAATGGTTGCTGTGGCAACCGCGCTCCGGCGCGAGAGTCCGGCAAGCCGGACTCTTTGTTCATTTGTAATATGAAATCTGCTTGCAATCACATGGGGTTTCTTTTATACTACTAGGTAATAAGGTTTATCTCACAGAGACAGGTGTATTTGGTCTGGGGAGGAGTAGGGAAGGTGAGTGGTATGGAGAAAATATACATTGGGATTGATGTAGGTGGAACTACAGTCAAGCTGGGGCTGTTTACAGATGATGGAACGCTTTTATTTAAGTGGGAGGTGCCCACCCGTAAGGAAGAGGGCGGCAGGTATATTTTGGGGGATGTGGCGGTATCCATCCGTCAGGCGCTGGCGGAGAGGGGAGTCTGCCTGAAGGATGTGGCCGGTGCGGGAATGGGAATTCCCGGACCTGTGATGCCGGACGGTTATGTGGAGGTCTGTGTAAATCTTGGTTGGAGAGATTTGAATCCCCAACAGGAGTTGAGTCATCTTCTGGACGGACTTCCGGTACGAACGGGTAATGACGCCAATGTGGCAGCCCTGGGTGAGATGTGGCAGGGAGGCGGCATGGGTTTTACAGATATTGTGATGGTAACGCTGGGAACCGGCGTAGGCGGGGGAATTATTATTGACGAAAAAATTGTATCAGGAAAGCATGGTCTGGGCGGAGAGATTGGGCATATTCATGTCCGTGATGAGGAAAACGAGCGTTGTAATTGCGGCGGCGTAGGATGCGTGGAGCAGATTGCCAGCGCCACCGGAATTGCCAGGGAAGCAAGGCGTAAAATGGCTGCATCAGAAGCGCCCTCTGCAATACGCAGATACGGTGATGGAATTACTGCGAAAGATGTGCTGGACGAAGCGAAGGCGGGAGATGCCATGGCGATGGATGTGGTAGACACTGTGGGGCGTTATTTGGGAATGACGCTGGCACAGCTGGCGATGACTGTTGATCCACAAATGTTTGTTATCGGTGGCGGTGTGTCCAAGGCAGGGCAGTTTTTAATTGATGTAATTGACAAACACTACCAGTATTTTACTCCGATTTCCAAGAATAAGGGGATTGTCGGTCTGGCAAAGCTGGGCAATGATGCGGGAATTTATGGCGCAGCACGGCTGATGCTGAGCTAGAACAGGCTGAGAAATGAGGAGACCCCGGAGGACGCCTATCCTGCCAGGGTAATTATGAAAAATCTATGTGTTTAATATAAAGAAAAATTATGAACGCAGTATGAATGCACTGTAAATAGATTGTGAAAATAGTACAAAATTAATAATTATTTTTTTATATTCTAATATTATTTGTGAAAAATGCAAATGCAAAAGGAGGGTCTTATGACAGAAGAAAGAAAAAGAAAGACGATTGTTATTGGACATAAAAATCCCGATACAGATTCTATCTGTTCTGCTATCTGCTACGCGAAACTGAAATCGGAAATTACCGGGAGAGAGTATATTCCAGGACGCGCAGGTCATATAAATGAGGAGACGCAGTTCGTTCTTGGATATTTTGGGGTGGAAGCGCCGGAGTTGATAGAGAATGTGAAGACTCAGGTCAGAGATATTGAAATCCGTGAAACCAAGGGCGTGGACAGGAATATTTCTCTGAAGAAAGCCTGGAAACTGATGCAGGATGCCACCGTGGTGACGCTTCCTGCGGTCAATGCAGGCGGTGCGTTGGAGGGCCTTATTACAGTAGGTGATATTACCAGATCCTATATGAATGTCTATGATAGCAGCATTTTATCAAAGGCAAGAACTCAGTACAGCAATATTATCGAGACGCTGGAAGGCGAGCTGATTGTGGGTGATGCGAGTGCTTACTTTGAGGAGGGAAAGGTGCTGATTGCAGCAGCAAATCCCGATATGATGGAGAATTATATTGCGCCTCATGATCTGGTGATCTTGGGTAATCGTTATGAATCTCAGCTCTGTGCCATTGAGATGGAAGCAGACTGTATTATTGTCTGTGAAGGTGCTGCGGTGTCCATGACAATCCGAAAGCTGGCTCAGGAGAAAGGATGTACTGTAATCACCACTCCCCATGATACTTATACGGCGGCACGCCTGGTTAATCAGAGTATGCCAATCAGCTACTTTATGACCACCGAGAATCTAATTACTTTTGAGGACGGGGATTTTATTGATGATATTAAAGATGTGATGGCCAGCAAACGTCACAGGGACTTCCCGATTCTTAACAAGGAAGGAAAGTACCAGGGCATGATTTCACGCCGAAATTTGCTGGGAGCAAGGGGAAAGCAGATTATCCTGGTGGATCATAATGAGAAAAATCAGGCAGTGTCGGGTATTGAGAACGCAGAGATTTTAGAGATTATTGACCACCATAAGCTGGGAACAGTAGAGACGATTGCGCCAGTATTCTTCCGAAATCAGCCTTTGGGCTGTACGGCGACTATCGTTTATCAGATGTACAATGAGAACGGTGTAAAAATAGACAAGAAGACGGCAGGGCTGTTATGCAGCGCCATCGTCTCCGATACGCTTCTGTTCCGTTCGCCCACCTGTACGGAAGTTGACAAGATGGCTGGACTGGCGCTTGCTGATATGGCAGAGTTGGATATTGAAAAGTATGCTTCAGAGCTTTTTGCAGCGGGCAGCAATCTGAGAGGCAAGAGTGATGAGGAGATATTCTATCAGGATTTCAAGCGGTTTAATTCCGGTAAAGTTTTGTTTGGTGTGGGACAGATTAGCTCATTGAATGTGGAGGAGCTGGAAGATTTAAAGGAACGTCTGCTGCCATACTTAAAGAAGACCCGTAATGAACACGGCATAGATATGATGTTCTTTATGCTGACTAATATTCTCACAGAGTCCACAACGCTGCTCTGTGATGGCAATGGGGCGGGGGCTCTGATTAGGAATGTATTTCATGTGGATGCTGAGGAAGAAGGTCATGTGGATTCTATGGATTGTATTGTGGAACTGCCGGGGGTTGTGTCCCGTAAAAAGCAACTGATACCAGCAATTATGGTTGGTTTTGAGGAGTAGGGAGAGATATTGGAAAGGATGGGGAAAGTGGCAGGAAAGAAGGGGCTCGTGGAGGAAAAGGCGCTGCAAAAGAAGGCGCACTGGCGTGGCGGTAACATGTTGTATCCGGTTCCGGCAGTTATGGTCAGCTGCGGTTTACCGGGGGAGAAACCCAATATTATCACTGTGGCATGGGCAGGAACAGTCTGTTCTGACCCGGCAATGCTCTCCATTTCTGTGCGAAAGGAGAGGTACTCCTATAAATTAATTCGTGACACTGGTGAGTTTGTGGTGAATCTGGTAAATCGCCAGTTGGTGTTTGCCACTGATTATTGTGGTGTAAAGTCTGGCAGGGATGTGGATAAGTTTCAAGAGATGAATCTGACGCCACAGCCATCTCAGCATGTGAAGGTTCCGGGAATTGCGGAGAGTCCGGTAAACCTGGAGTGCCGTGTGGAACAGGTGATTGCTCTGGGGAGCCATGATATGTTTCTGGCAAAAATTCTAGGGGTGACGGTAGATGAAGCGTACATGGACGAAAAGGGCAAGTTTTGCTTACATAACACTGGGCTGACTGCTTATTCTCATGGGGCATACTTTGAGCTGGGAAAGCAGCTGGGAACATTTGGTTATTCGGTAAAAAAGGCAGGAAAGACATCATGAAATCCAATATTACCCTGATTGGTATGCCGGCATCTGGTAAGAGCACTATCGGTGTGCTTCTTGCAAAACGCCTGGGGTATTCGTTTGTAGATGTGGATATTATCATTCAGGAGAAGACGGGGAAGCTCTTAAGGGAAATTATCCACCAGGAGGGAATTGATGGTTTTTTAAAGGTGGAGGAGCAAATTAACCAGGAGATTGATGTGTATCGCTCTGTGATTGCGCCGGGGGGCAGCGTGATCTATGGGGAAAGAGCCATGGAGCATTTAAAGGAAATCAGCACGGTTGTTTATCTGAAGCTGCAGTATACAGATGTGAAGCAGCGTCTGGGGGATTTGAAGGATCGGGGTGTGGCACTTAAAGAAGGCATGACGCTGAAGGACTTATATGAGGAACGTGCGCCCTTGTATGAGAAGTATGCAGACATCATCGTGGATGAGTCAGGAAAGCTAATGGGAGATATGGTGGATGAGCTGAGGGTAATTATGGAGAAGAGGATAGCTAAGGGACAACAGGCGCAGTAGAAGGGAAGGAGAACAATATGAAGTACATTGTAATGCTCGGAGATGGAATGGCAGATTATCCGGTGGAGGCACTGGAAGGCAGGACTCCTCTGGAGGCTGCGAAAAAGCCCAACATCGACAGGCTGGCGAGAGGCGGCGAGCTTGGCATGGCCAGGACTGTGCCGGAGGGTCTAAGGCCGGGCAGCGATGTAGCCAACCTTTCAGCGATGGGATATGACCCGTTAAGTTGTTATACGGGGCGTTCTCCTTTAGAAGCAGTCAGTATGGGAATTGACATGTCGGATACGGATGTGGCGTTTCGATGTAATCTGGTTACACTTTCAGATGAATTAAAATATGAGGATAAGACCATGGTGGACTACAGCTCTGGAGAGATTACCACAGAGGAGGCTAAAGAGCTGATGAAAGCGGTGAACACAGAGCTCTGTACGGATGAGATTTTGTTTTATCCGGGTATCAGTTACCGCCACTGTATGATTTGGCATCACGGTCCGACAGGGCTTGAGTTGACACCGCCACATGATATTTCCGATCGAAGGGTGTCAGGGTATCTGCCGGAAAATCTGCGGATTCTTGATTTGATGAAAAGAAGTTATCAGGTCTTAAATACTCATCCGGTGAATCAGGATCGCCGGGCACGGGGATTAAATCCGGCTAATTCCATTTGGCTCTGGGGAGAAGGCACAAAGCCTGGTGTATCGAACTTTGAGGCTCTTTATGGGGTGAAAGGTTCTGTTATCTCAGCGGTGGATCTAATTAAGGGAATCGGGCTCTGTTCCGGAATGAAAGTAATCGAGGTGGAGGGTGCCACCGGAAATATTAATACAAACTTTAAGGGTAAGGGTGAAGCCGCCCTTCAAACGCTGCTTGAAGGGCGGGATTTTGTGTATATCCATGTGGAAGCTCCTGACGAGTGCGGTCATCACGGAGATCTGGAGGGGAAAATCCGTTCCATTGAGCTGATTGACAGCCAGATTGTAGGACCATTGCTGTCAGGTCTTGAAAAGGCAGGTGAGGATTATGCAATCCTGGTAATGCCGGATCATCCTACTCCTGTCGCCATCAAGACACATATCTCTGATCCGGTTCCGTATCTTTTGTACCGCAGTGCATTTCCAATTAATTCTGGCATAGAAACTTATACGGAGAAGGCTGCGCAGAGTACAGGGCATTCTGTGGTGCAGGGACATGAATTAATGAGAAAGCTGCTGGCACAGGCGTGATCCAGCGGGACAATTTTATGAGGAAAACGCTTGTTTACAAGTATGCAGATGTGTCAAGGTAAGGTTTCCATGCTTCTGCCAGCCTTGTCAGGCTGAATGCTGCGTTGGCGGGGCTGGTAGAGGGGCAGCGCACTGCTTCCCGACCGGTGTGTTCCTCACAGTACTTTCGGTATAATTTGTATGCGGTATCTCCGTTTGCGATAATTTGCTCGATGTGGGCAGCCCTTAGGATTTTATTCAAATCAGCAGGAACTGCATTGCGAATGCTGCTGTCACTGGAGCCTTTGATATCGCAGACGGCGACCACATCCCAAAGCGCGATATGACGGCGTAAAAGCAGCTCTTTTTTCTCCTGGATGGTCTCTGGCAAAGGTTCATCAAAGAGTGCTGCCAGAAGCTTCCAGAAACGATTTTGCGGGTGTCCGTAATAAAAATTATTTTCTCTGGATTTTACGGAAGGGAAGCTGCCTAGAATCAATATCTGAGAATCCTTATCATACACCGGCTCAAAGTCGTGTTTAACCCGTGTATAACCGGCAGGCAGCTCGTCTTCGATATAATCTTCGGCGTCCAATTTCTTTCTGCGCCTGCTCATAGGAGCTGCAACGCCGCCATCCTTTGCGATCGCCACTACAAATGCGTTGATGCGAAGCTTGTTTTCCTCATATAATCCCATACTCTGATACAATTCTTTATAGACCTTTAAAAGCTGGAATTTTAACAGTACGGTATTCGCCTTTTTCCATTCTGTATTCACAATGCTGCCCTTACGCTTCATGTAATAGTAAATAGGTGTCTGGATTGCGGTGAATCGTTCTGCGTAGCGTATAAAACTCAGGTTAAACAGAAAGTCCTCACACCATCGAATTTCATCTTCCATTTTAAGATGGTGTTCTTCGACAATGCTGCGGCGGTATAGCTTGTTCCAAAGAACTCCATAGTAAAAATCGGCAGGCTCCTGCATCATATATTCAGCGAATTGTTCCCGGGTTAAAAGCCCTCTCTCACGGATATGCTGTTTTTCTGTAAAAACTGCGCCATCCACCCGATAAAAGTCTGCAATCACTAAATCTGCATCAAATTTTTCTGCAGCGTAAACCAGGCTTTCCGTGGCATCAGGGGTCAGCCAGTCATCGCTGTCCATAAATTGCAGATAGGTTCCCCGCGCCATAGAAATGGCGCAGTTTCGGCTGTCGGACACGCCGGTGTTCTCTTTATTGATAATGCGAAAGCGCAAATCCATCTTCTCATATTCCCGGCAGATCTCCAGGCTGGTATCGGTACTTCCGTCATTGACTACAAGAATTTCCATATCTCGAAAGGTCTGCTGCATCGCGCTGCTTAAGCACCGGCGCAGGTATTTTTCGGCGTTATAGACGGGAATAATCAGCGAAACAAAAGGCATGTTGAAGACTCTCCTTTATTGAATAAATTAATTATTATGATACCTAAAATTACCGGAACATTCAAGCAGCATATTTGTATCTGCTTAACTTGATTTTTTGAAGGGGAAGTGCTATACTAAACCTGCAATTCTGGTGAGTTCGAGACCTTCCTCACCTAAAACAAAACTAAAGGAGAAACAGAATATGAAAAGAGAAAATGGTTCGGCTGTATACCAGATTGTATACGGAGCTGTAATCGCAGCAGTTTATGTGGCGCTGACGGTATTGTTTGCACCCATTAGCTTCGGCCCGGTGCAGTTTAGAGTTTCGGAGGCGTTATGTGTGCTTCCGTTCTTTACTCCGGCAGCAGTGCCCGGTGTATTTGCAGGGTGTCTGTTATCAAACCTGCTTTGCGGGGCATCACCACTTGATGTGGTGTTTGGAAGCCTGGCAACCCTGATTGGAGCAGCGGGCTCGCTGTATGTTGGCAGGAAGAGTAAATGGCTGGTGTGTGTGCCGCCGATTGTTTCCAACACAATCATTATTCCGTGGGTGCTGCGTTATGCGTATGGTTCTTCTGATTTGATTCCAGTGGCCATGGTGACGGTGGGAATTGGAGAAATTCTGGCAATCGGCGTTTTGGGAAATCTGCTGTTGGCAGCGCTGGAACGTTATAAAAATTTTGTATTACAAAAACATATGGCATAAGTTAGTATTAAGACCTGGCGCCGGACGTATCCTTGAAAGAGGAGGTTCGGCGCTGGTTTGTTATAGCCCAAAATAAAATAAAAGAAGAAAAGCATTGACTTTCTGCACGAAAAGAAGTAAAAAGGTAAAGAGCAAGAAACAAAAAAGGATGGAATCGGCATGTATCAGATAGATTTTAAGAAGCCATTGGCGATTCATTTTATTGGAATCGGCGGAATCAGCATGAGCGGACTGGCAGAGATTCTGATGAAGGAGGGGTTTCGGGTCAGCGGCTCTGACACCCTTGAAAGCGAATTAACTGACCGGCTGGCGGCAGCAGGTGCAGGGATTTTCTACGGTCAGAGGACTGAAAATATTACCGATGATATTGACCTGGTAGTGTATACAGCTGCGGTGCATCCGGGTAATCCAGAGTACGCTGAGGCGGTGAGACGTCAGATTCCGATGATAAGCCGCGCGGATCTGCTGGGGCAGATGATGAGGAACTATGAGCAGGCCATTGCCGTTTCGGGGACTCATGGCAAGACGACCACCACCTCCATGCTGACAGAGATTCTTCTGACCGCAAAGAAGGATCCAACGGTTACTGTGGGTGGAATCCTTCACTCCATCGGCGGGAATATCCGTGTGGGAGGATCAGAGATTTTCCTTACGGAGGCCTGTGAGTATACCAACAGCTTTTTGTCGTTCAACCCCACGATGGAGGTTATCTTAAATGTGGAAGCAGACCATCTGGATTTTTTTAAGGACATAGATGATATTCGCCATTCATTCCAGCTATTTGCAGGTAAACTTTCTGAGGAAGGTCTTTTAATTATTAACAGTGATATCAGCCGCTATGAGGACATTGCCGGTCATGCTCCCTGCCGCACAGTAAGTTTTGGTCATAGTGAAAATGCCGCCTACCGTGCCGGGGATATTATCTATGACGAGTACGCGAGAGCTTCGTTTACTCTCATAGAATATGGAGCTGCAGTGGGGCGCATTATTCTTGGGGTGCCGGGGGAACATAACATTTCCAATGCCCTGGCGGCGGTTGCAGTGGCGCGCAGTCTGGGAATCTCTGTAGATGTGATTGTGGAAGCGCTAAAGAACTTTAACGGAACAGAACGGCGTTTTGAAAAAAAGGGGGAAATGCACGGTGTGACTATAATCGACGACTATGCACATCACCCGCAGGAGATCGCCGTTACTCTTGCTGCAGCAAAGAACTATCCCCATAAAAAACTGTGGTGCGTATTTCAGCCTCATACATACACCCGGACCAAAGCGTTTCTGGACGAATTTGCCGAGGCTCTCTCAGTGGCAGATGAGGTAATACTTGCAGATATTTATGCTGCCAGGGAGACGGATACTCTTGGTATCAGCTCTCTAGATATTGCGCGGCGAATTGAGAAGCTTGGCAAAAAAGTGCATTTTTTCCCGACCTTTGACGAGATTGAAACATTTATTTTAAAAAATTGTTCCACTGGTGATTTGTTGATAACTATGGGTGCCGGAGATATTGTAAAAGTTGGGGAAAGACTCCTTGGACAATAGTTATCCACATTATCCACATAGTTTTCTACTTTTTATGTAAAGAGACTATGTGGATTTTTTGATTTACATAACAAAATTTCTAAAAATTTTAGAAACCTTGAACTTATGATGGATTCCACAGGAGTTGGTTATTATCCTAAGGTTATGTTGACTGGTTATCCACATTATCCACAAAATATTTAAAGAATTCTGTGGATAAACTCACCTATTTTCTTTTGAATTTGAATGTGGTAAGATGGAAAAAGATAGGAGAGGATGAGAACTTATGGATATTACATACAACTTTCAGGTGAATGCGACGATGGTTGCCAATGAATTTATTGATCGTTATATGGCAAATGCTAACGGAGAGTATGTCAAGGTGTATTTATATATTCTGCGCCACAGGGATGAGCCGCCGAGCCTGGAAAAGGTTGCTGAGGATTTAAACCACACCGAGGCGGATGTACGGCGTGCCCTGACCTATTGGGAGAAGGTGGGAGCACTTGAGTGCGTCAGTGAGAAAGAGCTTATGGAGGAGAGGGCAGGCGCTTACTTTGCGGAGAGTCAGAATGTTCCGGCAGCCGCCCGGCAAAATCAGGTATCCCAGACCGTTTCGGCGGAGCCAAAGGCGGATCAGACCGTGTCCCGTTCGGAATACAGCAGTGAGCAGTTGGAGCGGCTGCAGGGAGATGGAGATTTCAGCCAGCTTCTCTACATTGCGCAACGGTATCTGGGGAAAATTTTTACCCCGAGGGATGTAGAGGTATTTGCCTATCTATATGATGGGCTGCACCTGCCAATGGAGCTTTTGGAATACCTGGTGGAGTATTGTGCTCAAAACAATCATACCAGTGTGCGCTATGTGGAAAAGGTGGCGATGGACTGGCATGAAAAGGGGTTTGGCACTATGGAGGAGGCAAAGGAGTACACAAGCAGCTTTACAAAAAACTCCTTCTCTGTTATGCGGGCATTTGGGTTAACTGGAAGAAATCCGGGTGATGTAGAGAAAGAGATGATTGAGCGGTGGTTTAATGAATACGGTTTTACCAAGGAACTGGTACTGGAAGCATGCCGACGGACGCTGCAGGCAACCCATAATCCCAGCTTCCGTTATGCAGACAGGATTTTGTCTGACTGGAGGAAGGTGGGGGTAAAAAGCTTAAAGGACGTGTCGGCGCTGGATGAGAAGCATAAAGGGCAGAAGCGTCCGGCCCAGCAGGCAGCATACCGGCGCCCTAATCAGTTTCATAACTTTGAACAGCGCGGGACAGATTATGATTCTATTATGCTGCAGCAAGTGAAGGAATGGATTGGAGAGAGATAAGCCAGGCGCAAAGAAGCTAAAAAGGAGGGAAGGTCATGGCACTTAATAATTCCCAGTACAATGCTCTGATGAGAAAATACGAAGAACGGCAGCGCAGAAACCGGCGTGAACAGGAAGCGCGTATGGCAGAGGTGTATCGAAGGCTGCCGCAGGTGGAAAAGCTGGATGCAGAACTGGGGGCGCAGGGAGCGGCATGCGCCAGACGTGCTCTGGACGGCGATGCCAGTGCGCCCATGGCGTTGAAGGAGGGGCTGTCAGAGCTTCGCAGGCACAAGGAGGCGTTGCTTCGGGAAGGGGGCTTTCCTGCTGATTATATGGAGATGCGTTTCGATTGCCCGGACTGTAAGGACACCGGATATTCTGGCGGACGACGCTGCCATTGTTTTGAACGGGCACGTCTGGAATTGCTCTATGCCCAGTCTAACCTGCGAGGGGTGCTGGAGAGGGAAAATTTTGACACGTTGTCCTTCGCCTATTATGACGATAATGAGACGCTTCCCCAGCTCAATATGACCGTGGCGGAGTATATGTACGTGGTGGTAGGGCGCTGCAAGGAATTTGTACAACAGTACCCGGATAAAGGCACCAATCTTCTCTTTACCGGGGGGACCGGCGTGGGGAAGACATTTCTGACTAATTGTATTGCCAAGGCTCTGATGGAGCGTTATGTTTCCGTGATTTATCTGACGGCACAGGATCTGTTCAGCGCTCTCTCATGGAATAAAAATGGCAATGAGGAGAATGATGCAGAGGATCATATTATGGACTGCGAGATGCTTGTCATTGATGATTTGGGGAGCGAATTTAACAACGCATATGTTTCATCCAGATTATTTTACTGTATTAACGAGCGTATTAACCGAAAGAAGGGAACTATTATTTCCACTAATCTGTCCATGAACATGCTGCAGGATGCTTACTCGGACCGGGTGACTTCCCGGCTTGCCAGCCACTATATGAATATCCCCCTTTATGGCGCGGATATTCGCATGAAAAAAAGACAAAGTTCCGGGGATTAGCTTGACTTAACCGAGGCATAATGATATAAAGGATACATTGATATTGCAAGGGATATGTTATAGCGGATATTAGAAAATCGAACAGAGCACATGGAGGATAAAATGATATACGAAGAGAAAACCATTGAGACCATACCGGTGGGACCGCTGGGGCTGATTCCCTTAAAAAGCTGCGCCGAGTTGGGGATAAAGGTTAATGACTGGCTGGTTGAGTGGAGGAACGAGAGGGAGAGTGAACACAAATCCACGATTGCATTTGCAGGCTATCAGAGGGATTCTTATATTATCAATGCGAATACTCCCCGTTTTGGTTCCGGTGAGGCCAAAGGAACCCTTGGGGCTTCTGTGCGTGGCGATGATTTATATATTATGGTGGATGTGTGTAACTATAATTTGACATACTCTCTGTGCGGTATGACAAATCACATGTCGCCGGATGACCATTTTCAGGATTTAAAGCGCGTTATTGCAGCGGCGGCAGGCAAAGCGCGCCGGATCAACGTAATTATGCCGTTTTTATACGAGAGCCGTCAGCATAAGCGTTCGGGAAGAGAGTCTTTGGACTGTGCGCTGGCGCTTCAGGAGCTGACCAATATGGGTGTGGAGAATATTATTACTTTTGATGCCCATGATCCCCGTGTACAAAACGCGATTCCTTTAAAGGGGTTTGAGACGGTACAGCCGATTTATCAGTTTATTAAATACCTTTTAAAGAATGAGCCGGAGTTAAACATTAATAACGACCATATGATGGTAATCAGTCCGGATGAGGGAGGAATGGGGCGCGCTGTATATTTTGCCAACGTATTGGGACTGGATATGGGAATGTTCTATAAGCGCCGGGACTATACCCGTATTGTAGATGGCCGCAATCCGATTGTAGCCCACGAGTTTCTGGGCTCCAGTGTGGAGGGCAAGGATGTACTGATTATTGATGATATGATTTCCTCCGGAGAGAGTGTGCTGGATGTGGCCAAGGAGCTGAAGCGCAGAAGGGCTAGAAAGGTATTTATCTGCGTTACATTCGGATTATTTACCAACGGGCTTGGAAAGTTTGATGAGTACTATGAGAATGGTGTGATTGACAGGATTCTGACCACCAACCTGGTGTACCAGACTTCTGAACTTTTATCAAGACCATATTATATCAACGTGGATATGAGTAAGTACATCGCATTAATTATTGATAATCTGAACCACGATGATTCTTTAAGTGAACTTTTGAATCCCACAAAGCGGATTAACAAGCTGCTAGAGAAATACCGAAATAAATAAGGTGGTTATAGAATGAGTAGAGATAGAATGCAGACAGACCAGATGCCAGACAGCGGGGATTTATCGCCGGATGAGAGCTGGAAGGCTTCAAAAGAAAAGAAAACCGGCTGGAAGAAAGAGCTTTGGGAGTGGATTAAGATTATTGTATCTGCCGCCGCTATTGCTTTTGTGCTGAATACTTTTGTTATTGCAAATAGTGAGATTCCCAGCGGTTCCATGGAGAACACCATTATGACGGGAGATCGCGTAATTGGTTCCCGCCTTTCTTACAAGTTTGATGAGCCTGAGAGGGGAGATATTGTAATTTTCCGTTTTCCGGATAATGAAAAGATTTATTATGTAAAGCGCATTGTCGGATTGCCTGGTGATACGGTGGACATTGTGGATGGAAAGATTTATCTAAATGGTTCCGACACACCGTTTGATGAGCCTTATATTCGGGAGCCAATGATACCCGAGGCGCCTGCCCATTATGAGGTGCCAGAGGGCTGCTATTTTATGATGGGTGATAACCGCAATTACTCTCAGGATGCCCGCAGGTGGGAGAATACCTATGTGCAAAAGGATAAGATTATCGCAAAAGTGCTGTTCCGGTATTTTCCGAATCCTGAAAAAATCCAATAGGATATTTTAAGAGGCAGGTTCATAGGTGTCTGCCTCTTTTAATTGCCTTTTTTATAGGAGTATGATATATTTTAGTCAGATTAGTAATCTGCCGGATAACAGAAAAATGCCGGAGAAAAAGAGGAATGTGCATATGAGAGATACGACACTGGTGATTATGGCAGCGGGTATTGGCAGTCGGTTTGGTGGTGGAATCAAACAGCTTGCGCCGGTAGGTCCGGAAGGGGAGATTATTATGGATTATTCTATCCATGATGCGCTGGAAGCAGGCTTTAATAAGATTATTTTTATTATCCGAAAGGATTTGGAAGCAGATTTTAAGGAGGTCATTGGCAGCCGGATTGAGAAGATTGCAAAGGTGGAATATGTATATCAGGAGCTAGAGGCCCTGCCGGAAGGCTACCGGGTTCCCGAGGGGAGGCAAAAGCCCTGGGGAACAGGACAGGCGGTTCTAACAGTAAAAGGTATGGTTCAAGAGCCGTTTCTTGTAATTAATGCCGATGATTACTACGGAAAGGAAGGCTTCCAAAAGATTCACGACTATATGGTAAACGAGATGGATACAGATGCCGACGTGTATGATATATGTATGGGTGGTTTTATTCTTGAGAATACCTTGAGTGAGAATGGAAGTGTTACCCGCGGCGTATGCACCTTAAATGAGGATGGTACGCTGAAAGAGGTGGTAGAAACCTACGATATTGAGTGGAGGGGAAACACCCTGTCTGCCCGTAATGAGCAGGGGGATTTAGTGCGTGTAAGCCTAAAGCAGCATGTTTCTATGAATATGTGGGGGCTTCCGCCAAAATTTCTCGATGAGCTGGAACGGGGTTTCCCTGAGTTTTTGGATGCACTGGGAGAGAATACTGCAAAGGCGGAGTATCTTTTGCCTAAGATTATTGACCGTTTAATCAAGAGCGGCAGGGCGAGAGTGCAGGTACTGGAGACCAGGGATAAGTGGTTTGGTGTTACCTATCAGGAGGATAAGGAGTCTGTGATAGCTTCCATTCGCCGTTTAATTGCCGATGGTGTATATAAGGAGAAACTGTATGACTAAATTGATTTCGTGGAATGTCAATGGCTTGCGTGCCTGTGTAGGGAAAAATTTTCTGGAATTTTTCCGGGCTGCCAACGCAGATGTATTCTGCCTCCAGGAAACAAAGCTGCAAGCCGGGCAGATTGAACTGGAGCTTGAGGGGTATCACCAGTACTGGAATTATGCGGAGAAGAAAGGGTATTCCGGCACGGCTTTATTTACAAAGGAGAAGCCGCTTTCTGTGTCCTATGGAATTGGTGTGGAGGAGCATGATCATGAGGGTAGGGTGATAACTGCAGAGTTCCCGGAATACTATGTGGTCACCTGCTACACGCCCAATTCTCAGGACGGGCTTGCAAGACTTTCCTACCGTATGGAGTGGGAGGAGGCGTGGCTTGCTTACTTAAAAGGTTTGGAGAAGAAGAAGTCTGTGATTTGCTGCGGAGATTTTAATGTAGCCCACACGGAGATTGACTTGAAGAATCCAAAGACGAATCGGAACAATGCAGGTTTTACTGACCAGGAGCGCGAAAAATTTACAGAGCTTTTGAGAGCGGGGTTTATTGATACCTGGCGTTATTTTAATCCTGACCGGGAGGGGGTTTACTCCTGGTGGTCTTACCGTTTTAAGGCGAGGGAAAAGAATGCCGGGTGGCGTATTGATTATTTCTGTGTATCGGAGGAGCTGGAGGGCAGACTTGCAGATGCGGTGATTCATACGGAGATTATGGGGTCTGACCATTGCCCGATAGAGCTGGATATAAATTAATATTATACTTTGAAAGGTGGGTACAGGATGAAGCGGTATCAGGTTGACATCATGGACAGCAATGTATATCCGATGGGACTCACAAAGACAGACAGTGGAATCCATGTATCTGTAACGGCGCCGGCAAAGGAATGCAGCCTTCTTCTTTTTTTGCCGGGAGCAGAGTGTGGCGAAGAAAAGAAAGAGGCATTTCGCATTCCGTTTCCTGAGGAAGGACGCCATGGTCAGGTTTGGGAAATGACTGTAAAGGGCAAGGAGCTGGAGCGGTATGAGTACGCGTTTGAGGCAGACGGACGGCGTTTTTCCGACCCCTGCGGCCGCTCCTTTAAGGGCAGAGAACAGTGGGGGAAACTGGAGCAGGCACATACGCTTTTGACAGCGCCGGTGAGAGTGCCGGAGTTTGACTGGAAGGGTGACAGACCGCTTCATATTCCATATGAAGAATGTATTGTTTACCGTGCTCATGTCCGGGGCTTGACGGTACATTCTTCTTCCGGCGTGGAACACCGAGGGACTTTCCGCGGTGTGATAGAAAAGATACCGTATTTGAAGGAGCTGGGCATCACAACCCTGGAATTGCTTCCGGTAGTGGAGTTTCAGGAGGTGATGCTGCCTGAGGTGTGCAGTAAGACTCCACATGTGGTAATTGAGCCTACGGGCAGGCTGAATTACTGGGGGTATGCGGCGGCTCAGTCATATGCACCGAAGGCATCCTATGCAGGAAAAAAGCTGGATCCCGTAACAGAATTTAAAAATATGGTGAAGGCTCTGCATCAGGCAGAAATTGAATTGGTGACGGAACTGTACTTTACCGGTAAGGAAGCGCCATCGTTCGTGCTGGAGGTTGTGCGGTTTTGGGTGCGGGAGTTTCATGTAGACGGGGTTCATATAACCGGAAATGCACCTATTGAGCTTCTGGCGCAGGACCCCTATCTTGCAGATACAAAACTGTGGGCATTATCCTGGGATGATAGTCTGGCAGCCAAGCCAGGGGTAAGGAAGCATTTAGGTGAGTATAACGATGGTTTTCTGATTGATATGCGCCGGGCATTGAAAGGTGATGAGGATCAGATGTCTCACCTGGTGTGCCGCAACCGCCGCAATCCGGCAGGGTATGGTGTTTTAAATTATATGGCGGCGACCAACGGTTTTACCATGATGGATATGGTATCCTATGATAGAAAGCACAATGAAGCCAATGGGGAGAATAACCGGGACGGCACTGACTATAATTATTCCTGGAACTGTGGTGTGGAAGGGCCGGTGAGGAAGAAGAAGATATTGGAACTGAGGCACAGGCAGCTTAAGAATGCCATGCTGCTTTTATTCCTGAGCCAGGGTACGCCGGTTATTCTTGCAGGTGATGAATTCGGAAATTCTCAGGGAGGCAACAATAATGCTTATTGCCAGGATAACAAGACTGGCTGGCTTAACTGGAAGCAGACTGACACAAACAGGAGGCTTTTGGAGTTTACCAAGTATGTGATTGCCTTTCGCAAGGAACATCCGGTCTTTCACATGCCGCAAGAACCTCGGGTGATGGATTATTTAGCATGCGGGTATCCTGATATTTCTTACCATGGAGTCAACGCATGGCAGCCTGAGTTTGAAAGCTTCCGCCGTCAGATTGGAATTCTCTATTGTGGGAAGTATGCGAAAAAGCCTGATGGCACTCCGGATTCTTGTTTTTTTGTGGTTTTTAATATGCATTGGGAACCTCATGAGTTTGCGCTTCCGAATCCTCCTGAGGCGTTTCGGTGGCATCTGGCGTTCGACACCAGCGATATAGAGGCAAATGGTTATTATGAGCCAGGGCAGGAGCCGGTGGTGGAAAACCAGAAATGCCGCATGATCCCGGCACGCTCCGTAATAATTTTTATCGGAAAAGAGGCCATAAAAAGCAGGAAAAAGCCAAAAAACCTTGACAAAGTGTAGTAAAACAGATATAAATGGAAGAGTACATTTATAAGTGAATAGTGCCCGGAAAGGCGCTATAAACGATTGTAGGAGGAAATAATAATGAACAAGACAGAATTAGTTGCAGCAGTAGCTGAGCAGGCAGGCCTGTCCAAGAAGGATGCAGAGGCAGCAGTCAAGGCGTTTACCGAGGTTGTGTCCGGCGCGCTGAAGAAAGGCGACAAGATTCAGCTGGTTGGTTTTGGCACATTTGAAGTATCTGAGCGGGCTGCAAGAGAGGGCAGAAATCCTAAGACCGGTGCAAGCATGAAGATTGCAGCTTGCAAGACTCCAAAGTTCAAAGCAGGCAAGGCTTTAAAGGATCTTGTAAACGACTAATTTATGAGATTGGATAAATATTTAAAGGTATCCCGTCTGATTAAGCGCCGAACAGTTGCCAATGAGGCCTGTGATGCAGGCAGGGTTTTGGTCAACGGTCGTCCGGCGAAGGCTTCGGTGAACGTGAAAGCCGGTGACGTAATCGAGATCCAATTTGGTACAAGCGCTGTGCAGGTGGAGGTTCTTGATGTACAGGAAACGGTGCGCAAGGATGATGCTAAAGAGCTTTACCGTTACCTGTAAGTCAGGAATAAGCTATGAGACCTTCTCATATACTGAACAAGAAGTTCGTATATCAGGAGGTCTTTTGTATGGAAGAAAAAACAAAATCCTGGTCCCACTCCTGCGTTATGCAGAACCGTTCATCAGTGAGTTTGACAGGGGTGCGCGAGGTGGTGTCCTTCGATGAAAATCAGGTGGTTATGGACACGGATATGGGACTTCTGACAATCAAGGGAAAAGAGCTGCATATGAGCCGTTTGACAGTGGAGAAGGGTGAAGTAGATGTAGAGGGAACCATAGATAGCCTGACCTATTCCTCTAATGAGGCGCTGCGCAAGTCAGGACAGTCACTTCTTGCCCGTCTGTTTAAGTAAGCTCTGCGGCAAGGCGGCGGAGCATTCCCGTTGAAACAGAGTTATTCCCGTGGAGGTGTGGGCGCATGAGTTCCGATATTCAGGTAGAGGCACGGCTTTTGGTGATGAGTATCCTGACAGGCGCGGGGCTGATGGCGCTCTATGATGTGCTGCGTGTTTTCCGTTTGCTTATCCGTCATGGATGGATATGGACAGGAGTGGAGGATTTTATATACTGGGCATTTTCCGCTTTTGTTACATTTTATCTGCTCTATATGGAGAATGACGGCGCGCTTCGCTTTTATGTCATAGGAAGCATTCTTCTGGCCATGATTATCTATGACAGGCTACTTAGCTCAAATTTTTTGAAACTGTTGAAAAAGGCTAAAAAATGGATTAAAATGAAGTTGAAAAGATAATAGATAATTTTAATTTGATTGGTGACGAATATGAAAGTACGCAGAAAGACGAAAAAAAAGGATCGCTGGGGTAATCGCCTGGCAATTGTCGGTATTACGCTGGTGGTGGCGAGCCTGGCGCTGGTGGTAAATGTTAAAAGTACATCTATGAAGAAAAAAGATTTGGAATACCAGGCACGGGAGGCTGCTCTTATCAAGCAGGTTGAGCAGGAAGAGAACCGTGCTAACGAGCTGGAAGAGTACCGGGTCTATGTGCAGACAAAACAGTATATCGAGGAAGTCGCCAAGCAGAAGTTAGGTTTAGTGAAGCCGGATGAGATCCTGCTTAAGCCGGTTCCCAAAGATAACTGACGGATTGATGCAGTACTAATTGGCTGTGGAAAAGAAATCAGGCATATATTCTCCTCCTGACACATATAATGTGGCTTAGGAGGGGATTTTTGTGTGGAAACGGGCAAAACGCCATGATATGGCGGATATAAATGTATATACAGCAGGGCGCTTGAACGAGATGGCACGGTCCCTGGGGCTGCTGGCAAAATCCTGCGCAGACCGGATGGATGAGGAGAAGGGGCTGTCAAAGGACGATGCTCTGGCGGCGATGCAGATGTCTGCGGCAATGGTATGCGGAGAGTGCAGCCGCTGTAATCTTTACACGGACAGCCAGAAGGAGGACAGCTATTATCTGTATTATCTGCTGCGTGCCTTTGAGCAGAAAGGTCATGTGAGTGATGAGGACATGCCCAGGCTGTTTCTGGAGACCTGCAGGCGCAGGGAGGAATATATGAATCAGTTGAACCGCAATCTGGGGCGGGCAACTATGAATCTGGAGTGGAAGAATCGTTTTCTGGAAAGCCGCGATACAGTGATGGTGCAATTTCGGGAACTGTCAGTGATTTTGGAGGAATTTGCTCATCAGATGGAGCAGGCCACTGATGTGACTGCACAGAAGGAAGAGGCGGTGCGCCGTCTGTTCCGGCTGCATCATATTACCGTAGAGAATATGCTGCTTTTAGAGTATGAGAACAGCCGCAGGGAAGCGTATCTGACTGTAAGGACTGCAGGGGCAAAGTGTGTCACCGCCAGAGAAGCGGCACAATTGTTTGGACAAGCAGTGGGCAGCCGGGGATGGTATGCGCCTGCGGACACCCGGACGCTGATTACACGGCAGACAGGGACAATCCGCTTTGCGGAGCTGGGCGATTACCGTATGATGTATGGGGTAGCGCGCATTCCGAAGGAGGGAGAGGATATTTCCGGGGATAACTACACCTATTCTGGAAATCTTCCAAGTCAGGTGGTTATGAGTCTCTCCGATGGTATGGGAAGTGGTGAGACGGCATCAGAGGAAAGCCAAAAGGTGGTGGAGCTGACGGGGCAGCTTTTGGAGACTGGATTTTCAGCTAAGGCGGCGCTTAAGATGGTTAATACAATTCTGATGCTGACCGGTGTTGAGCAGCATCCGGCAACTCTGGACTTATGCTGTGTGGATTTACATACAGGTGTGCTGGAGGCCATGAAACTGGGGGCAGTGGCCACCTTTGTCCTTAGCCAGGGTCATGTTGATGTGCTGGAGGCGGGAGAGGTTCCTGCTGGAGTTGTCATGCAGGTGGAGCCTGTACTTTTGTCAAAGAAACTGTGGGATGGGGATAGAATTGTGATGGTGACAGACGGTGTTCTGGACGCCTGCCCAGGAGAAGACAAAGAGGCGAGTTTGAAGGAGTATATTGAGGGAATGCCCTTAAAAAGCCCGCAGGACATGGCAGAGCGTATTTTAAGGTTTGCCTGTCAGGGCGGTGCGGCGCGGGATGATATGACGGTGCTGGCGGCAGGAATCTGGAAGCAGGAATAAGTAGCTCTTTACTTTGGGGGGAATCTTGGGTATAGTTAGCATATGGAGGGTTTCCCTATGCTGAATAAAGTACGTGGATATATGGATCAATATGGAATGCTTGAGCCGGGAGACCGGGTAATCGTGGCGTTGTCAGGAGGGGCAGATTCGGTCAGCCTTTTGATGATACTGCATGAGATTGCTCCGGAGCTGCCGGTCTTTCTGCGAGCGGTTCATGTAAATCACGGTCTGCGTGGGAGAGAGGCAGATCGGGATGAGGCATTTGTCAAAGAGTTGTGCTTGCGCTTGTGTATCCCCTTTATAGCGGTACACTGTGATGTAAAAGGGCTGGCGCAGCAGCGGGGGGTGTCTGAAGAGGAGGCAGGACGTGATTTCCGGTATGAGATCTTTGAGAAGGCGGCTTCAGACTGGGATAAGGAGGCGGGGGGAGTCTGTGCTGCAAAGATTGCTGTGGCGCATCATGCCGGGGACAACACAGAGACTATCCTCCATAATCTGGTACGTGGCAGCGGTCTTAAGGGGCTTTCGGGAATTAAGCCGGTGAATGGCAGGAGGATTCGTCCACTTCTATGTGCAGACCGCGGAGAAATCAGAGACTGGCTTTTGCAGAGGGGAGAGGCGTGGTGTGAGGATTCTACCAACCAAAGTCGTGATTATACCCGAAACCGGATTCGCAACGAAATCCTGCCGCTGATGGAGTCTCTTGTTAATATCCGGGCGGCAGAGCATATCTGCAGTGCTGGTGGGATAATTGGGCAGGCAGATGCGTATTTGGAGCGGCAGGCGCAAAAAGTTTGGGAGGAGGCGAACCGTACCGGGAGCGCACATTCTTGTTTCGGCTCAGGTGCAGCGGTTCAGGATAACCTTTACACCGGGCAGTGGATGCCTGACGCTGAGGAGGGAGTCTCTCTGGCACAGATTAATCTTGATGTATTCCGACAGCAGGATGAGATTATAAGAATCTATTTGCTTCGCCATATGCTGGAAATAGCGGCGCCTGGGCGAAAGAATATGACTCACTGCCATTTTAAGCAGCTGGATGCGCTTGCACACCGTCCTGTGGGGAGCCGGATCTGCCTGCCTGCAGGTGTGAGAGGTGAAGTAGGGTACGATGTTCTGCGAGTTATGGGAGGCAGGGAGGAATATGGCATTTGGAGCGGTCGGGGTGAAGGCGGCAAATCAGGGGCAGTGGAAAAGAAACTTCAGATGAAAAAGTTTTTGTTCCAAAAAGATGCAGAAATTCCAAAAAACCAGTATACGAAATGGTTTGACTATGATAGAATTAAAAATGCGCTGTCCGTGAGAACACGGCGGGAGGGTGATTATCTGACCCTTCCCGGGGGCGGTCATAAGACAGTCTCCAGGTACATGATAGACGAAAAAATTCCGAGAGAGCAGCGGGATAAAATTCTACTGCTGGCGGAAGGAAGCCATGTACTTTGGGTGGTGGGGCATCGGATCAGTGAATATTATAAAATTACGGACGATACGGAAACCATATTACAGGTGACATACGACGGAGGAGAAAATCATGGCAGATAAGATTCGTGTACTATTGTCAGAAGAAGAGGTCAACAACCGTATTAATGAGATTGCGGCACAGATTAGCAGTGACTACGCGGGGCGTGAGATTCATTTAATCTGCATTCTCAAAGGCGGCGTGTTTTTTACCTGTGAGCTGGCAAAACGACTGACGGTACCAGTGTCCATGGATTTTATGTCCGTAGCCAGCTATGGTGATGACACCAAATCCAGCGGCATCGTACGCATTGTGAAGGATCTTGATGAACCTCTTGTCGGTAAAGAGGTATTGATTGTGGAGGACATCATCGATTCCGGGCGTACGCTTTCTTATCTGATTGAGGTGCTCAAACAGCGCGGACCAAAAGACATCTGCCTGTGCACCCTTCTCGATAAACCTGAGCGTCGCGTGAATAAGCAGGTTCGTGTAGATTACACCTGTTTTACTATTCCGGATGAGTTTGTGGTGGGCTACGGGTTAGACTATGCCCAGAAGTATCGGAACTTACCGTATATCGGAGTCGTAGAGCTATAAGGAGGCAATCTGAGTGAAACAGCAAAATTATTATTCTGGGTTCTGGCTTATGACGCCGCTTTTATTGATTGCAATAATCTGGATGCTTCTCGCATTAGGCGGAAAGAAGACAGAGCTTTCCAATGGCGGGTTCATGCAGCTTCTGGCGGATGGCGGAATCCAGGAGGTAGAGATCTATCAGAATGAACAGGCACCGACTGGCGAGGTTCGCGTGACCACCGACGCAGGCAGACAGTTCGTGGTGTATGTTTCTGATGTCAATGAGACCCAGCAACTGCTGGGAGCGAAAGATATTGATTATATGGTAAAAAATGTATCCCAGGCAAACTACTGGCTGGACTTGATTCTGCCGGTTGTACTATCCATAGGGGCAGTGATTGTAATTATATTTATGATGAATATGCGCGCTGGAAGCGGCGGTGGAGCCAATTCCAGAATGATGAATTTCGGCAAGAGCCGTGCTCATATGACTTACTCCAGCGGAGTTACCTTTGGGAGTGTGGCAGGTCTTTCAGAGGAAAAGGAGGATTTAGAGGAGATGGTGGATTTTCTGCGCAATCCGCAGAAATATACCAGCGTTGGGGCCAGAATACCCAAGGGAGTTCTCCTGGTGGGCCCTCCGGGAACGGGAAAAACGTTGTTGGCAAAGGCTGTGGCTGGAGAGGCCGGGGTTCCGTTTTTTTCGATTTCCGGTTCTGATTTTGTGGAGATGTTTGTTGGCGTTGGCGCTTCCCGTGTTAGGGATTTGTTTGAGGATGCTAAAAAGAACGCGCCATGTATCATATTTATTGATGAGATTGATGCCGTGGCACGTCGCAGAGGCACCGGAATGGGTGGTGGACACGATGAGCGTGAACAGACTTTGAATCAGCTTCTGGTGGAGATGGATGGTTTCGGTATCAATGAGGGAATTATCGTTTTGGCGGCAACGAACCGGGTGGATATTCTTGACCCGGCAATCCTGCGCCCGGGACGATTTGACAGAAAGGTGGCGGTAGAACGCCCGGATATTAGGGGGAGAAACGAAATCCTCCAGGTTCACTCTAAGGAAAAGCCCCTGGCGGAGGATGTGGATCTGGCGCGTGTAGCCCGCACTACCTCTGGATTTACAGGCGCTGATTTGGAAAATCTGATGAATGAAGCGGCCATTGTTGCAGCTAAGGAAAACCGCCGATTTATCCGTCAGAACGATATTGAGCGTGCTTTTGTAAAGGTAGGAATTGGAGGGGAGAAGAAAAGCCGGATTATCTCTGACAAGGAGAAGCGGATTACAGCGTACCACGAGGCAGGTCATGCAATCTTATTTTATGTGCTTCCGGATGTGGGACCGGTTCATATGGTGTCCATTATACCAACTGGTATAGGAGCAGCGGGATATACTATGCCGCTTCCATTAGAGGACGAGATATTTAATACCAGAGGGAAAATGCTGCAAAATATTATGGTATCCTTGGGTGGACGCATTGCCGAGGAGATTATTTTTGAGGATGTTACAACCGGGGCATCTCAGGATATAAAACAGGCGACCAAGATTGCCCGTGCCATGGTGACGCGCTACGGCATGTCTGAGAAGATCGGAATGATTGATTATGACAACGATGATGATGAGGTATTTATCGGAAGGGATTTTGGCCATGTGCGAAGCTATGGAGATGAGGTGGCAACATCTATCGATATGGAGGTGAAACGCATTATCGATGAATGCTATCAGAAGGCAAAGGAGATTATTCTGGAGCACCGCTCTGTATTGGATAGTTGTTGCGCCCTGCTGATTGAGAAGGAAAAGATTGGTCGTGAGGAATTTGAAAGCCTGTTTGTAGTATAGATAAGAGTGAAATTGCATAAAAAAGCTATCGAAATTTGTCGAAATTTGTGCACACTTTTTTCTGGCGGTGTAGTATTATAATAAGCGTAACCCCCCCCCAATACATTTTATAGTTTTTTGCTACACCCCATAAGAAATGAAATACCTTCTCCTGAGAGAGCCAGCCACCCCGCTGGCTCTCTCACTTTATGTGGATAACTAAAAGATAGAAGTCTTCTTCATCGCAGGTCCAAAAAATAGTTGTATCTTTGTGTGGAATCAGATAAAATAGAGAAGAATAACCACTGGAGGCAGTGATTTATTATGTTAGAAATACCAATTAATACAGAGATAAACCGTCAGGCTTTGTTTGCGGACGAGACGTCGGATTATCGCATTCCAGAGGAACCGGATACAGGAGACAGGGTAAAGCTCCGATTCCGTACTGCAAAAGGTGATGTGGAGCGGGTTTCTTATATTGAAGAAGATAAAAATACTCAGGCAGAGATGACAAAAGTGGCATCATCTGCCATGTTTGATTACTATGAATATGAGTTTGTGGTTGGCAGCGAGCCACAGAGTTACTATTTTCAGGTAGTGAAGAACGGAGAAGTCTGTTATTACAACCGTCTGGGTGCAACCATGGATATTCAGAGCTGCTATGCGTTCCGGATTACTCCGGGCTTCCATACGCCGGAATGGGCGAAGGGGGCTGTTATGTATCAGATTTTTGTGGATCGTTTCTATAATGGGAATCAGGGGAATGATGTTCAGAACTGTGAGTATGTGTATATTGGACGTCCGGTGCGCCAGGTGGGAGAGTGGGATACCAATCCTTCTACCATGGATGTGGGATGCTTTTATGGAGGCGATTTGCAGGGGGTTTGGGATAAGCTGGACTATTTGCAGTATTTGGGTGTAGAGGTGATTTATTTCAACCCTTTGTTTGTGTCGCCCTCAAACCATAAATATGACAGCCAGGACTATGAGCACATTGATCCCCATTATGGGGTGATTGTAAAGGACGGCGGTGAGCTGGTGGCTGAGAACGCAGTTTCCAACAGCAAAGCGACCAGGTATCAACTTCGTAGTGCCGCGCCGGAGAATTTAGAGGCAAGTGATACGTTCTTTGCACAGTTTATGGATGAAGTCCACAGCCGTGGAATGCGGGTTATTATCGATGGAGTGTTTAACCATTGCGGCTCCTTTAACAAATGGTTGGATCGTGAGAAAATCTATGCAGGCCAAGGCGGCTATAAACCGGGAGCCTATGAGCACGGGGACAGCCCGTATAGGAGCTTTTTCAAATTTAATAACGAAAATGGGTGGCCTGACAACAAGAGTTATGATGGCTGGTGGGGACATGACACTCTGCCGAAGCTCAATTATGAGGAGTCGCCGAAGCTTTACGAGTATATTATGAAAATTGCCAGAAAGTGGGTATCTGCCCCCTATAAGGTGGACGGCTGGCGTTTGGATGTGGCAGCAGATTTGGGACACAGCAGCGAGTATAACCACAGTTTTTGGCGCAGCTTTCGTAAACAGGTGAAGGACGCTAATCCCCATGCAATTATTCTGGCGGAGCATTACGGAGATCCCAGCAGTTGGCTGAACGGAGATCAATGGGATACGGTGATGAACTATGATGCGTTTATGGAACCGCTGACCTGGTTTTTAACCGGCATGGAAAAGCACAGCGATGAGTATAACGGTGCGCTCTACGGTGATGGAGTGAGTTTTTTTCGCTCCATGTACTATCATATGAGCCGTATGCAAACTCAGTCGGTTATGACAGCGATGAACCAGCTCTCCAACCATGACCATAGCCGGTTTCTGACCCGAACGAATCAGATTGTGGGAAGAATCGGCACTGCGGGAGCAGAGATGGCGAGCCTTAACATCAATTACGGTGTTTTTAGGGAGGCAGTCATGATTCAGATGACTTGGCCGGGCGCTCCTACTTTGTATTATGGGGACGAGACAGGCGTGTGTGGCTGGACGGATCCGGATAGCCGAAGGACGTATCCCTGGGGGAAAGAAGATTATGAGCTGATTGAATTTCACCGTTATATGATCAGCCTTCACAAAACTCTGCCTGCTTTGCGACGGGGATCTTTAAAGCAGTTACTGGCGGATCGACAGTTGATTGCCTATGGCAGGATGCGCGGTAAGAACTGTTGCGTTGTGGTTGTCAACAACCGGGGTGAGAGTCGTACTGTACAGGTACCCGTGTGGGAGCTGGGTATTGCAGACGACAATGCGCTGACTCGGCTGATGCTGACGGAAGTGGGTGGATACAATGTCGGCAGGGTGGTATACTACTCTGTTGATGGAATACTGACGCTGACGCTTCCGGCAAACAGCAGTATCCTTTTGAGCACCGGAGCGCTGGTTTAAGTGGAAAAACTGGAAAACGGCTTGATTTTTAATCTGGTGTATGGTAAGATAATCGGTGCTTGTCAAAGTCGGTTGTGGATGGGTTCCCGAGTGGCCAAAGGGGGCAGACTGTAAATCTGTTAGCAGTGCTTTCGGTGGTTCGAATCCACCTCCATCCATTTAGGATTTGCCGCAGTGGCGGAACTGGCAGACGCACAGGACTTAAAATCCTGCGGGACTAATCTCCCGTGCCGGTTCGATTCCGGCCTGCGGCATTTTACTTTGACAGCAACGCCTTGGTAGCTCAGTTGGTAGAGCAGAGGACTGAAAATCCTCGTGTCACTGGTTCGATTCCGGTCCAAGGCATTTTTTAGAAAAAATCCTTGCAAACTGAGTAAAGTTGTGCTAGAATAATTATTATTCGGCACAATTTTTAAGGTGTTGACTATGCGCGAGTGGCTCAGTTGGTGGAGTACGACCTTGCCAAGGTCGGGGTCGCGGGTTCGAGTCCCGTCTCGCGCTTTTTTATACAATGAGATCTTAATATGAATATAATTAAGGCTGGATTAGGTGGAGTGCTCCTAATCCAGCTTTATTCAAATTTATAAGTATAAATACTGTGTATTGAATAGCGAAGTCCTGTGAGATGAGGCTGAATGAATGGAACTTATATATACAATAGTAGGGGATATTATAAGGATTGACGGGATTAAGGAGGCGCAGCCACAGGTTGTCATCCCCCCTGAGCTGGAGGGGCGCCGGGTAACGGAGCTGGGGGCGTATGCACTCTCAGGAAGTGATGTGGAGGAAATATATCTTCCTCCCTGGCTTGAAAAGGTCGGAGCATACGGATTTTACGGCTGTGAAAAATTGAGGCGGATTTATTGCTACGGCCGGGTGTTGGATTTGGGTGCCGGACTGTTTGCCGGGGTGCAGACCGTGGAGCTTTTGGATATTACAGAGTTTGTGGGAGAAAAATCCTGTTTTAAGGATATGCTGTCGGAGTTTCGGCATACATTGCGTGTTCGGGTGCGCCGAATAACAGAAGATGCTTTAACGAATGGAGATTTTGAACAGATACGCTCCGGCGATGCTGGAGCTTTTCAGGAAGCAAGGCTTATTTTTCCGGAATACTATGAGGAATCGGTGGAAAATACACCGGCGCGGATTTTGTTTGTTGAGACTCATGGCTGCGGACATCGGTATCGGTACTGTTTTTCCGGCAGAGAGTTTCAATATACGGGATATGATGAGCTGTTTTCTCATGTAAAGGTGCAGGAATCAGAGGAATTGGTGACGGAGCTGGCATTGGGAAGACTTCTGTTTCCCTGTGGACTGACTGACGAGTATCGGGTGATGTACATGGACTATGTACGGGAGCATTGGAGAACAGCAGGAGTCCTTATGGCGCGCGCAGGTGTGCGGCGCTTTGGACAGGCAACTAATCTGGAACCTGGCAGAATACCATGGCTGGTACAGACAGTGCTTGAGGGGGCGGAATGCAGGACCTCGTCTGCTCAGGGGGGAATCGCGGAGCAGATCACGGAGTTGATTTCTATTGCGCAGCAGGCCGGCGATACGGAGCTGGTGAGCTGGCTGATGGATTACCGTTATCACAGAGGAGGTGCAGAGGCACAGGAGACCACCAGAAAACGAAGATTTGAACTGTAAGGAGATAGAAAAACGATGATAGACCCCACAAGGCATAGGCAGCTGCAAGAGTTGAATATGGTGGAGCTGTGTACACGGATTCTGCAGAATGCCAGGAATGAACTGTATTTAAATATGCGGTATCTGGATATATCTTTAAGCAGACTGGGATTTGAGTCAGATCCTTCCCGAGGCGGTCTGGGGACAGATGGCTTTGTAATTTTTTATAATCCAGATTATCTATGTGGACTGTATCAGCGCGGACGCGTATTGGTGAACCGCGCTTATCTTCACATGGTGCTGCACTGCCTGCTTTGTCATATGGATACCAGGGGCAAGAGAGGAGAAAAATATTGGAATCTGGCATGTGATATTGCAGTTGAGTCGGTGATTGACGGGTTGTACTTGAAATGTATTCATATAGCGGGTTCACTCTTCCGTCAGGATTGGTATGGGAGACTGAGGGTAAAGCATCCGGTGCTGAATGCGGAGAGTGTATACCAGTCGCTTCAGGACATGGATTTAACGGAGAATCAGTATCAGCGTCTGGCAGCAGAGTTTTATGTGGATGATCACAGCCGCTGGGAGCTGCCGCAGGAGGAGCCAAAGATTGCGTCGGAACGGCAGAACCAGTGGAGTGAGAACCGGGATAAATTGCAGACGGAGCTGGAGACTATGGGAAGTCATCAGGACGAGGAATCAAAAAGTCTTTTGGAGCATGTGCAGGTGGAAAACAGGGAGAGGTACGATTACCGGAAGTTTTTAAAGAAGTTTTCCGTGTTGCGGGAGGAGATGCAGATAGACCAGGATTCCTTTGACTATGGTTTTTATACCTATGGTTTGTCCTTGTATGGGAATATGCCTCTTGTGGAGCCGCTGGAATCGAAGGAAGTCAGCCGGATTGAGGATTTTGTTATTGTGATTGACACCTCCATGTCCTGCTCGGGGGACTTGGTACGGAGATTTTTGGAGGAGACATACGATGTTTTATGTCAATCGGACAGCTATTTTAAGAAGACGAATATACACATTATCCAATGCGACGAGCAGGTTCAGGATGATATGCTGATTACCAGCCGGGAGGAAATGGAGGAGTACATGCAAAACTTTACTGTTATCGGGCAGGGAGGTACAGATTTCAGACCGGCGTTTGAGCATGTGAATCAAATGGTTGGGCGCGGTGAGTTTCACAGACTGAAAGGGCTTTTGTATTTTACAGACGGAGAGGGTATTTACCCGGTGAAGCGCCCGGTGTATGATACAGCATTTGTGTTTGTGAAGGATCAGTACACGGATATTTCCGTTCCTGCGTGGGCAATGAAGTTAATTTTGGAAGAGGGAGATTTGGCAGAGTGAATATCAAGAGAGCAAAACAGGAAATCAAGGACACTATTGCGGCATATCTGGAAAAGGATGAGTTTGGGGCCTATGTGATTCCGGTCGTCCGTCAACGTCCGGTGCTTTTGATTGGACCGCCCGGCGTGGGCAAGACTCAGATTATGGAGCAGATTTCTCAGGAGTGCCGGATCGGACTGGTATCGTATACGATTACGCACCATACAAGGCAGAGCGCTATTGGACTTCCGTTTATCGAGCGTAAAGAGTACGGCGGCAGGGAATATACAGTGACGGAATATACCATGAGTGAGATTGTTGCGTCCGTTTATGAGAAGATGGAGCAAAGCGGGCTAAAAGAGGGGATCCTGTTTATTGATGAAATTAACTGTGTGTCAGAGACGCTGGCGCCGGCTATGCTCCAGTTTTTGCAGGCAAAGACTTTTGGAAGTCATAAAATTCCCGAAGGCTGGATTATTGTGGCAGCGGGAAATCCGCCCGAGTACAATAAGTCGGTGCGGGATTTTGATATTGTCACCTTAGACCGGATACGGCGGATTGAAGTGGAGCCGGATTTTGAGGTATGGAAGGAATATGCAGTGCAGGCGGGAGTTCATCCGGCAATCCGCACATATCTGAATGTCAGGAGTCAGAACTTTTGCCAGATTGAGACGACCGTGGATGGAAAGCTATTTGCTACACCCCGGGGCTGGGAGGATTTGTCGCAGCTTGTGGAGGTGTATGAGCGGCAGGGCCGGACAGTGGATCGGGAGCTGGCGGCGGAGTATATTCAGTTCCCTAAGATTGCAAAGGATTTTGCCAACTATCTGGAGTTGTATAACAAGTACCGGGATGATTACCAAGTGGATCGTGTACTGGAAGGGGAGATCTGTGAGGCAATCGTGGATAAGCTGCAGCGGGCGCCATTTGATGAGCGTGTCAGTGTGATTGGTCTGCTTTTATCAGGGCTGAATCAGAAGTTTAAGCAAGTGGCAGCAGCGGGAGAGGCAATGAGCCTTCGTATGGAAAAGCTGAAAGAATTTCATGTGCAGACGGGAAATGATGAGATAGGGGAGAAGGGGGCAGTCGGTGGTTTTGCGGATATGCTGGAAGGGTTTTGTGAGAAGTGGGAAAGACTCCGTGAAAGCGGGCTTCTGTCCCGCCGGGAGCTGCGCTGCCACCAGACAGTGACAGCAAAGCTTGAGGAGGATTTGCAGGCGCTTCGAAAGGAGAAGCCGGTTGATATGGCGCAGGCGTGGCAGCTGGTGCGGGGGCGTTTTGGATCAGACAGTGACCAGTATGAGATGCTGGCAGATGCTGTGGGGACTGCACTGGAACATGCCTTTGACTTTATGGAGGCGGCGTTTGGGGTAAGCCAGGAAATGGCTCTGTTTGTAACAGAACTAAATACAGGCTTTTACAGCGTAGAGTTTCTGAAGGGGTATGAATGTAAGAGGTACTATCAATACAATCGCGACCTTCTGTTTATGGAAGAAGAACGTAAGATTGGGGAGTTATTACGGCAGTAGAAAGAGAAAATGATTATGTCAAATACGATACAGGATACGTTAAGGGGCTGGGCTCCCGTGGGGATTGATCTGCTCTGTCGTCTGGTGGCTGCAGCGCTGATTTTCTTTGTTGGCACCCGCGTGGTAAAAGTGGTTCACAAGATATTAAAAAAGATGTTTGAGCGCACGGAGTTGGATTTGAGCATGGCACGGTTTCTTATATCTGTGTCCGATGCTGCAATCTACGCACTCACAATTTTTATTGCGGCGGACAAGTTGGGAATCCCGTCTGCATCTATTATTACGCTCGTTGGATCCGCCGGTATCGCTATCGGTCTTTCCTTACAGAACAGCCTCTCTAATGTGGCGGGGGGGATTCTTTTGATGTTGATACGCCCCTTTGTGGTTAATGATTATATTGTATGTGGTGGATTTGAAGGGAGAGTGCAAAATGTGGGACTGGTGTATACGACCTTGTTGACACCGGATAATAAGAAGATTACGATTCCCAACAGCACGCTCTCTAATGATAAGATTGTGAATGTGACCGCACAGGAGAAGCGCCGGGTAGACGTGGAGGTGGGTATCAGCTATTCCTCTGACATAAAACTGGCAAAGGATATTATTCAGAGTGTCTTTGAATCCCATCCGCTGGTGCTGAGGGAGGATGGGGTTACGGTTTATGTCAGCGAGCTGGCGCACAGTGCAGTTATAATCGGCGGGCGCGGCTGGGCAAAGACTGCGGATTACTGGGAGGTCCGCTGGGATATTATTGAATCGGTCAAGGAGGAATTTGATAAATGGGGAATCCAGATTCCCTTTAATCAGATGGATGTGAATATCCGCCAGGGCACGGAACCGGCAGCAAGATAGTGGCATTAGTATACTTGTTGGTTGGAAGGAGGAACGAATATAATGGTGTTGTTAATTTTGTTTGCATGGCTTTTTTTGCCGGTGATAGAGCTGGTAATTATCGTTGTATTGGCGGTGGTCAATAAGGGAAAAAACGAGCAGATTAAGAGGCTGGAGATGCAGCTTGGCATAAGGCAGCAGACGGATTCGGTTTATAGTGCGGAAGAGAAATCGGAAGATTTGATGGAGAAATCTCCGGTATCTGCAGAGAAATCGGAATGGGAAGCTAAACCGGGATTTTCCCGTGGCACGGCCGCACTGGTGGCAGGCGTGGTTTTAGTGGTGCTTGCGGGGCTGATTTTTGGTACAACGACATGGCATATTCTCCCGGATATTTGTAAGGCAGCATTTGTGTTTGGATTTGCAGTATTGTTCTTTGCCGCCAGCTTTCTGGCACAGAGGCTTCTGAAAATCAGAAGAACTGGCTGTGCCTTTTACATACTTGGAAGTATTTTCCTGATGCTTTCGGTTTTGGCGGTCGGATATTTTCAGCTTTTGGGTGTGGAATTTGTGATGATGGGCTACTATCAATGGCGTGTGCTGTGTGTTGGAAGCTTCTTGACTACGGCGGCGCTTTTCGGCGGCTGCCGAAACTTCCGTGACCGTGTGTACACCTGCTGTTGCCTGTGGGGACTTACAATTAGTGTGCTTTTTCTACTGTTGTCATTCCGCCTGCAGTATTCCGGAGTTGCCTATGGCATGATGTATTATGGAACGGCATGGATTGCACTGAGGTTGGTGTGGATACCGCGCTGCAAAAAGGAGGAGGAAAGCGGGGAGGATTCCGGTCACATCGAAAATTGTGGTGATAGGGAACAGGCCAATTGGAGGGTTAGAGATAATCTGGAGACTTTTGTGCCAATGCACTTTGGGGCGGCCGCTATCTTGCTGGCGCCTTTGCTGCTTGGAAATTTTATAGTGAGACTGTTTTTTCAGGGAGAAGGCATCATTACACTGCAAAGTGTTGTGGCGGTGGCATGTCTTGTGACAGGCATGGGGATGCTGGCATGGAACAGAGAAAAGAAATCGTTGAAAATTCTATATCAGCTCTGCTGTGTTATATTTTTTTACTATGTAGGGTTGTGGCTGCCGGTGAATCACGCATACCGGCTGTGCGCCGGAACGATTCTGTCCGGAGGCTATTTTCTGGTATCCAGAAAATTTGGATGGGAGACCAAAAAACTGCATTGTGTACAGGGGGATGCAATCTATACTGCTGCCATAATAATAAATGGGATTTGGATGCTGATAAGAGTTTTGGTGGATTTGGCGTTTTTGCACAGTCAGAGTGTTGGCAGGAATATGAGTGTCCATGTATCGGCCTCGATAATAATGGTAATGTTGACCATTATGGTGGTCTGGTGGGGGCAGAAATACCCCAAGATACGCACATTAATTCCTGTGGCATTATCTCCACTAATCTTCACTCTTCCGGTGTTGGCAAATGGTTTGTTGGGGACAAATCTGAAGTTTTATATGGCCCTGTGGGTTTACCTGGTTATTATGATGGTGTGGGATATAAAGCAAAAAGATAAGTTCTGGCCAGCACTTTCGGTGTTAGGAGCTTTTTGTCAGGCGGCATATCTGGGAAGTGAAGGAAAACAGGTGGTTTTTTTGGTGCTTTTAACAGGTTACTATTTCTGTAAGATTTGGCAGATACAGAAGGACAGAACCTTGCTGATCCGTGCAATGTTTGCGTATTTTTTGGAAAGTGCGTTTATTCTGTCGGTTGGGTTGATGCCAGACCGAGTAATTTCCATGCTGCCTGTGCTGGTTTTGCTGATAGTTGAGTATGCGGTATCACAGTATGCAGCCCAATCGGGGAAGATCGATCTGCTGCATCGGGAGGACTGGTTTTGGGATGTGTCAGGTGTACTGCTGTTTGTGATAGCAGTACAAGAGTTTTTGTGGACAAAGGGGTGTTCTCTGTGGAATTTGGCGGCGCTTCTTTTGATATTTACAGCTTTGTATAAAAAATTCTACCGGGGAAATGGGTTATGGCAGCACTTGATACTCACACTATCTATCATACCATTGCCATTTGTTGTTGCAGCTCGGTATGGAATCGGAGAGAATTTGTGGCTGGGAGGTGTGATGGGGATAGTTCTTCTGTCTGGTATCTCTATGCGGCGCTATACTGATATTATGGAATGGTCGGATGATGGCGAAAGGCTGCTTCATGTGGACTGGTATCATATACTGATTGTGTTGATATTGGTGCCTATGATGCTGCTGGCAGATAAAAATTGGCGTGTTGCTTACCTGGTTCTGTTGGCTCTGTATGCTCTCCAATATGCAGCACTGCCGAAGCTGCGAAGCTGCGCTGTTACAGTTGCGGAGATACTGCTGATCTTTGCATGGTGGGCACAGCCGTTCTTTAAGCTCCCCAATGTGCTGTGGCTGGAGATTCAGATACTTCCGGTATTTTTCTTTATTTATCGATTGCCAGTGGTGTGGGGAGAGACAGATGAAACTCATATTTGCCAGAGAGTGCTGAATACGATGCTTCTGGTGGTGCTCGCAGGTGGTGCGCTGATACGGGGAAGGTTGATTAATGCGCTGATTTTGGAGGGAATCTGTCTGGTGGTTTTTATCTCCAGTCATGTAAGAAAGTCAGTATGGTGGGTTAGGACTTCGGGTATTGTAATGGTAACAGCAGCAATTTACATGACCAGAGGTTTTTGGATGAGTATTTCCTGGTGGGTATATCTGCTGACAGCAGGTTTGGTGTTGATTGGATTTGCAGCGTGGAATGAGATACGGAAGCGGGGAAAGGAATAGAACTCGACCATTGACAGTGATGACAATATGTGTTATATTACAAATATAACAATGAGAATATACATTGGGAAATGGAGGTATGACCTATGAATATAAACAAATTTACCCAAAAATCCATGGAGGCTGTGCAGAATTGTGAGAAGCTGGCGTATGAATACGGAAACCAGCAGGTTGAGCAGGAGCACTTGTTTTACAGCCTGCTGACTCTGGATGACAGCCTGATTTTAAAGCTGCTTATGAAGATGGGAATTCAAAAGGAGCTGATTGTCAGTGAGGCGGAGCAGAAATTAGCAGGGCTTCCCAAGGTCAGCGGCACAAGCCAGATTTATATCAGCGGAGATCTGAACAAGGTTTTAATTAATACGGAGGATGAGTCCCGCTCTATGGGTGATGAGTATGTGTCGGTGGAGCATATTTTCCTGTCCATGTTAAAATATACGGATCGAACCCTAAAGGAGTTGTTCAAACAGTATGGAATTACCCGTGATGCGTTTCTTCAGGCGCTCTCAACAGTGCGGGGAAATCAGAGGGTAGTCAGCGATAACCCGGAGGCAACCTACGATACCCTGGAGAAGTATGGTTATGATCTGGTGGAGCGCGCCAGGAATCAGAAACTGGATCCTGTAATCGGGCGGGACAGTGAAATCCGAAACGTGGTACAGATTCTGTCCAGAAAGACGAAGAATAACCCGGTGCTGATTGGTGAGCCTGGTGTGGGAAAGACTGCCGTGGTGGAGGGTCTTGCCCAGCGTATTGTCCGTGGTGATGTTCCAGAAGGTCTAAAGGATCGAAAGCTGTTTGCGCTGGATATGGGCGCGCTGGTGGCGGGCGCAAAATACCGCGGAGAATTTGAAGAGCGTCTGAAGGCAGTGCTGGAGGAAGTAAAAAAGAGTGATGGGCGGATTATTTTGTTTATCGATGAGCTGCATACGATTGTAGGTGCAGGCAAGACGGAAGGCTCCATGGACGCAGGAAACCTGTTAAAGCCTATGCTGGCGCGGGGGGAGCTGCACTGTATCGGAGCAACGACTCTGGATGAGTATCGCAAGTATATTGAGAAGGATGCAGCGTTGGAACGGCGGTTCCAGCCGGTATTAGTGGACCAGCCATCGGTGGAGGATACCATTTCCATTTTGCGGGGAATTAAGGATCGTTACGAGGTATTTCACGGAGTAAAGATTACCGACTCAGCACTTGTGGCGGCAGCGGTGCTGTCTGAGCGTTATATTACGGACAGGTTTTTGCCGGATAAGGCGATTGACCTGGTGGACGAGGCGTGCGCGCTGATTAAGACAGAGTTGGATTCCATGCCTGCGGAGCTTGACGAGCTTTCCCGGAAAATCATGCAGATGGAGATTGAGGAGACAGCGCTGAAAAAAGAGACAGACCGCTTAAGCCAGGAGCGTCTTGAGGATTTGCAGAAGAATCTGGCGGAGCTTCATGATGAGTTTTCGGCGAAGAAAGCGCAGTGGGAGAATGAGAAATCTTCTGTGGATCGATTGTCGGCGCTGCGTGAGGAGATTGAGCAGGTCAATCGGGATATTGCAGCGGCACAGCAGCAGTATGATTTAAACAGAGCAGCGGAGTTACAGTATGGAAAGCTGCCCCAGCTTCAGAAGGAACTGGAGAGTGAGGAGGAAAAAGTAAAGAGTCAGGATCTGAGTCTGGTGCATGAAAGCGTTACCGAGAATGAGATTGCGCGTATTATCTCCCGCTGGACCGGTATTCCCGTCAGCAAATTAAACGAGAGTGAGCGCAGCAGGATTCTGCATCTGGATCAGGTGCTTCACCAGCGCGTAGTGGGGCAGGATGAGGGTGTAGAGAAGGTGACGGAGGCGATTCTGCGGTCTAAGGCAGGAATCAAGGATCCCACAAAGCCTATCGGCTCCTTTCTGTTTTTGGGTCCTACCGGTGTGGGCAAGACAGAGCTTGCAAAGGCGCTTGCAGAGGCGTTGTTCGATGATGAGAACAACATGGTTCGTATTGATATGAGCGAATACATGGAGAAACATTCTGTGGCGCGTCTGATTGGGGCGCCTCCCGGATATGTGGGCTATGATGAGGGAGGTCAACTGACCGAGGCAGTGCGCCGCAAACCCTATTCCGTGGTGCTGTTTGATGAGGTGGAGAAGGCCCACCCGGACGTGTTTAATGTACTTTTGCAGGTGTTGGATGATGGGCGGATTACTGATTCTACCGGAAAGACGGTGGATTTTAAAAACACGATTCTGATTATGACCTCCAACATCGGTTCCCAGTATCTTTTAGAGGGAATCGATGGAGGCGGTTCTATAAAACCGGAAGCGGAGGCGATGGTTATGGGTGACCTGCGCACACATTTCCGCCCGGAGTTTTTAAATCGTTTGGACGAGACCATCCTCTTTAAGCCGCTGACAAAGGATAATATCAGCCATATTGTAGAATTGATGGTTGCTGATGTGAACAGACGGCTGACAGACAGGGAGCTTAAGGTGGAGCTAACTGAGCGTGCAAAGGAATTTATCACTGATAACGGTTATGACCCGGCCTATGGTGCGCGTCCGCTCCGCAGGTATCTTCAGAAACATGTGGAGACTCTGGCAGCACGGATTATCCTGGAGGGAAATATCAGTGAGGGACAAAGTATTGTAATTGACACAGCGCAGGACGGCACAAAGCTGATTGCATATGTTAAGTGAGAATGATAGCCATTTAGGGCAAACAATGAGGAGGATGTTACTGTGGATAAAAAGCAGCTTGCAATCGAGAAACACAAAGAATGGAAGGGTAAGATTGAAGTCATCTCGCGTGCGCCGATTACGAATCGGGAAGAGCTTTCCGTGGCATACACGCCGGGCGTGGCGGAGCCATGCCTTTTAATCGCAAAGGATGAAGAACTGGCGTATGAGTATACCCGTAAAGGCAACCTGGTAGCAGTGATTACCGATGGTACGGCTGTGCTGGGGCTTGGGGATATTGGGCCCAGTGCGGGTATGCCGGTTATGGAGGGGAAGTGCGCGTTGTTTAAAGCCTTTGCCAATGTAGATGCCTTTCCTCTTTGTGTGGACTCCAAGGATGTGGATACTATCGTCAGCACAATTGCGCTGATTTCCAAAAGCTTTGGCGGAATCAACCTGGAGGATATTGCAGCCCCGCGCTGTTTTGAAATTGAAAAGAAGCTAAAGGAACGATGTGATATTCCGATTTTCCATGATGATCAGCATGGTACTGCAATCGTGGTAAGCGCTGCGCTGTTAAATGCAGTTAAGGTGACGGGAAAGAGGATGGGAGAGCTTAAGGTGGTGATCAACGGCGCAGGCGCGGCAGGCGTTGCTATCGGAAAGCAGCTTATTGCGATGGGATTCGGGAATATTATCATGTGTGATATTAACGGGATTATCTGTGAGGGAGATGAGGGCTTAAACTCAGGTCAGGAGGAAATCTCTCATATCAGCAACTTAAAGAGAGAGCACGGTAAGCTGGAAGATGCTCTGAAGGGGGCGGATATTTTTGTGGGCGTGTCCCGCCCAAATCTGGTAACACGTCAGATGGTGGCATCCATGGACGGTGGTATTGTGTTTGCTATGGCAAATCCGGTACCGGAAATTATGCCAGAGGAAGCGAAGGCCGGGGGAGCATTGGTTGTGGGAACCGGACGTTCCGACTATCCAAATCAGATTAATAATGTGCTGGTATTCCCGGGAATGTTTAAAGGAGTTTTAGCAGTTCGTGCAAAAGATATTACGGAGTCTATGAAGATTGCGGCGGCCCACGCAATTGCCGCAGTTATTCCGGAGGAGGAATTAACAGAGGAGTATGTGATTCCCTCGTCTTTTGATAAGCGCGTAGCGCTGGCTGTTGCCAATGCAGTTGCAAAGGCGGCGGTGGAGGAGGGCATCAACCGTGCGCCGTACACAGAAATATTTTATTAATAATGGACAAAATAAAAATGTTTGGGTATAATAAGCAACGTATATGTATATGAAAATGTGGAGGAGGATTTTTGGTGTATTATAACAAGAGCGTGATCCGGAGCCTGGCGATGGTGATGCAGCTTGGATTGTGTGTGCTTACACCAATTTTCCTCTGTATTTTTATCGGCTTCCAGGCGGATTCCCGGCTTGGAACAAAGCTTATGGTTCCGATGCTGATTCTTGGAGTGCTGGCAGGTGTGCGGTGCGCGTGGAAGATGGTGCAGGCAATGATTCGTCAGGAAAAGAAGGACGAGGAACGTTTCCATGCGGAGCATTCGACAGATGTGCAGAGGACAGGAATCAGTAAGCCAAAGCAGGTGAGCCGTATCCTTAAGGATAAGCAGGCATCTGATTCGGATTCGGACAGCGTGTAAAGAAGGAGGCAAAGGGAGATGGAGTGGCTCAGTAAGCCGACAAGGCGGTTGCTTCTTGAACTGCTGACCGGGGTGGTGCTTTACGATTTACTGCTGATTCTTCTGGCCTGTGTTCTGCTTCCAGTGGGGGGCTACCCGGTAAAACCGGTGGTATTGGGGCTTTTGCTCGGCGGATCAGGTGCAGCTCTGATGCTGTTCCATATGGCAGTTATAACGGAGCGGGTACTGTCCAGCCAGAATGATGAGTATGCCAATAAATTTACGGTAGCGCAGAGTTTTCTACGAAAACTGGTGTTTGTGGCAGTGCTGTTCTTGTGCTGGCGGGTGCTGGAAATAGACCTGCTGGCTGCAGTAATTGGAGCCATGGGCATGAAAGCAGGCGCATATTTACAGCCGTTAATCCACAGGATTTCCAGTCATAAGGAGGAACGACTGAATGTGGATTCGGAAATATCAGATTAGAAAAATTTAGAGGAAAGGAGGAGAAAATATGGGAATGCTGATTTCCAATGAACCTGACTTTATGATACACGGTATCTTAAAATATGAGATGTTCGGTCAGGATTTTTGGATCACCACAACTACCATCGGAATGTGGATTATCTCCATTATCATTCTGATTATTGCAATTTTGGCAAATCGGATGCTCAAGAGGGCGACGGACGTACCGGGCAGTTTTCAGAATGCGCTGGAGATGGCATACGAGGCCTTGTCGGGCATGACTGCCGGTATTCTGGGGGGTAATGCGAGAAAATTTATCAACTATATCGGAACCATATTTCTGTTTATTCTGTTTTGCAACTTGAGCGGCGTGCTTGGGCTGCGAGCGCCGACTGCAGATTATGGTGTGACCTTTTTGCTGGGGATGTTTACTTTCTTCATCGTAAATTATCAGGGCATTAAAAATCGGGGTGTGCGTCATTTTACAAGCCTGTTTGAGCCAACACCGATTTTGTTCCCGATTAATCTGATTGGAGAGCTGGCAAACCCTCTGTCCATATCCCTGCGTCTGTTCGCGAATCTGCTTTCAGGCGTTATCATTATGGGATTATGGTATGGAATGATGCCGGTGTTTGCCAACATTGGTATTCCAGCAGCGCTTCATGTTTACTGCGATTTATTTTCTGGCTGTATCCAGACATACGTTTTTTGTATGCTGACAATGGTTTACATTAATGATAAGATGGAATAAACAATATATTTTAATATTTAGGAGGAAATTACTATGAATGGTATCTCAGGACAGGATTTTATTTTTGGTTGTTCCGCAATCGGAGCAGGTCTGGCGATGATCGCCGGTATCGGACCTGGTATCGGTCAGGGTATCGCTGCAGGTCACGGAGCCTCCGCAGTTGGACGTAACCCGGGTGCAAAGTCCGATATTACCTCTACTATGCTGCTGGGTCAGGCGGTTGCTGAGACCACTGGTCTGTACGGTCTTGTAGTTGCAATTATCCTGATGTTTGTTAAGCCTTTCGGCGCTTAATTTGGAATGAATCAGGAAGGAGGATTCGGAAATCCGGAATGCTCAACGTGACGAAAGGGGGCTAAAGATTTGGACAGATTAATAGGATTTGATCCGCAGCTGCTGCATGATGCAGTGCTGACCGGCATCAATATCTTTATATTATTTTTCGCGCTGTCCTACCTGCTTTTTAATCCAGTTCAGGACGTGCTGGAGAAGAGAAAGCAGAAAATTGCCGGAGATCTTTCTCAGGCTGCCGCAGATAAGACATCTGCGGAGACCATGAAAGCAGAGTACGAGGCAAAATTAAAGGATGTGGACAAGGAGGCAGAAAGCATTTTGGAGACCGCGCGGCGCAAGGCAAAGGCGCGGGAGGAGGAGATGCTGAGTGAAGCCAGGGCGGAAGCGGCGAGAATCATCGAGCGGGCAAACTGGGAGATCGAGCTGGAGAAGAAGAAAGCAATCGACGACATGAAGCAGGAAGTAGTGAATATTGCATCTCTGATGGCTGAGAAGATAGTCGCAAACTCCATCGATGTGAAGATTCAGGATGCTTTGATTGACGAGACGTTGAGGGAGATGGGTGAGAGCACATGGCAAAGCTAGTTTCAAAGGTGTACGGTGATGCGCTGTTTGAGACAGCCATGGAGAAAGATAAGCTGGATGCCTTATACGAAGAGGTATCTGCGCTGATTCCCATTTTAAAGGACAATCCCCAGCTCTTAAATGTGCTGGGCAATCCCCGGATTGTGAAGGAGGAAAAGGTTGCCATCCTGCATCAGGTCTTTTCTGGAAAGCTTTTGGAGGAACTGGTGGGCTTCTTGAACATCATTGTTGAAAAGGACAGACAAAATCAGATGATTGTGATTCTGGATTATTTTGTACGAAGAGTAAAGGAATATAAGAAGATTGGCGCGGCGTATGTGACAAGCGCGGCTGAGTTAAAGCCGGAGCAGAAGGCCAGTCTGGAGGAAAAGCTTCTTGCCACCACTCCCTATATAGAATTTGAGATGCACTATGCTACCGATCCATCGCTGCTTGGTGGTATGGTAATTCGAATCGGGGATCATGTGGTGGACAGCAGTATTAAAACACGGCTTTATGAACTGAAGAAGGAGCTTTCCGCTCTTCAGTTGGCATAACGAGTCAGAAAGGAAACAGACAATGAATTTGAGACCAGAAGAAATCAGTTCGGTAATCAAAGAACAGATTGAAAAATATTCTGCTAAACTGGAAGTCTCGGATGTTGGCACCGTAATTACAGTTGCGGATGGTATCGCTCGAATCCATGGGTTGGAGAAAGCCATGCAGGGCGAGCTTTTAGAATTCCCGGGAGAGGTTTATGGCATGGTTTTGAACCTGGAGGAAGATAATGTGGGAGTCGTGCTTCTTGGTGATACCAGCAGCATTAGTGAGGGCGATATTGTTAAGACCACCGGGCGTGTGGTTGAAGTCCCTGTGGGAGATGCACTGACTGGACGTGTAGTGAATGCACTGGGACAGCCGATTGATGGAAAGGGGCCGGTGGAGACTGATAAATTTCGCCGGATAGAGCGCGTGGCCCATGGCGTAATTGAAAGAAAATCCGTAGATACTCCGCTTCAAACCGGCATTAAAGCGATTGATGCTATGATTCCTATTGGGCGTGGACAGCGTGAGTTAATTATCGGTGACCGCCAGACAGGCAAAACTGCAATTGCGCTTGATACTATTATTAATCAGAAAGGCCAGGGTGTTCATTGTATCTATGTTGCCATTGGTCAGAAGGCCTCTACAGTGGCAAATATTGTGAGAACTCTGGAGGAGTTTGGGGCGATGGATTATACTACCATTGTGGTATCCACTGCTTCTGATCTGGCTCCGCTGCAGTACATTGCACCATACTCTGGCTGTGCAATTGGTGAGGAGTGGATGGAGAAGGGGGAGGACGTGCTGGTAGTTTATGATGACTTGACGAAACACGCAGCCGCTTACCGAACCCTGTCCTTGCTGCTGAAGCGTCCGCCGGGACGTGAGGCTTACCCGGGAGACGTATTCTATTTGCACTCCAGGCTTTTGGAGCGTGCATCGCGGCTGTCTGATGATTTGGGCGGTGGATCCCTGACGGCTCTTCCGATTATTGAGACCCAGGCCGGCGATGTTTCTGCATATATTCCCACAAATGTGATTTCCATCACGGATGGTCAGATTTATTTGGAGACTGAGATGTTTAACTCCGGTTTTCGCCCTGCAATCAATGCGGGGCTGTCCGTATCCCGTGTGGGTGGGGCGGCACAGATTAAGGCAATTAAGAAGATTGCGGCTCCTATCCGTGTGGAATTGGCGCAGTACCGTGAGCTGGCAAGCTTTGCACAGTTCGGCTCCGAGTTAGACGCGGCGACTACCGAGCAGCTGGCACAGGGCGAGCGTATTAGGGAGATTTTAAAGCAGCCACAGTACCAGCCGATGCCGGTTGAGTATCAGGTTATTATCATCTATGCAGCCACAAAGAAGTATCTGCTTGATATTCCGGTTGCAGATGTGCTTGATTTTGAAAAGACACTGTTTAAATATATTGATACAAAGTATCCGGAGATTCCGGCTTCCATACGTGACACGAAGGTGCTGACGGACGAAACGGAGGAGCTTTTGGTCAAGGCAATCAATGAGTGCAAAGAGCAGCGCTAGACAAGGCAGGTGACGAGTCATGGCATCCATGAGAGATATTAAACGCAGAAGGGCGAGTATCCAGAGCACCGGTCAGATCACCAAGGCGATGAAGCTGGTTTCCACAGTAAAGCTTCAGAAATCCAGGCAGAAAGCGGAGAACTCCAAGCCCTATTTTGATACGATGTACGACACAATTGCATCTATGCTGAAGAAGTCGGGAGCTATCGACCACAAATACTTAAAGGCGGGCAGTACACATCGAAAGGCAGTTATCGCTATTACATCCAACCGCGGCCTTGCCGGCGGCTATAACAATAACATTGTGAAGTTAATTGCCGGTTCTGGTGAGTTGAAAGCTGAAAGTACGGATGTTTATGCAATCGGGCGCAAAGGTCGGGATGGTCTGGCAAAGAAGGGATATGAGATTAAGCAGGATTACTCCGATGTTATTAATAATCCTATGTATCAGGATGCTGCTGATTTGACGGTGGAGCTTTTAGATACATTTAGAAGAGGTGAAGTTGGAGAAATTTATTTGGCGTATACCTCTTTTAAGAATACAGTGGTTCATATCCCCAAGTTGATTAAGCTTCTCCCCTTTACTGTAGAAGAGGAGGGGGAACGGGTATCGAAAGCCCATGCGCTGATGAACTATGAGCCTGATGAAGAAGCAGTGCTGGATATGATCATCCCCAAGTATGTAAGCAGCCTGATTTTTGGTGCATTGCAGGAGGCAGTGGCCAGTGAGAACGGCGCCCGTATGACTGCGATGGACTCTGCGACCAACAATGCGGGGGAGATGCTGGGAAAGCTGGAATTGCAGTATAACCGCGCACGCCAGGGATCCATTACTCAGGAGCTGACGGAGATTATTGCAGGCGCCAATGCAATTAACTAACAAAGAAAGAACAAGGAGAAGTAAGATGGCAGAACAAAATGCTGGTAAAATCACCCAGATTATCGGTGCGGTTATGGACATTAAGTTCTCCCAGGGCAAGATTCCGGAAATTAACGAGGCAATCAGGATTCCTCTGGAGACAGATGGTGAGCTGACAGTCGAGGTGGCACAGGATCTTGGCGATGATACTGTAAGATGTATCGCGATGGGAAGCACCGATGGTCTGAGACGTGGTATGGACGCCATTGCCACCGGAGCGCCGATCACAGTTCCAGTTGGCGAAAATACGCTGGGTCGTATTTTCAACGTGTTAGGCGAGCCGATTGATAATAAAGAGAAGCCGCAGGTGGAAGAGTACCTCCCAATTCATAGAAAAGCCCCGACTTTTGAGGAGCAGTCCACAGAGACTGAGATCCTTGAGACTGGCATTAAGGTGGTAGATCTGCTTTGTCCCTATCAGAAGGGCGGTAAGATTGGCTTGTTCGGAGGTGCCGGCGTAGGAAAGACCGTACTGATTCAGGAGTTAATCCGTAACATCGCTACGGAGCATGGTGGGTATTCCGTATTCACCGGTGTAGGTGAGCGTACTCGTGAGGGTAATGACCTTTATTATGAGATGACAGAATCAGGCGTTATTAATAAGACAACGATGGTATTCGGTCAGATGAATGAGCCGCCGGGAGCGCGTATGAGAGTGGGTTTAACGGGACTGACTATGGCAGAATATTTCCGTGACCAAGGCGGTAAGGATGTGCTGCTGTTTATAGATAATATCTTCCGTTTCACCCAGGCAGGTTCTGAGGTGTCTGCGCTTTTGGGACGGATGCCTTCTGCAGTAGGTTATCAACCCACTCTGCAGACGGAGATGGGCGCCCTTCAGGAGCGTATCACCTCCACCAAGAATGGCTCCATCACTTCCGTACAGGCTGTGTATGTACCTGCAGATGACCTGACGGATCCTGCTCCGGCAAATACGTTCGCACATTTGGATGCCACTACGGTACTTAGCCGTTCTATCGTGGAGCTTGGCATCTACCCTGCGGTAGATCCCCTTGAGTCCACTTCCCGTATTCTTGACCCCCGTGTGGTGGGAGAGGAGCACTACAAAGTGGCCCGCGGTGTGCAGGAGGTTCTCCAGAAGTATAAGGAGCTTCAGGATATTATCGCCATGCTGGGTATGGATGAGCTGTCTGAGGAGGATAAGCTGACCGTATCCCGCGCCAGAAAGATTCAGAGATTCCTTTCCCAGCCCTTCTTTGTTGCAGGGCAGTTTACCGGTATGGAGGGACGCTATGTGCCTCTGAGTGAGACGATTCAGGGCTTCAAGGAGATTTTGGAAGGAAAGCATGATGATATTCCGGAGCAGTATTTCCTTAATGCAGGTAATATTGATGATGTTCTTGCCCGTGTGAAATAGGGGGGTACGTCTATGGCTGATGTAATGAAATTACAGATTATCACTCCGCAGGAGCGGTTCTATGAGGGGGATGTATCTATGGTGGAACTGACCACCACAGAGGGAAATATTGGTATTTATCCCAATCACATTCCGTTAACTGCTGTTGTGGCTCCGGGCGTGCTCAGAATCCACGAGTCAGGGGAGGTAAAGGAAGCTGCATTGATGTCGGGATTTTTCACAATTCTTCCTGAGTCTGTGACGATTATGGCAGAGATTGTGGAGTGGCCGGACGAAATTGATTTTAAACGTGCAGAGGAGGCGCGCATTCGTGCGGAGCGCCGTCTTGCCAATCAGGATATGACCCTTGATATTATGCGTGCTGAGGCAGCGCTGAAGCGTGCGTTGGTGCGCCTGGGGCTGCAGCGCAGATAGAAAAAAGCAGAAATAACTGGTGAGATGATATAAGAAGGAGTCTTTGGCATGGATTTTTTCCCTGCCAGGGACTCTTTGTTGTTGTGGAGTCTGTGGGGCTGTGTTATGATGGTATTAGACTGACAAAAGAGAATTATTGGAAAGAGACAGATTCATGTGACAAGAAGAGAGGAAGGATACATTTGAAAAAAAGAGACAGGCGGTTTGCTATTGCGGGCGGGGGGTTGCTTGCGGCAGCGCTGCTTCTACAAGTACTTGCCAGGTGTGCAGAGGGTTTTGCCACATGGTATGCGCATAACGTATATCCACTGATTGTGGGGATTGTTGGAAGGATTTCCGGTATTGTTGACCTGTCAGTGGCTGAAATATGTATTTATTTACTATTTTTTTGCCTGGTTGTGTATTTGATAAGAAATTTCCGGAAACCGGCACGAACTGGCTGCAGAATTGTATTTCTGACCGGACTTCTGCTTTTTTTGTATACGGCAAATTGCGGGGTTAACTATTATGCTATGGCGTTTTCAGAGTATGCAGGAATTTCGGTGGAGAAATCCACAGAGGAGGAGTTAAAAGCGCTGTGCAGATTTCTTGTGGAGCAGGTGAATGAAGCAGCCAGGGAGCTGGAGGCTGCAGACGAAGCAGCAGGAAGCTATCGGGAAAATCGTGTCCAGTGGCGTGAGGAAGGTGTGCGCGCCATGCAGAAGGCAGGAGAACGCTTCCCGTCCCTTCAGGGCTTTTATCCCAAGCCTAAGGAGGTGGCGGTTGACTGGATTTTATCAGTTCAGCAGCTTTGTGGAATCTACTCACCGTTTACTGTGGAGGCAAACTTCAACGGTCACATGCCGGATTATAATGTGCCCCATACTATTTGTCATGAACTATCCCATTTAAAGGGCTTTATGCGGGAAGACGAGGCGAATTTCATTGGTTATCTGGCGTGTATTTTTTCGGATGAACCGGCGTTTCGTTACAGCGGTTATTTGACCGGCTGGGTCTATGCGGGCAGCCAGCTGGCAAGGGCAGATATGGAGACTTACATACAATTAAATAACCAGCTCTGCACTCAAGCGCAGAACGACCTTCAGAAAAACGCAATCTATTGGAACCGCTACGAGGGTAAAGTTGCTGAAGCGGCCAGTCAGTGGAATGATACCTACCTGAAAATAAATAATCAGACAGATGGGGTGCGCAGTTACGGGCGCATGGTAGATTTGATGCTGGCGTATCGGAATATGGAGCAGGAAAAGGGAGTGTTAGAATGTGTGGTAAAGTTGGAAGATTGAGAGAAAATAAGGTATAATAAAGGCTAGAACACAAGGGGGTATCTTATGGACAAGGTGTTGTATGATTTGATGGATTGGGCGGGGATTGAGGAGCTGGTGTATTCGGAGGCGCCGAATCCAGAGAGGCTTTTAGGACCGCATCTTGTGGATGCAGGTCTGCTGATTCAGGCGTTCCTGCCAACGGCATCATCGGTTGCTGTAAAGCTGGGGGGCAAGAAATATCCTATGGAGCAGCAGGATGAAGCGGGCTTTTTTGCTGTTCTGATACCACGAAAGAGCGTGGCGGAATATTCAATGCTGGTGACTTATGACAATGGTGTAACCAGGGAAATTTATGACCCTTATTCATTTGGGACTCAGTACAGTGAGGCGGAGTTAAAGAAATTTGATGCGGGGATTTATTATGATGTCTATAAGAAGATGGGGGCACATCCTACAACAATCAATGGCGTGTCCGGCGTATACTTTTCCGTGTGGGCGCCTTGCGCTATGCGTGTCAGCGTGGTGGGAAACTTTAACCAGTGGGATGGTCGGCGCCATCCGATGAAGCGGTTGGGGAACTATGGTGTATTTGAACTGTTTATTCCGGGACTTACAGTGGGGGAGATGTACAAATATGAGATTAAGAACCGACAGGGTGAGCCAATCTTAAAGTCAGACCCTTATGGCAACTATGCGGAGCTGCGTCCAAATACGGCTTCGGTGGTTTGGGATATGGAAAGTTTTACGTGGAGTGATGAGAAATGGCTGGCGGAGCGTCCAAAGGCGGCAAAGGATAAGCCGCTTTGTATCTATGAGGTACATTTAGGCTCCTGGATGCGTAAACCAATTTTGGAGGACGAGGAGGGAAAGCCGGTTGTCGGCTCTGAATTTTATAATTACCGGGAGATTGCGCCGCGTCTGGCAGAATATGTGGTGGAGATGGGGTATACCCATGTGGAACTGATGCCGATTATGGAACATCCGCTGGATGCTTCCTGGGGTTATCAGGTAACTGGCTATTATGCGCCTACCAGCCGCTATGGAACACCGGACGATTTCATGTATTTTATGGATTATATGCACAGGAATGAGGTTGGTGTGATTCTTGACTGGGTACCTGCCCATTTTCCCCGCGATTCGTATGGTCTGGCATGTTTTGACGGCACCTGCGTATATGAGCATCAGGATCCCCGTCAGGGCGCTCATCCCCATTGGGGTACATTGATTTACAATTACGGCCGCCCGCAAGTGACAAATTTCCTGATTGCCAATGCCCTGTTCTGGGCCAAACAGTACCATGCAGACGGAATCCGTATGGATGCGGTAGCCTCCATGCTGTATCTGGATTACGGAAAGAATAGCGGCGAGTGGGTAGCGAATATTTATGGTGGGCATGAAAATCTGGAGGCAGTTGAGTTCCTAAAGCATTTAAACAGTGTTTTTAAAAAGCAGGAAGAGGGTGTTCTGCTGATTGCAGAGGAATCCACGGCGTGGCCCATGATTACAGGTGATGTGGAGAACAATGGTCTGGGCTTTGATTACAAGTGGAATATGGGATGGATGAATGATTTTACAGGATACATGAAATGTGACCCATATTTTCGAGCCCACCATTACGGTGAACTGACCTTCAGTATGCTGTACGCATACAGCGAGGACTTTGTTCTGGTGTTTTCCCACGACGAGGTGGTACATGGCAAGGCCTCCATGCTCTGTAAGATGCCGGGAGACACATATGAGGCAAAGGCAGATAATCTGCGTGCGGCGTATGGTTTTATGTACGGACACCCAGGTAAGAAGCTTTTGTTTATGGGGCAGGAGTTTGCACAGATCGCCGAGTGGAATGAGAACGAGGAGCTGCCCTGGAGTATTCTGGAGTACCCGGTTCATAAGAACACCCAGGACTATGTGAAAGCGCTGAACATGCTTTATCGGACTTATCCGGCCATGTATCAGCAGGATTTTCATCCTCATGGCTTCGAGTGGATTAATTGCAGTGCCGGAAGCGAGAATATTGTGGTATTTATACGCAGGACTGACAAGGAGGAGGAGACGCTTTTATTTGTCAGCAACTTTGCGCCGGCGGGGCACTCCAAGTACCGTATTGGTGTTCCGTTCTATGGGCGGTATAAGGAGATTTTAAACAGTGATGATGTGAAGTATGGAGGAAGCGGAAAGGGTAATCCCCGGGCGAAAATCTCGAAACAGCAAGAGAGTGATGGTCGTGAGAATTCCCTGCTGATTGAGATTCCTCCCATGTCGACGATTGTGTTCTCCTGCCAGCCGCTGCCTGTGCCGGAAAATAAAATGACGAAGGCAAAGAAGGCTGAAAAAGCCCCACGGAAGGGGAGCAGCACAGCCAGGAAAACATAAGAAAAGCGAGGTAGAATATGAGAATTGATATTATTCGTCACGGGGAAACTGATTATAACCGGCGTCTTCTTGTTCAGGGGAAGACGGATATTCCTCTAAATGAGACAGGGAGAAGTCAGGCGGCGGAGGCACGCAAGAAGCTGGGGGAGCCGGTATATGACCGAGTCTATGTAAGCCCTTTAAAGCGTGCTGTTGAAACAGCAGAGCTTATTTCTGGTGTTTGTAAGGCTGATATGGTTGTGGATCTTAGGCTGGAGGAGATGGGCTTTGGTGTGATGGAGGGAACAAAACTGGAGGAATTGCCATCTCATGTAAACGCCTTGTTTTACGAGCCTGAAAAATTTTATCCTCCAGAGGGCGGAGAAAGTATTGAGGAATTAGCGGCGCGCTGCAGCAGTTTTCTGGATGACCTTAAGAAAGAGCACCAAACGTTTCCGGCGGACGGGCGCGTTCTGATTGTGTCTCACAGTGCGGCAATCCACGGCTTGATTGCCTGTATTGCCGCCAGCCCCATCGAGGATTTCTGGCGGGCTCGTGTGATGAACTGTACGGCCATTCAGGTTGCTTGTGATGGAGAGAGGTTTACACTGGAGACCGATGTGTGGAACGTTTAAGAAACCGGATCCTGATAGGCAATTCTTCCGCCGCAGATGGTATATTTCACCTTGCCTTGCAGGCGTTCTCCGATAAACGGGGAATTGGAGGATTTGGATTCAAAATGTTCTACAATCCACTCTTCCATCGGGTCAAAAAGCACTAAATCTGCATCTGAGCCGACACCGATCCAGCCCTTTGAAGCGTCAAGGCGGTACAGGCGCGCAGGGTTTAAGGTCATCTTCTCTATCAACTGGAGAAGGGTCAGGTGCCCGGCATGAACCAGGTTTGTGATGCCCAATGCCAGGGCGGTCTCCAGTCCGATAATACCGCTGGGGGCTGCTGTGAGCGAACGGTTTTTTTCCTCTGTGCTGTGGGGGGCATGGTCAGTGGCAATAATGTCAATGATGCCCTCTTTCAGTCCGCGGATAATTTCATCTTTGTCCCGCAAGGTGCGAAGCGGCGGATTCATTTTTGCCAGAGTGCCGTATTTTAGTATGGCAGTTTCGTCAAGAGAGAAATGATGCGGTGTTACCTCTGCCATAACGTTTGCTCCCAGCTGTTTTGCCAGCTCCACCATGCGCACCGAATAAGCGGAGCTGATATGCTGAATATCGATGGCAGCGCCGGTGTGGAGTGCCAGCATGCAGTCGCGGGCAACGAATACATCCTCTGCAGCAGCAGGTGAGGCTCCGATTCCCAGCTGAGACGAAACGGTTCCCAAGTTGACGCCGTTGTTGCTGATGAGGGATGGGTCTTCTTCATGGAAGCTCAGGGGAACGTTTAACCGCACTGCTTCTTCCATCGCCTGTTTTACCACTGCCGCATTCCTTAAGGGGATTCCGTCATCGGTGAATCCGGCAGCGCCGTGGGCTTTTAATGTCTCCATATCAGTCAGTGTTTCGCCTCTCATTCCGATCGTGATATTGGCGGCGGTGAGTACGTTAATCGGAGTCTTTTTTCCTTCATTGATTACATATTCCAATGTTTCCACATTGTCCACAGGAGGCTTGGTGTTTGCCATACAGACAACGGAGGTGAAGCCGCCAGCCGCAGCTGCCCGGGCGCCGGTTTGAATATCCTCCTTGTGTGTGAAGCCAGGCTCGCGGAAATGCACATGAACATCAATGAGACCGGGGGCAACCACCATGCCTGACGCATCAATATGGCAGGCATCTGGATATTTTTCTTTTAGATGGTCTCCTATTTCAGCAATCTTTCCCTGGTTTACTATCAGGTCTGTCACACGGTCGGTCCCGGATCTGGGGTCTATGACCCGCCCGTTACAAATCAAAGTCATAAGATTATCCTCCTGTAAATGAAATGAGCTTAAATAGTTTTCGGGAAATCAGCAGGAAAAACACTGTCCCTCCCGGGAAATTTCCACAATCCGATTCCGGTATTTTTCTGCGCATGGAAGCGCCTTAAAACGCGGGATAATATCGTAATCATTCCAGAGGTGCATGGGAAAAACTTTATCTGCCCCTACAATGCCCATAAAGGTATCCAGTCCAGAAGAAAACAAATCCTCCTGTCTTCCATCCAAAGGCACCATTGCGGCATCAATATGAAAGTTACATCCGCGGATCTTTTCCAGCTCCTGCATGTAGTTTGTACGCATATTGTTATTCCAGTCAAGGGGTTCGCCGTTCCAGCGCCAGTCGTTTAAATCGCCTGCATGGTAAAGGATTCGTTTTTCTCCATCGGAGTCTGCGCCTGTTTCCACGATAAAAGCGACGCCCTCGTCGGTGGATTTAAATGCAGTAATTTTAATTCCCCCATCCTCTGGAAGGGACAGAACCATACCTGGTTCTATAAACTCTGTGATACTGCGGCATTCATCGGGAATTCGGTTCTGCTCAATATCATCAGACAGAACGAAGCGCACTGGTTTATGAAGTTTTGCTAGATCAAAAATAACAGGGTCAAAGTGATCCGAGTGGCTGTGGCTGGCAAGTATAACCAGGGGCTTTTCGGGTGTAAGATCGGGCAGGGAGCCGCTTGTGAAATCAAATAGCAAGAGCACATTGTCTGTTTCAGCAAGGAAACTGCTGTGATGAATATAGGTAATTTTCATAACTGTCCTCCTTTATAAGCTGTATATTGGCTGTCTGCTTTGGGTTCACCACCCGTACAATTTGCATGTGTTTTTGCTAACCGGTAGTGATGAGCTCAAGGGCTATCTTCAGATCGTTAAATGGAGCAGACTGTTAAAAGCAAGGATAGAATACCATATTTTTGAAAAGTAGATTTGGGGAGTTGGCAAGTTCTAAAGTATAACCATAATTAAATAAATTATACTAAGGAAACCTTGACTCCTTCATCATCTGATATTAATGATATTAATGATTGTCCAAATCTTTCAATCTGTCCAAGTTCACAGTTAACATAAAAGCAGCATCTGTGGGCACGTGTGTCATTATCCGCAATTTCTATATCTACTTCAATTTTTACATGTCCATGATTATCACTAGGTAAAATATTTAATGAAAAAGCAGGTGTATAATTACCAATCTTATTTCCAAATTCCAAATAACATACCTCATTAGAATTTTTGATATAATTATTTATTTTATCTGCAGCATTTTCTAATAAATCATCCTCAACATAGCAACTCTGAAACACATTAATATATTCTGAATTTGCCATTACTTTCAATTCTATAATATTAGAATCTTTCCATATTCTTTCAAAAATGATATTGTCCATAAAATTCCTCTCTTTACTTAAATTTAAAATCATCAAATGCGCCGGTCACTTTATTATATACATAATGAATTGTAATTTTATTTCCATCAGATGTCTTTACAACGGATTGCATTTTAACCCAGCCATCAGATGATTTCCACCGCGTATCATTTAATTTAATTGGAAGTTCAGTAGCACCTTCTAATGGATTAGACTGTACTTGATGCATAGCCATTTGTTCTTCTAAATTATTAGGAATCGTTCTTCCTGTACTACCTCTTCCTTCTACTTTCACAGGATTTCCAACTCCAGTATTAGAAGAGCTGCCACTCTTATTTCCCTCATCTACCCAATTACCTCCCTGCCCTCCCTTCTGCATCACTTCACTTTGCGCCTTAGCCTCTCCCCGCAGCTGAGCCTTCTTTTGCAGTTTAATGTCCCGCTGCTGTCTGCTTAGACCATCCAGCTCCACCATGGCGCTGTGACATACCATAAGCCCATAAGCGATATGATTGATTCCCTCATCGAATATCCCTGCGAGAGCTCTGTTCTCTTCCTGCCACCGGAAAAACCCCTTTTTCCCGATTCTCTCATTTGCCTCCTTAGAGTCCAGCTTAATTAACTCCAGCAAATCCTGGTTTAAAATCAGAGGATTCAGCTCACGATTTGTAATTCCATGGCTAACTGCCACTCTCTGCATACTACCTGTGTATTTTGCAATATCCTTGAAATCACAGGTTACCATTAGACGTCTCAGCGCCGCATTTATGTAGGCTCCCTCCATATCCTTTTCATCATACATGGCAATCAAATCAACCGCTCCGCCATGCTGACGTATTCGATCCTCTAAAAACCGGATGGTCTCTTCATACATTCCTTCATTCAGGTATACGCTTCCATAAGGATCATCTAAAACCGCTTTCAGCCTCGGATAGTTGCTCTCCATCTCCCGGATCATCCATATCTGCCTTGCAAATATTCCATCCTGACCAGAATGAATAACCTCAATCCGATGCCCATGTCTGTTACATACCAGGATGGATTTTGTGGTTATAATCTCCTTCCCGTTTACCTTCTCCCTTTGAGGTTCAGGGTTTTCCCATTGCTCCCAAAGCATCATCTCCGTTTCACACGGTCTTCCGGTATAACACTCTCCAAACGGTAGGATATTTAATATAGGCTTGCAATCATCCACACATGCTTGTGGCAGACCATGAATATCCATACCCGAAGAATCCACAAATAAATAGCTGTCGTGCTGCCCATAGGGACATCTCAGCCTCGCACCTAATACCAGCGGCTCCGGCGGCCCCTCATTCTCTTCAAATAGCCAGGAAAACCATCCCATATCTTCACCCCTCCCATTCTATCATAAATACATAAACGCCCCTTTTCTTTTATTTTATCAGAAAAGGGGCGTGTTTACAATTTATTTACCTATGCGTTTGTTATGGGAATATCCCCATGGAGCCTGTGAAAATTTTGTTTAGATACGAAGCCTATTGTGTGTTTGCGTCACTGCTCCGCATATAAAAGCTAATCAGATAAAGCCCGCATAAGCCTACTAATGCATAGATAATTCGGGACAGCCAGGACATACTTCCAAACAGAAATGCCACCAAATTGAAGTCAAAAAAGCCTACCAGTCCCCAATTTACCGCCCCGATAATTGCGACAGTCAATGCCGTATAATCCAATGCTTTATTTCTCATGGCGCTACCTCCTTTTATAGGGGTAGTGTGTGCCATTTGCGGAAGATTATACATAATTATCTGGATTTTACTTCCTTCCACAAATCATTGTAAACCGCATCTGCCTCATCTCCCAGATACATAAAGACTTCACTGTTTTGGAGAGAATCAATATCCGGGAAGACCGCTTTATTATTTTGAATCTCGCTGTCCAGCAGCTCAAATGCCCCCTTGTTGGGCGTTGCGTAGGTGATGTACTCGAAGTTGGCTTTGGCAATTTCCGGGCGGCAGAGGAAGTTAATCCACTTTTCTGCATTTTCCTTGTTCTTTGCATTTTTCGTGATTACCCAAGAATCCAGCCATAAATTAGTGCCTTCCTCCGGGAGAACATACTCTAATTCATAGTCCAGACCCAGGTTTGCGATCTCCTCCTGAATATAGAGCATTTCGCCGGAGTAGATAACGCCTACTGCAGCTTCTCCGCCTATCATCTTATCGCGTACCTGGTCAATTACATAAGCCTGCACCAATGGTTTTTGGTCAATTAAAAGCTGCTTTGCTTCTTGGAGCTCTTTCTCGTCAGTACTGTTCATAGAGTATCCATTCTTTTTGAGCGCTACCATAAAAGCATCGCGCACGCTGTCCTGCATAAGGATTTCTCCGTTTAAGCGTTCATCCCAAAGGTCTGCCCATTTTTTTGGTGGTTCCACACCCAGCTCGGCAAGACGCTTGGTGTTGTAGAGAATTCCCACAGTTCCCCAACAGTAGGGCACAGAATATTTATTTTCCGGATCAAACGCTTTTGACATTTGTATGTATACCGGGTCAATTTGTTCTATGTTTGGAACATTATCAAAATTGATTTCTGCCAGAAGATCGTTTTCACGCATTTTCTGAATCATATAGTCGGAAGGACATACTACGTCATAGCTGACCCCGCCCGCCTCAATGACTGGATACATTTCCTCGTTAGTTTCAAACATATCATAGATAACCGTAATACCCGTTTCCTGCTCAAATTGGGAGATGACCTCCTCATCAATGTATTCCCCCCAATTGTAGACATATAGCTCGCTGTTTTCCTCTTTTGAGCTGCTGCAGCCACTAAGCATGGCGGAGGCAGCAGTCAGCGCTGCCAGAGATAGTGTAAATACATTTCTTTTCATCATTATATCCTCCTTTTTAGCGTGATTTCTGGTTTTTTGGCGCAAAATTGCTGATGATAAGCAGTATAAGCACCACTGCAAAAATGATAGTGGACAGTGCGTACATAGACGGTTTGATGCCTCTGCGCACCTCACTGTAAATTAGGGTGGACAGGGTGTTGATACCTGCGCCGCGTGTAAAATGTGTAATAATGAAATCATCCAGTGACATAGTAAATGCCAGCAGAAAGCCAGAGAGTACACCAGGCAGAATATCCGGGAATACTACTTTAAAAAAGGCGTAAATGGGACCTGCGCCAAGATCCATGGCCGCCTCATAAGTGGAGCGATTGGTTTGTTTAAGCTTTGGCATTACGCTTAAAATAGCATAAGGGATATTAAAAGTAATGTGTGCAATCAGCACAGTTTTAAATCCCAGAGAAATGCCGAAGGCTATGAAGGCCAGCATCAGGGAGATACCGGTTACAATGTCTGCGTTCAGCATGGGTATGTTTGTAATTCCCATAACAATGGTCTTTGGAATTTGCTTCATGCTATTAATAGCGATTGCTGCTGCTGTACCGATAATTGTGGCAATTAGAGCCGATAAAAACGCGATAAGTAAGGTGTTCTGCAAGGCGCTTATAATATTGCGGCTGGCAAATATCTGCCTGTACCACTCCAGGGTAAAACCGCCCCATTGGGTACGGGATTTAGAGCTGTTGAAGGACAGCACAACCATAGTGGCAATCGGAGCATACAGAAAAATCATGATAACAATCAGATAAAAGTCCTGCCAGATGCGCCTGCAGCTTTGTGTTAATCTGCTCATTTAAAATGTGCTCCCTTCTCCATTTTTATCGTATTTGGCAATCAGGGCCATGCTGATTAAGATAAAGACCATCAGTACCAGAGACAGGCCTGAACCTAAATTCCAGTTACCGCCTTTTGTAAATTCTTGTTCAATGACATTTCCAATCAGGAGAATTTTACTTCCACCTAACAGATTGGAAATAACGAAGGTGGTCAGGGCCGGAACAAAGACCATGGTGATACCGCTGATGACACCCGGCACGCTTAAGGGAAACCATACAAAAAAGAGTATCTGTGTAAAGTTCGCTCCCAAATCCCTCGCAGCATTGATCGTATTGTCATCAATCTTGCAAAGTACATTATAAATGGGAAGTACCATAAACGGCAGGAAGTTGTAGACCATGCCGAAAACGATGGCTCCCGGAGTATTAATCAGGCTCTGAACCGGCAGGTGCAGCGCTGTGAGAATGCCGTTAATTACACCGCCCTTTTCCAGGAGTGTCTGCCATGCAAGGGTGCGCAGCAGAAAATTCATCCACATAGGAAGGATAAAAATAAATACAATAAAGCTTCCCTGCCTTATATTCCGTTTCCTTAAAATCATTGCCAGTGGATAGGCAAGCAGCAGGCAAATAATAGTACTAATCAGAGAAAGCCCAAGAGAGAGCCACATTGCTTTGCGATGCTCTGGTGTTGCAATAGATAGTACATTTGCCAGGGTAAACGCCCCGGATTTATCAGACAGGCCATAAAATATAATTAAAATAAGGGGTAAGACGATAAATCCTATCATCCAGACCAGGTAGGGTCCGGCTAACCATTTTTTATTCATTGATACCCACAGCCTCCTCATCTTCTGAAGCAGGTTTATTCATAATCTGAATGTCGAAGGGGTCTACACGGATGCCCACCTCTTTGCCCACCGGGCACATATCCGTGGAGTGTACCAGCCACTCAAAGCCGTCTGGCGTAGTGACCTCCATCTCGTAATGGACACCCTTGAAAATCAGGTGGGTGCATATTCCGGTCAAGCTGCCCTCAGATGGTGCTACCAGGTCAATGTCCTCTGGGCGTATAACTACGTCTACGGGTGTATTGTTACCGAAGCCTTTGTCTACGCAGGCAAATTTAGCGCCAAAAATCTCAACCAGCTCATCGTGTAACATGATACCCGGGACGATATTGCTCTCACCGATAAAATCTGCTACAAACGCATTTTCCGGCTCATTGTAAATCTGCTCAGGAGTTCCCATCTGCTGGATATATCCCTGATTCATTACCACGATGGTATCAGACATGGTAAGCGCCTCCTCCTGGTCGTGGGTCACGTAGATGAAAGTAATGCCCAGCTCGTTTTTCAGACGGATTAATTCATATTGCATGTCCTGACGAAGCTTTAAATCCAGGGCGCCTAAAGGCTCATCCAGAAGCAGTACCCTTGGCTCATTGACGATGGCACGGGCGATAGCAATACGCTGCTGCTGACCTCCGCTTAAGGAGTCTACTGTACGGTTCTCATAACCGTCCAAATTCACCAGTTTTAAGGCATACTTGATCTTGTCGTTGATATATGTTTTTGATTTTCCCTTGATTTTCAGACCAAAAGCAATATTTTCAGCTATATTCATGTGGGTAAAGAGTGCGTATTTCTGAAAAACTGTGTTAAGCTGGCGCTTGTTGGGTGGAAGCCTGCTGATGTCCACACCGTCAAAAATTACTTTTCCTGCATCTGCAGTTTCAAAGCCGCCAATAATTCGCAAAGTAGTTGTTTTGCCGCATCCGCTGGGGCCAAGAAGCGTCACAAAGGTATTTTCCTTTACAGAAAGAGTCAAATCGTCCAGAACCAGTGTTCCATCAAAGCTCTTGGATATGTTCATTAAATTAATCAGTGGCTGCTCCATCGTAATGTTCCTCCTCAAATTGTATATTTTGTTTTAAAAGCTTGGAGGGGAGCTGACCCAGATCAGGACTGCACCGCTCTTGCTTGTGAGGTAATGTTTTTTATCGGGAGTAAAATAAAAGGATTCACCTTTTTTTGCCCTGTAGGTTTTGCTGCCGAGATGGATAGCTACGCTTCCCTGCAGTACATATCCAAACTCTTCGCCCTCGTGTGGGTTGTCCGGGTAGGTTGCGCCATTTGCTTCCAATTTCAGAAGAAGCGGCTCCATCACGTTCTTTTGGGCATTGGGGATAATCCACTTAATACTGTTTCCCAAATCCAAGTCATATTTTTCAAAATAGTCTGCTTTTCCGAAGACAATCTGCTCCTCCGGCGTTTCGTTAAAAAATTCCCCGAGAGAGGTGCCGAGACATTGCAGAATATCGGTCAGGGTTGTAATGGAAGGGGAGGTTAAATTTCGTTCCAACTGGGAGATAAAGCCCTTGGATAGTTCGGCACGGTCTGCCAGCTCTTCCTGAGTCAGACCCTTTAAGACTCGCAACTCTTTCAGTTTCAGGCCGATGTTCATAGTATTCCTCCAAATATATTAAGCGAAAAGTTTACTTTTATTAAATAAATGTAAAAATAATTTTAAAGTTTAGTATTGTTAAACATAAAGCAAGTATAATTATACTGAAAAATATTTGTATGTCAATACATTCAGAATGGATTTTTATCATAATTTGTGGTAAGATGTACAAAGAGGAAATTTTAGTGAGACAGGAGGACAGGACAATGGGCACGAAGGGCAAATATATGGCGTATGTTGGGTCCTATTCTTATAATGGCAAGGCCAAGGGAATCACTGTTTTTGATGTGGATGTAGAGAAGGGAGTGTTCCACGAGCGATGTGAGGTGGAGGTGGATAATTCCTCCTATATCGTGGCATCCAGAGATAATAGAACCCTTTATTCCATAGCTGACGAGGGCGTGGTTGCGTTTCGCATTCTGGAAAACGGGAGTTTATCCCGCTTGAACAGTGCAAAGATTAAAGGAATGCGAGGCTGCCATATCTCTACTGACGAAAACGACAAATATATTTTCGTGTCTGGCTTCCATGACGGCAAGGCAACAGTTCTGCGGCTGCGAAGAGACGGTGGTGTGGGCGAGATTGTTGACGGTGTGTTTCACAAAGGTCTTGGCAGTGTGGCAGAACGGAATTTCCGCCCTCATGTGACCTGTGTTAGAAGGACGCCGGATGACAAATATGTGCTGGTGGTAGATTCTGGCTTGGATCAGGTGAAAATTTATCGTTTTAGCGAGACGGATGAGCATCTCATCCAGGTGGATGCAATCCCCTGTGATTTGGAATCTGCACCGCGTAATCTCCAGTTCAGCGCAGACGGAAAATTTTGTTATCTAATGTATGAGCAGAAGAATGTTATTGATGTATTTTCATACGAGACAGGGGAACGCGTGCCGAAGATGGAGAAGCTTCAGACTATCTCAACAATGAAGGAGAAGCATAGCCAGGTTGCGGCGGCGTGCTCTTTGCGCTTCTCCCCGGATCAGAAGCATATGTTCTGCAGCAATGCAGGGGACGAGAGCGTATCTGTATATAAGAGAGATTCAAAGACCGGTTTCCTGACGCAGATCTGCTGTCTGCCAATCAGTGGTGAGTATCCGAAGGATATTGCAGTGTTTCCGGACGACAGGCACTTGGCGGTGATTAATCACGAAAGCGGAACTATTACTTTTTTTCAGATTGACTACGAGAATGGTCTGCTGATTATGAGTGCTAATGGAATTCCATGCAATGAGCCTAATAGCTGTGTGATTATTAAGGTCAGCGATTAAAGGATTCAGAGAGAAAAACAGAAGAGGTAATCGGAGGGAAGTATGGCAGGATCAACCTATGGAACAAGCTTCCGGATTATGACCTGGGGAGAATCCCATGGGAAGGGTGTCGGCGTTACTGTCGATGGCTGCCCGGCGGGGCTTTCCCTTGGTGAGGAGGATATTCAGGAATATTTGGACAGAAGGAAGCCGGGGCAGAGCCGGTACGCCACAGCGCGCAGGGAGGGAGATGAGGTGGAAATCCTCTCAGGAATTTTTGAGGGCAGAACCACGGGAACTCCCATTGCTATGATGGTGCGCAACACTGACCAGAGATCGAAGGATTACAGTGAAATTATGAATGTGTACCGCCCAGGGCATGCGGATTTTAGTTTTGATAAAAAATATGGCTTCCGGGATTACCGGGGTGGCGGGCGTTCCTCTGCAAGGGAGACGATTGCCCGGGTGGCGGCGGGAGCCATTGCCTGTAAGCTGCTTAAAACATACGGGATTATAGTGAACGCTTATGTAAAGTCCATTGGTAAGTTTGAGGTGGATCAGTCTAGGTTTGATTTGGCGGAGCGGGATAACAACAGCCTCAATATGCCTGATCCGGTGGCGGCAGCGGAAACTGCAGAGTTTTTAGAGGGTATGATGGCAGCCCATGATTCCGTTGGCGGAGTGGTGGAGTGTGTGGTAACGGGTATGCCCGCAGGTGTAGGGGAGCCGGTCTTTGATAAGCTGGATGCCTGTCTTGCAAAAGCAATTATGTCCATTGGCGCAGTGAAAGGCTTTGAGATTGGTGATGGTTTTGCGGCAGCACAGGCTCTGGGGTCTCAGAATAATGACGCATTCTATATGGATGAAAATGGAAAGCCTGCAAAGCGGACCAATCATTCTGGCGGGATTTTAGGCGGTATGAGTGACGGCGGCGATATTGTGCTGCGGGCGGCGTTTAAGCCGACACCTTCCATTGCTCAGCCTCAGCGCACAGTAAACCGTGACGGTGAGGAAGTGGAGATTGCGATTAAGGGGCGCCATGACCCGGTGATTGTTCCCCGGGCGGTGGTCGTTGTGGAGGCGATGACTGCGCTGACTGTTTTGGATTTGCTGTTAATAAGTAAAACTTCCAGAATGTAAATAAGGAGAGTGTACTATGAAGATTGTAATGGGCAATGATCACACTGCTGTGGAGATGAAGGAGGCAATCAAAGCGTATGTGGAATCAAAAGGGTATGAGGTAATTGATTTCGGAGTCAATTCTTTGTCCAGTTGTGATTATCCTGAGTTTGGAGAGAAGGTTGGACGTGCTGTGGCTTCTGGTGAGGCAGACTATGGGATTGCCATCTGCGGCACTGGAATCGGAATCGGAATCGCCGCGGGAAAGGTAAGGGGTGTGCGCGTGTGTACTTGTAGTGAGCCATACAGCGCCCGTCTCTCCCGCATGCACAATAATACTAACGTGCTAACCTTCGGAGCCCGCGTTGTGGGTGTGGAGATGGCGAAGATGATTGTTGATGAGTGGCTGGATAATATCTACGAGGGTGGAAGGCACCAGCGCAGGGTAGATATGTTGGGAGAGATTGAAAAGAGGTAAAAGGTAACAACATGTAAAGGGGGGGCGCAAGCCCCCCTTTGGTGTTTATAAAAGAAAGATATTGTTTTCCCGGCATACCCGCCGCATTTCTTCTGGCCATAGGCTGGCCTGTACTTCGCCTACATGGGCGCGGTTCAGAAGAAGCATACACAGGCGGGACTGTCCAATACCGCCGCCGATGGTGTAGGGCAGCTCACCGTTCAGCAGCATTTTATGGTAAGGCAGGCTTCTACGCTCCTCACATCCTGCTTTTTTTAACTGTTCGGCAAGAGATTTTTCGTCTACGCGGATTCCCATGCTGGAGATTTCCAGAGCGCAGCCAAGCTGTTCATACCAGAACAGAATGTCACCGTTCAACTGCCAGTCATCGTAGTCCGGCGCCCGACCGTCATGGGGTTCGCCGCTTTCCAGTTTATCGCCAATCTTCATCAGGAACACACAGCCATGCTCTTTTGTAATTATGTTCTCCCGCTCCTTGGGGGGCTTGTCAGGGTAGCGGTCTTCCAGCTCCTGAGAGGTGACAAAGGTGATTTTGTCCGGCAGGTGTTTTACTGCGTCCGGGTATTTGTACCACACCTCGTGCTGCATATGCTTTATAATCTTGAAGATGGTCTCAACAGCCTCCCTCAGGGTCTTTTCGCAGCGCTCTTCTTTGGTGATTACCTTTTCCCAGTCCCACTGATCCACATAGCAGGAATGGAGATTATCTAATTCCTCATCGCGCCTGATGGCGTTCATATTGGTGTAGAGTCCTTCGCCGGGCTTGAAGTCATATTCTTTTAATGCCATACGTTTCCATTTTGCCAGAGAGTGCACTACTTCCACAGTCTCGCTGTGAATTCCGGCTATGTCAAACTGAACCGGGCGCTCCACACCATTTAAGTTGTCATTGAGACCGCTGGATTGGGTGACAAACAGAGGAGCTGAGATGCGTTCCAGGCACATTTCTTTGCCAAATTCCTTCTGAAAAGTGTCACGAATGTATTTGATTGCCTCCTGCGTCTCACGAACGGTCAGGTGGGGATTGTAATTTTCTGGAATAATCAGTGCCATGATCGTCTCCTTTTTAATTAAAAATATCGCATTTATCGTAGCATTATTACGGGAAAAGCACAAGTGTTTTTTTCTGATGCTCTATGGATCGGATTTATTTTGAAAGATATCATTTTTCATTTCTCATATATTTTATTCAGAATATTTGTACAAAATTGTCACATACTGAGTCTGTAAAGGTCTGTAAACAGGATAGTACGGAGAGGAGTGCTGGGATTTCATGGTATTTTCCAACAAATTGGCAGATAATCAGGAGCATTTAAAACAGATGCTTCAGGTGGATAAGAATTTTGACGTTGTGTACCGGAATTTTGAGATAGCAGAAAGAAAGGCGTGCCTGTTTTTCGTAGACGGTTTTACGAAAGACGAAGTACTCCTTAAAATGCTTCAGTCATGGTGGAGTATAAAGCCGGAGGACATGCCAGAGGATGCCCACGGTTTTTCAAAAAAGTATATTCCTTACGGGGAAGTCGGGTTGGTGGATAACGACGATGATATGATTATCCAGCTTTTAACCGGTATCTCTTGTCTGTTTATAGACGGATATGACAAATGCCTGACGATTGACTGCCGGACTTACCCGGCGCGGAGTGTGGGGGAACCGGAAAAGGATAAGGTCATGCGGGGTTCCAGGGATGGATTCGTGGAGACGCTCATCTTTAACACGGCACTTATTCGGCGGCGAATCCGCGACCCGAAGCTGACCATGGAGATTTTGACTGCAGGAGACAGTTCTCACACGGACATTGCCATGTGTTATATGGAGGGAAGAGTGGATGAAAAGCTGCTGCAGGGAGTGAAAAAACGGATTCAAAGTCTGAAGGTGGATGCACTGACTATGAATCAGGAGAGTCTGGCAGAAGCAATTTATCCTCATAAATGGTATAATCCATTCCCGAAATTTAAATTTTCTGAGCGTCCTGACACGGCGGCAGCGTGTGTGCTGGAAGGGAATATAGTGATTTTGGTAGATAATTCCCCGGCAGCAATGATTCTGCCCTCTTCTGTGTTTGACATTATAGAGGAAGCGGATGATTATTATTTCCCACCCATTACGGGAACCTACCTGCGTCTGTCGCGTATGGTGACTGCGGCTCTTTGTCTGTTTCTGACACCAACCTGGCTGCTTATGATGATGCATCCTGAACAACTGCCTGACTGGCTGGAGTTCACTAAGCTGGCGGACCAGACTTATGTACCGCTGATATTCCAGCTGCTGATTTTGGAATTTGCGATTGATGGGCTCAGGCTTGCTGCAATTAACACACCCAATATGCTGACCACACCCTTAAGTGTGATTGCCGGTATTGTTCTTGGAGAGTATTCAGTGAAATCAGGGTGGTTTAATTCGGAAACGATGCTGTATATGGCGTTTGTGACTGTATCCAATTACAGCCAGTCCAGCTTTGAGCTTGGATATGCTCTGAAGTTTATGCGCGTGATCATCCTGATTCTTACCAGTATTTTTGATGTATGGGGGTACGCTGCAGGTATTATTCTGTCCCTGTGTGCTATTGTATTTAATAAGACCATCGCGGGAAAAAGCTATGTTTATCCTCTGATTCCGTTTCGATGGAATGAATTAAGAAAACGACTGTTCAGAGGGCGTCTGCCCATGAAAGATAAAGGCGCTGGAGCATAAGCTCTAACGCCTCTTTTCTTTTGTTTTTAATTTCTAAAAATAATTAGTAATGCAAAAATTAGTAAATTACAATTAACTAAATTTTAAAAACTATATTGATTTTTGACCTGAAGTAACTTATAATTTTGAATTTTCTGTTATTTATGGTCGCCGCCGTGTAGGTAAGACTGCCCTTATCAGCGAGTTTGCAAAAAATAAAGATACCATTTTTTTTACTGGCATCGAAACAAATGCCAAGCAAAATCTTGATAACTTTTCGAGATGTATTATGGAATACAACACCGGGATAGCGGCTGATTCGTCCTTTGCTTCTTTTCAATCGGCGTTGGAATATGTCTTTGAGCTAGCAAAAATAAAAAGAATCGTACTTGTGATTGATGAGTACCCATATGTTGCCCGTGCATCCAAGAGCCTTGCTTCTACACTTCAGCTTTTGATAGATAAAAATAAGGACAGTTCAAAGTTGTTTTTAATTCTCTGTGGTTCTTCTATGTCCTATATGGAGGATCATGTTTTGGCATACAAAGCGCCTCTTTACGGAAGAAGAACAGCACAGTTCAAAATCAAACCGTTTGATTTTTTTGAAGTCTGCGAATATTTTACGAATCTTTCTGATTTTGATAGGGCTTTGGCATACGGAATTGTCGGCGGAACTCCGCAATATTTAATGCAGCTTGATGATCATCTTTCTATTGAAGAAAATATTAAAAATACTCATCTGAATCCGACGTCTTCCATCTTTGAGGAGCCCAACAATCTGTTAAAGCAGGAAGTGCGTGAACCGGCAATCTATAATGCGGTTATTACGGCAATCGCTACAGGGTGTTCCAAAATGAATGAGATTTCAAATAAGATTGACGAAGATACAAGCGTATGTGCTACCTATATCAGAAATCTGATTACCCTTGGCATTGTTAAAAAAGAATCGCCTTACGGCGAAAAATCAAGCCGCAAGACAATTTACTCCATTGAAGATAATATGTTCCGCTTTTGGTATCGCTTTGTGCCGGAAAATACTTCGATTATCTCTCGTGGTGCTACTGACCTTGCGTACAAGCGAATTGCTCCCCAACTATCATCTTATATGGGTGGAGTATTTGAAGAAATCTGTAAGCAGTACCTTTGGAGGCTACTGCTTGAGGATAAATGCGCCGTGAATTTCAGCGGCATTGGTCGTTGGTGGGGAGCAAATCCCAAAACCAAATTTCAAGAAGAAATTGACATTATAGGAACGGATAAGGATACAGCTCTGTTTGCCGAGTGCAAGTGGACAAGTGAAAAGGTTGACCTTGGTGTACTTGAAACCCTTGTAGAACGCAGTACATTATTTAGTTTTAAGAAAAAGCATTTTTATCTCTTTGCAAAAACAGGCTTTACCAAGGGGTGCATAAATAAAGCCGTAGAAATGGGGAATGTAACGCTTGTTGTCTATGAGGATATGTTGAAAGTGTAAATCTTATTATTTTGTAATAATAGATTTTTTCTTAAGCCATAGATTAATAAATTATCCGCGCGAAATTTGTAGATATGTGGTAGACAGAATTGGGAATTGGCATTTCTGGGCAGAGGGCTATTATGCCAGTACAGTAGGGTTGAGAGTATGAAGAGCCCTTTAGAGGCAGAAGGTAGTACATAACCCCTCAAAGGCTTATAGCCATAGAGCAAACCGCCCGTTAGACGGGCGATGCTGATTTTCGATGTTTTTTGACTAATTATTACATTAAAGTTGCTACTGGTGACATATGAGCCGAGAAATGTCAAATTTGTGGTAGAATCGTTTTAGGCAATATGCAGGCTAAGGAACTTATGATAGAATGGGAGGAGTGAAGATATGGGATGGTTTTCCTGGCTGTTTGAAGAGGAAGAGGATCCGCCAGAGCCGCTGGTGTTAGGTGCGAAGCTGAGATGCCCCTATGGGCAGTATCCCACCTATTTGTTTGTGGATTCACCGGATATAGACATTCATGGACTGCCCCAGGCATGTGTGGATGACTGTAAACCTGTATTAAATATCCTGCCTTTTGGGAAGTGTTATACGGGAAGAGAATGTGAAACGGAGATGCTGCTTTGGAAGCAATGGGAGAATCCTGAGCCCCAGACTG
>CANPMS010000002.1 GCA_947575275.1 uncultured Clostridium sp. | reverse complement strand
GCAGCATCTCTGCTTTTTAAATATTTAGTTGTAACATATGTATTGTAATCCTACACAGCCAAGCAGGATATGGAAAATTAGTTCTTGCATTTTCCTGTTTGGTGTGATATGATTGCAATGCTGTGACTGGAAAAAAGAGATGGTCCTCTGTTGCGTGAAAAGCATTATAGAACATCAAACATGTAAAGGAGGTTCACACAAATGAACGAGATTATCAAAAATATTGAGGCAGAACAGCTTAAAGCTTCTGTGCCGGAGTTTCATGTTGGAGATACCGTTAAGGTACACAACAAGATTAAAGAGGGAAACCGTGAGAGAATTCAGATTTTTGAGGGAACGGTGATTAAGAGGCAGAACGGCGGAGCAAGAGAGACCTTTACCGTCCGTAAGAACTCTAATGGTATCGGCGTTGAGAAAACCTGGCCGGTGCATTCCCCGTTTGTTGATAATATTGAGGTTGTAAGAAGAGGTAAGGTAAGACGGGCAAAGCTCAACTACTTAAGAGGCAGAGTAGGCAAGGCTGCCAAGGTAAAAGAGTTAGTAAAATAATTATGCAGACAAGGGGACAATGAGAATTGTCCCTTAGTTTTTATTTAAATAATACGGGGTGGAGTTTGTGGGATTTTATCAAAATGACGATCAGAATCTGGTTCGCACAGTTTGCAGCTGGGTTGTGGATATTGCGGTAGCGCTTGCCTTCGCCTGGTTTTTTCTGAATTTTTTTGGTATGCAGGTGACGGTGAGCGGTCAGTCTATGCAGCCCCTTTTAAATTCCGGTGATGTAGCTCTTTTGAACCGTCTGGCTTATGATTTTGGGAAACCAAAACGGATGGATGTGGTAGTATTCGAGCGAGAGGATAAAAAAACGAATGTAAAGCGGATCATTGGCATTCCGGGGGATGTGGTACAAATTCAAAATAGTCAGGTGTATGTGAATGGTCAAAGGCTGGAAGGAGAGTTTGGAAGGGCTGCTCTTGCCGGACTGGCGGAAAGCCCTGTGGAGCTTGGGGAAAAGGAGTATTTTCTTTTGGGTGATAACAGGGACAGCAGTGAGGACAGCCGGTTTGCCAATGTGGGAAATGTGAAAGAGGAGCAAATTATAGGGAAGGTGTGGCTGCGTATTTTCCCGTTGATTGATATAAAGCTGATTCGTTCCAGATAGAAAAGGAGGGATTGTTTGAATATTCAATGGTATCCTGGGCATATGACAAAGGCGAAGCGCGCCATGCAGGAAGATGTTAAGCTGGTTGATTTGATTATTGAGCTGGTGGATGCCCGTGTGCCGCTTGCAAGCCGAAATCCCGATATTGACCAACTGGGCAGGGACAAGGCGCGCCTGATTCTTTTAAATAAGTCTGATCTTGCAGATGGAAGCTGCAATGATATGTGGACATCATGGTTCCGGGAGAAGGGTTTCCATGTAGTAAAGGTCAATTCACGGAGCGGAACCGGATTAAAGCAGATTAATACGGTTGTCCAGGAGGCATGCCGGGAGAAGATTGAGCGGGACAGGAGGCGGGGGATTTTAAACCGTCCGGTGCGTGCCATAGTAGTGGGCATTCCAAATGTGGGAAAGTCCACCTTTATTAATTCCTTTGCGGGAAAGGCATGTGCAAAAACAGGAAATAAACCAGGCGTCACAAAGGGCAAGCAGTGGATACGGCTGAATAAGACATTGGAGCTTCTTGATACACCGGGAATTTTATGGCCGAAATTTGAGGATCAGAGAGTGGGGCTTCTGCTTGCGTTTATCGGCTCTATTAATGATGAGATTTTGAATCGGGATGAATTGGCTCTGGAGCTTTTAAAATTCCTGATTCAATATTATCCGAACGTGTTGAAAGAGCGCTATCAGGCAGAATGTGACAGTGCGGTGGAGCTGCTTTCTCATGTTGCGCGGGTTCGCGGCTGCCTGGCAAAAGGCGGAGAAGCTGATCTTTCCAAAGCAGCGGGAATTGTGATTGAGGATTTTCGGAGCGGGAAGCTGGGGCGGATTACACTGGAATTTCCTCCAAACATACAGACAACAAAGGAGAATGCAGATTGAGACGCTTAAGTGAAGAAAAGCTGCAGGCAGAGCGTGAACGACTGGAGAAAATGAAGAAATATGAACATACTTATGCTGCATGTACGGCAATCTGCGGTGTGGATGAGGCGGGAAGGGGACCGCTGGCGGGACCGGTAGTTGCCGGGGCAGTTATTCTGCCTAAAGATTGCGAGATACTGTTTTTAAATGACTCTAAGAAGCTATCGGAGAAGCGCAGAGAGGAGCTGCTTTTAGAGATTCAGGAGAAGGCGGAAGCGTGGAATGTGGGGATTGTTGGCCCCGATGTGATAGATGATATTAATATCCTTCAGGCGACTTATGAGGCCATGCGTCAGGCGATTGCAGGGCTTTCGGTGAAGCCGGAGCTGCTCTTAAATGATGCAGTGATGATTCCTGGAGTGGAAACGATGCAGATGCCTATTATTAAGGGGGATGCCAAGAGCGTATCCATCGCTGCCGCAAGTATATTGGCAAAGGTCACCAGGGATCACATGATGATGGAGTATGATATTCTGTTTCCGATGTATGGCTTTGCTAAACACAAGGGTTATGGTACTCCGGCGCATATTGCTGCAATTAGGGAGTTTGGACCGTGTCCCATTCATCGAAGGAGCTTTATTAAAAATTTTGTATAAGAAAGATAATGGTTTTAGACAGACAAACCGAACAGGACGAAATAATCGCCTGTCAGGCGCCAGATATGAGGAGACTGCCGCAGAATTTTTACAGCGTCAGGGTCTGTATATCCTTGAGAAAAATTACCGCTGCCGTCAGGGAGAGATTGATTTGATTGCCATGGATGGACGCTATCTTGTATTTGTGGAGGTAAAGTACAGAAAAGATACAGCGAAAGGGGATCCGGCGGAGGCAGTGGGTTTTTATAAGCGGCAGCATATATACAGAACGGCAAAATATTATTTATACAGTCACAGGTATGGAGCAAATGTTCCATGCCGTTTTGACGTGGTCAGCATTCTTGGAGAGGAAATTAGCTGGATTCAGAATGCGTTTTCTGTCTGATGTTTTAGTATTAATGGTAAAAAGGAGAATCTATGAACGGCTGGGTTATAAAAACGGGGAAGAAGGAATTGGAAATTAGGGAGAGGAATGGTGTAATGTACCTGGCATTTCCTGCTCTTGATGAGACCGGGCTGGTTTGCCATGCGTTTTCCACCCGCATTGGTGGCGTGAGTGAGGGACATTTTGCAACGATGAATTTTACGTTTACCCGGGGAGACAATCCGGCCCATGTGCTGGAAAATTATCATCGTATGGCTGAACTTTTGGGAGTAAGGAAGGAGAACATGGTGCTTTCTTACCAGACCCACACGGTGAATATCCGCAGAGTTACGGAGGAGGACGCAGGAAAAGGTGTTGTCCGGGAGCGGGATTACCGGGATGTGGACGGCCTGATTACAGATGTACCGGGAATTACGCTTGTGACATTTTTTGCAGATTGTGTGCCTATTTATTTTGTAGATACAAAAAAGCGCGCGATTGGCTTATCTCATTCCGGCTGGCGGGGGACGGTGAAACGCATGGGCAGAGAAACTTTGAATGCCATGAGGCATGCCTATGGTACTGTGCCGGAGGACGTTATTGCCTGTATTGGTCCCAGCATTTGTCAGGACTGCTTTGAGGTGGGAACGGATGTGGCAGAGGCTTTTTTTCGGGCGTTTGATGAGAAATGGCACAAGGAGCTGCTTTATCATAAGAAAAATGGAAAATACCAACTGGATTTGTGGCGCGCCAATCAGATTATTCTGCAGGAGACCGGAGTACCCCCACAGCAGATACACACTACGAATATCTGTACGCGCTGTAACCCGGATTATCTGTTCTCACACAGGAGTATGGGAGACAAGAGGGGGAATCTATCAGCGTTTCTGTGCCTGAAATAAAAGAGAGTTCCGTTTTAGGAACTCTCATAGAATTCTTTTATATAATTGTTTGAAAGTACTCATAGCCATCTGCCTGATAGTTTTTAACAAGCCGCTGGATTTTTTCCGTGGGACTAAGTGCAGCGCCGATGGACACATCGTGGTTGAAAGAATTGATGATGGCAGCCGTGTACTTGCTCATATCTGCCTCAATATACCACTCGCGCTGCAGCAGCTCCTGCGGCCGATAGTTTAAATTAGTGGTGATTACATGGTCTATGTAACCCTTTCCATAAAAGTCGTCAAATTTCTCCAGGCCGCTGGTAAACAGCCCAAAGGTACAGCAGATAATGACCTTTGCGGCTTTTCTCTCCTTCAGCTCCCGCGCTGTGTCCAACATACTTTCTCCTGAGGAAATCATATCATCCACAATCAATACCGTTTTACCCTCAACGGAGGAACCAAGGAATTCATGTGCCACAATCGGGTTGCGGCCGTCCACCACTCTGGAGTAATCCCGGCGCTTGTAAAACATGCCCATATCGACGCTTAAGTTGTTGGCCAGGTAGACTGCACGGTTCATTGCTCCTTCATCCGGGCTGACTACCATTAAGTGGTCTTTATCGATTCTTAAGGATTTATCGTGGGCAAAGAGGGTTTTGACAAACTGGTAGGTGGGCATAAAATTGTCAAATCCGCTTAGGGGAATTGCATTCTGTACACGAGGATCGTGGGCATCAAAGGTAATAATATTTGAGACGCCCATAGCAATCAGCTCTTCCAGTGCCATGGCACAGTCCAGGGACTCACGTTTGGTACGCTTGTGCTGGCGTCCCTCATACAAAAAAGGCATAATCACATTGACACGGTGTGCCGTCGCAATGGAGGCGCCAATTACGCGCTTTAAGTCCTGGAAATGGTCGTCTGGAGACATATGGTTCGTATAACCGCATACGGTATAGGGAATACTGTAATTGGTCACGTCTACCATAACAAACAGGTCGGCGCCCCGCACGGATTCTTTTACGATTCCTTTCGCCTCCCCAGAGCCGAACCGGGGGCAGCTACAGTCCAGGAGATAAGAATTCACATGATAACCACGGTAATTTAAATCCTTCTGGCGTTTTAAAAGTTCCTCTGTGTCGTGTTTGCGAAATGTAACGATATGGTCGTTTACTTTATGGGCAAATTCCCTGCAGCTTTCCAGCGCCGCAATCTTTAAGGGTGCAACCGGAAGCACATCGTTAAATACATAATTGTTGGGCATGATTCATACTCCTTTGTAAATCAGATTTGAAACTACAAAAATTCCCAATTTATTTATACCATTTAAAAAAGTGTGTCGTCAATACTCCTTGTAGTATTTTGTAAAAAAAACAAAAGTGGGATTTCTTTACAAAAAATAGGATTGTTGATATGATAGGAAGAAGGAGTGAAATCATGAAGAATAAAGGACATCTGATAAAGTCTGTGGATTCCGGTTCGATTGCTGAGGAGCTGGAGCTGGAGGCCGGAGACAAGCTTCTTGCCATCAATGGCAACGAGGTAGAAGATATTTTTGATTATGAATATTATGTGGACAGCGAGAGTATGGTCATGCTGGTGGAGAAGGCTGACGGCGAGCTGTGGGAACTTGAGATAGAAAATGATTATGAGGATCTGGGAATCACCTTTGAAAACGGACTGATGAGTGATTACAAATCCTGCTGCAATAAGTGCATCTTCTGCTTTATTGACCAGATGCCGCCTGGAATGAGGGATACCCTGTATTTTAAGGATGATGATTCCAGACTGTCGTTTTTGCAGGGGAATTATATCACCCTGACCAATATGAAGGATCGTGATATTCAGCGCATTATTGACTTTAAACTGGCGCCGATTAATATTTCTGTACACACCACAAATCCCAAGCTTCGCTGTGAAATGCTGCACAACCGCTTTGCCGGGGAGGCGCTGAAAAAAATTGATATGCTTTATGAGGCTCAAATCCCTATGAATGGTCAGGTTGTACTGTGTAAAGGAGTGAACGACGGCGAAGAGTTAAATCGGACGATTGGTGATTTGTCAAAGTATATACCATTTATGCAGAGTGTATCGGTGGTACCGGTGGGATTGTCAAAATTCCGTGAAGGTCTGCACCATTTGGAATCGTTCAGTAAGGAGGATGCCGTTCAGACGCTTGAAATTATCGAGGGCTGGCAGAAAAAGCTTTATTCTGAGCATGGAGTACATTTTATCCATGCAAGTGATGAGCTTTATATTTTAGCGGGGCGGCCGCTGCCTGAGGAGGAGCGGTATGACAGTTATCCTCAGCTTGAAAACGGAGTGGGAATGCTGCGGCTGCTGGATGCGGAAGTGGACAGGGCGATTGAAGCATTAAAACGAGAAGGGTATAAGTTTTCCAAAGAGCCGGAGACTCTCTCTATTGCCACAGGGCGCCTTGCCTACCCGTATCTGAAAAAACAGCTGGACAAGCTTTCGGCTTTCTGCCCGGAAAAGAAGGTGAACCTGTATGCAATCCGCAATGACTTTTTCGGTGAAACCATTACAGTGGCGGGACTGGTTACGGGGCAGGACATTATAAAGCAGCTTTCGGGAGAAACGCTGGGAGAGCGGCTTTTACTTCCCTCCTGTATGTTCCGCAGTGGTGAGGAAGTGTTTTTGGATGATGTGACCCGAAGTCAGGTGGAAGAAGCTTTACAGATTCCGGTAAATATTGTAAAATCAGGCGGTCATGATCTGGTGAATGCTGTTTTAAAGATTGACAGTCAAGCGGACATCTTATATGATTTGACAGACGAGGAAATCGTATATCAGGGATACGAATTAAAGGAGATATAATATGAGTAAACCAATTGTGGCAATTGTGGGGCGGCCGAATGTGGGGAAGTCTACTTTGTTTAATGTGCTGGCAGGTGAGACCATCTCCATCGTAAAGGATACGCCCGGTGTGACCAGGGATCGCATTTATGCGGAATGTACCTGGCTGAATATGAACTTTACGCTGGTTGATACGGGAGGTATTGAGCCGGACAGTAGGGATATTATCTTGTCTCAGATGCGGGAGCAGGCACAGATTGCCATTGACACTGCTAATGTGATTATTTTTATTGTAGATGTACGCCAGGGACTTCAGGATTCTGACTCCAAGGTGGCAGATATGCTCCGCAAATCCGGCAAACCTGTGGTGCTGGCGGTTAACAAGGTGGACAGCATACAGAAATTCGGCAATGACATCTACGAGTTTTACAGCTTGGGAATCGGAGACCCAATGCCGGTTTCTGCCGCATCACGTTTGGGAATTGGCGATTTGCTTGATGAGGTTGCAAAACATTTTCATACAGAGGAGACAGAGGAAGAGGAAGATGACCGCCCCCGCATTGCAATCGTTGGGAAGCCGAATGTGGGCAAGTCTTCCATCATCAACAAGCTGATTGGTGAAAACCGTGTGATTGTCTCCAATGTTGCGGGAACCACCCGGGACGCGGTGGATACGGAGGTAGTCTATAACGGTACGGAGTATGTATTTATTGATACTGCGGGACTGCGCCGCAAGAGCAGGATTAAGGAAGATCTGGAACGGTACAGTATTATCCGTACAGTCTCCGCTGTGGAGCGCGCTGATATGGTAATTTTGGTGATTGATGCCTCCGAGGGAGTGACTGAGCAGGATGCCAAAATCGCAGGGATCGCCCATGACCGCGGCAAAGGAATTATTGTGGCCGTCAATAAATGGGATGCCATTGAAAAAAATGATAAGACCATTTACGAATTTACCAGAAAAATCCGTGATACTTTGTCTTTTATGCAGTATGCAGAGCTGTTATTTATCTCTGCAGTAACCGGGCAGCGTTTAAACAAATTGTTTGATTTGATTGATATGGTGAGGGGAAATCAGACCCTGCGCATAGCCACAGGCGTGCTCAACGAAATTATGACAGAAGCAGTGGCGATGCAGCAGCCGCCCTCCGACAAGGGAAAACGTCTGAAGCTCTATTATATGACCCAGGTTGCGGTAAAGCCGCCTGCCTTTGTTATCTTTGTGAATGACAGGGAGCTGATGCATTTTTCCTATGTCAGGTATCTGGAAAACAAGATTCGCGAGTCCTTTGGATTTAAGGGAACCGCTTTGAAGTTTATTATCCGGGAACGCTCCGGAAAGGAGAGATAAATGGGAAGAATATTGTGCCTTTGTATGGGATATGTGTTGGGACTTTTTCAGACAGGCTATCTGTACAGCAAATCCAAGAACATAGACATCCGAAATTATGGGAGTGGGAACTCCGGCAGTACCAACATTTTGCGGGTAATGGGAAAGAAAGCAGGACTGATTGTGTTTGCCGGCGATGCAGGAAAGATGCTGGCAGCATGTTTTTTGACACGTTTTCTATTTAAAGAACAGCCGGAGCTTGTATATGTGTACCTTCTGTACACGGGGTTTGGAGTAATCCTGGGACACAACTTCCCATTTTATATGGGGTTTCACGGCGGAAAGGGGATTGCTGCCTCAGCGGCGCTTTTAGTTTCTCTGGATCTTCGCATTACCCTGGTCTGTCTGATTGTATTTATCGTAACTGTGGCTGTGACCAGATATGTGTCCCTGGGCTCGATTTTTGTAATGATTCTGCTTTTTTCCGGTCTGGTATTCTTTGGGAGCAGGGGAGATTATGGGGTTGGCGTCCAGTATTTAACGGAATTTTATGTTATGGCGGCGCTTATTTCGGGCATGGGAATCTGGCGGCACCGCGCCAATATCAGGCGGCTGCTTGATGGCACAGAAAATAAACTGGGGACAAAGAAAGGATAAATTATGGCAGAGATTGGAATAATTGGTTCTGGAACCTGGGGGATTGCGCTGGCCTCACTTCTTCACAATAATGGACATCAGATAACGGTCTGGTCTGCATTTAAAGAGGAAATTCAGATGCTGAAGTCCACCTTGAGCTGCAGAAATCTTCCGGAGCTTAGGCTTCCGCAGGATATGAAATTTACCGCGGATATACAGACTGCTATGGATAAAAAGAACCTTCTGGTTATGGCAGTTCCCTCTATCTATGTAAGGGAGACAGCAAAAAAGATGAGACCTTTTTGCGGCAAGGCTCAGATTGTTGTAAATGTGGCAAAAGGGATTGAAGCAGATACCCTCAAAACACTCTCACAAATTCTTGAGGAAGAGCTTCCAGACGCTGATGTGGCTGTTTTGTCCGGACCGAGCCACGCTGAGGAGGTGAGCCGCGGCCTGCCGACTACCTGTGTAGCAGGGGCAAGAACCAGAAAAACTGCAGAGTATATCCAGAATCTATTTATGAGCCCGGTATTTCGCACGTATATCAGTCCTGATATTTTAGGCATTGAAATTGGAGGGGCGTTGAAGAACGTGATTGCCCTTGCGGCAGGTATTGCGGACGGACTGGGATATGGAGACAATACGAAAGCGGCTCTGATTACCCGGGGAATGTATGAGATTGGGCGTCTTGGCATGGAGATGGGTGGAACGTTTGAGACGTTCTGCGGTTTAACAGGTATCGGAGATTTGATTGTCACTTGTGCCAGCATGCACAGCCGAAACAGGCGTGCAGGAATTCTGATTGGAAAGGGCTGTACCATGGAGGAAGCTATGGAGCAGGTAAACATGGTGGTGGAGGGCGTTTACTCCGCCAGAGCCGGGCTTGCACTGGCGGAAAAATATGGAGTGCCTATGCCGATTATCAGCGAGGTGAACCATGTTCTGTTCGACGGCAAAGCCGCGAAGGAAGCAGTGAGCGACCTAATGCTGCGTGACAAAACAGCAGAAAGTCCGGATCTGCCGTGGGAGTAAATGCCGCCCTTCTTGGAAAAAAGTGCTTGACAACGGTTTTTGATGCAACTATAATAGGTTCAGCTTTAAAGGCGAGGCTTCCCGGTTTCCGGGGAGCCTGTTTCAAAAAATAGGAGGATTAATTATGAAGAAATTAGTGAGTTTCGGATTAGCAACAATGATGGCTGTATCCCTGACTGCTTGCAGCTCTTCCAATAAACAGGGTGAGACTACTACTGCAGCGTCCGGCGCGCCTGAGACAACCGTATCAGAAGGCACTGAGGTGCCGGAAGCAGAGGGCGGTTCCTTTAAAATCGGAGTGATTGGACCTCTGACTGGTCCGGCGGCTGCTTACGGTATTGCAGTGCAAAACGGCGCAGACCTTGCAGTAAAAGAAATTAATGCTGCCGGTGGTATTGGCGGCGCAAAAATTGAGCTGAATTCTCAGGATGATGAGAATGATCCGGAGAAGTCTGTAAACGCTTATAACACTCTGAAGGACTGGGGAATGCAGATGCTGGTGGGAACGACAACCTCCAAGCCCTGTATTGCAGTGGCCTCCGAGGCGGAGAGTGATAATACGTTTATGATTACTCCATCCGGTTCCGCAGTGGAGTGTGCGAATCCAAGTAACGTATTCCGCGTATGCTTTGCCGATCCGGATCAGGGTACGGTTTCTGCACAGTACATTGTAGATTATAATCTGGCTACTAAAGTCGCTATTATTTATGACAGTTCCACCGAATATTCTTCCGGTATCCGCGAAGCGTTTGTGGCTGAGGCGGCAAAATACGAGGATCTGGAGATTGTTGCTGATGAGGCCTTTACTGCCGACACCAATACCGACTTCTCCGTACAGCTGGACAAAGCGAAGGATGCGGGCGCTGATCTGGTGTTCCTGCCGATTTATTATCAGGAGGCTTCCGTGATCTTAAAACAGGCTTCTGACAAAGGGTTTTCTCCGATTTTCTTCGGCGTGGATGGTATGGACGGTATTCTGACTGTTGAGAATTTTGACACTTCTCTGGCTGAGGGTGTAATGCTTCTGACACCGTTCTCTGCCACAGATGAGAATAATAAGGAGTTTACTGATGCCTATGTGGCAGCTTACGGCATCGAGCCGAACCAGTTTGCAGCAGATGCTTATGATGCGGTATACGCAGTGAAGGCTGCGGCTGAGAAAGCGATGATTACTCCAAGTATGGAGAATGCCACCATTTGTGATGCTATGAAGGTTGCCATGACCCAGATTTCTATTGATGGTCTGACTGGTGATGCGATGACCTGGGATGCAGCCGGAGAAACCGGTAAAGCTCCGAAGGTGTTTCAAATTGTGGACGGCGCTTACGAGATGCAGTAACGCAAAAATTTGTTTTATGAAAGTTTGTGCTGACAAAATGGAATAATATTAACTCCGGTTTTCCGATGGAATCCGGCTGGGGGGCGTCGCCAGACGTCCCCCTTTTTGGCATTTACACTTGAACTTCGTTTCTGCGTATGTTATAATTCGACTTAATGTTTCATTTTCCATACAAAAAGGTAAAGGGGTAGATGAGTATGAGTTTTCTCTCTTATTTTATAAGTGGTATGAGTCTGGGAAGTATTTATGCGATTATAGCCTTGGGATATACTATGGTATATGGCATTGCCAGGATGCTGAATTTTGCCCATGGTGATATTATCATGGTAGGAGGGTTTGCCATTTTTACTTTGGTAAGCTCTCTGGGGGTATCCCCTTTGATTGGAGTGCTGGCTGCAGTTGCCGTCTGTACCGTGCTGGGTATTACCATTGAGCGTGTGGCATATCGTCCTCTTAGGGGGGCCTCCTCACTGGCCGTGCTGATTACGGCGATTGGTGTCAGCTATCTGCTTCAGAATCTGGCGCTTTTGATTTTTGGTTCTAATGCCCGGCAGTTTACTTCGGTAGTAAATGTTCCTAATTTAAAGCTTGCTGGCGGACAGCTCCAAATTTCCGGAGAAACGATTGTGACGATTGTTGTGTGTATTGTAATTATGGTTGCTCTTACCACTTTTATTAATAAAACAAAAATCGGTCAGGCAATGCTGGCTGTGTCTGAAGATCGCGGAGCGGCTACGCTTATGGGGATCAATGTGGATCGAACCATCGCTATCACCTTTGCAATCGGCTCTGCACTGGCAGCTATTGCAGGAGCATTGCTCTGTTCTACCTATCCCTCCCTGACTCCTTACACCGGCTCTATGCCCGGAATTAAGGCGTTTGTGGCTGCTGTATTTGGAGGCATTGGTTCTATTCCCGGAGCGCTGATCGGCGGACTTTTGCTGGGCGTGATTGAGAATCTGTCAAAAGCGTATATCTCTTCACAGCTATCAGATGCGATTGTCTTTTCTGTGTTGATTGTAGTGCTTTTTGTGCGTCCGACTGGTATTTTGGGAAAAAAGATTACTGAGAAAGTGTAGGTGTATGTGATGAAGAAAAATAAAGTATTAATTCAGAGCAGTATCACATACGCAATCGTAATTGGCTGCTGGATTCTTGTGCAGATTATGAGCTCAACCGGAAATATGACAAGCCTTATGAAAGGTCTGCTGGTCCCCCTCTGTACCTATGTGATCTTGGCAGTATCCTTAAACCTGACTGTAGGTATTTTGGGTGAGCTGAGTCTGGGACATGCAGGTTTTATGTGTGTGGGTGCATTTTCCGGTGCGTTCCTTACAAAGTGTCTGGAAGGTGTGATTCCCAGTGTGGGATTACGGTTCTTTCTGGCGTTAATTGCAGGAGCGTCAGCGGCGGGTATTTTCGGCATTCTGATTGGTATTCCGGTACTCCGGTTAAAGGGTGATTATCTGGCGATCGTAACTCTTGCTTTTGGGGAGATCATTAAGAATCTGATTAACGTTATGTATGTGGGTCTGGACTCCCGGGGGTTTCATTTTTCCATCAAAGACACTGCTTCTTTGGGAATGGACACTGCCGGCGTTGTGATTATCAAAGGGGCACAGGGCATTACGGGAACTCCCAAGGCTTCCACCTTTACTATTGGTGTGATTCTTGTATTGATTACACTGATTATTGTACTTAATCTGATTCATTCCCGTGCTGGGCGTGCTATTATGTCCATTCGCGACAATCGGATTGCTGCCGAGTCTATCGGTATCAATATTACAAAATACAAGCTGATGGCATTTGCCATTTCTGCTGCTCTGGCCGGCGTTGCAGGTGTTTTGTACGCCCATAACCTTTCTACCCTTGCGGCCACACCGAAAAACTTTGGATACAATATGTCTATTATGATTCTGGTGTTTGTGGTTTTGGGTGGTCTGGGAAATATCCGCGGGTCTATGATTGCTGCAGTGCTGCTTACCATGCTGCCGGAACTTCTGCGGGGTCTTAATGATTACCGTATGTTGATTTATGCGGTTGTGTTGATTGTGATGATGCTGTTCAACTCCAGCCCAAAAGCAATCGAGCTGCGTTCTGTTGTGATGGATAAGTTAAAGAAAAACCGTAAGTCGGCTGCAAAGGAGGCTGCGTAATATGGCTATGCTGGAAGTGAAAAATATTGGGATTTCCTTTGGCGGTCTGAAGGCAGTTGACGATTTTAGCATGACGATTAAAAAAGGACAGCTTTATGGGCTGATTGGACCAAATGGAGCGGGCAAGACCACTGTATTTAACTTGCTTACAGGTGTTTATAAGCCGGATACAGGGACGATTTTTTTGGACGAAAAGAATATTACAGGGAAAAAGACCATTGAGATTAATCAGGAGGGGATTGCAAGAACGTTTCAGAACATCCGTCTGTTCAAGGAGTTGAGCGTGCTTGATAATGTGAAAGCAGGGCTGCATAATCACTATCAGTATTCTGTCATTGAGGGACTTTTTCGGCTGCCTCGTTATTTTAAGATGGAGCGGGAGATGAATGAGCGGGCAATGGAGCTGTTAAAGGTTTTTGACCTGGATGGGGAGTATGACTGTAAAGCTTCTAATCTTCCATATGGCAAGCAGAGGAAGCTGGAGATCGCCCGTGCTCTTGCAACAGATCCAAAGCTGCTTCTTTTGGACGAGCCGGCTGCGGGCATGAATCCCAATGAAACGGCGGAGCTTATGGATACTATCTGCTTTGTGCGGGATAATTTTGAGATGACTATTTTGCTGATTGAGCATGATATGAAGCTGGTTTCCGGTATCTGTGAGGAGCTTACGGTATTGAACTTTGGTCAGGTTCTGACTCAGGGGATTACCTCGGATGTACTGAATGATAAGCGGGTTATCACCGCTTATCTTGGCGAGTAGGAGGGTAGGGCTTATGGCAGTGCTGGAAGTAAAGAATTTGCAGGTATATTATGGTGTGATCCAGGCGATCAAAGATATTTCTTTTGATGTGAACCAGGGAGAGATTATTGCTTTAATCGGCGCAAATGGTGCAGGAAAAACCACAACGCTGCAGACAATTACGGGTCTCATTCCATCAAAGGCGGGTACGATTGTCTATGAGAACAGGGATATTACCCATGTGCCCGGCTACAAATTGGTGGGTATGGGTATTGCCCATGTTCCGGAGGGACGCCGTGTGTTTTCCCAGATGACGGTGCTTCAGAATTTAAAGCTGGGCGCTTATACAAGAAAAGACAAAAGTGAGATGGAGGAGAACCTGAAGATGATTTACAGTCGTTTTCCCCGTCTTGAGGAGCGCAAGAATCAGCTGGCAGGTACGCTGTCCGGCGGTGAGCAGCAGATGCTTGCCATGGGGCGCGCGCTTATGTCCCATCCAAAGCTGCTTGTTCTGGATGAGCCGTCAATGGGACTTTCACCCATTTATGTGAACGAGATTTTTGATATTATTCAGAAAATTAACGGGGATGGCACTACGGTGCTTCTTGTTGAGCAGAATGCAAAGAAGGCGCTTTCTATCGCAAACCGCGCGTACGTTCTGGAGACAGGAGTTATCGTTCTCAGCGGTGATGCAGATAAGCTGATGAATGATGATTCTGTGAAAAAAGCGTATTTAAGTGAGTAACCATCCGCAATTTTATAATTCTGACAATCAGAGGGAAAAGTCCTGGACTTTCCCCTCTTTTTTATGATAAGATATTTCTAAACATAAATGCAGCAGAAGGGCTGCGTATGAAGGAAAATCAGAAAATATACAAGGAGGTTTTTCATGAGGGGGAACGTGATTGCAGGGCAGTCAGGAGGACCGACAGCGGTTATTAACTCCAGCCTGGCAGGAGTATACCGGACGGCAATAGACCGTGGGGCAAAAAAGGTCTATGGCATGATGTACGGAATTCAGGGGCTTCTGGATGAGCAGTATGTAGATTTATCGAGACATATTAAAAGTGATCTTGATGTGGAGATTTTAAAGCGTACACCGTCGGCGTTTCTCGGGACATGTCGTTATAAGCTTCCGGATATTCATGAAAATCAGGAAATTTATGTGAAGATTTTTGAAATTCTGAACAAATTGAATATTGAGTGTTTTATTTATATCGGCGGGAACGATTCTATGGACACGATTAAAAAGCTGTCTGATTATGCAATTCTGACCGGGCAGAAGCAGAAGTTTGTAGGTGTTCCAAAGACCATTGACAATGATTTGGCGCTTACTGACCATACTCCCGGTTATGGAAGTGCGGCAAAGTACATTGCAACCTCTACAAAGGAGGTAATTCGTGACGGTCTTGGCTTTTCCTACAAGAAGAAACTGGTGACGATTATTGAGATCATGGGGAGAAATGCAGGCTGGCTCACAGGGGCGGCAGCTCTTTCTAAAGGTGAGGACTGCGATGGCCCGGATTTGATTTATCTGCCGGAGCTTCCATTTGATATTGAAAAGTTTACGCTCAGGGTCAAAAGGCTGCTGGAGAAAAAGGATGTGGTCGTGGCTGCAGTGTCAGAGGGAATTCGGAGCAGTGACGGACGGTATGTAAGTGAATTGGGAACCGGAGTGGACTATGTAGACGCCTTTGGCCATAAGCAGCTTACAGGAACTGCAAGCTATTTGGCAAATATTATAAACCAGCAGATAGGATGTAAGACAAGAGCCGTGGAGTTTTCCACTTTGCAGAGGAGCGCGGCGCATCTTGCTTCTCGCGTAGATGTAAATGAGGCATTTATGGTAGGCGGAGCAGCAGTAAAGGCAGCAGATGAGGGAGATACGGGTAAGATGGTAGTCATTGACCGGGTGTCCGATGATCCCTACCAGTGCGCCACCGGGATTTATGATGTGCACAAAATTGCCAACGGGGAGAAACTGGTGCCAAGAGATTGGATCACCAGAGACGGGACCTACGTGACAGAGCAGTTTATTGATTATGTGAGACCTTTAATTCAGGGTGACTCCCCCTCTGTTATGGTTGACGGAATTCCGCGTCATTTGTATATGGCTTCAAAAAAGTAAAATCATATCCGGCTATCGGGTGAAAAAGGCATTTGTGTATTGTAGGGAGAAGATAGAGTCATTGATTATAAATAATTCCTATCCCCCTGGCATATACTGTAACAGTATAGCAAGGGGGTATCTTCATGGATAATTATAATGTATACAAGGATATCGAGGCGCGGACTGGAGGAGAAATCTATCTGGGCGTGGTCGGCCCTGTAAGAACCGGGAAATCCACCTTCATCAAACGCTTTATGGAGCAGATGGTGCTCCCAGGCATGGAAGATGAGCACCGGAAGACGCGGACGCGGGATGAGCTTCCCCAGAGCGCGGCAGGCAGGACGATTATGACGACGGAACCGAAATTTATTCCGAAAGAAGCAGCTCTGATTCAACTGGGTGATGGAATTCAGGCCAAACTAAGGCTGATTGATTGTGTGGGATTTATGGTTGAAGGCGCAGGCGGTCATGTAGAGAATGAACAGGAGCGTCTGGTGAAAACGCCCTGGTTTGAGGAGGAAATACCTTTTACCCGGGCGGCGGAAATCGGAACCCGTAAGGTGATTAAAGACCATTCCACCATAGGAATCGTTGTCACTACCGATGGGTCTTTTGGGGATCTTAAGCGGGAAGCGTACATAAAGCCGGAGGAAACTGCAATCAACGAGCTGAAAGCGATTGGAAAGCCGTTTATTGTACTGTTGAATTCGGATCGCCCCTACTCAGAAGAGACGAGAGAGATGGCGAAACAGATGGAGGAACATTACGGTGTGACAGTGATGCCGGTTAATTGTGAGCAGCTGCGCAGTGACGACATCTATCAGATTTTGAAACAGGTGTTGAAGGAGTTTCCGGTTACTGAGGTGGACTTTTTTATCCCCAAATGGTTGGAGATTCTTCCTTCTACCCATTGGCTGAAGGAGCATGTGGTCAAAACGGTCAGAGAGCTGATGAGCCGTATCCGGCATATGAAGGACATACCCGCAGATTTCGCTGACGGAGAAAACCAGGTTATTCGCTCCATGAAGGTGGATCAGATGGATATGTCAAATGGAAGTGTATCCGTTCAGGTTGCGCTGGAGGATGGCTACTATTATCAGACGCTGAGTGATTTTGCGGGAATCACCATTGAGGATGAATATCAGCTGATGCAAAAATTAAGAAATCTTGCCTCTATGAAGAGCGAGTATGACAAAGTATTAAATGCCATGAATCAGGTTCGCATGAGAGGTTATGGCGTGGTAACCCCTGACCGCTCCGAGATTGTGCTGGATGAGCCAATGGTCATTAAACACGGGAATAAATACGGAGTGAAAATGCGCGCAGAGGCGCCCTCCATCAATTTAATTAAAGCTCAGATTCAGACTGAGATTGCTCCGATTGTGGGCAGCGAACAGCAGGCAGAGGATTTAATTGCATACATGAAGGAAAATGCCAGAAAAGAAGAGAACGGAATTTGGGATACCAATATTTTTGGAAAATCCATTGAACAGATTGTGGAAGATGGAATCCAGGCAAAGGTAAGCCAGATGACGGAGGATTGTCAGGTGAAACTTCAGGACGCCCTTCAAAAAATTATCAACGATTCCAACGGAGGACTTATCTGTATTATTATTTAGGGCGACCCACAAGCGGCATAGGACGCTCTGTGATGTTTCGATAGAAGGAAATGGCATATGCACAGCAAAAGAACAGAAAATAACAGAAAACAACAGGAGGAAATTTATGCGGCTGGTATTTAGCGGTGCGGCTCACGAGGTGACAGGAAGCTGTCACTTCGTTGAGACGGGGGATACAAAATTTCTTGTGGACTGCGGTATGGAGCAGGGGATCAATCTGTATGAGAACGTGGAGCCTCCGGCTTCCTGGTCGGAGATTTCATTTGTGCTTCTCACCCATGCCCACATCGATCATGTGGGCATGCTGCCCTATATTTATGCCAGGGGCTTTCGTGGTCGTGTCATTGCCACGATGGCGACCTGCGACCTTTGTAATATTATGTTAAAGGACAGCGCTCACATTCAGGAGATGGAGGCAGAGTGGAAGAACAGGAAAGCAAGGCGTGCCGGGAAACCGGAAATTCCGCCCCTGTATGAGATGGATGATGCCTTGGGAGTGCTGAAGCATCTGGAAGGCTGCCGTTATGGAGAAAAGGTACAGGTGAACGAGCAAGTGGCTGTACGCTTTACCGATGTGGGTCATCTGCTTGGCTCAGCATCGATTGAGGTTTGGCTCAATGAGGATGATACAGAGCGAAAGATTGTTTTCTCCGGTGATATTGGCAACAAAAACAAGCCTTTAATCCGAGATCCGATCTATACGGGTGAGGCGGACTATGTGCTGATTGAATCCACCTACGGAGATCGGCTGCACAAAAAGGGGACAGACCATATTATGGAGCTGGTGCGCATTGTGCAGGAAACGTTTGACCGGGGCGGAAATGTGGTGATGCCGGCGTTTGCCGTGGGGCGTACTCAGGAGCTTTTGTATTTTTTCCGGTATATAAAGGCGGAACGACTGATAAAAGGGCATGACGGCTTTGAAGTTTATGTGGATAGTCCGCTGGCTGTGGAGGCAACCCATGTATTCAAGCAGAACCAGAGTGACTGCTATGACCGGGAGACGAGAGAGCTGGTGGAGCAAGGGATCAATCCCATTTCCTTTCCCGGGCTTAAGCTGTCAATCACCAGTGAGGAATCGAGAGCGATTAATTTTGATTCCAGACCGAAGGTGATTATTTCTGCTTCCGGTATGTGTGATGCAGGGCGTATCCGGCATCACTTGAAACACAATTTGTGGCGGAAGGAGTGTACAGTCATTTTTGCAGGCTATCAGGCAGAAGGTACGATTGGCCGGAATCTGGTGGATGGCAAAAAGGAGGTTCGGCTGTTTGGAGAGACGATTGAGGCAGAAGCGCATATTGAAACGCTCCATGACATCAGCGGTCATGCCGATCAAAAAGGACTTTTGGAGTGGGCGCTGGCGTTTCGGAAAAAACCCCGGCAGTTTTTTGTTGTTCATGGCAGCGATGATGTATGCGACCGATTTGCCGGGCTTTTGACAGAACAGACTGGAGTGCCGGCAACAGCGCCGTATTCGGGAGCCGAATTCGATCTGGTAAAAGGTGTATGGATAAAAATGCCGGATGGGATACGGATTCGTGAAAAGGCAGATGCAAAACGGACAAGCGGAGTCTTTGCACGGCTTTTGGCTGCCGGAGAGCGTCTGGTTACAGTAATTAAGCACAATGAGGGCGGAGCCAATAAAGATCTGGCAAAATTTGCAGACCAGATTAATGCCCTGTGTGATAAATGGGATAGATAGGAGAAATCGTGATATGTCGAAAGTGCAGATTTATACGGATGGTTCTGCAAGGGGGAATCCGGATGGACCCGGCGGCTACGGCGCCGTACTTCAGTTTTTAGACAGCAAGGGGCAGCTTCATGAGAAGGTTTTGTCAGCCGGTTATAGAAAAACTACAAACAATCGGATGGAGCTGATGGCAGCCATTGCAGCCCTTGAAGCGCTCAACCGTCCCTGTGAAGTGGATCTGTATTCAGATTCCAAATACCTTACAGATGCTTTCAATCAGCGCTGGATTGACAACTGGGTGGCAAATAACTGGAGCCGGGGAAAGAGCGGACCGGTCAAGAATATTGATTTGTGGGAAAGGCTTCTTGATGCAAAGGTATCCCACCGGGTAAATTTTATTTGGGTAAAGGGACATGCAGGCCATCCACAGAACGAGAGGTGCGACAAGCTTGCCACCTCCGCCGCTGACGGAGACAATCTGCTGGTGGATGAAGGGGTGGAAAATTAAGTAAATCTTACAATTACTTACTTCTTTTGGTTTTGTATTTCCTTTCCGTATTGTTTATGCTATGGTAGACAGAGATAGACTGATATAGGACAGGACTGAAGAAGGATGAAGCAAAAGGAGATATGGCTTGCCCTCTGTGTAATACTTGCGGCAGGGTTAGGGATGACTCATTATATAAGACAATATGGGGCAATGGAGCTTGGGATGGCGGAGGAAAGCGCTGTTTTTTCGGAAGATTCCACAATGGAAACGGAAGGCGCTAGGTCTGAGGCCATGACCCGTCTGCAGGAACTGGATGAGCTGCTTGCAAAAAAACGTCCCCTGGAACAGGATACCACCAACTCTATGAAAGCGGCAGTGGAGGCTGAGCGAAGACTATGGGAAAATGAACTTTTGAAGTTTCTGGATGAGCTTGAAAACCAGCTCCCCCCTGATGAACGGGAGCAGCTGTTTGCCGACCAGAAGGATTGGAGCCGGCTTCGGGAAAATACGGCAGTGGCTGCCTGTGGAAGACAAAACAGCAGTCTGCAGAGTGAACTGGAATACAACCGTTCTATGAAAGACAGCGCCCGTGCCCGTGTGTATGAGCTGGTGCAGGTTTATTCGGATGTGTTGTCGAAGGAGGAGTGACAGTCAGAAAAGTTGTTTGGAGGCGGGAAACCGCCTCTTTTATGCTTGATAATTGCAGATTCCTATGGTAAGATATGAGGATGAAAATGTAAGATGGCGCAATCACAGGAGGTAATATATGACATCTGTTGCAATCAGTTTTGTCGGTTATACGGTGAAGGCGGCTGTTTTTGCCGTAATTGCATATGCAGGGATTCTTTGTGGGAAAAAGTTCAGAGATTCCAGAACGGAAAAGTTAAAAAATATGGTGTCTGAAGCTGCGGACAGACGAGAGGACTAGTACGGAGGAAGTAGGAAAGTGAAAAAGTATGGTGTGAACGAATTGAGAAGAATGTTCCTGGAGTTCTTTGAGAGTAAGGGACATTTGGTGATGAAGAGCTTTTCGCTGGTGCCGCATAATGACAACAGCCTGTTGCTCATCAATTCCGGTATGGCGCCGTTAAAGCCTTATTTTACAGGTCAGGAGATTCCGCCGAGAAGACGTGTGGCCACCTGTCAGAAATGTATCAGAACCGGTGATATAGAGAATATCGGAAAGACCGCGCGCCACGGAACCTTCTTTGAGATGCTGGGAAACTTCTCGTTCGGAGATTATTTTAAGGATGAGGCTATTCACTGGTCCTGGGAGTTTTTGACAGAAGTAGTGGGACTTGATTCAAACCGTCTGTATCCGTCTGTATATGTGGATGATGATGAAGCTTTTGGCATCTGGAATAAAGAGATTGGAATCCCGGCAGAGCGTATTTTTCGTTTCGGTAAAGAGGACAACTTCTGGGAGCATGGTGCAGGTCCCTGCGGTCCCTGTTCGGAGATCTATTATGACCGCGGCGAGAAGTACGGCTGTGAAAGACCTGGCTGCACGGTAGGCTGTGAGTGCGACCGCTATATTGAGGTGTGGAATAATGTATTCACCCAGTTTGAAAATGACGGACACGGAAATTATACTGAGCTGAGTCAGAAAAATATTGATACGGGTATGGGACTTGAGCGTCTGGCAGTGGTGGTTCAGGACGTGGACTCTCTGTTTACTGTGGACACCAATAAGGCTCTTTTGGATGAGGTCTGCTCTATGGCGCATACGAAGTATCTTGCAGACGGAAAAAAGGACGTGTCTCTGAGAATCATCGCAGATCATGTGAAATCCTGTACCTTTATGATTTCGGACGGTATTATGCCCTCCAATGAGGGGCGGGGATATGTGCTGCGCCGTCTTTTGCGCCGCGCCGCGCGCCACGGACGTCTTTTGGGAATTGATAAGCGGTTTATGGCGGAACTGGCAAAGACAGTGATTGAGCTGTCAAAGGACGGATATCCGGAGCTTGAGGAGAAAAAGCCGATGATCCTCAAAGTCTTAAATGAGGAGGAGGACAAGTTCAATAAAACCATTGACCAGGGACTGGCAATCCTTTCTGATATGGAAGCGGAGATGGCGGCAAAGAACGAGACGGTTCTTTCCGGGGATCATGCTTTTAAGCTCTATGATACTTACGGGTTCCCGCTGGATTTAACGCTTGAGATTCTTGAGGAGAAGAATCTGACTGTGGATGAGGAGGGATTTAAGGCCTCCATGAAAGAACAGCGGGAGAAGGCGAGAAAAGCCAGAAAGACCACCAACTATATGGGTGCGGATGTTACGGTTTATCAGTCGATTCCTGTGGAAATTACCACATCGTTCGTGGGTTATGACAGGCTTGTACATGATTCAAAGATTACAGTACTGACTGACGATTCAGAGCTGGTGGAGGCGCTGGCTGATGGTCAGCATGGTACGATTCTTGTTGAAGAAACACCATTTTACGGAACAATGGGCGGACAGACCGGCGATACGGGTGTGATTATCGGTGCAAACGGAAGCTTCCGTGTGGAGGATACAATTCATCTTCAGGGCGGCAAGGTAGGCCATGTGGGGATGATGACGGATGGAATGATGGCTGTGGGTGAAACAGTTACCCTTAAAGTTGAGGAATCCGGCCGCCGCTCTACGGAGAAGAACCACAGCGCCACCCACTTACTGCACAAGGCATTGCGGACAGTATTGGGAGAGCATGTGGAGCAGGCAGGCTCTCTGGTGGCTCCGGATCGGCTCAGGTTTGATTTCACCCACTTTTCTGCAATGACCCCGGAGGAAATTCAGAAGGTGGAGGATCTGGTAAATCAGGAGATTCGTGCAGGTCTCAATGTTGTGACACAGGAGATGAGTCTTGATGATGCGAAGAAGACGGGCGCTATGGCGCTGTTTGGCGAAAAGTATGGTGAGAAGGTTCGTGTGGTTAAGATGGGCGACTTCTCTACGGAGCTTTGCGGCGGCACTCATGTTGCTAACACCGGTTCTATTCATGCGTTCCGTATTCTCTCAGAGACCGGCATTGCGGCAGGGGTCCGCAGAATCGAGGCGCTGACCGGAGACGGGCTGATGAGCCATTATCACAAGATCGAGGAGGAACTCCACGCTGCCGCAAAAGCAGCAAAGACCAGCCCTGCTGAGCTGAAGACAAAGATTGAATCCATGATGGAAGAGTTAAAGAGTCTGTACTCTGAGAATGAGAAGTTAAAGAGCAGACTTGCCAATGAGTCCCTGGGTGATGTGATGAACCAGGTGCGTGAGATCAATGGTGTCCAGGTTCTTGCCGCACAGGTAAACGATGTGGATATGAACGGTCTGCGTAATCTCGGTGATCAGTTGAAGGAGAATCTGGGCGAGGGCGTGATTGTTCTGGCATCTGTGCTGGATGGGAAAGTGAACCTGATGGCCACTGCCACTGACGCGGCTCAGAAAAAGGGCGCCCATGCAGGCAACTTGATTAAATCCATTGCGGGGCTGGTAGGCGGCGGCGGCGGTGGTCGTCCCAACATGGCGCAGGCAGGGGGGAAGAACCCGAACGGCGTTGCGGCGGCGCTGGAGAAAGCATACGAGGCGGTCTCTGAGCAGATACAGCAATAGGCTGTCAATCCTTTATGAGAAGGCGGGATTTTATGACAAACCACCAGATTATTACCCATATTGATCATACATTGTTAACAGCAGTATCTTCCTGGGAAGAAATCCAGGCGCTCTGTGAAGAGGCACTGGCTCATCATACAGCTTCTGTCTGCGTACCTCCCAGTTATATTAGAAGAATCGCCGATACCTATGGGAAAGAGCTTACCATCTGCACCGTCGTCGGATTTCCTTTGGGGTATAACACCACCGCGGTGAAACGGTTTGAGATGGAGCAGGCGATTGAGGATGGTGCGGATGAACTGGACGTGGTCGTGAATCTTGGGGATGTAAAAAATGGAGATTTCCAAAAAATCACTGAGGAAATCAGAACCTTGAAAGAGGCTGCCGGAAATCATATTATGAAAGTGATTGTTGAAACCTGCTATCTGACAGAGGAAGAGAAGGTTCAGTTGTGCCGGTGTGTAACGGAAGGCGGTGCCGATTATATTAAAACTTCTACTGGATTTGGAACGGCAGGGGCCAAAATTGAGGATATACGCCTGTTAAAAAAACACATTGGTCCGAAGGTGAAGATAAAGGCGGCTGGGGGCGTAAAAACAAGAGAAGATTTGGAACTGTTCCTGAAAGAGGGCTGTGACAGAATCGGCAGCAGCTCTGTACTAAAGCTGTTAAATGGTGAAAGTGAAGGAGCGTATTAGGCAAAACAAACTGAAAAGTTACTGGCTTTTACAAAAAAATAGTTGACGAATAGATATTTTATGCTATAATTTAAGCAGTGCGAAAAAATACCCAAACAGTTGTATTATGCACAAGTACACAACTGGAGGGAGGTTAGGTGTGAGCGATGTCAAACGTTATTGTTAAAGAAAACGAGAGTCTGGACAGCGCTTTACGCAGATTCAAAAGAAACTGCGCAAAGGCTGGTATTCAGCAGGAGATTCGTAAAAGGGAGCATTACGAAAAGCCCAGCGTGAGACGTAAGAAAAAGTCTGAAGCGGCAAGAAAACGTAAATTTAACTAAGTATTTTCAAGAGTCCCCAGTCATATGATTGGGGATTTTTTCGTATCTTGTTATAAGACCTCCAAGGGGGAGGCTTTTGTTTCATGTTTGAGCAGATTAAAATAGCGGCGGCAGACGGATTGAAGCTGCCGAAGGATGTGGTGCTTGGGGAGGTACTGGTCACCTTTGTGGGGCGCTGTGCAGTCACTGTGGAAAATTATCGTGGCATTCTTCTCTATGATGATAAGACCGTGAAGCTTCAGGCAAAGCATTGCAAGCTGCAGATTCACGGGCGAAGGCTTCATATTGAATATTACAATCATGATGAGATGAAAATTACCGGTCAGATACAATCGATGGAATTTGGAGATTAATCGGACAGGAGGAAGTGGTGTGAAGCAGGTATTGAAGCGCTTTTTAGGTGGGTATCTAAAACTTCGCCTTGTGGGTTTTTCGCCGGAACGGTTTTTAAATCTCTGCATGGCAAACCAGATTATTATCTGGGATCTCCGCTATATTGAGGACAGCTATCAGTTCTACATGACAGTTAAAGATTACCGCCGGGTGAAAGCTCTGGTAAAGAAAGCAAGAGTCCGGCTCAGGATCACAGGGAGATACGGACTTCCTTTTTTTTTACATCGGAATCGAAAAAGAAAGCTGTATGCAGCAGGAATCGCGGCATTTTTTCTGATTCTGTTTGTTATGTCAAATTTTATCTGGAATATTACGCTGGAGGGAAACTACCGCTTTACAGATGATATGCTTCTCCACTATTTGGACAGTATGGGTATCCGCTACGGAGTATCAAAGTCTGTAATTGACTGCGATGCTTTGGAGGAATCAATACGAAGCAGTTATCCGGAAATTATCTGGGTATCGGCGCGGGTCTCCGGGACGCGGCTTTTAATCCGTATAAAGGAAAATGATGTGGTAGGAAGCCTGCCGGAAAAGGACGGGACACCACGCAACCTTGTTGCGAATAAAGCAGGAGTCATTACTTCTATTGTGGTGCGAAAGGGAAAAGCGCAGGTAAAGGTGGGAGATGCCGTTGAGGAGGGGCAGATTCTTGTCAGTGGTGAAATTCCCATATATAATGATGCGGAAGAGCTGGTGAACAGCCAGTATGTATATGCGGATGCAGATGTGTTTGCCCAAACGGAATTGTCCTATGAGGAGAGAATACCCCATTTTGTGCTGGAGAGATCTTATACAGGCAACAGGCGCAGGGGCTTTCGTCTGCGTTTTGGGGAACTCTCATTTTTGTGTATTTTTCCATCCAGGCAGGAACTGATGTGGGAATTTAAGACTACCAGCAGTCAGGCTGCCATTCTCCATGATTTTTATCTTCCGGTTTGGATTGACAAAATTGAGGCGAGAGAATATGAAATTTATGAGCGGAAGCGGACAGAGGATGAGGTGAACGCCATTGGAGATCAGATTCAGCAGCAGAAAATACAAAATTTAATGGAAAAGGGGGTAGAAATAATTGAAAATGATGTTAAAATACTAGATATGGATTCCTGCTGGAAGCTTAATGGGCATTTTGTCCTTGTGGAGCCGGTGGGAACCGGGGCGACAATCGATCAAGCAGAGGAGAACGGACAGGCGGATGAGCGTAATTGAGACAATCATTGACATTCCCATTGAACATGAAAAAAATGTATGCGGTCAGTTTGATAACTATTTAAAAAAGATTGAGAGGACTTTGCACGTTACCATTGTGGCGCGGGACGGAGCTATCAAGCTGATTGGCTCAGAGCAGATGATAGGGCGTGCAAAAAGCGTATTCAATAATCTGGTGGAGCTGTCAAAACGCGGAAACACAATTACTGAGCAAAATGTGGATTATGCGCTGTCGTTGTCGTTTACGGAAGAAGACAACGTAATTCTTGAGATTGACAAGGATATTATTTGCCGAACCATAACCGGAAAGCCGGTAAAGCCAAAGACGATGGGACAGAAACAGTATGTGGATACCATACGGAAAAAGATGATTGTGTTTGGTATTGGACCTGCCGGAACAGGAAAAACCTATCTGGCAATGGCGATGGCGATTTCTGCTTTTAAAAACGGAGAGGTGAACCGGATTATTCTGACCCGCCCTGCTATTGAGGCGGGGGAGAAACTGGGATTTCTGCCTGGGGATTTACAGAGTAAAATTGACCCCTACCTCCGTCCTTTGTACGATGCGCTTTACCAGATTATGGGGGCGGAGAGTTTTCTCCATAATTCAGAGAAAGGACTGATTGAGGTTGCGCCTCTGGCATATATGCGAGGGAGGACTCTGGACAACGCGTATATTATTCTGGATGAGGCGCAGAATACCACTCCGGCTCAGATGAAGATGTTTTTGACACGAATTGGGTTTGGATCCAAGGTTGTGGTTACCGGGGACAAGACTCAGAAGGATCTGCCCGGCGGAGCTGCTTCTGGTCTTGATATGGCCATGAAAGTGCTTCATAAAATTGATGATATTGGTTTTTGTACGCTGACCAGCAGTGATGTGGTACGCCATCCGCTGGTGCAGAAAATCGTACAGGCATATGATGATTACGAGAAGAGGAGCAGTAAGCCTGAGCATCATAAAGGCAGGGTCAAAAAACTCCGCGACCGGGAGCGCTAAGGTGCGTACTGCGAATTTACAAAAAAGAGGAATGAGATATGACCATTCATATGGATTATGAAACGGAGAAAGTTTTGGCGATAGATTGGGAACGGATTGTGCGTGATATTGTTCCTGCTGTGCTGGCTTATGAGAACTGCCCTTATGAGGCGGAGGTGAATGTGCTTTTAACTGATAATAAGGCAATTCATGAAATTAATCGGGAATGCCGCCAGATTGACGCTCCGACGGATGTTTTGTCTTTCCCGATGATTGATTTTGAGAGAGAGTCAGACTTTGAACATGTAAAGGAGCGCTCAGAGGATTATTTTAATCCTGACACCGGGGAGCTTCTTTTAGGGGATATTGTCCTGTCGGTGGAGAAGGTTGCTGAGCAGGCAGAAGCATATGGTCACTCTATGGAGCGTGAGCTGGCGTTCCTCATCGCCCATAGTATGTTCCATCTATGCGGTTACGACCACATGGAGGAGCCGGAGCGGAAAGAAATGGAGAGACGGCAGAGGGAGGTACTTTCTGCAACGGGATATAACAGATGACAGCAGGCTGGATAAAAAAGTAAAAATAAGCAGATACTATACTTATGGAGGTATTCCTATGAGAAAGTATAAGTTCTGTTTATTTTTATTTCTGGCAGTGAGCGGTGCATGTATGTTTGCAGGGTATATGGCAAAGCAGTATAATGGACGGCGGGAGGTTTTGTACGCCCAAGAAACGGAGTTGCAGACAGAATTTGAGATGGAGACGGCGGCTGAGGAACATGTGGTAGTCAACCAGGAGCAGGTTCTTCATGAGACGGTGACGGAAGAATATTACCTGGTGGCGGAGGACGGATTTCTTCTGGTATTTTTAAAGGACAAGAAAACAATTTGTCTGTATACCCACGTTCCTGTGATGGATTTTCCGCCTGGAGAACGTGACAGGCTTCGGGAGGGGATTTGGTTTTCCTCCATGATGGAGGTGTTTAATTATCTGGAATCTTATACCAGTTGATTTTACCGCCGGCTCCGTTTTTAATAAGAAATTCCAATCTTTGACATTTCTCTCTGAAAATGCTTGAAAAGAGTGGGTAAACTGGATACAATAATAGCATTGGCATACGCATCTGTGTATTGATGCTGTGAACGAGTATACCTACGAAAGGAGAAGCGGTGAAGAAGCGGATTATCATTATCGGAGGAGGCGCTTCCGGATTGATGGCAGGAATTTGTGCGGCGCGGGAGGGAATGGATATTACCATATTGGAACATATGGACCGGGTAGGAAAAAAGATTTTATCCACCGGAAACGGCCGCTGTAATATGACAAATCTGTCTTTGAAGCCCGAACATTACAGGTGCAGCCAGAAGCTGTTTCCCATGAAGGTGCTGGATCGTTTTTCTGTGTGGGATACGCTCACCTTTTTTGATGAGCTTGGCATTGTAACGAAAAACAAAAATGGATGTATTTATCCTAATTCGGAGCAGGCGACAGCGGTTTTGGATACATTGCGTCTGGAGACGGAGCGTCTGGGAGTCAGCACCGTGGTGAGCTGCCAAATCAGCAGTGTAAAAGTACAAAAAAAACAGCGGATTTTTCTGGTGGAGAGCGATAAAGGAAGTTTTCAGGGGGAGAGGCTGATTCTTGCAGCCGGCTCTAAGGCAGCGCCTGCCACAGGCTCAGACGGGAGCGGGTATGATTTGGCGTCAGCCCTCGGTCACCGGATTATTTCACCGCTTCCTGCTCTGGTGCAGCTAAGGTGCAGCGGAACCTTTTTTAAACAGCTGGCCGGAGTTCGCTGTGAGGCGTCAGTGAGGCTTGTTTCTGAGGGAAGGACGCTTGCCGTGGCTGAGGGCGAGTTACAGCTGACAGATTATGGGATTTCCGGGATTCCCACCTTTCAGGTAAGCCGTTTTGCGTCAATTGCGTTGTCAGAGGGACGCCAGGTAACGGCGGTTCTTGACTTTTTTCCCTCACAGAATCTTGAAAATACCAGACATTTCTTAAAGAGCCGTGCAAAGGCGCTGCCCCATCGTTTTATTGGGGATTTCCTGACTGGTGTTTTGAATAAAAAACTGGCCGCAGTACTTTTGAAGCTTTCTGAGCTTCCTCCTGATATTCCGGCGGGAAAGCTCAGTGGGCAGCAGCTTGAGCGGCTTTTGATGCAAATAAAGCGATTTAAGGTTTCTGTGACCGGAACAAACTCCTTTGAGCAGGCGCAGGTCTGCTGCGGAGGTGTGGATACCAGGGATATAAACCCCAAAACGATGGAATCCAGACTTGTGCCTGGGCTCTATCTGGTGGGTGAGCTCCTTGATGTGGATGGAATCTGCGGGGGATATAATCTGCAGTGGGCATGGTCCACAGGAGCCATCGCCGGCAGATGTGCAGGGAGAATGAATCGATGATACGAATTAATCAGTTGAAGCTTCCGGTGGATCATGAACCGGAAGCAATTTTAAAGAAAGCAGCAAGGCTTTTGAAAATCACCCCGGAGGAAATTCGGGATTTTAAAATCCGCAGACGGTCACTGGATGCCAGAAAGAAACCTGATCTGTATTATAGTTATACTGTGGATGTAACGCTCACCCGAGAATCTGCAGTGCTACATAAGGTGAAAAGTCCACAGATTTCCAGTGTCAGGGATGAGAGATACCGTTTTCCCGTGCCTGGACAGCAAGTTCTTAAAAATCCTCCGGTGATTGTGGGAACCGGTCCTGCCGGGCTGTTCTGCGGACTGATGCTTGCCCGTAATGGATATTGCCCGGTGCTTTTGGAGCAGGGAGACAATGTGGACAAACGCCGCCAACAAGTGGATCGCTTTTGGAAGGATGGAACGTTGAATCCACGCTCCAATGTCCAGTTTGGTGAGGGCGGTGCAGGAACCTTCTCTGACGGCAAGCTGAATACGTTAGTGAAGGATACGTATATGAGAAATACCCTGGTGCTGGAGCTGTTTCACGAGTTTGGAGCTGATGCCGGGATTCTTTATGACAGCAAGCCTCATGTGGGGACAGATGTACTGGCGGAAATTGTAAAATCCATGCGGCAGGAGATTGAACGGCTGGGAGGAAGTGTACGGTTTGGAAGCCAGATGACAGATATTCGGATTGAGAATGGAAACGTCTGCGGCGTTCTGGTAAAGTCAGACAGAGGGGAGGAAGTAATAAGCACTCAGACCCTGGTGCTGGCTGTGGGACATAGTGCCCGTGACACGTTTGAGATGCTGCTGCAACACGGCGTCCCTATGGATCCCAAATCATTTGCCGTGGGTTTGAGAATCCAGCACCCTCAGCGGTTAATTGACCTTTCCCAGTATGGCAGGACAGAATCAAAGAAGCTGGGGGCGGCAAGCTATAAGCTTACCTGCCAGACAGCGGAGGGAAGAGGAGTTTACTCCTTTTGCATGTGTCCGGGAGGCTATGTGGTGGACTCCTCGTCGGAAGCCGGAAAACTGGCAGTCAACGGAATGAGCTATCATGCCCGCGCAGGGGAGAACGCCAATAGTGCGCTGATTGTGACAGTGACGCCAAAGGACTTTCCAGACGCAGGGCCTCTTGGGGGCATTGCATTTCAGCGTCGGCTGGAGGAGCGTGCTTTTAAGGCGGCAGATGGAAAAATTCCGCTTCAGCTCTATAAGGATTATTGTGATAAGAGGATTTCCAAAGAAGCGGGTGATGTGGAACCGCAGATATGTGGGCGCTGGGAGTTTGGGGATGTACGCTCGCTGATGCCGGAAAGCTTGAACATGGCGCTTATGGAGGCCATGGGGAATTTTGGTAGGATGATTCATGGCTTTGATCGGCCGGATTCCATTCTTGCAGGGATTGAAAGCAGAACCTCCTCTCCGGTGCGTATCTGGCGAAATGAGACGCTTGAGAGCGAGATATGTGGTCTGTACCCATGTGGTGAGGGGGCCGGTTACGCAGGAGGAATCACCTCTGCAGCCATGGATGGCATAAAGGTGGCAGAGGCGATTGCATGCAGGTTTAAGCCCCTTAGATAGAAAAGGGATAAATGAGAATGTCCGGGAGGTTATACGATTGACAGAAGAGAGAAGCACATTAAAAGAAAAAAAGAGAATTGTAATTAAAATTGGCTCCTCGTCCCTTACTCACCCGGAGACAGGAGATTTGAATCTTTTAAAGATTGAGCGACTGGCACGGATTATCTGTGATTTAAAGGGAAAGGGCAGAGATGTTGTTCTTGTGTCCTCCGGAGCGATTGCCGCCGGCAGACAGGCGTTAGGCGGGCAGAAACGCCCGGATACCATCTCTGAGAAACAGGCTTATGCAGCAGTGGGACAGGCGCGTCTGATGATGGTATATCAGAAGCTCTTTGCGGAATACAACTGTGTGGCGGCACAGATTCTCCTCACCAAGGATACTATGACAAACGATTCGTCCCGCTATAATGCACAGAATACCTTTGAAGAACTTTTGAGTTTAGGCGCGGTACCTGTGGTCAATGAGAACGATACCATATCGACCCATGAAATCCAGTTTGGTGATAATGACCGGCTTTCTGCAATTGTAGCGGCTCTTATTGGGGCGGATCTGCTGATTCTGCTCTCGGACATTGACGGGCTGTACACGGATGACCCCAGGAAGGCTTCTGGCGCCAAGTTTATCAGCCTTGTGCGGGAAATTACGCCGGAACTTCTCTCTATGGGGAAGGACACAGGAACGGATTTTGGAACCGGAGGCATGGCGGCGAAGCTGGCTGCCGCACAGATTGCCACGGACAGCGGTTCCGACATGATTATTGCCAATGGGGAGGATGTACAGATTATCCATGAACTGATTGCAGGGGAGGAAAAGGGTACGCTGTTTCTGGCACATGTAAATCGCAATTTTGATTTGATGGATTATATTAATACCAAATATTAGGAGGAGCAGGATGGAGCAGAGTAAAATTGACCGGATCAACGCCCTGTATCACAAATCTCAGTCAGTGGGGCTTACCGAGGAGGAAAAGGAGGAGCAGGCAGCGCTGCGAAAGGAATATATTGCAGCAATCCGCACCAATATGCGTGCAAATTTAAATCATATTTCCATACGTGAGAAGGATGGGAGTATTACGGATTTAGGAGAGAAATTCGGTAAAATCAAAGAGGAACAGTCATAGCATGAAAGAGTTTAAGGAGCAGCAGGAGGGAAAACATGAAATCCGCAGACAGATGAAAGCCCGCCGTGTGGGGCTTTCACAACCGGAGAAGCATAGAATGGATCAGGCAATTCGATTCCAGCTTCTTTCTCTTGTTGAGTTCTGGCGCCGTGAGAGAAGAAAGGCAAGTGCACCGGCAGTCTTTGTTTATGCTTCTTTCGGCGGCGAGGTAGATACATACGCTTTCATGGAAGAACTCTGGCTTAGGGGCTTTCTTGTGGCTGCGCCCCGCATTTTGAATGGTGAGATTCGGTTCTATCAAGTAGAAGGTAAGGCTGATTTGGAGAAAGGAAGCCGGGGGATTTTAGAGCCAAAACCGGGCTGTGCCCAGATAGATATTCCGGATGCTGCGGTAATTGTGCCCGGGACGGCATTTACCCGAGCCGGAGGGCGCCTGGGATATGGGGGAGGATTTTATGATCGTTTTTTTGAAGCTAACCCGAGCCATCTTAAGATTGCAGCCGCATACCCGTTCCAGGTTGTGGAGCAGCTTCCCCTTGAAGCGCACGACTGCCCTGTTGATCTGATTGTAACTGGTGATGAGATGATAGTTACTAAAAACTGCGCAACGGAAAGGACTAGGTGGATAGAAATGGTTTTAGAAGAGCTTGGCAGACGGGCCAAAGAGGCGGCAGTATGTTTGAGCAGTCTTGGAGTGACGAAAAAGAATGAGGGATTAAAAAAAGCAGCTCAGGCGCTTTTGGATGGTGAGAGCGATATTCTTGCCGCCAATGTCAGGGATCTTTCCCGCGCGGAGAAAAATGGTATGAGTCAGGCGCTTTTGGATCGTTTGAGGCTGACGCCCCAACGAATAAAATCTATGGCTGACGGACTGTTGGAGGTGGCGGCGTTAGAAGATCCTGTGGGTGAGGTTCTATCTATGAAACTGCGTCCCAATGGTCTTTTAATTGGGAAAAAGCGTGTTCCTCTTGGTGTGGCAGGTATCATCTATGAGGCGCGGCCAAACGTAACGGCAGATGCCTTTGGTCTGTGCTTTAAGACTGGAAATGCTGTTATTTTAAAGGGGGGAAGTGATGCAATAGATTCAAATTGCTCGATTGTCCGGTGGCTTAAGAAAGGGCTGGCTGATGCAGGAATCAATGAGGATGCGCTTCAGCTTATCACCGACACAGACAGGGAGACCACCCGGGAATTTATGCGTCTGAGCCGGTATGTGGATGTTTTGATTCCACGGGGCGGGGCCGGATTAATCCGCACTGTGGTGGAGAATAGTACCATACCGGTTATTGAGACAGGAACCGGAAATTGTCACATTTATGTGGACGAGTCGGCAGACTTTGACATGGCGCTTGGTATTATTTTGAATGCGAAAACCCAGCGGATTGGGGTTTGCAATGCCTGCGAATCCCTGGTTGTTCACAAAGATATTGCAGATCGCTTCCTTCCGGTTCTCTGGGAGCGCCTAAAGGAGAAGAAGGTAGAGGTTCGTGCCGATCAGAGGGCCTGTTTGGCAGTGCCGGAGTTTTCTCTGGCATCGGAGGAGGACTGGGGAGCGGAGTATTTGGATTATATTCTGTCCTTAAAAATTGTGGACTCTTTGGATGAGGCAATCCAACATATTAATCGTTACAATACTGGTCATTCCGAGGCAATTATCACCCGTAACTATGACCATGCCCAGAAGTTTCTGGATAAAATTGATGCAGCAGCGGTGTATGTAAATGCTTCTACCAGATTTACGGACGGAAACGAGTTTGGTTTCGGCGCAGAAATCGGCATTAGTACCCAGAAGCTTCACGCCAGGGGCCCGATGGGTCTGGAGGCTTTGACTACTACAAAATATATCATCTACGGAAGCGGTCAGGTACGCCAGTAGCATTTGGATTTTTGTTGATTTTTAACTTTTTTCTGTTTATAATGGTTAAGTCGGCATTTGTAGAAATAACTGGAAATTTAGGAGATAAATGATGGATCAAAACATAGAATACTGCCTTGCCGGATTGATACCAGAGCGGGAGCCGGAAAGGCAGATATACTTTATGGAACAGATGAAAAAGCTGGCAGCGCAGCGTTCTGCAGAAAAAGGCAGGCCGCTTACCTGTATGATTCACACCTTCGGGTGTCAGATGAATGCCAGGGACTCGGAAAAGCTTCTGGGCATTTTGGAGCAGATTGGTTTTGTGGAGACGGATTCGGAGGAGGCGGACTTTGTCCTCTATAATACATGTACCGTCCGTGATAACGCCAATCAGAAAGTGTACGGGCATCTTGGGCGTCTCAAGAGCCTGAAGAAGAAAAATTCTGATATGATAATTTCCCTCTGTGGATGTATGATGCAGGAGAAAGAGGTGGTTCAGCGTATTCGTAAAAGCTATCCTTTTGTGGACATTGTATTTGGAACGCACAATATCTTTAAGCTGGCTGAGCTGCTTTACATTCGTATGACCGGGAGCGGTATGGTGATCGATGTGTGGGAGAGCGCCAGGGAAATTGTGGAGGATCTTCCTGTGGAGCGCAAGTACCCCTTTAAATCCGGGGTTAATATTATGTTTGGATGCAATAACTTGTGCAGTTATTGTATTGTTCCTTATGTGCGCGGGCGGGAGCGCAGCCGCAAGCCGGAGGATATTCTTGGGGAAATTCGGCGTCTTGCTGCAGACGGTGTGGTGGAGGTGATGCTTCTGGGGCAGAATGTAAATTCCTACGGAAAAAATCTGGAGCGCCCGATTACCTTTGCACAGCTTCTTAAGCAGGTAAATGAGATTGAGGGTATTGAGCGAATCCGTTTTATGACGTCTCACCCGAAGGATTTGTCTGACGAACTGATTGAAGTTATGGCATCCTGCGAAAAGGTATGCCGCCATCTGCATCTTCCTCTGCAGTCAGGCAGCAGTCGTGTTCTTAGAATGATGAACCGGTGTTACACAAAAGAAGATTATCTGACGCTGGTGGATAAGCTGCGAAACCGGATTCCTGATATTGGGCTGACCACAGATATTATTGTAGGTTTTCCTGGAGAGACGGAGGAAGATTTCCAGGAAACCATAGAGGTGGTAAGAAAGGTGCGCTATGACAGTGCATTCACCTTTATCTACTCCAAGCGTACAGGAACACCCGCCGCTGAGATGGAGCAGCTTTCCGAGGCAGTGGTGAAAGAGCGGTTTGACCGGCTGTTAAAGGAAGTGCAAAATATTGCAGGTCAGGTCTGCACACGGGATGCCGGGACTGTGCAGAAGGTGCTGGTGGAGTGTCTGAACGACCATCAGGAAGGAGATGTGAGCGGACGGCTTGAAAATAATACGATGGTTCATTTTCCCGGTGATGCGTCGTTGATTGGAAAGCTGGTGGATGTGTATCTGGAAGAGGCAAAGGGATTTTACTATATGGGAAAAACTGCCTGTCCCGACAAGGTGGATACGATAGGATAAGGAGTGATAGACGTGGCCGGATTATCACCGATGATGGCACAATACATGGAGACAAAAAAACAGTACAGTGACTGCATTTTATTTTACCGTCTGGGAGATTTCTATGAGATGTTCTTTGATGACGCCCTGACTGCATCAAAGGAGCTGGAGATCACATTGACCGGAAAGGAGTGCGGACTGAAGGAGCGGGCGCCTATGTGCGGCGTTCCCTACCATTCTGTGGACAGCTACTTAAGCCGTCTGGTTCAGAAGGGCTATAAGGTGGCGATTGCCGAACAGATGGAGGGACAGAAGCAGGGGAAGGGTCTGGTAAAGCGTGAGGTAATCCGGGTGGTGACGCCGGGAACCATTACCAGCGCCCAGGCTTTGGATGAGACGAAGAACAACTATTTGATGGGAATCGTCTATTTGAAAGATAAGATGGGAGTGTCAGTTGTAGATATTACTACGGGCAGTTTTCTGGTGACAGAGGTGGCTACGGATCGCTCGCTCTATGATGAGATTAACAGATTTTCACCTGCGGAAATTATATGCAACGACGCGTTTTCCATGTCCAGCATCAGCCTGGAGGAATTAAAAGACCGCTATCATTTTTCATTGTCTTCTCTTGATTCCCGATTTTTCCAGGAGGAGAGCTGCCAACAGATTTTAAAGGGACATTTTAAGGTGGGAAATCTGGATGGGCTGGGGATTGGCGATTATGACTGCGGGATGATTGCGGCGGGCGCTGTCCTCCAATATCTGTATGAGACGCAGAAGAGCACCCTGAATCATCTGACTGCCATTGTACCGTATTTCACCGGCAATTATATGGTTTTGGACTCCTCCACAAGACGGAATTTGGAGCTTTTGGAGACCATGCGGGAAAAACAGAAGCGGGGAAGCCTGTTATGGGTGCTTGATAAGACCAGGACCGCAATGGGGGCAAGGCTTCTTCGTACCTGGATTGAGCAGCCCCTCATTTATCAGCAGGAGATTTTAGACCGCCAGCAGGTGATTGAGGAGCTGAACTTAAATTATATCAGCCGGGAGGAGCTGGGAGAGTACTTAAATCCTGTCTATGACCTGGAGCGTCTGATTGGACGCATCAGCTATAAAACTGCCAATCCCAGAGATTTGCTGGCCTTTCGCAATTCGATTGCCATGGCTCCCCACATTAAAAAACTGCTTCAGGAGTTTACCAGCAAGAATTTGAAAAAGCTGGAGGAAGAGCTGGATTCACTGGAGGATTTGGATGAGCTGATTGCCCGTGCGATTGTGGAGGAACCTCCCATTGCAGTGCGTGATGGCGGGATTATAAAAGAGGGATACAATGAGGAGGCAGATCGCCTCCGCCACGCGAAGACTGAGGGGAAAAGCTGGCTGGCAGAGCTGGAGGCCAGGGAGCGGGAGAAGACAGGCATTAAAAATCTCAAAGTGAAATTTAATAAAGTATTCGGGTATTATTTTGAGGTGAGCAACTCCTATAAGGACTTGGTTCCGGATTACTTTATTCGGAAACAGACCTTGACCAACGCGGAGCGCTACACCACCGATGAGCTGAAGAACCTGGAAGATTTGATTCTGGGAGCTGAGGACAAGCTGTTCTCCATTGAATATGAATTGTTCTGCCAGATCCGTGATACGATTGCTGCTGAGGTAGTGCGGATTCAAAGAACTGCCCACGCGATTGCGACCCTGGATGTGTATGTGTCCCTGTCCACAGTAGCAACCCAGAGCAACTATGTAAAGCCATCTATTAACGAGAAGGGTGTAATCCAGATAAAAGGCGGTCGCCACCCTGTGGTGGAAAAAATGCTGCACAATGATATGTTTGTGGCAAATGATACCTGTCTGGATAACGGAAAAAACAGGATTTCTATTATCACCGGACCGAATATGGCAGGAAAATCCACCTATATGCGCCAGACTGCCCTGATTGTTCTAATGGCGCAGATTGGCAGCTTTGTTCCGGCGGATCAGGCGAATATCGGGATTTGTGACAGGATTTTTACCCGGGTAGGCGCCTCAGATGATCTGGCCAGCGGACAGAGTACCTTTATGGTAGAGATGACAGAGGTGGCAAATATTCTGCGAAATGCTACGAAAAACAGCCTGCTGATTCTGGATGAAATCGGGCGCGGAACCAGCACATTCGACGGTCTTTCCATAGCCTGGGCGGTGGTGGAGCATGTCAGCAGCACTAAGCTTTTGGGGGCAAAGACCTTGTTTGCCACCCACTACCATGAGCTGACGGAGCTTGAGGCGATTATGAGCGGTGTTAATAATTACTGTATTGCTGTTAAGGAACAGGGAGATGATATTGTATTCTTAAGAAAAATCATAAAGGGCGGAGCCGATAAAAGTTACGGTATCCAAGTGGCAAAGCTGGCTGGTGTGCCTGATTCCGTTATCAGCAGGGCAAAGGAGCTGGTTCAGCAGCTTATTGCCACGGATCTTGCTACGCGAGCCCGTGAGATTGCTGAGAGCGGCGCTGCCGTACCGAGCCATAAGCCGGTTCCCAAGCCCGATGATGTGGAGCTTACTCAACTGACTCTGTTTGACACAGTGAGGGAGGATGATATTATCGATGAGATTAAGGAAATGGAATTAGGAAGTATGACACCGATTGATGCCCTTAATACTCTGTATCGATTGCAGACTAAGCTGAAAAACCGCTGGAGCGGGGATTCAGAGGATAGATAAGGAGAGAGGAAATTCATCATGTCAAATATTCAGGTGTTGGATCAGGGGACGATTAATAAGATTGCCGCCGGCGAGGTGATTGAACGCCCCGCCTCTGTTGTAAAAGAGCTTCTGGAAAATGCTATTGACGCTAAGGCAACCGCCATCACGGTGGAAATTCGTGATGGCGGAATTGCCTTTATCCGTGTAACGGACAATGGATGCGGCATTCCGAAAGAGGAGCTGCCCCTTGCCTTTCTGCGCCATTCCACTAGTAAAATTAAATCGGTGGAGGATTTATTTACGGTATCCTCTTTGGGTTTTCGCGGTGAGGCGCTCTCAAGCATCGCAGCAGTGGCGCAGGTTGAAGTTATTACGAAAACTTCCCGCTCTCTGACGGGAAGCCGTTACCAGATTGAGGGCGGGGAGGAAAAGGGGCTTGAGGAGATTGGTGCGCCGGATGGCACCACCTTTATTGTGAGAAATCTTTTTTTTAATACTCCCGTGCGAAGAAAGTTTTTAAAGACTGCCGCAACGGAAGGGTCCCATGTGGCGGATTTGGTTGAGAAGATTGCTCTCTCCCATCCGGAAATTTCAATTCGTTTTATCCAAAATAATCAGAACAAGCTGCATACCTCTGGAAATCATAATTTAAAGGATATTATTTACACAGTATATGGAAGGGAAATTACAGGGAACCTGCTGCCGGTGGAGTGCCGGAAGGAGGAAGTTTCCGTCACCGGCTTTATCGGAAAGCCTGTGATTGCCAGAAGCAACCGGAATTTTGAGAATTATTTTATTAATGGCAGATATGTCAAGAGCGGCATCATTAATAAGGCTATTGAGGAGGCGTACAAGCCTTTTATGATGCAGCACAAATATCCTTTTACCCTGCTTCACTTTACCATCGAGCCTGAATTTCTTGATGTGAACGTGCATCCCACAAAGATGGAGCTGAGATTTCGGGATGGGGAGACCGTATTTTGTATGGTACGGGATACTCTTGCAGATGCGCTAAAGAGCAGGGAGCTGATCCCTGAGGTTTCTCTTGATGAGAAGAAAAGACGTGAGGAGGAAGCAGCGGTAAAGAAGCAGATTCAAGAGCGCAGAATACCGATTCCCGAGCCTTTTGAGACAAATAGAACGAGACAGCTTCAAGAGGGGGAGACTCCCCGGCCGGAATTGCCTTCACCTTCGGCAAAACAGAAGTCCTCTGCAAAGTCGGAATATCATCATGCAGAAACTTCGCTTCCTCAGCCTCAGTCCTTAAAAGAGGAGACAAACGTCTATGGGGTGGGCAGTAAAATGCCGGATGAACAGCTGGAGCTTTTTTCGGAAAAACTTTTAGAGCCGAAGGCGCGCAGTCGTCACAAACTGATTGGTCAGCTTTTTGACACCTACTGGCTGGTGGAATTCAACGAACAGCTTTATATCATTGACCAGCATGCTGCTCATGAAAAGGTTCTTTATGAGCAGACAATGGAGTCCTTAAAGACGAGACAGTATACCTGCCAGCAGGTCAATCCTCCGATTATCCTGACTTTAGGCAGCCGTGAGGAGCTTATGTTGAAAAAGTATCTTGGAGTGTTTACCGATATTGGGTTTGAGATTGAGCATTTTGGAGGCAGGGAGTATGCGATCCGAGGTGTTCCAGATAACTTGTTTTCGATTGCAAAGAAGGAGCTTTTGATGGAAATGCTGGACGGTCTGTCAGATGATATACAGGCGGGCAGAGCACAGCTTATCTACGAGAAGGCGGCATCTATGTCCTGCAAAGCGGCGGTAAAGGGGAATCATCATCTGAGCGCCGCGGAGGCGGACAGCCTGATTGACCGTCTCTTGGAGCTGGAGAATCCTTACACCTGCCCCCATGGCAGACCGACTATCATTTCTATGAGTAAATATGAACTGGAAAAGAAATTTAAACGAATTGTCTGATTGGAGTATTCTATGAAACAGCCATTGATGATTCTGGCGGGACCTACTGCTGTGGGAAAGACAGCTCTCTCCATCAAGCTGGCAAAGGCGCTGGGCGGTGAGATTGTCAGCGCCGATTCCATGCAGGTGTATCGCCATATGGATATTGGGTCCGCCAAGGTCATGCCTGAGGAGATGGACGGAGTGCCCCACCATTTGATTGATGTGCTGGAACCCTGGGAAGACTTTAATGTAACCCGGTTTCAGGCCATGGCAAAAGAGGCTGTGGAGGGCATCTATGGGCGGGGCCGTATTCCTGTGATTGCAGGCGGAACAGGATTTTATATTCAGGCTTTGATTTATGATATTGATTTTAAGAAAAATGAGGGAAGCGGTGAGATACGCAGAGAGTTAGAGCAGCTTGGCAATGAGCGGGGAAGCGAATATCTCCACGGGCTGCTTCAAAAGATCGACCCGGAATCCGCGGCGCTGATTCACGCCAACAATAAAAAACGTGTGATCCGGGCGATTGAGTACTACCGTATGACAGGGCAGCCCATCTCGGAGCATAACCGTCTGGAGCAGGAAAAAGCGTCGCCTTATGATGTATTTTACTATGTGCTTGACTGTGCTCGTGAAACCCTGTACACACGGATTAACAGACGGGTGGATTTAATGATGGAGCAGGGACTGGTGAATGAGGTGTGCAGGCTTAAGGAGATGGGCTGTAAGCGCGGCATGACCTCTATGCAGGGACTGGGCTATAAAGAAATTCTGGACTATCTGGACGGCAGAACCAGTCTTGAGGAGGCAGTCTGCATCTTAAAGCGGGATACCCGCCATTTTGCAAAGCGTCAGATTACCTGGTTTAAGAGGGAACGGGGAGTGCGCTGGCTTTCCCTTGAATCGTTCGGAGACGACCAGGGACGGATTCTCTCTCATATTCTTAAAGAATTTGGACAGAGAAATACAGCATTTTACAGCTAGGAGAGAAAAACATGGAATTGGAACAGATGTATCTTGATTTGGGTATCAGCCCGTCCGTGCTTGCCTATGGGGCAGAGCTGGAGACAGAGCTGAGGGAGAGGTTTGATGAGATTGATGCCACTGCTGAGTACAATCAACTCAAAGTGATAAAGGCAATGCAGGATGCACGGGTCAGTGACATTCATTTTGCTGCGTCTACCGGGTATGGTTATAACGATCTGGGGCGTGACACCCTGGAAGAGGTCTATGCAAAGGTGTTTCACGGTGGGGATGCACTGGTGCGCCCCCAGCTTATTTGCGGAACCCATGCTCTGCATATTGCGCTTTCGGGAAACCTGCGCCCTGGTGATGAGCTGCTGTCTCCCGTGGGAAAGCCATATGATACTCTGGAAGAGGTGATTGGAATCCGTGATAGTGCAGGCTCCCTCAAGGAGTACGGAGTTGCGTACCGCCAGGTGGATCTGTTGCCGGACGGCTCCTTTGACTATGAAAATATAAAAAGGGCAATCAACAAAAAGACGAAACTGGTGACCATTCAACGCTCGAAAGGTTATGCTGTCCGTCCCACATTGTCTGTGGAGAAAATCGGACAATTAATTACTTTTATAAAGAGCGTGAAACCGGATATTATCTGTATGGTGGATAATTGTTATGGTGAGTTTGTGGAGCGGATAGAGCCCACAGACATGGGAGCTGACATGGTTGTAGGCTCTCTGATTAAGAATCCCGGAGGGGGACTGGCGCCAATCGGAGGCTACATTGTGGGGCGAAAAGACTGTGTTGACCGGGCCGCCTGCCGGTTAAGTGCGCCAGGACTTGGAAAAGAGGTGGGAGCGAGTCTTGGGATGAACCAGTGTCTCTATCAGGGATTGTTTCTGGCGCCTACAGTGGTTGCAGGCGCTTTAAAGGGGGCAATCTTTGCCGCCAACGTGTATGAGAGGCTGGGTTTTCCTGTTGTTCCAAACGGCTCCGAATCACGTCACGATATTATACAGGCAGTGACTCTCGGCACACCGGAGAGTGTTATTGCATTCTGTCAGGGAATACAGGCGGCGGCGCCGGTGGACAGCTTTGTATCCCCGGAGCCATGGGACATGCCTGGTTACGATGCGCCGGTTATTATGGCGGCGGGCGCTTTTGTCCAGGGCTCCTCCATAGAGTTAAGCGCTGATGGGCCAATAAAGCCGCCTTATGCAGTATATTTTCAGGGGGGACTGACCTGGTATCACGCAAAGCTGGGGATTTTAAGATCTCTTCAGGCCCTGGTTGATGCAGGGATAACATTGATTAAATAAACTTTTTATTTGGTGTATACATGGTTTTTGTTTTGTGGTAAAATGAAACGTAACGTTTCCTAACCGTTTTGTACCTGGAGAGTCACGGGAAAGGAAATGATGAAACATACTACAATGAAGAATCTGCCGGACGGAGACCGCCCATACGAGCGGTGTCTGAAGGAGGGAGCAGAAAGGCTAAGTGATGCGCAGCTTCTCTCCATCATTATCCGTACCGGATCAAAAGAAGCTAATTCCCTTGAACTGTCTGAGAAAATTTTGAATTTGGACGGCGCAAACGAGGGAATTTTAGGTCTATTGCATCTTACCCTTCCGGAGCTTATGTCCATCAAGGGTATCGGAAAGGTAAAGGGAATTCAGATTCTGTGTATCGCCGAGCTGTCCAGAAGAATCTGGAAGCGGCGGGCAACGCCGCCGCCTCTTAAATTCCTTGCACCCTCTCAGGTCGCAGAATATTATCAGGAGGATATGCGCCACCTGGCTCAGGAGCAGTTTCGCGCCATGCTGTTTAACACCAAGCAGGTGCTGATCAGTGATGTGCTGCTTTCAAAGGGAACGGTCAACTCCACCGTCACTACACCCAGGGAGATTTATATTGAGGCTCTGCGCCATCGGGCGGTGAGCCTGATTCTTGTCCATAACCATCCCAGCGGCGACCCGGAGCCAAGCCGGTCCGATATTCTTCTGACAAAGCGTATTCGGGAAGCGGGAAAGATTGTGGGCGTGCAGCTTCTGGATCATATTATTATCGGTGATAACTCCTATGTAAGCTTGAAAGAACGGGGATTATGATAGATGGAATCAAAAAGCAGTAAATATATGTTAATCGGTTTGTCGCTGTTTTGTCTTCTCTTAATCGGAATTACCTCCTTTAAGGACGGTTTTCTGAACCCGCTGCGTAGCGGCATCGGCTATTTTCTTAATCCAATTCAGTCCGGAGTTAACCGCGCCGGTACTTCTCTGTATAATAATATAAGCAATTACAGCGCTTTAAAAAGCGCCATGGATGAAAAGCAGGCGCTTCAGACACAGATTGACAGCCTGGTGGAGGAAAACAGCCGCCTTCAGGCAGAGCAGTTTGAGCTGGAACGGCTGCGGGAGTTGTATAAGCTGGATCAGGAGTATATGCAGTATGATAAAATTGGCGCCAGAGTGATTGCCAAGGACTCCGGCGATTGGTTTCAGGTTTTCCGCATCAATAAAGGTTCTGCAGATGGTGTCCGTGTGGATGCCAATGTGATTGCCGGAGGCGGGCTTGTGGGAATTGTCACCGATGTGGGAGCCAACTATGCAACCGTTCGCTCGGTGATTGATGATGTAAGCCGGGTCAGCGGAATGGCACAGCAGTCGGGAGATACCTGCATTGTTGCCGGAGATTTAACATTGTTTGGGGAGGGACGGCTCCGCATCAGCAACATTTCCCGTGACGGGGATGTTAAGGATGGAGACCGGATTGTAACCTCCAATATCAGCTCTAAATTCCTGCCGGGAATATTGATTGGCTATGCTTCTGATATTACCACGGATGAGACGCGCCTTACGAAATCAGGATACCTGATTCCGGTTGCACAGTTTGACAGTCTTCAGGAAGTGCTGGTAATCACGATGCTTAAGGAAGATATGGCGCAGAATGATATATTCGGTTCAGGAGAAGAAAAATGAAGCGAATTATAATCAATATAATTTTGATGGTTCTGGCATTTACAATTCAGAATTGTATTTTTCCATTGATACCATTTTTGGCGGCAACTCCGAACCTGCTTCTTATTCTGACCTTTTCCTTTGGCTTTATTTACGGAAAACAGGCAGGAATGTACTACGGACTGCTGGCAGGAATTCTTCTTGATTTGTTTTATAGTGGTCCTTTCGGTTTTTACACGCTGCTTTTTGTGAATATCGGCTATTTTAATGGCATCTGCACGAAATACTATTATGAGGATTATATTACTTTGCCCTTGGTGCTAAGCCTGGTTAATGAGCTGTTCTACAACTTCTATATTTATGTGTTAAGGTTTTTGATCCGGAACCGCCTTGATTTCTTTTACTATTTAAGAGAAATCATTATACCGGAAACGATCTTTACAGTAGTGACAACCCTTTTGATTTACCGGTTCTTTCTGTTTACCAACAGGAGACTGGATGAGATTGATAATAGGTAATAGGAGAGATTGAAGAGAAAGTGTTTAAAGATTTACTGGAAATATTACAGGAACTGATCAGGAAGGTACTTGGCTCCCGAATTTTCACTCTTGTGGTGATTTTTACGGGAATGTTTGTTATGCTGATTTTCAAATTGTTTGACCTGCAGATTGTTAATGGAGATAAGTATTTAAATGATTATGTCCAGATGACGGAGAAGACTGTCACAACCCCTGGCACACGTGGCAACATTTTTGACTGCAACGGCAACCTGCTGGCTTATAATGAGCTTGCATATTGTGTTACCATTCAGGATACCGGGGCATACGCTCAGAATGCTTCCATGAATGCAATGCTGCTGCGGCTGGTGGGGATTTTGAACCGCCATGGCTATCAGGCGCAGGGAAGGCTGGAAATCGCTCTTGACAGCAATGGAGAAATGGTTTATACCTCAAGTTCTGAGGCGGCGAGGAAGCGTTTTCTGCGTGATTTTTACGGCCGCAGATCAGTAGATGAGCTGGACGACGCCAATGGGAAATATCCATCCAACATCACACCAAGGGAAGCAGTGGAACTGAAAAAGGAGCTGTACGATTTGCATGAGATGAAGGATGAAATGGGAAATCCCATTATCCTGAGTGATTTTGAACTGATACAGATGGTGAACATCCGCTATACGATGTCCCTGGTAGCCTATAAGAAATATGAGACCAACACGATTGTAGACCGGGTGGATGAAGAGACCGTAGCCGACATTTTGGAACATGCGGATCAGCTTTCCGGTGTGGGCATTGAGGAGACCACCATACGCCGTTACAATGACCCTATTTATTTTGCTCCGATTATCGGCTACACAGGAAAGGTGCAGGAAGATCAGCTTGAGGAGCTTCAGAAGACAAATCCGGAATACGAGATGAGTGATATTGTGGGGAGAACTGGAATCGAAGCCTCCATGGAGACAGAACTGCAGGGGCATAAGGGCTATAAGAACCTGATTGTCAATAATGTGGGAAGTGTGATGGAAGTAGTTTCACAGACGGAGCCGTCTTCAGGCAACGATATTTACCTGACCATTGACAGAGAGCTTCAGATAGGAATTTATCACCTGATTGAAAAGCAGCTGGCAGGTATTCTTGCAGATATTCTGGTAAACTATGATGTTGAGGCATCAGATATTACAGACTCCTCCAAGATTAAGATTCCCGTTAAGGATGCTTATTATCAGCTGATTAACAATAATGTGCTTTCATTGAGTCACATGGCTCAGGAAGACGCCTCTGATATTGAGCGTGAGATATATGGTATTTACACCACGTCAAAGGAGCAGATTCTGGAGCGGCTGCGCTATGAGCTGATGAGTGAACATGCCACCGTTATGAAAGATCTTCCCAAGGACATGATGGCGTATATGGTCTATATCTATAACTATCTGTCCGAACCATCGGTGGAAATTATAAAACGGGACAGCATCGACCAGAACAGTAACGCGTATCTGGCGTGGAAGAATGATGAAATCAGCCTGCGCGACTATATCTATGCCGGCATTTCTGACAACTGGATTGACACTACAAAGCTGAATGTGCAGAGTAAGTATTCCAGCGCTGACGATATTTATGAGGAGCTGGTGGATTATGTGCTGGAAGCGTTAAAGGATGATATAAAATTTACCAAGCGAATTTACCGCTACTTGATTAACGATCAGGTGATTACCGGACGTCAGCTTTGTCTGGCTCTCTATGCTCAGGGGGTTCTTCCCTATGATGAGGAGCAGGTACGCCTTCTTAGGGTGAACGGAAACGATTATGCCTACACGTTTATAAAGCAAAAGATTAACAATATTGAGCTGACCCCGGCGCAGCTTGCGCTGGATCCTTGTACGGGTGGAGTGGTGATTACAGATGTGAATACCGGAGAAGTGAGGGCGTTGGTTACTTACCCAAGCTATGATAATAACCGGCTGTCAGGCAGTGCGGATGTTGCCTATTTGAGTCAGCTGCAGGATGACTTGTCGCTTCCGCTTTATAATAATGCGACTCAGGCAAAAAAGGCGCCCGGTTCTACCTTTAAGCCTATCACCGCAATTGCCGGGCTTGAGGAACAGGTAATCGGTCTTTACGACACCATACAGTGTACAGGAGAGTATGAGGAGGTAAATCCGACGATCAAGTGCTGGATTTATCCGGGACATCACGGTTCTTTAAACGTCCTTGGCGGAATCCAGAATTCCTGCAACTATTTCTTTGCAGAGATTGCCCATCGGCTTTCCACAGACCAGGAGACAATGGTATATTCCACCAGCCAGGGGATTCAGATGATACAAAAATACGCGTCGATGTTTGGACTGGACCGCCCATCGGGGATTGAAATTTCAGAGACTTCTCCGGAGCTCACTACGGAGGATCCGGAGCGTTCCGCCATGGGGCAGGGAACCAACTCCTACTCCAATGTACAGCTTTCCAGGTATGTGGCGGCTCTTGCCAACAGGGGCACAGTATTTGAGTTGAGCCTTTTGGATAAGATGACTGACCCGGAGGGGAAATTGATTGAGGATTACACACCGGAGGTATCGGGTCATATTGAGATAGAAGATTCAACCTGGGATGCAGTGCAGCAAGGTATGCGGGCTGTGGTCTCATCTGGTTCTGCAAAGTCAATCTTTAAGGATTTGGAGGTGGAGATTGCCGGAAAGACCGGAACGGCACAGGAATCCAAGACGCGGGGGAATCACGCATTTTTTATTTCATACGGACCATATGCCAATCCGGATATATGTGTGACGGTAAATATCCCTTATGGATATTCTTCAGCTAACGCGGCGACAGTTGCAAAGAATATTTACCGCTTATACTACGGATACACAGATCTTGATTATATTGTAAATACTGGTGCGCTGGATGTCTCCAACGTCAAGATCGGAGATTAGTCTTAATAACAGGAAAGCGGGTGACCAAGTTGAAGCATAATGCAGTGATTAAAAGCAGCAAATCCGGAATGACTGTAATTCTCAATCCGGATTGCCCTTTTGAGGAACTTATTAGTGAAATCGCTATAAAGTTTCGTGAAAGCGCTAAATTTTGGGGTAACCTTCAGATGGCTCTGATGCTGGAGGGAAGAACACTTACTGCCGAAGAGGAACTCCGGATTGTGAACACGATCACAGAAAATTCGGGAATTGAGGTACTATGCCTGATTGAGAATGATCTGAGAAAAATTGAGTCTTGTGAAAAGGCATTAAACCAGAAGCTGATGGAGCTGTCTTCCCGCACCGGACAGTTTTACCGGGGGGATTTACACCGGGGTGAGACCCTGGAGTCAGAAGCGAGTATTGTTATTATTGGAGACATCCGCCATGGCGCAAGAGTGACGGCCAAAGGAAATATCATCGTTCTCGGTGAATTGCGCGGTTCTGTTCACGCAGGAGTGTCAGGAAATCAGGATACGGTGGTGGCCGCCATGGATATGGCTCCGCTTCAGATAAAAATTGCTGAAATTTCCTGTCATTATGGGGATAAAAGCCGCAGATTGGGAAAGGGACCTATGATTGCTTGTGTAGAAAATTGTAGTATTTGCACGAAACCTTTAAAAAAATCCTTTTTAAATATATTAAATTTCAATTAATACTGGAAATATTTTTAAATTTAATGTAGAATAGGAAAGGAGTATTTTTTCAGGAGGCGTTCTATGAGTGAAGTCATGGTGATTACTTCTGGAAAAGGCGGGGTCGGCAAGACGACCACCACAGCTAACATCGGGACAGGCTTGGCGCTTTTAGGATATAGTGTGGCGCTGATTGATACAGATATTGGTCTGCGCAACCTGGACGTGGTGATGGGGCTGGAAAACCGGATTATTTATAATCTGGTGGATGTGGTGGAAGGCAACTGCCGTATGAAGCAGGCCCTGATAAGAGACAAAAGATACCCAAATCTTTACTTACTTCCGTCTGCTCAGACGCGAGACAAAACCTCAGTGAATCCCGGCCAGATGCAAAAGCTGGTGGATGATTTGAGAGACGATTTTGACTATGTTTTGCTGGATTGTCCTGCAGGCATTGAGCAGGGCTTCCGGAATGCCATCGCCGGTGCGGACCGGGCGCTGGTAGTCACAACGCCAGAGGTATCTGCAATTCGGGATGCAGACCGCATTATCGGGCTTTTGGAAGCTGCTGAGATGCAGGAGATTGATTTAATTGTAAACCGGATTCGTATGGATATGGTGAGACGCGGTGATATGATGTCGGTGGAGGATGTATCTGATATTCTTGCAATCAATGCCATTGGCGCCGTTCCGGATGATGAGGATATAGTCGTATCAACTAACCAGGGAGAACCGCTGGTAGATACCCAGTCTCTTGCAGGACAAGCATACATGAATATCTGTAAGCGAATTACTGGGGAGAATGTTCCGCTTATGGATTTTGATTCCCACAAAGGGATTCTGGTACGTATTTCCGGCTTTTTGAAGAGGGCTTAAGGAGGGCGGCAGAGTGGGACAGATTTGTTGGTTTCAAAAAAGCAATTCCGGAGAGATTGCACGCAGCAGACTAAAGCTTTTGCTTATCTCTGACAAGACGCATGTGAACCCCGGAATCATAGAAGCAATCAAGAATGATATGATTGGCGTATTGTCCAGATATGCAGAGGTGGATGCCTCTGCGCTGGATATCCGGCTTACCCGTCCGGATTCGGCGGGCGCCAGCGAGGCGGGACGACCCAGGCTTTGTGCCTCCTTCCCCATACGCTGCCTTACGATAAAGAGGAATGGAGAATGTTTTTAAACTATAGCTTCAAAAATTACAATTATCGTTTATTTCTTTATGTGTTACTATTGAACATTACCGGTGTTCTGGTTATCCGGAGCGCAACCAACCAAGACAGCTCTATGGTCGGCAAACAGATTATGGGTGTTATAATTGGCACATTATTAGTCCTTGTTTTGTCGTTAATCGATTACCATAGGATTGTGGCTCTGGCCCCTGTCATCTATATGTTTTGTATTATGGGACTTTTCGCTGTGCTGATGTTCGGAGTGAGCCGCGGAATCGCCACAAGATGGCTTGTGCTTCCAGTGATTGGTCAGGTACAGCCTTCTGAGTTTGTCAAGGTTGGATTGATTATATTCTTCTCCTGGTTTTTCAATAAAAATCAGGAGAAGATTAATCAGGTGACGATTTTGGCTTTGTCAGGCGCACTGTTTCTGGCTGTATTCCTGCTGATTTTTATGCAGCCGAATCTGTCTACAAGCCTGGTGACCATGGTGATTTTTCTCTGTATGATTTATGTGGCCGGCTTGAGCTATAGGTGGATAGCAGGGGCTCTGGCAGTGCTGATTCCCTGTGGCGCTTTGTTTGTTTATTTGGTTCAATACAATATGGTGCCGTTTTTAAAGGATTACCAGGTGCGTCGTATTCGTGCCTTTATTGATCCGGCCAACTATGCGGAAGCAAATTTACAGCAGAGCAATTCCATTATGGCGATTGGTTCCGGTATGCTGCAGGGCAAGGGACTAAACAATAATACACTGGCCTCTGTTAAAAATGGAAATTTCCTTGCTGAAGAACAGACGGATTTCATATTTGCCGTGATTGGTGAGGAGCTTGGTTTTATCGGTGGTGTTCTGGTGATAGCGCTGATAGCCCTGGTGGTTTATGAGTGTCTGCTGATGGCGGCGCGTGCCAGGGACATGGCAGGCAAACTGCTCTGTGTGGGACTTGCTTCCCTTTTGGCATTCCAGAGTTTTTCTAATATTGCTGTTGCAACCGGAATTGTCCCTAACACGGGGCTTCCTCTTCCGTTTATCAGCTATGGGGTGAGTTCGCTGATGAGTACCTATCTGGGGATTGGAATAGTGATGAATGTAGGGCTGCAGAGGAGAATTAGTAACTATTAAAGGAGGGAAACATTTTATGAAGATTGGTCTGATTGCACATGATTCCAAAAAAAAACTGATGCAGAACTTCTGTATTGCCTATCGTGGGATACTCAATAAGCATGAGCTGTTCGCAACTGGAACCACCGGCCGCTTAATTGAGGAGGTAACAAACTTAAATGTACACAAATATCTTGCAGGACATTTGGGAGGGCAGCAGCAGTTAGCCTCTCAGATTGAGAGCAATGATATGGATATGGTAGTTTTCCTCCGTGATCCACTTTCTCCTAACCCACATGAGCCGGACGTGAACAGTGTAGTTCGTTTGTGTGATGTCTACAATATTCCGTTTGCTACCAATCTTGCCACAGCGGAACTGCTGGTTAAGGCGCTTGAACGGGGAGATCTGGAATGGCGTGAAATTTACCGATAGGAGTGTTTTTATTGTGACACAGATTCGTATCTTTTGTTTTGGAATCATTTTGTCGTGGCTTCTTCTTGCCGGGTGTGGAAAGAATCCGGATTATTCCTATGATACGGCACGGATTGACGCACTTGTGTCATCTGTCCCTGCAGAGCGGACACGGGCCATAGCTTTTGCAAAGGAGCTGTGTGTCATTACCGGAGATGAGTTGAATCCGGATCCACTGGTCAATGCGGAAGCTGCAGCGACCTTTTCTTTATATGATGGAACCGTTATATTCCAAAAAAATCCCTTTGAGCGCATGAATCCTGCAAGTATCACCAAGGTGATGACAGCGCTGATTGCCATTCGCGATGGGAATTTAAGTGATTTTGTGACTGTGGGAGATGAGACGGTCATTACGGAGCCGGGAGCTACGCTCTGCCATATTAAACCGGGTGATACCCTGACTCTGGAACAGCTGCTTTATGGGCTGATGCTTCCGTCCGGGAATGATGCCGGCGCTGCGATTGCAGTCCATATGAGGGGCTCAGTCGAAGCATTTGCAGAGGAGATGAACAGGACAGCACATGCCATAGGAGCTACGGGAACTCACTTTGTTAATCCCCACGGACTGACGGATGAGATGCACTATACTACCGCATATGATTTGTACTTGATTTTTAATGAGGCGCTCAAATACCCACAATTTCAAAATATAATTCAGACTGTCAGATATACTGCCAATTACACGGCTGCAGATGGGACGTTAAAATCACAGGAATGGAAGAATAGCAACCAGTACCTGACTGGTCAGGTGCCCACCCCCTCCGGTATTACAGTTATGGGTGGAAAAACCGGAACAACCCAAGCTGCCGGCTCCTGTCTGATTATTGGTTCCCGTGATGCCAGTGGTCATGAATATGTCTCCGTTGTTCTAAAGGCAGATAACCGGACAAACCTTTACCACAATATGACAAAGATTATTCAGAAAACTGTTAATTAGCCATTGCTTATTTTGGAGATTTGTACTATAATTAGTTTAATATCAAAAAACTTTTATGCAAATTAAATAATCCTAAGGAGGACACAAATATGGTGCAGATTATCGCAGGCAGAAAGGGTAAAGGGAAGACAAAGCATCTGTTGGATATGGCTAACAACGGAATCAAGGCAGCAACCGGCTCCATTGTTTATCTGGATAAAAGCTCTAAACACATGTATGAATTAAATAATCGAATTCGTTTAATTAACGTAAATGAGTATCCAATTAACTGCAGCCATGGCTTTATCGGTTTTATCAGCGGTATTATTTCTCAGGATCATGATATTGAGACTATGTTCCTTGACAGCTTTTTGAAGCTGGCCTGTTTAGAAGGTGAGGACATCAGTGATGTAGTTGAAACCTTGAAAAAACTCAGCGAAAAGTACAGCGTAAATTTTGTCTTAAGCGTGTCTATGGATGCTGTGGACATTCCAAAGAGCGCTCAGGAGGATGTTGTAATTTCTCTGTAATTACATAGATTTGTGATTTTCATCAGCCGATGGGCAGAAGCCTGTCGGCTGTGTTTGTTTCGGACTTGCACTTTTTTGTTTTCCCTTTTATAATGTATGGGAATGGTTAGAAACAGTCATGGAGGAATCAGCTTTGGCTAAAAAAAAGAATTCAAAAATCATACGGTATCGTCCTCCGCTTAATATCAATGTAGGTATGATTATCTTTTCTATTATATTTGTGTACATGGTCTTTAGCGTATACACTTATATAAAAAAGGATAAGGTACAGTTTTATGAAGTGGTTGAGGGAAATATTGTTAATGACCACCAGCATACAGGAATTATTTTGCGGGATGAACAGGTAGAGGAAACAGACTGCACAGGGTATATAAACTACTATGTCCGTGAAGGGAAGCGGGCTGCTTTTGGAAGCCCAATCTATTCTATTGATGAGACGGGGAAACTTGCTGATTTTCTGGAAGAAAATCCTGAGGCCGGCATTAAGCTGACAGATGACAATTTTGTTGATATTAAGCGGCAGCTTTCTGCTTTTTCAATGAATTTTGAAAACCAGAGTTTTGGGGAGGTTTACAATCTTCAGTATTCATTGGAAGCTGCTGTGCTGGAGTATGCAAATTTTAATTCTCTTGGAAATCTTGATGCTCTGATGAACCGGGCTGGCATTACGATTCAGCAGGTGACGGCACCTGCGTCGGGGGTAGTATCTTATGCGATTGATGGCTATGAGACATTAAAGCCTGAACAGATAAAGGAAGAGGTATTTAATAGAACAGCCTATTCCAGAGCTTTTACAAAGGCAGGGAATTTGATTCAGGAGTCTGCACCAGTCTATAAACTTGTCACTTCTGACAGATGGAGCGTGATATTTCCCTTGGCGGAGGAAAGTATTAGTGAATACAGTGGTCATTCTACTCTCCATGTAAACTTTAACTCCCGTGATTTGGAGATTGACGGGGAGTTTTCTATTATTACAGGGCAGGATGGCAAACAATATGGCAAATTGGATTTTGACCAGTATATGGTACAATTTGTTGCTGACCGATATGTGTCCTTTGAGATAGATATGGAAAAAGCAAGTGGTCTGAAAATTCCAACCACAGCCGTGACCACAAAAAATTTTTATCTGGTTCCTGCAGAGTATATGACGTATGGCGGAGACAGCAGCAACACTGGTTTTATGAAAGAAAACTACTCAGAGAATGGCACCCAGTTGGAGTTTGTACCAACTACAATTTATTATTCGTCCGATGGCTATTATTATATTGATATGGGTGAAAACGCTCCGTTCCAGGCAGGGGACTATGTGGTAAAACCAGAGTCTCAGGATCGCTATCAAATTGGAACGAGCGCTTCACTTCAGGGTGTTTACAATATTAACAAGGGCTATGCTGTATTTAAACAGATTGAGATTTTAAAGTCCAATGAAGAGTACTATACCATCAAGCGAGGGACAAGTTATGGTCTTTCTGTATATGATCATATTGTTCTCAATGCTGATACCGTCTATGAAGGAAAGTTGATTTATCAATAGATGCTGAGGTGATAAAATATGAATGGAATTAAGGAGAATCTTACAGAGATCAGAGAGAATATGATTAAGGCCTGCGAGCGTTCCGGCAGAAAGATGGAGGAAGTGACGTTGATTGCCGTCAGTAAGACAAAGCCCATTTTTATGCTCAAGGAGGCATACCAGGCAGGAGCAGTGGATTTTGGAGAGAACAAGGTGCAGGAGATTATGGAGAAGGCGCCGGATATGCCAAAGTCTGCCCGGTTTCATATGATTGGACATTTACAGCGCAATAAGGTGAAGCAGGTTCTTCCATATGTGGTTTTAATCCATTCTGTGGATTCCATACGCCTTGCCGAGCAGATTCAGATGGAAGCCAAAAAGCAGAACCGAATTGTGGATATTCTTTTGGAAATCAATGTGGCTGGAGAGGAGAGTAAATTCGGTTTTTCTCCAGAGGAGGCTTGCTCCGCTGCCGTTGCAATCAGCGGTTTTCCAAATATCCGCATTCGTGGACTGATGACGATTGCTCCTTTTGTTAAGAATCCTGAGGAGAATCGTCCCATTTTTAAAAAATTATATCAATTATCTGTTGACATCAAAAAGAAAAACATTGATAATGTTATTATGGATGTGCTTTCCATGGGGATGAGCGGTGATTATCAGGTTGCCGTGGAGGAGGGCGCTACCATGATAAGAGTCGGCACCGGTATTTTTGGTGGCAGATAAGGATTGGAGAGAGAATAAGCTATGAGTCTTTTAAGCAAATTGATTGATACCATGCGTTTCAGTTCGGATGACGATGATGATTATTTCGGACCTGAAGAAGATTACGATGTGGATAAGCCTGCCCGCAAGGGATTGTTCCAGATGCGGGAAGAGGATGATAGCTACGATGACGGCAGCGAGGAGGCAAAGCCGAGATTTTTCTCTCGTTCTTCCAAAGTTGTGCCTATGAGAAAGGGTATGGAAGTTTCTCTGATTAAGCCCACCTCAATTGAGGATGCCAGAGAAATCTGTGATTACCTTCTTGCCGGTAAGGCAGTTGTTCTGAATATGGAAGGAATCCAGACAGAAGTTGCACAGCGTATCATTGATTTTACTTCCGGCGCGACCTACTCTATGGATGGCAACCTGCAAAAGATTTCCAGCTATATTTTCATAGCAACACCTGAATCTGTGGAGCTTTCCGGTGATTTTCAGGAGCTTCTTGGAAACGGCGCTCTTGGTGTGTCGGGGCTGAATATGCGTCTATAAGGACAAGCTACATACTATTATCATTCAGCCTATCAAAAGATTTGTGTAAAACTTTACACAAATCTTTTTGTCTCACTTTATAGGAAATACCCTCCGGGGGATGCGCAGTTTGAATTTTTTAAGAAGGAGTATTGTTATGAGTAATCGGCTTACGGTACACAGAGATGGAAATGCAATCTATGATATTGTGATAGAAGCTTCCTACGACCGGCTTTTAGATGAAGTGAAATCGCTCAATGTAGAAGGGAGAAAGCTTTGTATTGTCAGTGACAGCCAGGTTGCTCCCCTTTACCTGCAGCAGGTGAAAAGAATTCTTGCAGCATGCTGCGGCCATGTGGGTTCCTTTGTATTTTCGGCGGGAGAGGAACACAAAAACCTGGATACAGTGAAATCCCTTTATGAGTATTTGATTTTAAATCACTATGACCGCGGTGATATGCTGGTTGCGCTGGGGGGAGGCGTAGTCGGTGACCTGTGCGGTTTTACCGCAGCTACCTACCTGAGGGGGATCCGTTTTATCCAGCTTCCCACCACCCTTTTATCACAGGTGGATTCCAGCATTGGAGGCAAGACTGGGGTGGATTTTGATTCATATAAAAATATGGTCGGTGCATTTCATATGCCAAGTTTGGTTTACACCAGCACAACGACGCTTCTCACCCTTACAGATGAACAATTTTCCTGTGGAATGGGAGAGATTATCAAACATGGACTTATCAGAGATGGATCCTATTATTTCTGGTTAATCGAACATGCAGACGAAATTCTCAGACGGGATTTAACTGTCTGTGAACAGATGATTTTTGTCAGCAACAAGATTAAACGTGATGTGGTGGAACAAGATCCGACAGAACAGGGAGAACGTGCGCTTTTAAACTTTGGTCATACGCTGGGACATGCCATAGAAAAGCTGATGAATTTCCGGCTGCTTCATGGGCAATGTGTCTCCCTGGGGTGCGTGGCAGCGGCCAATCTTTCTGCTCTGCGGGGCGGGATTTCCCCAGAGGAGGCCGAGGCAGTCAGAAGCTCTTTTAAGCGTTTTAACCTTCCTGTAATAATCCGTGATATGGAGCTTGATCCTGCAGACATTATTGCTACCACAAAGAGTGATAAAAAGATGGATTCAGGAAAAATCAGATTTATTCTTCTTAGGGGGATTGGGGAAGCATATGTGGACTGTACTGTGACTGATGCAGAGATGATGGAAGGTCTGAAGCCACTGTGGGGAGGAAATTATGAAGACTAGATTATTAAACCTTCTTTCTCTGGTGATTGCAAATACTGTGCTTGTGTTTATTGACCAGTACACAAAGATGCTTGCTGTTTCCTATTTAAAAAACAACAATCCTTTTGTAATTCTGGAAGGTGTGTTTGAGCTACTGTACTCAGAGAACCGTGGGGCCGCCTTCGGTATGCTTCAGGGCAGGCAGTCTTTTTTCTTCTTAATTAGTATAGTGGTGGTTGGAGGGGCGGTGTTTGCCATGTGGTGTATGCCAGGATGGGCAAATAAGCGTTACCACTGGCTGAAATTCTGCACTATCATGATTGCTTCCGGTGCAATAGGTAATATGATTGACCGTGTCAGTCAGGGATATGTGGTGGATTTTCTCTATTTTAAGCTGATTGATTTTCCTATTTTTAATGTAGCAGATATTTATGTGACAACAGCTACATTCATTCTTCTGCTTGTGCTGTGTTTCTATTATAAGGATGAGGACTTGAGTGTATTCCAGATAAAAAAGGGGGAAAGTTGTTGATTCAGAATTTTATCGTGGATGATAACAATGGACAAAGAATTGACAAATATCTGAATGACCGGATCATGGATGTATCGCGCTCTTATCTCCAAAAGCTTTTAAAGGACAGTGGTGTATTTGTCAATGGAAAGGTCGTGAAAAGCAATTATAGAGTGTCTGCAGGAGACTCCATTACAGTGGAGCTTCCCGAAGCTGTAGAACCTGAGATTGTGGCAGAACCGATACCACTGGATATTATCTATGAGGATTCCGATATTATCATCATTAATAAACCGAAGCAGATGGTCGTACACCCGGCTGTCGGTCATTACAGTGGAACACTGGTAAATGGGCTTATGGCTCATTGCAAAGATGAGTTGTCTGGAATTAATGGCGTACTACGCCCTGGAATCGTTCACCGTATTGATATGGATACCACCGGAGTTTTAATTGCCTGTAAGAATGACCGGGCGCACAACGCGGTTGCAGAGCAGCTTAGGCAGCACTCCATCACACGTAAATATTATGCGATTGTCCATGGGGTTATTAAGGACGAGCAAGGGCTGGTTGATGCACCGATTGGCCGTCATCCCACAGACAGGAAGAGGATGAGCATTAATGAAAGGAACGGCAGGGCTGCCGTTACTCACTACCATGTGCTTCGCAGATTCCGCCGTTTTACTTTTGTTGAGTGCCGTTTGGAGACAGGGAGGACTCATCAGATTCGTGTCCACATGGCGAGTCTTGGTCATCCACTGTTAGGTGATCGGGTTTATGGTCCTGCAAAGGTGCCATTTTGCGGTCTCCAGGGTCAAACACTTCATGCCGGTTTATTGGGCGTTATCCATCCAGCAACAGGAGAGTATGTGGAATTTTCGGCTCCTCTGCCGGAATATTTTAAGGAACTTTTAAATAAGCTGGAACAGGATTAACTGCTGCCTGTTTTCTTAAGGCGTGGCAACAACCGGACTTCCCCTTTTTGTTTATATACTTTTTAGATATTTTATGTTATAATTTCAGTAAAGATTAAATGAATAAATTAGCTTACATTATGAGTGACGGAAAGGAGAAGGACTATGAAAGGAAATCTTGTTATTACCATTGGAAGGCAGTGTGGGAGCGGCGGAAAAAAGATAGGTGAGATGCTGGCGAAAAAGATGAACGTAAAATGCTACGATAAGGAGCTTCTCGCCCGTGCAGCGAAAGAGAGTGGTCTGTGCGAAGAGTTACTTGAGAGCCATGATGAGAAACCTACCAGCAGTTTTCTATACTCCTTGGTAATGGATAGTTACTCCTTGGGTTACACCACATCAGCCTATATGGATATGCCAATTAACCACAAAATTTTCCTGGCACAGTTTGATTCTATCAAAAAGCTGGCTGAGGAGGAATCCTGTGTGATTGTGGGGAGGTGTGCAGATTACGCGCTGGATGACTATCCCAATACTGTATCGGTATTTATCTGTGCTGATGATGACAGCCGCATTAAACGTCTAACGGAGCTCTACAAAGTAGAACCTTCAAAAGCCAAGGACATTATGGTAAAAACCGACAAGAAGCGTGCCAGCTATTATAATTATTATTCCAGCAAGAAATGGGGCGCTGCTAAAAGTTATGATTTGTGTGTTAACAGTAGTTCACTGGGACTTGAAGGTACTGTGGATGTAATTTTAGAATTTGCCCGCAAAAAGCAGGAGTGGGTGAACAAAAGGTAGAGATAATATCTTTGGATTTAACAAAATTGCCAAAGCACTTTGTGGAAAAACCCGCATGCGCTTTGGCAATCTGCTTTTTGTAAATTCTCATATGGAATTACATGAATCTCATAAGCCCGATTACCTTGCCAAGGATTTCTACCTCGGAAATAATAATCGGCTCCATAGAGTCGTTTTCAGGCTGGAGACGATAATAGCCATTTTCTTTAAAGAAACGTTTTACAGTAGCAGAATCCTCCACAAGCGCCACCACAATATCACCGTTACAGGCGGTTTTCGTCTGCTCCACAATTATCTGATCCCCATCAAATATACCTATATTAATCATACTTTCACCTTTTACGCGCAGCATGAATATCTGGGAATTAGGGAGGATATTGGCAGGAATTGGGAAATAATCCTCAATATTCTCCTGTGCAAGTATCGGCTGCCCTGCGGCCACATTTCCAACCATCGGAACCTGTACCATTTCCCTTCTTGTAAGTGCAAACTCATCATCCAGAATTTCAATTGCCCGTGGTTTTGTAGGGTCACGGCGGATATATCCATTGTTCTCAAGGGTTTCTAAGTGTGAGTGGACGGAGGAGGTCGACTTTAAGTGAACTGCCTCACAGATTTCGCGCACTGCCGGCGGATACCCCTTCTTTAAAATACAGGTCTTAATATATTCCAGTATTTCCTTCTGTTTTGCTGTGATTTTACCTTGTGACATTTTTATATCCTCCGTTTCATTTACCCATTCTTATTGCACGCAAAAGATTTCCATTTTTTACATTATAGGATGCTTTGTTATATAGTAACATACGTTCCATAAAAAAGCAAACTTTTGTTCGATTTTATTCTAAAAAATATTGACAAACATTTGTTCGGGTATTATAATGGCATGGAAGGAACAGAACAAGTGTTTGCAGGCAATAAACAGAAACTTATGGAGTATATGTAATGACTGACTTTAGAAGAGGATATAAGATATGAATCGAAGATTATGTAAGCGCAGAACCCGGAATCTGATGATAGTTGTTTTTATGATAGCTGCCTTCTGTTCAGGTCTTTTTGGACGTACACGTTTGAATGCTCGTGCGGAAGAGAAGACTCAACAGCAGCTAAATTGCTATTATACCAGTATACAGATAAAAAAGGGTGATAATTTGTGGGATATTGCAGAACAGTATTGTGTAGGAAGCAATTACTCCAAAAAAGAATATGTAGAGGAACTGAAGCGAATGAACGGGCTTTGCAGTGAGCAAATTCATTCCGGTGAATATCTGACCATTGTTTACTTTAGCGAGTGACGTTAAAGTAAGCGAAGGAAGATGAATTGCAGTATGAGATTAATAGGGATTTATTTAACAGGGCTATCTGATAATCAGATGGTCCTGTTAAATAATAGTTCTATTCATCCTTCTCACGCAACCTTACGGCATTTCGTGCACTGCGCCGGCGTTCATCTTCAAGAGCTGCGTAATGCTTCTTTGTGGTATTCACATCAGCATGTCCAAGTACATCTGCTACCAGGTAGATGTCTCCAGTTTCTCGATAAAGGTTCGTTCCGTAAGTGCTGCGTAGTTTGTGTGGAGTGATTTTCTTAAGTGGGGTTACAATCTTAGCATATTTTTTCACAAGATTTTCCACACTTCTGACAGAAATCCTTTTGCGCTGGAGGGAGAGAAAGAGTGCATTTTCACTCCCCGGTTCCGCATCAATTCCAAACCGCTCATCCAGATAGTTCTGAAGCGCTTCTTCTACTTCTATTCCGAAGTAGATAGTTACCTCTTTTCCGCCTTTGCGGTGAATATGGATACCGCCATTTTTAAAGTCCACATCGTTGATGTCAAGCCCTACACATTCAGATACACGTATTCCTGTTCCCAGAAGCAGGGTAAGCAAAGCCAAATCTCGTATTTTAGTTCGATTGTGAAAGGATTTCTGCTTGGCTGTCAGGTTTTCTCCTTGTTCCACCTCATCCAGAAAAAGAGCAACCTCATCAATATCCAAACGGATGATTTCCTTTTCATGAAGTTTGGGCAGCTGAACCAGGGCTGCAGGGTTTGTGGTAAGCTGCTCAGTTCGAAAAAAGTAGTTATAAAAGCTCTTTAATGAGGCGATTTTTCTCATAATGCCCCGTTCTTTGTTTGTGATTTCCTGACTGCTTTCGTTAAAGCGGTATTTCAAATATTCCATATATTCTTCCAAGTCAGAAACAGTAATCTGATTCAGGTACGCCAGATAAACATTTTCACGTTCCAGATCTCTGAAAAATGGATTTTCTTTCTTTAAAAAGTTAAAGAACACTGATAAATCATAAGCATATGCAATTCGCGTCCTTGATGAGGTTCTCGGCTCAATCCCCCGGAAGAATTCTACACAGAAGGGGGGCAGCTCCTTCATCATTTGTCGGAGCTTCTTAATATTTTCAATGTCTTTTTGCTCATAATATGGTAAGTTTGCCATGAAAACCTCTTTCTTTAATTTTCCAGTGCGCTGTTTATAACCGCACGATATAAACGATCCGTTGCCCCGGGATTTTCTGTTTCAAGGGAGTGAATCAGCTGTTTTACATATTCCCGCTTGGTATGGCCGTCCATAGGACAAGGGTTTTTGCAGACAGGAAGTTGATATTTATTGCGGAAACCTTTAATATCGGCCTCTTCTGCAAAAATCAGAGGACGAATTACTGTAAGACCTGTGCGATCCAGCCGTGTACAGGGGGAGAAGGAGTGAAAGCGGCCTTCGTAAATCAGAGACATCATGGCGGTTTCAATAAAATCGTCCCTATGATGTGCATACGCAATCTTGTTGCATCCTAGCTGCAGTGCTCTGTTGTTCAGTGCACCCTTTCTCAGCTTGGCGCATAAAGAGCAAGGATTTGATTCCTTGCGAACGTCAAAAAGGATTTTGCCGATATTGGTAGAAATAATTTCATAGGGAACTTCAAGCTGTTCACAAAGATTTTGGATTGGCTCAAGATTCATAGTATCCAATCCCAAATCTACTGTTATAGCAGAAAGTTTAAATGGTTTTGGGTAAAATTTTTGTAGTTGTGACAGACCCCAGAGCAGCGTCAAGCTGTCCTTGCCGCCGGAAATTCCAAGTGCAATATGGTCTCCGTCCTCTATTAACTGATATTGTTCGACAGCCTGGCGAATCAGGCTGAGAAGACGCTGTAATTTCATGTTATAATATATCCTTTCAATTTCTTCCTCAGGTAAAAGCTGGCATAATTTCAATCAGTTCCATTTTACATATAGAATTCATTACTTGTCAAGTTGTGAATCGTGTTATTAAAATTGTGATTTGTAAAATGTTCAGTGGTATATAGTGAGAGAGTGCGGGAAAACTGAAATAAAAAGAGAAAAAGGTTGAGAAATTTTTGAGAATACCTGCGGGAGAGCAAAAACATGTTTGAACAATACAGAAAAAATGTAATAATACGCCGGATAATTACAACTGCTGCGGTAATTATCTCAGCAATTTTACAGACGTATGTGATTCAGGTGTTTATTCGCCCGGCAAATATGCTTTCCGGGGGTTTTACAGGTATTGCAATTTTGATTGAGCAGATTACCTCTCTGTATGGATATAGTTTTTCCACCTCGCTGGGAATGCTTATATTAAATATTCCTGTTGCAATTCTTTGCAGCCGGAGTATTAGTATGCGTTTTACGTTTTATTCTATGTTGCAGGTTGTTCTTGCAAGCTTTTTTCTAAAAGTGCTGCATTTTGAACTGTTATTTGATGATATTTTTCTAAATGTAGTGTTTGGAGGTTTTTTGTATGGGCTGTCGATTGCCATTGCCCTTCGCGGTAACGCATCAACAGGAGGAACAGATTTTATCGCGTTATATGTGTCAAACAAAACGGGACGTTCCATCTGGGAGTATGTATTTGCTGGAAACGTGGTGCTTCTCTGTATTTTTGGCTATATGTTTGGGTGGCTGTATGCAGGTTATTCTATTTTATTCCAGTTTGTGTCCACAAAAACAATTGCGGCATTTCACCACAGGTATGAGCGGGTTACACTGCAAATTACAACAGAGCATGCCAAGCCGGTGATTGAAGAATATGTTAAAAAACACCATCATGGAATTTCCTGTGTAAATGCCATCGGAGGTTACAGCCGTAAAAAAATGTATTTGCTTCACACAGTGGTTTCAGCATATGAAGTGGATGATATTGTGCATCTAATGCGGGAAGTAGATCCACATATCATTGTAAATATGATAAAAACAGAGGATTTCTTTGGAGGATTTTATCAGGCGCCGCTGGAATGAGCAGCGCCTGTTTCATTTTGTTGTCACCAACTATTCGTTAAACTATTCTTTCGCGAATAGTTGACTTTGTGCCTGTTACAGATTTATTTACACTCCTGGTCCCTGCTCCTCTGTACGGTTGTTATGATTCTGACCGGGAGCTTCAAGAAAACTATTTGCCTGAGTTTCTTCATCTTGAATATTAATTTCTGTCCGGTTCGTACCAGGTCCCGGAGGATTTTCTTCTTCCGGATTTAATTCTGATCCAGGATGTTCTATAACATTGGAATTACCAGTTGTAGGCTCTGGATTCAAAGGCTCCACGGTTTCTTCTGGAACAGTCTCACTTTCTGACATGCTTTCTGTTTCTGCTGCGCTCTCACTCTCCTGTAAGGGTTCTGTGTCAACAGGCAAAGACTCTTGCGTATGAGGCTGTGCAGAGGTGTTTTTAGGGGGAGCTGAGGTGCTGCCAGCGGCAGGCTGCCGTCCCGTCTCCGTATCCTTTCCCGGCTTGCCAAGTCCGGTAGTCTCGGCAATATGGCGGCTGATTGTTTGTACGGTATTGGAGGGAACATACTGCTCCTTGGCATACAGGAAACTGTGGAGCTGTACTACATTGCTCTCCAGCGTAGTGGGAATCACATAATCCTTCTTTTTAATCTTCATCTCCTGATGAGAAAAAGGAAAGCCAGAAGTCTGCACGATATGATACTTCTTGGCATTCTTTGCCATACCGATTACATCATCTAAACCGATACTGGTGGAAATCTGAGGATATATGGCTGACGCAAGATTTTTGAGGGTGGAAAAATCAGCATGCTTGGTCTTTTCCATGACCTGCCCCAGCACCTTGCGCTGTCGCTCTGTACGGTTGAAATCGGTATCCATCAGACGGAGCCTTGCATATGCCACTGCCTGAACTCCATCTAAATGGTTTAGACCAGCTCGTTCCAAATGAACGGAGCCTACACCAGTAGAATTCACAGTCTCTGTAATAAATGAATTGATATAGGCAAATTCTTTATCTGTAATTTCTATATCAACTCCGCCAAGTGCGTTTATGGCATCTGCAACAGCTTTCCAGTTAAAGGTGGCATAATCATCTATTGAAAGGTCAAAATTGTTTTTAAGTGCATCTACCGCCTGCTTATAGCCGCCGCTAGAGTATGCCTCATTAATCTTGTCATAATCATCTCCTGAATCAATCCTTATGTAGCTGTCGCGGAATACAGACACTAAGCGGATTTCTCCTGTCTTGCGGTCGATGGAAGCCACCATTATTACGTCAGACAGCGCTCCTCTTTCCACGTTTCCATCGCGGGAATCCACTCCAAATATAGCTACGGTCCAGTAGCCGCTGTCACGGAAGTTTTTAAAAAGCAATACTCCTGTCAATATTACAGCAGCAAGGAAAAACAACTTTAAAAACCCTCTGTGTTTTCTTCGCTTTTTGCGTTTGTCTGCTCTGGGATGATCTCCAGAGGTTCGTCTTACCCTATTCTGCTCTGCATTTTCTGAGACCGTTCTGCGCCTGGACGGCGGAGTATTTCTGCGACGGCTTCTTGCTTTCATACGATCCAGCTCGTCCTCATAAGGTTCGTTCCCATATCGCATCAATCTATAACCTCTCTTATTATTTTCTTTGCCTTTCGCAGTCTTCTGTTAATCTACCAGTTTGCGATAATAGGGCCAGTTTGCATCACGCACTCCAATGGTTACATTATTAACGGTTCCGCTGCTCTCGTGGATACATTGAATCCGTCCGTCAGCAGTCCAGCCAAGGAACATGATTACATGGGCATCTGCTCCGGTTCGCACAATAATATCTCCGGGCTTTAGCTGATCCCTTCGGATTTTGCTTCCAAGAACGGCAAGTCCTGCGGTGCCCTCATAGGCAAGACGGTGTCCTGTGGCAGACCAGTATACCCAGTTAATCCAGCCAGAGCAGTCAAGTCCTTTGAGCACACGGCCTTTATAATCCGGGGTGGTCAAAACTCCAAAGCGGTTGCCTGTATAATCTTGAGCAGACGGTTTCCCTCCCCAATAATAAGGTACCTTTCCAACAGAATTAAGGGCAAAACGGATAATTTCCTTTCTTGTATCAGATAAATCTGCAGGCAGCTGTGCCATATATGCTTCAATCTCCGCTGCAGTAAGTGGATTGCCAGGTGATATGGCAGATACGGTTAATCCGTATTTTTCAAACCAGTCCTGACTGCTTAAAAGGCGTACAGAGGCCATGGTATAGCGGTTCCAGCCCTGCCAGCCGTCTTCTTTAAAGTTTGCCTCATCGGTGCCTGTGGTGTCCAGTGTAAATAGATTTTTCTCCCCGTCCAGACCTATAATTTTCATATGTATAATCAAATCTACATGACCAGGACAGTCCGTAAGCGGCTTAGCCTCCTGATTGATTGTTTTTGTTTCCTGAGAATTTTCAGGCTCTGACGAACTTCCACCGTTTTCTTTATCTGGAACTTCACTGGACTGGGTGTCAAAACCGGCCTCTTCACTTTCCGAAACGGAAGTGCCGGATGTTTTTTCTTCTACTGTTCCTGCTCCGCCGGCAGTCAGGACAGGAGAAGGATTTGCAGCTTCATAAGCTCTGCGCTCCAGAGTGATCTTGGCATCATCAATAACACCGGAGCCAGAGGATTCCTGCGCCTGACCGGTCTCCGTCGATGCGGCCTTGAAGGGTTCCTCTGCCTCTCCACTGTTACTATGTATATGAAAAGGAGCAGAAATCACAGAGGGAGAAGTTTCCTCCTCTGCAGCACGGGAATCCCTTTCTTGTTCCTTGCGCTCCAAAGTAATTGTAGCATTATCAATAACCGGAGAAGGGTTTGAAGCCTCATAAGCTCTGCGTTCCAGAGTGAGCTGAGCATCATCAATAACACCGGCTCCGGATACCGTCTCATTGTTTTTTTCCTCTTCCTCAGAAACAATATTTTCCTGCTGCTGGTTTACCATCTCCTCAGGCGTTGCCTCCACTGCAAGCCCCATGGCCTCTGCTTTCGCTTTTGCCTCCAGATCCTCCATCTCTTTTGCTTCTGCTTCCTCACTCATGCAGCCGGAACAGTAATATACCTTGCTCATACTTACTGAGTAAGAATGAGAGCGCTCCCAAAGCTCTTGGGCATAAGATAAAAATAAATCATAGTCATCCACACCTTGAAAATAAGTGTAGAGGTTTGCCATTGACATAATTTCAACCACATTGGAATAAGGGGTGACAGGATTGCCATCTCCGTCCGTGGCGGTCATGCGGATGTTCTTAAAAGAGTTTACTGTCCATGTTTCCGGATTGGAACGATTGTGCCGATGGTCTTTTCGGTTGTACCGCCCTGTCACGCTGCTTAGAGGCTGTCCCAGACGGGAAGCCATCTGTACAGGTGTTACATCGGAAAAATCATAAATATCACTAATCCACTTCTCATCACGGGTCATTAGTATTTTAAACGCCTCTCCTGCCAGACTTTTTGTGGTGTCACTCCGGTCAGCTCCCTCCGGGAAAAAGTGGGCAAGATTCAATTCTCCAGGTGTTGGCTTCCACTCTTCCTCTGCTGCATCGGCCGCCGTTGCCGTCTCCACAAGTGATTCCGCAGCTGTTTGTGACTCAAAAGCCGGAACTATATCAGGAACCGCAGTTACCGGTGTCTCATATGTATAATGATGGGCGACTGCAATATTTCCTGCCTCCAAAATCAGCATCAAACTTGCTGCAGCCCATTTTTGTTTGTATTTCAGCAGCGTGTAAATCAGCTTCCTTATCCCACTATCAATCTGTTTTTTTTGAAATGTCATCATTCATGCACCTTATTATTAAAATTCGATATACTATTTTAAGAAGCACGCCTTAAGCGTGCAAAGATTGACTGTTAGTTGTTTTTATAACATTATATCACAAAAAATATCAGAAATACAGAGGCAAACTTTTAATATTTGTTTAAGAATACGAAGATTGACGAACCAAACAATGTACGCTATAATAAACGCAATTCTGTTTAGACAAACAGAAATTTAGAGGAGAATAAATAGATATGTGCGGAATTATTGGATATTCGGGTCCTCTGGACGCCCGTAAAATTTTACTGGAAGGGCTTTTGGGACTGGAGTACCGAGGCTATGACAGCGCCGGAATTGCGCTTTGCATGGAGGACTCCAGTATCTGCCTGGCCAAAAAGGTCGGAAAGGTAAAAACACTAAAGGAATATTGTGATAAAGAAATTCAGGGTATATCCCACAGCGGTATCGGTCATACACGATGGGCAACTCACGGTGGAGTCACGGATGTCAATGCCCACCCTCACCGTGCCGGCAGAGTCACTCTGATTCATAACGGAATTATTGAGAATTACCATGCTCTGACAGAGCAATTTCATTTACAGGAGAAGTTGGTTTCTCAGACAGACAGCGAGGTGGCTGCGTGGGTGCTCGATTCACTTTACAATGGAGAAGCTTTAGAGGCAATCCGCAGTCTTACAACGCTTTTAGAGGGTTCCTATGGCTTCTGTATCATGTTTGACGACCAGCCCGGCATTATCTACGCAGTTCGTCAGGTAAGTCCGCTTGTGGCTTCTTACACCCATGCCGGTGCAGTTATCGCCTCTGACTTAACCGCACTGATTCCCTACACCAACCAGTATTTCGTGGTTCCTGAAGAGCACATTATCAAGCTGACTCCCTACAAGGTTCATCTCTACCAGTTGGATGACCATTTCACAGAGAAATGGCCCGAGATCATGACAGTCAGCTGGAATATGGACGCTGCCATGAAAAACGGTTATCCCCATTACATGATGAAGGAAATCCACGAGCAGCCAGAAGCGATGAAAAACACCATTCTTCCACGCATGAACAAAGGTCTGCCTGATTTTACCGATGACTGCATTCCAGATGATATTTTTAAAAAATGCAGCCGGATTCAGATTGTGGCGTGTGGAACGGCTATGCACGCAGGTATGGTGGCGCGCGCCCTGATGGAGCCGATCTTAAGAGTTCCAGTATCGGTATCCATTGCTTCCGAATTTCGCTATGAACAGCCTTTAATTGATGAAGACACACTGGTAATTGTAATTTCCCAGTCAGGAGAGACCATTGATACGTTAGCGGCGCTTCGTCTCGCTCACTCCTACGGATCATCCACTCTTTCAATCGTCAATGTGAAAGGCTCCACAATCGCCCGCGAGAGCAATTATGTTTTCTACACTCACGCAGGGCCGGAAATCGCTGTGGCAAGTACCAAGGCCTACTCCGTCCAGCTTGCGGCTCTCTATATGATAGTATGCAGGATGGCGCTGGTGCGGGGGAAATTTACAAATCAGGAAGCGTCAGCTTTCCTGACAGAGCTTCTGGACGCAATTCCTGCCATGGAGACTATGATTGCCCAGAAGGAGACCATACAAGCAGTTGTGACACATATTATTCAAAGCTCTGATGCATTCTTTATTGGAAGGGGACTTGACTACGCATTTTCCCTGGAGGGCGCCTTAAAGCTGAAGGAGATTTCCTATATCCATTCTGAGGCATATGCGGCAGGCGAGTTAAAACACGGAACCATTGCATTGATTTCTGACAATGTTCCTGTTATAGCCATTGCTACTCAACAGCATGTGTTCCCTAAAACGATCTCCAATATCCGTGAGGTAAAGGCAAGGGGAGCATTTGTTATCCTTCTTACAAAAGAAGGCTCTGCGATAGATGAGAAGCTGGCCGATATTCTAATCAGGATTCCCAATGTAGATGACCGCTTCACTGTCTTTCCCATTGCAGTGGTATTACAGTTTATCGCCTACTACGCCTCTCTCGGAAGAAATCTGGATGTGGATCAGCCGCGGAATCTGGCAAAATCTGTGACGGTGGAGTAAAAGAAGAAAAACGAAACGTCAATGGGGCAAACAGTTTGCATAATTAATTTATGTAAACTGTTTGCCCCATTATCATTTTACCGTTATACAGTTCCCTGCCTTAAGAAAATTCCTTTGCGTCCATAATTTTGCCGTCACGCCAGATTCTCTCCAGGTCATAGAACAGCCGATCCTCCTTGCAGAACATATGGACGATAATATCGCCGTAATCCATCAGAATCCAGTTGCCACTCTGGTAGCCCTCAATCTGGCGGCAGGTATATCCTGCTTTTCCAAGAGCCTCCTCCACGTTGTCAGTCATTGCTTGTACCTGATTGGTATTGGAACCACTTGCAATCAGAAAATAATCCGCCAGCACCGACACTTCCTGAATATCAATGACGCGAATATCCTCTCCCTTTTTATCCGCCAGCGCATTAATTGCCAGCTTAACCATCTCTCTTGCTTTCTCCATAAATTATTCTCCTTTCTCCGCCGCAGACTGTGTTAAATTTTCAAAGTATGCAAATGCGTGATGTGTCATAATATCCACGCTGCCATTTTTCGTGCTTAAGTATTCCAACGTTCCCTTAAGAATCTCATACATGGTTCGGTCAAGGCTTTGGAAGGCCAGATAACGCATTCTTGGAAGATCCGGCGCTTTTTCACGCCGGGGCTCAATATAATCAGCAATGTACAAAATCTTATCTAACATGCCCATATTTGGCTTACCAGTGGTGTGGCAGCGAATGGCTGACAGAATTTCCTGATCTTGAATCCCATACTTAGTTTGAGCGATATAGGCTCCATACTTTGCATGGATGACTGCAGGAGCTTTCAGCTCACCCTCTGTTAGTTCTATGCCATGTTTCCTGCATTTTGCAATCAGCTCCTGCTCCGTAAAATATTTGGCGCAATCATGTAAAAGCCCTGCCAGCTCCGCCTTTTCCAAATCATATCCATACCGCATGGCAAGTGACATACAAGTAAAGGATACGCTGATAGAATGCTCGTACCGCATGGGGGCAAGTTTTGACTTAAGCTGTCTGCGAAATGTAATAATCTGCTCTTTCATCTCTTATCATGCTCCTGATACAGTCCGTTTGCCTCAATGTATTGCTCCACACATGCAGGTACACACTTGGAAAGCCTTTTTCCTTCGGCTCTCATATCCCGCAGCTCTTGAGAAGAAATGTGAACCTCCTGACTGTGAAGCCGGCGAATATCTGCCTGAAATCTCTCTTTCAGGTATTCAATCTGTTCGTCCATGGTACGGGAAGCATTATCGTATTCTCTCTCCGCTGCCAGCACAATAGAATGATCCAGTATTTCTCTTGGGTGATACCAGGTTTCCAGCTCATAGAGGGAATCGGCGCCGATAATAAAGTAAAATTCATGCTGCGGACAAGCTTTGGCAAGCGCTTTCATAGTCTGTGCAGTGTAGGTGTTTCCCCCACGCCGGATCTCAAAGTCGGAATAACGAAAATAAGGGTATTCGGCTATGGCAAGCTTTACCATAGCGCAGCGGTGAGAAATCTCTGTTACCCGGTGATCTTTCTTGTGAGGCGGAGTGTGGGAAGGCATAAACCACACCTTGTCCAGAGCGTATTCCTGATATGCCTGCTTTCCCAAAAGCAGGTGTCCGTTATGGATTGGATCAAAGGTACCGCCCATAAGCCCGATTTTCGCCATTGCTGCTTTGCTCCTTTCTGAAAGCCTCGGTCATTTTTAAGTTTCCATTATTGTGGCAATACAATTTTGTGCTTCGCTTCATCCTTTGAACACTTGTATAGTACAATCTTCTTTCCGATAACCTGAACGACCTCCGAATGGGTGCGCTCCGCTAATACCTGCGCAATGGATTTTGCACTGTCCAGGCAGTTTTTCAGCACTGTAATTTTAATCAGTTCACGCGCCTCTAAAGCCTCCGCAATAGCGGCAGTCAATTCCGGCGTCACACTGGATTTCCCAATCTGAAAAATAGGCTCTGTGGTCATCGCCAGACCTTTCAGATAGGATCTCTGTTTACTTGTCATATTGTTCGCTCCTCTTTTTTCAGTTCTCGGTCAGACCTTTATTCTTTGTAATAATCAAAGGCCAGTCCATACATACGCACAGTGTCGCCATCACTGATTCCGGCAGACTCCAGATCATCCAAAATTCCATTGTCTTTTAGAAATTTCTGGAAGAAGAGGAATCCCTTTTCAGATTCCAGATTGGTGTATCCCAGCATCTTTTCGATGCGGGGGCCCTCAACCACATATTCCCCATCCTCATTTACCTCAACTGTGTATGGAAGATTCCGGTCTCCGCTATACTTAATCTCAAACTCTTTATCAAAAATTACAGGCTTCATGTCCACAGTTTTTAAAAGTTCATGAACCCCATACAAAAGCTCCTTTACTCCCTGTCCGCTGACAGCAGAGATAGGAAACACCCGTATGCCCTCCGGCTCAAATTCTGATTTCAGAATTTCAATCGGATTCTCGTCCTCGGAATAGACAGCATCAATTTTATTGGCTGCAATCACCATAGGCCGCTTTAAAAGCTCCGGATTATATGCTTCAAGCTCAGCGTTGATGGCACGGATATCAGCAATCGGGTCCCGCCCCTCGGTTCCTGCTGCATCCACCATATGAATCAAAACGCGGCATCTCTCAATATGGCGTAAAAAGTCATGCCCCAGACCTACTCCCTGGGAGGCGCCTTCAATCAGCCCGGGAATATCTGCCATCACAAAACCGGTTCCGCCATCTAAGTCAACAACCCCAAGATGAGGGTTTAAAGTAGTAAAATGATAGTTGGCAATTTTAGGCTTGGCATTGGACACGCGGGATAACAATGTTGATTTTCCCACGTTTGGGAAGCCTACCAGTCCCACATCGGCAATGACTTTCAATTCAAGCTGCACCCAAAGCTCATGTCCCGGCTGTCCTGGCTGTGCATATTTGGGAGCCTGCATCGTGGGGGTGGCAAAGTTCATATTTCCCAGCCCGCCTTTTCCGCCCTTTAAGATTACCTCACGCTTATGTTCACCGGACATGTCTGCAATAACCTTGCCTGTCTCAAAATCCTTGATTACAGTTCCCTCCGGAACCTTAACGATTAAGTTCTGCGCATTGGCTCCGTGGCATCGTTTCTTCCCACCCTCTTCTCCATCCCGTGCAACAAATTTCCGAGTGTGGCGAAAGTCCGTCAGAGTATTTAATCCTGAGTCTACCTCAAAAATAATATCTCCGCCTTTTCCACCGTCTCCGCCGTCAGGTCCCCCTGCTGGTACGAACAGCTCCTTGCGGAAACTGACATGGCCGTCTCCGCCTTTTCCTGATTTAATAAAAATCTTTGCATGGTCTGCAAACATGGATAAACATCCTTTCTGGTCATTAAAATCTTCTGTGAATTTGAAAAAGGCTTCATACCAAGTATCAGTATGAAGCCTGTCAGTCTTATTATTCGTTGATTGTTCTCGGATATACAGAAACCTGCTTTTTGTCTCTGCCCTTTCTCTCAAATCTCACAACGCCATCGACCATGGCGAACAGGGTATCGTCGCCGCCACGTCCCACATTCACGCCAGGGTGAATCTTGGTTCCGCGCTGTCTGTAAAGAATATTGCCGGCAAGTACAAACTGACCGTCCGCTCTCTTGGCGCCGAGTCTCTTGGATTCGGAATCTCTGCCGTTTTTGGTAGAACCAACACCCTTTTTATGAGCGAATAACTGAAGGTTCATCTTAAACATCTCTCACACCTCCTTAATTCGAATTTTTATATACGGTTCCCCATAGGAATCCTCAATATCCTCAAGCCCGAATACTAAAGAATTCATAAGGAGCTCCGCTGCCGAATCTGCAGCCTCTGTAAAATGAAACCGGAACAGACCAGTCTCCTCATCCTCCTCGGTCTCAAACGAAGTCTCTGTGAAATGCTCCACACAGTTTGCCATATTAAGCGTCAAGGCGGACACCGCAGCGCACACAAGCTCCTGATCCTCCCGGGGGTTATTTAAGCAGCCTGCATGTCCAACCAGCTCTATCCCGCTGTAATGCTGCTCAGAATCGACAAATACGGTTACATGAATCATAATTATGCGTTAATCTTTTCAATCTTTACCTGAGTATAGAGCTGTCTGTGACCGTTTTTCTTATGATAGCCGGTCTTTCTCTTATACTTGTAGACGATTACTTTTCTGGCTTTACCCTCTTTTACAACGGTTGCAGTAACAGTAGCTCCTGCTACAGTCGGGCAACCGATTGTTAAATCGCCGTTATTTACTGCAAGAACCTGGTCAAACGTAACGGTTTCTCCAGCGTCTGCACCAAGCTTTTCAATCCTAATGACATCGCCTTCTGCTACTCTGTACTGCTTACCACCTGTTGCAATAATCGCGTACATATGGCACCTCCTATTATCATTACTCGCCAACTTTGGTGTCCATAAAAATAGAACTTTTAAACCTCATTGTGCGGCATACCAAAAGATAATATCATGTATGCTTGTTTTTGTCAATATATTCCTTACAGAAAAAACGGGACTTTTCTTTACTCCCGTATCCAGGTTTTTGGTGAAAATAAAAGCATCATAGGAAACAGCTCCAGCCTTCCCGCAAGCATGTCAAACATCAGCACATACTTAGAAAATGGTGAGTAAATCCCGAAATTACAGGCAGGCCCCACCTTGGCAAGACCTGGACCGATGTTGTTGAGAGTCGCTGCCACCGCCGTAAAATTGGTGGTGGAGTCAAAATTGTCCAGGCTGATTAAGAGAGTCGACAGAGCAAAAATCAGCATGTAGGCAATCAGGTAGGTGTTGATGGAGCGCAGGACTGTATGTTCAATGGCCTTTCCCTCATACTTCAGGACTTTTACGCTCCTGGGGTGAATCAGGGAGGAAAGCTCTTTTTTTACTGTCTTTACGGCGATTGCCACGCGGGATACCTTAATGCCGCCGCCGGTGCTTCCCGCGCAGGCGCCTACAAACATCAGACACACAAGAACCGTCTTGGAAAATGCCGGCCATAAATCAAAGTCCACGGATGAGAAACCTGTGGTTGTGATAATGGACGCAACCTGAAATGCACTGTGGTGCAGGGCTTGGAACATACTTGGGAACATGCCGCGGACGTTCCATGCAATAAACAGAATACTTGCAAAGATAACGGTAAAATATCCCCGCATCTCTTCAGACTGCAGCGCATCCTTCGGCTTTTTAACCAGGAACAGGTAATACACGTTAAAGTTTACGCCGAACAGAATCATGAATACCGTAAGCACAGTCTGCTGTAATACCGTGTAGGAGGCACAGCTGTCATTTAAGATTCCGAAGCCTCCCGTACCGGCTGTTCCAAAGCTCATGGCAACTGCATCAAACCAGTACATACCGCTGAAAAGAAGAATCAGAATCTGCACTGCGGTCATGCAGAAATAAATCAGGTATAAAATTTTAGCCGTGGTCTTTACCCTGGGAACCAGCTTTCCCACCGACGGTCCCGGACTCTCCGCCCGCATAATATGAATATTATAGCCGCCGGCCAGGGGGAGCACTGCAAGAATAAAGACCAGTACGCCCATACCGCCGATCCAGTGGGTGAAGCTCCTCCACATCAGCATACACCGGCTTAAGGACTCCACTTCGGGAAGTACGCTGGCTCCCGTGGTGGTAAAGCCGGAAATCACTTCAAACAGTGCATCCTCAAACAGCGGAATCTCCCTGCTCAGCCAAAATGGCATCGCGCCGAAAAGACTGAGAACGATCCAGCTTAACGCAACGGACACGAAGCCGTCACGCGCATAAAAAACAGTATTTTTCGGTTTCTTGTGGGCCAGCAGCCATCCTGCAATACTGCAAAAAACCGCTGTACCAAGGAAATAAAAGCCGCTGGATTCCCTGTAAATTACGGCAGTGATACAGGGGAGAATCATCAGAGCGCCCTCTATTCCCATCACCCAGCCAAGAAAATATATGATTATACTCATATTCATATCGTTGGTATTCCTTTACTTTAAGATGTCCTTTAAGTCGTTTAAACCGGAATGGGTAGTTACCACAATAACAGTATCTCCTGCCTCAATCGTATCCTTTCCCCGGGGGGTAATAATCGTTCCATTGCGGTTTATGCACGCAATCAAAAGATTATTTTTGAAGGAAAGCTTCTCAAGAGGAATACCTGTCATCGGTGCGTCCTTACCCACCCGGAATTCCAGAGCCTCTGCCTTGTTGGCAACAATCTTATAAAGGGTTTCCACATTACTTCCCATGGAATTTTGCATGGCCCGGACATACCGGATGATGCCGTCTGCGGTAATCAGTTTTGGATAGATAATACTGCCGATATTCATCTGCTGGATAATATCTTCAAAGGCAATACGGTTAATTTTCGTTATCAGCTTCGCATTTGACAGGCTGGAGGCATACAGGGAAAGCATAATGTTTTCCTCATCAAAACCGGTTAATGCAGCAAACGCCTCAGTCTGTCCAATCCCCTCCTCCATCAAAAGCTGCTGGTTGGAGCCGTCACCGTGAATAATCATTGCATTGGGAAGCAGCTCGCTCAGCTCATTGCAGCGTCTTAGATCCCTCTCGATAATCGTTATTTTGATTTTTGTCTCCTCCAGCATCTTGGCCAGATAGTAGGTAATTCTGCCTCCTCCCACAAACATGGCAGTTTTGACAGTGGTATTTCCGATTCCAAGCTGGCGGAAAAACTGGTTTGCCTGGGCGGGAGGCGCAATGAAGGAAATCTTGTCACCTGCCTTCATCTGAAAATTACCATCGGGAATGATAACATCATGACTCCGCTCCACAACACAAATCAGCACATTGCAGCGAAGCTTTACTGCTACTTCATACACCATCATGTTATGTAGCACAGAGTTCTCCGGAATAATAAACTTCATCAGCTCTACCCTGCCTTTCGCAAAGGCATCAATCTTAACAACAGATGGGAATTTAAGAAGCCGGGAAATTTCTGTGGCTGCCGCCAATTCCGGGTTGATTGCCATAGAGAGGTTCAATTCCTCACGGATATACTGAATCTCACTGGCATATTCCGGATTGCGGATGCGGGCAATTGTGTGACAGTTACCTGCCTTCTTTGCAATCAGACAGCAGAGCATATTCAACTCATCTGAGGTGGTAGTTGCAATCAGAAGATCCGTATCTTTAATTCCCGCCTCCATCTGAATCTTGTAGATAGCGCCATTCCCCTCCACGCCCATTACGTCAATATTGTCAGTGACCGACCGCAGCCTGGAGCCGTCCTTATCAATAACGGTGATATCATGCCCTTCATTATTCAACTGTTCTGCCAGGGTAAGACCGACCTTACCGCATCCCACGATGATAATCTTCATGTTATAATCCCTTCGTATCTCCTTTTTGTTTCCGGGGAAGCTGCTCCCACAGGGGTTTCTTTGCCTTCTTTCGGGTAAGCTCTACAAGATTTAACGGTGTCATGTCCACCACAGTGGTTTTCACCGGGTCTCTCTTTACCGCATCACGCATGGCAGACAGTAAAAGCTCCCTGTCAGACTCCGATTTCATGTCGATAAAATCCACAATGATAATCCCGGACACATTTCTCAAACGAAGCTGACGGGCAATCTCCGATGCGGCCTCCAGGTTTGTGAGGCGTATCGCCTCTTCCTTACTCTTCCTTCCGGAATATTTCCCGGTGTTGACGTCAATGACTGTCATCGCTTCTGTATATTCAATGATCAGATAGCCTCCCGATTTCAGCCAGACCCGCTTCTGACATGCCTGCTCCAACACCGTTTCAAGGGAATAGAGTTTTGTCAGACTCAGCATAGGGTCATCGTAAAATCGAAGCTTTACCGTTTTCCCGGGATTGTGAAGCGCCAAATAGTTCTCAAGATGATACAATACATCCTTCTGATCTGTTACAAGCTCCGTCAGAGTTCCTTCCGGACAGCCCTGAAGGCTCTTTAAATACTCCGGTTCAGCCTCATAAAGAAGAGAGAAGCATGAGCGGTATTTGGCTGTTTCCACCACATGCCTGCAGGTGTCCAACAGTAGCCCTACCTCTTTTAAAAGTTCTTCCTCATGTCTGTAAGCGTTCGTTCGGACAATTACGCCCGCCTGCTCTGTTACCAGCGCCTCCAGCTTGGGGCGAAGTGCATCCTTCCACCCTTTGTCTAAAATTTTTGACGAAAAGCCAATGGTATTCTTTGCTGCTGTCAACACTGCATACCGCCCTGTAAAATTTAAATTTGCTGTCAGGACGGGCTCCTTTGCCTTTACAGCCTCCTTCTCCACCTGCACCACAATCTCATCGCCTGACTTTAGTTTTCCACTATGGCCGTCCGAAAAGATGGATACGGGATTATCAGACAGATTGTAATACCCGGTTTGCCCCTCACCAAAATCCACAAACGCAGAATTTAAATTTTTAATAATATTATTCACTTTTCCAATATAGATATTGCCCAGAATAGAACGGCTCTCCTCCAGCCCGATTTCCAGCGCCTCCTTGTGGGAAAACAGGGCGGTCAGAAGTCTTCCCTCCCATCTGGTGATAATCAGCTTACTCAATGTCTTCCCCCAGTGATTCCAGTGATACGAATCGGTGCTTTCCGCCCTCTCCCAGATCGGCATATACCTCCAGTCGCGTTACCTTAAGGGCAAAGGTTCTCAGATTTTCGCCCCGGCTTTCCAGATAGGCGCTCATGACCGCTTCAGGCTTTAAGTTGGCTGCACTCCCGGCAGCAATCTTCATAAAAATCGCCTGTTCATCCATTTCCTGGCGCAGCTCATAGATCAGAGGGCGAATATCAATCTCCCGTTCCCCTTTTTTCGTCTGCTTTAAAATTGTGATTTGATTACGGCAAAGGAAATCACCCAGTCCGTCTGCAAACACGCCCCAGTCTGCAGGCCCATACCCTTCACGGAATCTTACCAAATAATCGGCGGCAGCCACGATGGACATGGCGGAAGGGGACGTGTCCGGTAAACGCCTGTAAGAAAGCACCTGCATTCCATCTGCCATGGCATTGCCGATACGCCTTACCATCTCACAGGAAGAATCGGTGGAATGGACCTCAATATCCACATATTCACCCAGACTCTCCACCCCCACCCCAAGGGGTGCGGCAAAGGACATAATCTGGTGAGGGCTGAATCCCTCGCTGTATCGGATGTCCACATCAGCCCGGCGCATCACCTTCTGAAAATACCGCATAATGTCAAGATGGCCGATAAATTTCATGGTTCCCTCTTTGGAGAATTTAATTCTGATTTTCAAAGCAGACACCTCCTCCAAATCCGCGAGCTCCGCAACCGGAGCATTTCTGCCGGCAGTTTGGCGTAACCGCCCCGTTAAGGGCGCTCTTCCATTCTCTGATCAAAAATTCCTTTGTTACACCTGCATCAATAAAGTCCCATGGGAAAATCTCATCAAGGGTGCGCTCCCGCACTGTGTAGAAATCCGGGTTGATGCCACAGGTCTCAAAGGCATTCATCCAGATTTCATTCTTGAAGGTTTCCGACCAGGAATCATAAAGCGCGCCTTTGCGATACGCCTCCTCCACCACTCCGGCGACCCTTCTGTCGCCCCGGGCCAGTACGCCTTCCAGAACAGTTAAATCCGCCTCATGCCAGTTGTACTTTAAACTCTTAAAGTTCTTCATTTCACGAAATTTATTTCTGACAATGTAGGCACGCTCCAAAAATTCCTCTTTGGTGCACATAGACGCCCACTGGAAGGCTGTAAAGGGCTTGGGCACAAAGAAGGAGGAACTTGCCACCACCTGCACCTTCCCGTTTCGCTGCTCTTTGGGTATTTCATCATAATAAAGGGCTGCAATTTTCTCGGCTAGAAGCGGAATCCCCTCCATATCTTCTACCGTCTCCGTAGGAAGTCCCAGCATAAAGTAGAGCTTTACCCGGTTCCAGCCGCCGTGGAAAGCATCGGAAGCTCCCTTTAAGATAACCTCCTCCGTCAACCCCTTGTTAATCACGTCGCGCAGCCTTTGGCTTCCGGCTTCAGGAGCAAAGGTGAGGCTGCTCTTTTTCACATCCTGTACCTTGCTCATCACATCTAGAGAAAAAGCGTCAATCCGCAGGGAAGGAAGGGAGATATTGACACCCTTGCCCTGAAATTCATCAATCAGGAACGTTACCAGCTCCTTCAGATAAGTGTAGTCACTGGAGCTTAAAGAGCTCAGGGAAATTTCCTCATGTCCCGTGCTCTTAAGCATCTTGTAAGCATACTCCTTCAGATATTCCAGGCTGTGCTCCCTTGCCGGACGGTACACATTTCCCGCCTGACAAAACCGGCAGCCGCGAATACAGCCGCGTTGAATTTCCAACACCACCCGATCCTGGGTTACTTTAATGTAGGGCACAATTGGATTCTCAATATAGGGAGAATGATCCATGTCCATCACGATTTCCTTCGTGACCCGTTCAGGAATTCCCGGGCGGTTTGGAAAAAAGGAGGCGATTGTTCCGTCCTCTTGATATGTCACATCGTAGAATATGGGTGCATAGATTCCCGGAAGTTTTGCAGCAGCCTCCAAAAATTCCAGACGGCTCCCGCGTTTTTTGCGGACTTCCTTATACAACTCAAACAGAGCATCATATTGGGTTTCTCCCTCACCGATATAAAACAAATCGAAAAACTCTGCCAGAGGCTCCGGATTATAGGCGCAGGGACCTCCGCCAATCACAATGGGATCGTTCTCGTCTCTGTCCGCTGCGTGGAGAGGAATCCCACTCAGATCCAGTATCTGAAGAATATTGGTGTAGCACATTTCGTACTGAATGGTAATTCCAAGAAAATCAAAATCCTTTATGGGATCCTGAGATTCCAACGCAAACAAGCCGATACGTTTTTCGCGCATCAGCCTATCCAAATCTGTCCACGGAGAAAATACCCGTTCACAGTAAACGTCCTTCCGCTTGTTGAACATGGCATAGAGGATCTGCATGCCCAGATGGGACATACCGATCTCATACACGTCGGGAAAGCACATGGCAAAACGGATATCCACCGAATCCGGATCTTTCAAGACCGCATTCATCTCATTGCCGATATAGCGGGCGGGCTGCTGGACAGAAAGCAGTATTTCATCACTTAATGCTAATTTTCTCATTATTTTTCCTTCTCATTTTAGTTAAAGGGTATCTTTTTTGCTGATTGGGATGTGTGTTCCTATTAACACGATACATTATCGCGGATAATTATACAACACATACAGAGTTTAGGCAACTGTGAGTTGGATCACGATTTCATTTACGGCATGGTTAATAATTTCTGGAATATTATGGCAGACATTTCTTAATAATTATAATATAACAGATTATAGAAGGAGCAAGCGAAAGGAGGGTAGAATCAAATTTTGAGCATTTTTATTTAGAAACTAAAAAAATTTATAAAAGGAGATGATGATTATGCAACCCTTATTACAAAATCTAAAAAAAGCAGAACTGCGCAGAATTGGATGGTTCCGCAACCTTTTATGGTCTTGCCTGGCAGCCGTTCTTATGACGGTGTTTATGAATCCCTCTGTTTCCTATGCCAACTATGGCTATGGTGAGTTTCCTGTAATCATCTACGATGAGGCAAACTTTGGGGGAAATCAAATGGGGCTTTCACGGGGCGCCATCTATTCCTGGGATTGGGGACCTCTGCAGCATGGGAAAATTTCATCGGTTCAGGTGCTGCACGGTTATCAGGTCACCCTATATGGGCAAGGCAGAGCGTTGGTATTAACCGAAGATACTCCCTGGGTGGATAATGATTTTAACCTTCCATTTCTTTGGGCTTCCGTGGAAAGAATCTACCCTCAAGTATTTCCTGTAACCCTCTACCAAGAGGCAAATTTGGGCGGAGATAAAATTGATCTTAGGGAGGGTACCAGCTATTGCTCCCTATGGGGTTCTCTCCAGTATGCGGGAGTTTCATCAGGTAAGGTATCGCCCGGTTATAAGGTCACATTCGGCGGGGACGGAGACACTTTGGTATTAACTGCGGATACTCCACAGGTGGATGATGATTTTAACAGCAGATTTTATTGGGCTGCTGTTGAGAAAATAGAGTAATAAGGATAAGGCGGAGGGATCAATGAGATACCACTCCGCCTCTGATTTTATTATGTTAATCTTTACCGTGTCATCGATTTGCCAGCTCTTCTGTAATCTCCTCCCAGGTAACTCCCTTGGCTGCCATCAACACCATAATGTGGTATAAAAAGTCGGAAATCTCGTACTTGATCTCCTCTGGATCGGGATTTTTTGCAGCAATGATAATCTCAGTTGCTTCTTCGCCCACTTTTTTCAGAATCTTGTCAATGCCTTTATCAAACAGGTAGTTGGTGTAGGAGCCTTCCTTCGGATTTTCCTTCCTGTCTTTTATCACCGCAAACACATCTTCGAACACCTTTAACGGGTTTGTTTCCCGGCACTCCTTTTGTGCCAGAGCTGTAAAGAAGCAGCTTTTTGCGCCTGTGTGACAGGCAGCTCCGATTTGATGCACCCTGGCCAGAATGGTATCTTTGTCACAATCAAGATGCAGAGATTTTACATACTGATAATGACCGGAGGTCTCTCCCTTCAGCCACTGCTCTTTCCGGCTGCGGCTGTAATAGTGCATCCGTCCGGTCAGAAGCGTGTCGGAAAACGCCTGTTCATTCATATAGGCCAGCATCAGAACTTCAGAGGTCTTGTAGTCCTGCACAATAACGGGAACCAGTCCTTCTGCCCCCTTCTTAAACTCTGACCAGGGCACACTGCTCTTTAAAACATCTGCTTCTACACCTTTTTTACTCAAGGACTGTTTGAAATCCAGGTAGCCCCCATCATTCTCCACCGGTTTAGTAAGAATGACGCCCGCCGACTGCCGGGCACTCATCAGGCGCAGTAGTTCATCTGTATTGTTTGTAGGATGATCGGCGCTCATAAACAAGAGTTTAAGGTTTTCCGGTATATTTTTTAATCCATCAAAAAACGTCTGCACCGCCTCGTCCGCCACAAGAAGAGTGGAAGCGCCAAGCTGTGCAAACTCATCAGCACGTTGAAATTGCGCCTCTTTAGAGACTGTCACAAAAATTTTTTCACCGCCGAACCGATCCGCCGCCTCTTTGATTAAATCAATATGCTCCTCCTTTGCCCCGTCCAGAAAAACGGCTTTGGCGCCGGCGTAAAGGTATTTTTTCACATCCTCCAGCCGTTTGATTCTGCCGCCTGCAAAAATGGGGATATCTACGGAGCCCGCTGCCTCCTTAATTAGACCGATGGTTTGTTCGTGCTCTGTGTCTGTCTCTGATAAGTCAAAAACCAATAGTCCGTCTGCTCCATTGTTATTGCAGAAATGAGCCATATCAAGCAAAGGAATATTTGCAGCCGTCCTTTTTTCATCTCTGATCGTTTCAAGAAGAACCGTCTGTCCATCCTTACAACCGACACCTGCAATCAACCGCTTAAAATCTGCCATAATCCCTTTCCTCTCCCATCATGATATCTGAAACTGCTCCACGGCCCTCTCCAGAGAGAGCCGGTTTTCGTACAGCGCCTTTCCGATAATAGCGCCGCAAATCCCGTTATCATGTAACTGCATCAGGTCCTTCATACAGGATACACCCCCGGAAGCAATCACGTCAAGACCGGTCTGCTCCGTTAGAGTCCGCGTGGCGGTTACATTTGGCCCGGACAGCATACCATCTTTGGAAATATCCGTATAAACAATATGGCGTACGCCATACTCCTTCATTTTCATGCACAAATCCAGGGCAGATACATCGCTGATTCTTTCCCAGCCCTGCACTGCCACCATACCGTCTTTTGCATCCACGCCTGCCACAATGTGTTCCTGACCGAATTCTTCTATCAGCTCCCTCATAAATTCCGGACGCTCCACAGCGCGTGTGCCGATGATACAGCGCGTAATGCCAAGCCCTAAAAGATACCTGACCGCATCAGCGCCCCGGATTCCGCCTCCAAGCTGCACCGGAACGTTCACACATTCAACAATGTCACGGATTGCGGCCTCATTGATAGAATGTCCTGCAAGCGCGCCATCCAAGTCCACCAGATGAAGAAAGGTTGCCCCCTGGCTTACCCAAAGCTTTGCCATATCAGCCGGAGTGTCGGAATATATCTTCATATTGTCAAACAGACCCTGGGTCAGGCGTACGCATTTTCCGCCCTTCAAATCAATTGCCGGATATAACTGCATACCCTATCTCCTTCCTCACAGCACTCCCTTTGTGGAGCGTACATCGGTAATCCGTGAATCAAACCGGGTGGCCTCATCAAGCGCCCGGGCAAACGATTTGAATGCTGCCTCAATCATATGGTGATTGTTGGTTCCACTCATCTGCTTTAAGTGCAGGTTCATCTCTGCAGCATAGGAAACAGCATAGAAAAATTCCCGTACCATTTCCGTCTCAAAATCGCCTACGCGTTCCCGGTCAAGCACAAGGTCATAGACCATGTACGGTCTTCCCCCAAGGTCCAGAGCACAGAGAATCAGAGCTTCATCCATAGGCAGTATGGAGGAGCCATAACGGACAATCCCTTTCTTATCACCCACTGCCTCACGGATTGCCTTTCCCAGAACAATGCCCGTATCTTCCACAGTATGGTGAGTGTCCACCTCAAGATCCCCCTGAACCTGTACCGTTAAGTCAAACAGACCGTGTCTGGCAAAGCTGTTCAACATATGGTCAAAAAATCCGATTCCCGTTTTTACGTCAGCTTTTCCCGAACCGTCTAAATTCAAACTCAGTGTGATTCTTGTCTCATTTGTAGTGCGTTCTGCCATTGACGTCCGTGCCATAGTTCTCTCCCCTCTCATTCAAATCGCACGCGGACAGAATTTGCATGTGCGGTCAAATACTCCGCCTCCGCAAAATCCTCAATATCCTGGTGAACCGACTCCAGAGCCTCTCTTGAATAGTAGATGATACTGGATTTCTTGATAAAATCATCCACACCCAGGGGAGAGAAAAATTTTGCCGTTCCGTTGGTGGGAAGCACATGGTTTGGTCCTGCAAAATAATCTCCCAGCGGCTCGGAGCTGTACTCGCCCAGAAAGATAGCGCCTGCATTCTGGATTTTCGTCATGACTTCAAACGGATTTTTTGTTACAATCTCAAGATGCTCAGAGGCGATTGCATTAGCCGTATCAATGGCATCTTCCAGGGAGTCTGCCACCAGGATATAACCGTAATTTTCCAGGGACTTTTCCAGGATTTCCTTTCTGGACAGCTTTGCAACAAAACCGTCTATCTCCTCTGACACCTTCTCGGCCAAATCCATACTGGTAGTCACTAAAATTGCTGACGCCAGCTCGTCGTGCTCCGCCTGAGAGAGCAGATCCGCCGCCACATAACGAGGATTGGACGTCTCGTCGGCAAGCACTAAAATCTCGCTTGGTCCTGCGATACTATCAATACTCACATGGCCATAGACGGTCTTTTTTGCCAGAGCCACAAAAATGTTTCCGGGTCCCACAATTTTGTCGACTTTTGGTATAGATTCGGTACCGAAGGCCAGCGCTGCCACTGCCTGGGCGCCGCCTACCTTGTAAATCTCTGTGGCCCCGGCAAGATGGGCCGCAATTAAAGTTGCCGGATTTACGTTTCCGCTTTTATCGGGAGGCGTCACCATGACAATTCTTGGTACGCCTGCCACCTCGGCAGGGATAATATTCATCAGAACGGAGGATGGATACGCCGCCTTCCCGCCAGGCACATAAACACCAACACTGGACAGAGCCGTTACCTTCTGACCAAGGACGGTTCCGTCAGGCTTACTGTCGAACCAGCTGTACTGCCTCTGTTTTTCATGATAACTGCGAATATTTTTCATGGCCCGTTTCATCACAGCCAGCAGAGCAGGATCCACCTGGGATAATGCCTCCTGAATCTCCTCCTCAGTCACTCTCACCGTCTCGGGTGTGAGCACTGCCCGATCGAACTGCTTCGTGTACGCGAATACCGCCTTATCTCTGTTTTCCCGCACATTGTCCACGATCTCCTTCACCGTATTCTCATAAGCGCTGTAATTGTTGGGGTCACGCTTTAAAAGCTCTGACAGAATATTGTTCCTGCTCTCTTCGTCCAGCCTGATAATTCTCATGCTCCATGCCTCCTGTTATTGACAAATCAGGGGTTTTAAATCCTGAATGATTTTTGTAATCCGTGTGTTTTCCCTCTTTAAGCTGACCTGATTCACCACCATGCGCGCTGACAAAGGGCAAACCTCCTCAAGCACCGCAAGACCATTTTCACGAAGAGTAGAACCTGTCTCCACAATGTCCACGATAACCTCAGAAAGCCCCACAATCGGGGCAAGCTCAATCGAACCGTTCAGCTTAATGATTTCCACAGTCTGATGTTTCTTATTATAAAAATAATCCTTGGAAATTGCCGGATATTTTGTGGCAACGCGGATTAACTGGTGATGCTTTAAAAGGTCTCTTGCCGACTCCGGTCCGCACACGCACATACGGCATTTTCCGATTCCCAAATCCAAAACCTCGTAGAGCTTCCTGCCCTCCTCAAGAATCGTATCCTTTCCCACAATTCCAATATCGGCAGCGCCGTATTCCACATAGGTTGGCACATCGTTGGCCTTTGCCAGAAAAAAACGGATTCCCAACTGCTCATTTGTAAAAATAAGTTTCCGTGAATCCCTTTCTTTCATCTCCTGGCAGGTAATTCCAATCTGCTCAAACAGCTCCAGGGATTTGCTGGCCAGCCTGCCCTTTGCCAGGGCAAATGTCAAATATCTCATGCTCTTAACGCTCCTCCCTGTGAATATAATCCGTATACTTTAACTGCTCTGCCGTTTCCTTCTCCATATCGTATAAGACCAGGTTCTCACCTTGGTCTGCCAGGTGCAGAAGGTTCCCAATCCGGCGGCGTTTTGCGTAGGAAAGGTACTCCTCTATCTTCTCATCTGAATGCCTGCACATTAACTGAACCGGTCTGCCGTTTGACCTAAAATGGGATGCAAGGCGGATACCGGCATATCTCGCCTTCTGGTCATAAAGAACGATGGTATTTACCATAGAGACCGGCGTCTCAATTTTCTGCCGGGACAGCGCCTGCATCAAACGGTCTACCACGATGGCGAAGCCCACCGCCGGAGCGTCCTTTCCAAACTGCTCCAAAAGCTTGTCATACCGTCCTCCGGTGACGATGTAATCCCCGGTGCCATAAGTGTATGCCTTGAAGATGATTCCTGTATAGTAGGAATATTTGCTCAGCATGCCTAAATCATAAGACACATAATCGCCAAGACCGTACATATCTAAAATTTCCTGTACTTTCTCCAGGCGCTCAATAGCTTTTCTGGCCCGTGGGTTGGAAGTCATGGACTGTGCCAGGCGGATTTGATTAATGTCGCCGAACAGCTCCGGCAGCTTTAAAAAGAGCTGCTTCAACTGGGCGCTCATGGTTTGCTCTGATAAGAGCTCCTCAACACCAAAATAGTTTTTATTCTCAATCATTTCCCTCAGCTTGTTCTGAGTATCCCAGGCCATTCCTGATTCCTCCACAAGACCACGGTAAAATTCCACCTGTCCCAGCTCTACCTGAAATTCCTTCAGTCCCGATGCCTTCAGCCCATCAATGACCAGTGCAATCATCTCTCCATCAGCGTCACTGGAATCGTCGCCAATCAATTCTGCACCAGTTTGCGTAGATTCCTTTAGGTGGCCCTGATAGCTGGTTCCATTCATAAAGGTGGAGGCCAGATAACAGAGCCTCAAAGCTTTGGGCTCGTCCATAAAATATTTTGCCACGCATCGTGCAATGGAGGGAGTAATATCTGGGCGCAGTACCAGGGTATTGTTGTCCCTATCAAAAAACTTGAACATCTCCCGGGTGCCGACGCTTCCTCTCTCCTTATTAAAAATATCAAAAAATTCAAAGGTGGGCGTTTCGATATTTTCATATCCGTAAAGGGAAAATACCTGCTGGAGCTTTTGCTGAACAGCAAGCTTTTTTGCACATTCTCTTCCGTATATATCCCGAACTCCCTCAGGCGTATGTAACAACTGATTGCCCATAACTCCTCCCGGCTTACTACTTTTATATGGTAAAGTGATAATTCGTTAACGTGACTATCATTATACAAAAAAGTTTTCTGATTGTCAATCAATAATGCCGCTTATCTTTACAGCTTTTCTTACTTATAAGTAACTTTAATAAAATATACTAATTGTATTATTACTAAGATATATGGTAAACTGTAAGCATACAGTGCAGTTCCATCCGCAGTGTGCCCAATTACAATGGGAAAAGAAAATGGGAGGATGATATACTATGGGAGGTTTTTTTGGAGTCACTTCTAAAAAAGACTGTGTCATGGATTTGTTTTTCGGAACGGATTACCATTCCCACTTGGGAACACGGCGCGGCGGCATGGCGGTCTACGGTCCGGACGGCTTCCAGCGCAGTATCCATAACATCGAGAATTCCCCGTTCCGCACCAAATTTGAGCGGGATGTGGAGGAACTTTCGGGCAGTTTCGGAATCGGTTCCATCTCTGACAACGAGCCGCAGCCGCTGCTGATTCAATCTCACCTGGGCAGCTATGCCATTGTTACGGTGGGAAAAATCAACAATGAACAGGATTTAATTACCTGTGCTTATGAAAATGGGCACATTCATTTTATGGAAATGAGCGGCGGAAGGATTAATGCCACAGAGCTTACTGCTTCTATTATTAATCAGAAGCAGAGCCTGGTGGAAGGACTCTTGTATGCTCAGGAAATGATTGAAGGTTCCATGACGATTCTTCTTTTAACCCCTGAAGGTATCTATGCTTCCCGGGACCGGTACGGGAGAACCCCTGTGGTGGTGGGAAAAAAGGAGGACGCTTACTGTGTATCCTTCGAGAGCTTTGCCTACATTAACCTGGGCTACCACGATTGTTATGAGCTGGGTCCCGGCGAAATCGTGCTTCTCAACCCTTCCGGCGTACATTCTTTAAGCCGCCCGAGAAACCAGATGAAAATCTGTTCCTTCTTATGGGTTTATTACGGCTACCCTACCTCCAGCTACGAGGGTGTCAACGTGGAGGAGATGCGCTATAACTGCGGAAGAATTCTTGCCAGGCGCGATTTGGGCAGCGGATGTCAAAATTGTCCCGGACATTCTGCAAATGCCATCCAGCCCGATATTGTGGCAGGGGTGCCGGATTCCGGCACTGCTCATGCCATAGGCTATGCCAACGGCTCCGGGATTCCCTTTGCGAGACCGTTTATCAAATATACCCCCACCTGGCCCCGCTCCTTTATGCCTCAGAACCAGAGCCAGAGAAACCTGATTGCAAAGATGAAGCTGATTCCGGTAGATGCGCTGATTCGAAACAAAAGCCTTCTTCTGATTGATGACTCCATCGTCCGCGGTACACAGCTGGGCGAGACGACAGCCTTTTTGTATCAGAGCGGCGCAAAGGAGGTACACATCCGGCCTGCATGTCCGCCGCTTTTATTCGGATGCAGGTACTTGAATTTCTCCCGCTCCAACTCGGAGCTGGATTTGATTACCAGACGCATTATCCAGGAGAGGGAAGGGGAAAACGTCTCCCCCGAGCTGCTTGCTGACTATGCGGATCCGGACAGCTTAAATTACCAGGAAATGGTGGAGGAAATCAGGAAACGGTTAAATTTCACCTCCCTGAAATTCCACCGCCTGGACGACCTGATCGAATCCATTGGACTTCCAAAGGAAAAGCTCTGTACCTACTGCTGGAACGGTAAAGAATAATCAGGTCTTACTCTACAATTTTTGTATAGCGAAGCAGCGGATACTCCCCGTCATGTGCCCCTTCCGGCATATGGCGGGACATTTCTTTTGGAGGCCGGATTCTGACTGCACCGGCGCGGTAAAACAGGCGTGACAGTTCTTCTCTCTCCCGCTCTTCACAAATTAAGCCAACGGTCTGAAGTGAAACAGGCGTTTTGCGGAGCACTCCAAGCGCACGCTCTCTGGGCAGGCATTCCACAGGACAGCCTCCGGTATAGATCTCTCCACGGCCGTGAATCGCAGCAGAAAGTGCACAGCTTTGGTTGATAAGCGTATTTCTGGCGGAGGCTCGCAGTGTTGCCAGAGAGTCTGCGTCAAGATATATTCTGTTAATCGCCTCTTCAAGCTTTCCAGTGAACTCTTTTACAACACCTGAATCCTCTGTATCGATATAGATTGTCTGACAACTGCTGCACAGTCTCTGGCGTGTAGCTTCCAGGTGATAGGCAAGACCTGCGATTTTTTCTTCCATTTTGAGTCCCTGCTTTGTCACATAAACAAAACTGAACTTATGGCCCCACTCAATGAGCCTTTTTTCCGGAGGCATCAGGCTTCTCAAGGCACTTACTGCCTGATCCCCTCCCCACAGCACCACGGCATCTGCAATGGAAATCAACCGTTTTAAGCGTCGCGTGTCTCTGGAGGAAAAGGAAAACACATAAAGATAGGAGCGCAGGCGGGGTTCCAGGCGAACCAGTTCTCTCAGAATGAACGAAGATACCATGTCCTCTGAAGATGGCTTTAAAATATTAATGTTCCCGGTTAAAAGTCCCTCCAGCACACGGATTATCTCCCGCTCCAGTTTATTCCCTTTCATACTTTTCCGCCCTTCCTAAAATCTTCCGGCTCTCCGCCGCGCAGGTCTTAATTTCCTCAAGTCCTGCTCTCCCCAAAAGTTCAAAATACGGCGCTTTGATTCCGCATCCGCATGTTTCCCCGGGATAAAGCACCGCAAGGTCATCCGTCATTACGCTGAGCAGTGGCATACTTTTTGCCATCGGGGAGAGCAGGTTCAAAATTCCCGGCTGTCCCGGCGGCAGCGGCTTTAGAGTTTTTACATCTCGAATAATCACATGACTGTATATGGGCACATGGAAATGGCCGTGGCGGCAGGTACAGTACAAGGATGGAGATTCCGCCGCTCCGAAGAACTCACGCACATTACAGCGGGGAATCCCCATGGTCTCCTGGAGAAGCCGGTAAATATCCTGTTTATCCACCCGTTGTCTCTCATGCTCCTTCCATCCTCCCCCCAGCAGCACCATAGAATTTGCCGGAAGGCAGAATCGTTTGCCCTCCTGTTTTAAATATTGTAAGAGGAAATAGAGGTAAGATGGAAAACCAATTATGCGGACCGGAAGCGCACTCCTGGAGTACAGGGACAGAGATCTCAAAAGTCCCGGTATATCCAGGTGGTAGGCGCCATTTTTCCATCTAAGGGCATAGGTTCGTCCTGCCGGAGGTGCAAAAAATGAGGAAATCCGTTGGGTTTTCACAATAATCGTCCGGTTCTCTCTGCATGGTTCGTACCCCAGCATCAGATAATGAGCCGGTACAGGAGAAAAAATACCGTGACAGCGGCCAATACCCAGGGCAAGTAAAAATCCGAACCACACACTCTCCCAATCGTAGCCAATCTCGCTGCGGGTGCCCGAGGTTCCTGAGGAGGTGGCCCGTACCGCCATGTGACGCCTGCTCATAGTCCACAGCGTTTCCTTTTTAAACAATGCAGTGGGAAGCGGCGGGATTTCCGGTTATTTCGCCTGTGGTATGCAAGATTATCCCTCATTGCCTCAAGAAAAAGATTTGTAGTATACTCTGTGTCATATATATCGGAACAGAAATATAACGGAAATCTCATGGTTACTTTTATGCTTCCTCCTTGTCGTTGGTCAGGTTCCATTTATCAAGAATATAGAAAGACAGGCTTAGAAGCATACCAATCACACATGCCAGAACCATACCGGTAAGCTGGACATTTCCGAATTTTACAGCAATGCCGGAAAGACCGGTCACAAAAATAACAGAGGTCAGCGCCTGATTTCTTGATTTTCCAAAATCCACATTGCCGTCCACCAGGATACGCAGACCGGAGGTTCCAATCATTCCGTACAACAAAAAGGAAATACCTCCGATTACCGGTCCCGGAATTGTGCTGATTAACATGGACAGCTTACCCACAAAGGAGCAGATAATGGATAATACCGCCGCGCCTGCAATAACATACACGCTGTACACGCCGGTCATAGCCATCACACCGATATTCTCACCATAGGTCGTAGTTGGAACAGAGCCGATTAAACCGGAAATCATGGTGGAAAAATTATCGGCAAACAGACTTCTATGAAGTCCTGGATCCCTCAGAAGATCCCGTCCTACAATTTTACTGGTCACTACCTGATGTCCGATGTGCTCAGAGGCGATAACCAAAATAACCGGCAAGATAATCATAATGGCTTCGGCATTGAATTTGGGTACCGTAAAGTTTGGAAGTGCAAACCAGGGCGCCGCCGCCACCTCTTTAAAGCTCACAATTTTGCAGGCAATCGCCGCTGCATAGCCGGCCAGCACCGCAATCAGAATGGGAATGACCGACAAGAATTTTCGGAAAACAATAGAGCCGAACACTGCAACGCCCAGAGTTACAAGAAATACAATCAGGTTTCTTGGATTGATGGTCTCATCCAGAAGTCCCGCATTGCTGGCGGCGGAGCCGGAAAGCTCCAGACCGATTAATGCCACAACAGGTCCCATGGCTGCAGGCGGCAGAACCACCTCAATCCACTCGGTACCAAATTTATAGATAATCAGGGCAAGCACACAGCCAAAGAAACCGACTGTAACGAATCCCCCCAGTGCGTACTCATAGCCGTAGCTGCTGATAACGATTCCTGCAGGAGCAAGGAATGCAAAGCTGGAACCAAGATACGCCGGAGCCTTTCCCTTTGTAATAAAGATGAACAAAAGCGTTCCGAGACCATTCATAAAAAGAACAATCGCCGGACTGATGCCGAAAATAAAGGGAACCAGAACCGATGCACCGAACATTGCGAACATATGCTGAATGCTCAGTGGAATCAAAAGCTGAACCGGCACCTTCTCCTCCACCTGAATAACACGTTTATTAGCCATACTCTACCTCCTGTTTTCTCTTATTGTTCACTTTGATGTTACCCTTAATTATTCCATAAATTTTCTGGTTCGTCCACTATATTTTCTATTTTCAGGTTTTATTCACAGTCATAGCTGTATCTCATCAGCTCATATGTTTCATGATCCAGCGCTGCCTTCGGCTCGTAGGCCTCTAAAAGTGAAACAAGCCTTTGGGCGCGTGACTCCTGATCTGCCGGTTTTTCATAAACCCACTCAAGGAGCTTCTGCCTCATAACAGAAAACTCTGTTCTATATTCCGGAAGGGAAAATTCACACTCCTTCGCAAGCATCCCCATCACTGCAGCGCATTCTGTGTCCGCGTGAATCCCTGGCGGATTCGGAAACCTCAGACGAATATCAATGGATTGCTTTACAATTGAAAATATCATGATTCTTCCTCCCGTCTGTCAAGATCCAGCTTCAGAGGCTCCAGATAATGTACTAAAATATCACGTCTGGAGTAAATTCGGTAACTTTTATCGACCTCATCGTAAGTAAAGCTTTTGCGTCCGCCATCCTCCATCCGCTTCCAGAACCGGTACAGGTCTTTGAACGGGATATAGTATATCTCGTTATCTGCTGTAAAATGCAGAATAATAAACGCAATCCCCCCCTGCTTTTCAAATTGCTTCATAAAGAGGATCTGATGCTTGTGCACATTGTGAAGGGGGAAGGTTTTTACCGCGCACTCCTTGGCATCAAAACAAATTGGTATGCCCTGTACCGCACCAATATAGTCCACTGTACTCTTCTGGTCAAAATAGGCAAGCGTAATGTGCCTGGTTTTTTTTTCAATATTAATTGGGGTAATCGGTGTTGGTATTTTCTGGATCAGCGCCAGTTCCTTCTCACGATATACCTGGTTGCTGTAATTCAACATATCTTCCAGAGTGGAGCCGCGAAGTCCTCTGCTCTTCCATGTACCCATTTGTACAATATCCTCTTCTTTCTGCTTTTCTTCTGATTAAAAATTTTTCATGGCAAGTTCCTGCACCAATCTGATATAAAACTCCACCACCTTGAAATCCCGGTAATCTTCTCTGGTTAAATCAATTACATCTCCATGAGAAATCCCGCGAAGCCGTCCATTTTCTATAACTCCTCGGAACTCACCCCATACGGCGGATTCTACTGTGACCAGACCGTCATTGGAACCATCCAACCATTTTAAAATCCAGTAGGGAACACACAGAAGCTTGCTGCTGAAACCGCATCTCATAAGGCTGGCATAACTTTGATAATATACCTGCGGAGCGTCTTTACAGCTCTCATTAAACTGCTTTGCATAGGCGCAGGAAAGCTGGCGGCTGGCCTCATATGCGTTGGGATTTTTGTCTCCCAGAGCGCTAAAATAGCGGTCAATAAGTCGGCACACAGTCCGGTAAATCCCATCTGGCAGACACTTAAAAAAGTCTACCAGCATAGAACCACGGTGAGGAGTGTTAATTGTGGTGAGTGACGCTACAAACGGCGCCATATGTAGACAACTGATTAGATACCGGGCGTCCAGACCGCCCTTGGAATGGGCGATAATATTTACCTTTTCACAGCCTGTTTCAAGGAGGATATTCTCGATTCTCTCCTTTAGAATCTGTGCGTTATCCTCCACTGTCCCCCATGCCTCCTGGTGGCCATAATAAACCTTCGCACCGTTTTTTACAAGCTCTCTGGGAATTCTTCCCCAATAGTTAAAATAATGAAAATCCCGAAATCCCACACCGTGGACGAAAAGCAATGGATACCTGGTATGACAGATTTGATATTGTACCCTCACGTCATCCAGAAGGATTTTATAGGTGTTGTGGTCAAGCTCCTGTTTCGCCAGCTCGTAGATATACAGGGCTATGCCATAATGAAGAAGCGGAATCCAGATCAGAATCCAGATAATCAGTCGTTTTATAATTCGGAGCCGTTTGCAAAGGATACACAGGGCAATCAAATTCAGGAAAAAAAGTCCATATACGAAAAGAAATATTACAAGGGACATTATCGCTTTAGGATTCCGTATACTTTTTACCGCCCAGATTCCACACAGAACATTCAGTAACAGCAGCAGAGCCATCGTTTTGCTCAGAAGCCTTAAAACCCTTAGACGGAAGCGTTCTGCCCTATCAGCGGCCTGCCGCAGCTTTTCCTCATGATTCATTGCTCCCTCCTTACTGCTTACAAATCCCGGCTCCGCACACCCGTTCAAATTCCTTTGGAGCGATAGCAGTGAACGTCCTTCCACTTAACGCGGAAAAAGGCTCTTCAAGCTCCGGGAACACCATCTGCCAGGAGTGGAGCATCTGCGAGCGTATCTGAAAACGCTTTTTCACCTCCGCATTTACCGCATCGCTTCCATATTTATAATCTCCAACGATGGGATGTCCGATAGACGCCAGATGAGCGCGGATTTGATGGGTTCTCCCGGTGATTAATGCCACCTTAAGAAGCGTATACCCATTATATTCCCTGAGCGGCTCATACTCGGTGCATATGGGCGCTCCGTCAGACAACGCCGTGCCGGAAACAGTCACCTGGTTGCTTTTAGGATTCTTGGAAAGATAACCCTCAATTCTCTCCTTTTGCCGGACACTTCCTTTTACCACACAGAGGTAGTGCTTGTGCAGAGAATGATCCTTAAAAATGCGTGACAGCATCTGAAGTCCTGCAAGGCTTTTTCCCGCAGCCACAAGTCCGCTTGTATTACGATCCAGGCGGTTGCACACCGATGGCCGGAAACTGTTTAGCGCTTGTTCCGTCAGTTGTCCGGAATCCAGAAGATAGTCAATCACATATTCTACAAGGGATTCGTCCATATTCTTCGCCTTCTGGGAAAGCATCCCTGCAGGTTTGTTAATCAGCAGGATATGGTTGTCCTCATAGACAATATTAAGCGTTTTCTTTGCCACCTTCTGCCGCTTTATCTGAGAAAATTTGTTGATAGTTTCATCAGAGAGAAACAACTTAATCTCATCACCTACAAAAAGCCGTTCCGAGCCGTCACATTTTTTCCCATTTAAGGTAATATTCTTTTTTCGCAGCATCTTATAAAGGAAGCCTCTGCCTGCCAGATTGAAATACTTTGCCAGCAGCTTATCAAGCCGCTGTCCAGCTTCATTGACATTTACAGTAATGGTTCTCATGATTTTCTGTTCCTTTTATGTTTTCTACATGGAGATATTTTTAAGGAGGGCTGCAGTGCGCTGTGCCATTTGGCTGTTGTCACACTCCGAGGCAGGCTCTAAACGGTCAAGACACATAAAAAATTCATGCTCACTGTTCAGTAACAGGACATGAGAATCCAGCCCGTCTGACAGAAACAGCTTCTCCATCTCCCTCTGTGCCTTTTCCGTATCCACCTTTTGCGAAGGACAGTAGGCAAACACACCGATGGGATGGACTGCCGCCGCATCAATCGGAATAATCTGGTCTTTTGTTGTCACAATCAAATCATAGAGTATTGTAAACCCGTCCTCATAAGGAGTCACCTTATCATAAAACCCCCTGTCAGGTGTCTTATAATTCCAGGCTGCAATCAGAGGCGATGCCATGTTAGCCATGGGAAGAACCGTCAGAATCGCCATTACAGTCAAAATATTTTCCGCTGCCTGATTATGCGCCAGATTGCGAACAAGTACCTGCAGAATAATTGCAGACACAAACACTGTGGTAACCATAAGCCAGATCTTTCTATTGCTGTCCCGGTATCCGTACTGCCCCTTTCTTTTTTGCATCCCATCGCTCCTTTCTGCCTCTGTTACTCTGACACATTTATTGCAGCAAATCCATTATCCTCAAAACGATTGCATGGGGAAACACTTTACTCAAACCATAAAAGGCTTTCATAAGAGGTCCGTAGACAGAAATGCTCCTTCCCATCATACTGTCCCGCAGAGCAAGAGACACCACCTTCCTGGGATCTGCCATGGTCAACCGTTTGTAGAGCGGCATGTGTCCTGTGGTCTCCGCAATATCAAAAAATTCTGTTCTGACCGGTCCAGGGCATACTGCTGTCACCAAAATGCCCCGCGGGCGCAGTTCAGCATTTAAAGCGCGGCTGTAGCTTAAAACAAAAGATTTTGTGGCAGCATAAATTGCAAACTTCGGCTGTGGCAGAAACGCCGCTGAGGAGGCATACTGAATTATTCTGCTATGCCTTGTCATATAGGGAAGCGCCACATGAGTCACGCCGCAGAGCGCCTCACAATTCAGACGTACCATATCAAGCTCATCATTTATGGGCAGATCTCCTACCTTTCCGATTTTTCCAAAGCCCGCCGCATTTACAAGAAACTTCACCTCTGGTCTTTCCTCTCCAAGCGCTTTGGCAAGAGTATTAATTGCCCCATTTTCACATAAATCAAGTGAAAAAATACGAATCGGTACTGGAAGCTGCGCCTGCAGTTTTAAAAGCCGATCCTCCCGCCTTGCCACTGCCCAGATTTCCCCAAGGGCTGAAAAACGTGCCGCCAGCTGTATAATCGTCTCCCGCCCCATACCGGACGAGGCCCCCGTTACAATCGCAATTTTCATCTGTCTTCTGCCTTTCTGTTATCTCAATCATTCATTTTATCTGACAAAAAAATGTCATTATAATCTTCAATAAAATAGTCTGCCAGCTCCAGCTTTTCCTTTCGCATGTGTGCAGAAAAATCATCCTCCACAGCGCAGACTTCCATTCCCGCGGCACGTCCTGCCATAATTCCTGCAGGCACGTCCTCAAACACCAGGCACTTTTCCGGGATGATTTGAAGTTCCTTTGCCACATGAAGATAAATATCCGGAGAAGGCTTACCTGCCGCCACCTCACAGGCTGTGGTGATCCTGTGAAAATATGAGGTAATTCCAAGGGATGCGAGCACTGCGTCCACCATGGTCCGTCCGTTACTGGTGGCAATTCCCATTTTTATTCCGCCGGCTCTTAAATATTCCAGAAAGCGCCGTGCTCCTTTTTTCAGGGGAACCTGACTGCGGTATTTTTCAATACTCAAATCAATCCATGCCTGCTTTATTTCATCCAGACTGTGGGGAAGCTGAAATTTCGTCTTAAAATACATTGCTGTCTCCGAAAAGCTCATGCCCTCGATCTCCTTTTGGAGAAGGGGAGGGCATTCATAGCCAAATCTTCCCAAATATTCCATATCAATCGCCTTCCACATCCACATGGAATCCACCAGCGTTCCATCTAAATCGAAAATTACTGCTTCCTTTTTTTTCAAAGCCTGCAATATATCCCGTTTTATTTCCACCATCGAATCTCTTTTAACTCCTCCTCTGTCAGAGACCGATACGCTCCGGGGGCAAGTGTCTCATCCAATTTAAGACTGCCCATAGAAAGCCTCTTTAAATATTCCACATGACATCCAAGCGCTTCAAACATACGCTTTACCTGATGAAATTTGCCTTCCTGAATGGTCAGCAGTACCTGACTCAGGTTTCCGTCATATCCTGATACAAGTATTTCTAATTTGCCTGGCTGAAGCTGTGTCCCATCCTCCAGTACCATTCCACTCTCCATACGCGCTGCACTGTCTGTGGGAAGCCTCCCGTAAATCTCCGCATAATACTGTTTATCCACATGTTTTTTTGGTGATAAAAGCCGGTGTGCCAACTCTCCGTCATTTGTCAAAATCAAAAGCCCTTCCGTGTCCATGTCAAGGCGTCCTACCGGAAATAAATCCCTGCGGGTTTCTTCACCCAGCAAATCAATTACGGTGCGGTGAAGCTTATCCTCGGTGGCAGACACCACGCCCTGAGGCTTATTGAGCATATAATACTCAAAGGCACGGTACACAATCGGAATGCCGTTCATGCTGACCAGATCGGAATTGGGATCAATTTTCCGCTCTGTCCGTGTCTCTGCTTCACCATTTACAAAGATGCCCCCTTTTTTTGCTGTTTCTTTTATCTGGCGGCGGCTTCCCCTCTTCATCTCTACCAGAAATTTGTCCAGCCGTATTTTTTTCTCCATCACTGCCACCGCCATCCAGGATAATATTTGTTTTTTAGGCTGGTTCCCGTATACTTTGCCCAGCCAAGGGGATAGCCGTCAACGCAGACCAGCACCCATCCCTTTTTCAGTTTTTCCTCTGGGTTTAAGAAAATAGTTTCCCCTTTTAAATAGCGGATAATCCGCTCATCACTGCATTTCATGGAAAAGCTCTGCTCAAATTCCTCCGGCTGCAAAACCATCGCCGCCGCCTGAGACGGTTCAAATTTGCGATTTTTCCATTCTCCCAGCAACAGCCCGGTTCGAAGATACCGCAGATTCCAGGTATCATCAAAATCCTCCGGCAGATAGTAGACAAGGTTTCCTTTCACCTTCATTCGGCTGCGGTCAAACCTTCCGCGAACCATGGATTCCCACTGGAGGAAATCGCTTTCCTTTTCAAGACAACGTACATCTGAAGACACGGTTCGGTCACCTTTTTTCTGGGATGATAACGCTTTCCCTGCCTCTGTCTTCTTGCGAAACATCGCAAGAAAATGTCCTTCACCCCGAAGCTTATGGGGAAAAAACCGCAGCGCCGGCATTCCGCCGATGCCTCCCTCTTCCCCCCAGGAAGGTGTCAATGGAACAAGAGAAAGCTCCTCTTCCTCCTCCAAAAGCCATTTAACATTGTCCTCATTTTCCACAGGAGAAAAGGTACAGGTGGAATATACAAGAAGTCCTCCTGGTTTCATCATACGCACAGCCTGCTTTAAAATTTCTCTCTGAATCGGCGCATAATACTCTGGACCGCGCTCCTCCCAGCTTTTTATCAATTCCGAATCCTTTCGGAACATTCCCTCTCCTGAGCATGGAGCGTCCACTAAAATTTTGTCAAAAAATGAGCCAAACGTATCCGCCAGCTTCTTTGGTGTCTCTCCGGTCACGCAGATATTTGGGATGCCAAACAGCTCAAGATTTTTGAGAAGCGCTTTTGCACGGGAAGCGCTTAAATCATTTGCCACCAAAAGACCTTCACCGTAGAGCCTTGTGCCCATCTCCGTACTTTTTCCGCCGGGCGCTGCACATAAATCCAGCACGTTATCCCCCGGGCTGATTGGAAGAACGGCAGCCGGCGCCATGGCGCTTGGCTCCTGAAGATAGTAAAGTCCTGCGTAATAGTAAGGATGTTTTGCAGGCCGTTCTCCCTGGCATAGATAGCCGTTTGAAGTCCACATCACACGTTCTGTTCCGAAAGGACTTATACTCTCCCAGGCTTTTGTGTCCACTTTTGCCGTATTAATCCGAAGTCCCTGAGCGGCAGGGGCATCATAGCTTGCAAGCCATGAATGATACTCTCCTCCAAGAAGGCATTTCATATTGTCAAGAAATTTCTCAGGTAGATCCATATCCCCTGCCTCTCCCGCGCAGCCGGTATCAATGCCTTCGCGCGCATATATTTGATATAAGTATACCACAAATTTACTGGTATGTGAACACGGCAGTTTTGTCCTTTCTTTGTATACGGTTTCAGTCATAGAACCGTCTGATTCTTCATAGGGATATAAAAAACTCCGGAGCCTGACCGTGAGCTGGAAACGCTGTCTGCCAATCACCCTTTTATTCCTGCTTCTCGCTTTTCCCTCTATCGCCATAGAGGGGGCGTCATCGGGGATCCTTTTATGGTTCAATGTGGTGCTCCCAACCCTCTCGCCATTTATCATCTGCACCCAGGCTATCGTTGCCTCAGGCGGCGTAACCTTTATGATGCGTCCCATTTATCCGGTGTTCAAACGCATGTTTGGAGTTTCTGTATCGGGAGCTTATATTCTTCTTTGTGGGTTCTTGTGCGGATACCCTTTAGGCGCACGCCTGTGTGCAGAATTTAGACAGCGGGGAGAAATTACACCGCAGGAATCAAATATGCTCTTTGCCATCTGTAACCATCCCAGCCCTATGTTTCTGCTGGGGTATGTGCGCAGCCAAATTCCATTCCCGGTTCCCATATGGCTGCTGCTTATCTGTCTGTACCTGCCTGTCATTCCGATTTCACTGCTGGCGAGACGGGTCTACGGAATTTGTCCAGAACGAAAAATTCTAAAGAAAAAGCAGCTTATATATGATTCAGAGACAGAAGATTCCGCCAGTAAAACACCACCGTCGCTGGAGGAAATCATTCATTCCACCTGCGAGACCATGGTGTTAATTGGCGGATATATTATGCTGTTTTCCATTCTTGTTATCTGGGTGCAGAATGTGCCTATTCTGACCAATGAAACAAAGGCTCTGATTGCAGGAACAGTGGAAATTACCACTGGAATCCATATGCTGTGCACAACCCTGCCGGGACAGATGCTTCTTCCTGCCGTACTTGCATCTGTGGCATTTGGAGGAATATCAGGAATCTTCCAGACAAAAAGTGTAATTGGAGGAAGCGATGAAAGCGCAAAAAAAAGTTCCGAAGGTACAAAAAATACCGGACTGTCTGTCCGGCATTATGTACTTTGGAAATTGTTGCACGCCTGTCTTACCTGTGTGGCTTATGTAACGCTTACCGCTTTGATATAATGATTTCCGTTGGTTGTAACGTTTACAATCGTTTCATTACTGTATTGTCTGTGTCTCCTCTTCCTCAGCAGCGATTACACTTCCGGCAAGCTCGTTGCGGTTGGAAGTGACAATATCATAGCTGGACTGCATGGAAGAAAGGAAGGCATCAAACCGCCCCTGAGCTCCCTCCATGGAGTGGGTGATAATCGTCTGGAGACTCTTTAACATATCATCGGTATAGTTAATGGAACCCTGGCGGATATTATTGGCATCGGCTATGGCGCTGTCAATAATTTCCTGTGCCTGCGCCTGTGCCTCCTCAACCACATGATTTGCCGTGGCATACGCTTTCTGCATAATTTCATGTTCATTCACCAGCTCATTGGTCTGGGCAGTTGCTTCTGCCAGCATCGCATCAGCCTGACTGCGGGCTTCATTTAAGATTGCATCCTGATTGCTGATAATCTTCTGGTATTTTTTAATCTCATCGGGAATCCGAAGACGAAGTTCCACCAAAAGCTCTTCCAACTCCTCTTTATTCACCAGGATTTTAGTATTGGACAGTGGCTGGAACTTGCAGCTGTCAATATACTCCTCGATTTCGCCGATTAACTGTTCAATTCTGCTCATGATTCTTTCTCCTTAATTACCGATTTTCTCTCTCACCCTGCTGGCAATATCCGGGTGCAGGAAACCGCTTATATCACCACCGTAGACCGCTATCTCTTTCACCACACTGGAACTCAAATAGGAGTATTTCAGATTGGTAGTCAGAAATATCGTATCCACGTCCGAAGCAATCACACGGTTCGTTTGTGCCATCTGAAGCTCATACTCAAAATCCGTAACGGCGCGAAGTCCCCTGACAATCATATCCGCCTTGCACTCATGGACAAAATCCACAAGCAGACCGTCAAAGGAGCGAACCTCCACATTTTTTAAGTGTGATGTTATATCTTGTATCATATTAACACGTTCTTCGACAGAAAACAACGGAGTTTTTGAATAATTCTTTAAAACCCCCACAATTACCCAATCAATCATACGCGCCGTACGCTCAATAATATCGATATGTCCCAGGGTGACTGGATCAAAACTGCCGGGATAGACCGCAATCGCCATCTTATTCTCCTCTATAAATAAACAGATGTTTATTTGTCTTATATTCTTTTGTTTTTTCTACAACGTAACCAATGGATTCCAGATAGTCAAAGGACGTCTCCATAGACGATTCAATAATAATTGTGCTTTGTTTGTTAATTAAGACGGAATCTCTCAGAGCCTCCATCACATGCCGCTCCAGCTGGTGATTGTAGGGTGGATCCATAAAAATAAAATCAAACCGGTATTTTCCATTCAGGCGTCTTAATGCTGTCAGCGCATCACAATTCATTACAACTGCTCGTTCTTCCAGTTTGGTTGCCTTTAAGTTTTCACGGATAACAGCAGCTGATTTTTCGTTGTTTTCCACAAACACTGCCTTCTCTGCCCCGCGGCTTAAGGCTTCAATTCCGATGCTGCCGCTTCCTGCAAACAGATCCAAAAAACAACAATCTGCCACTTGATACTGTAATATATTAAACAGCGTCTCCTTAATCCGGTCCTGTGTGGGACGTGTATCAAGCCCCTCCAAAGTTTTTAAAGGAATTCGTCTTGCACTTCCGGCAATTACACGCATAGCTATTCTCCTGAAATTTCATTTCTCTAACATTATAGCTTGTAATTCGACAATTCACAAGCAGATTATGAACTCTTTTGGCACAATTTTACATACAAAAAGAAAACCCGGAGGGCTTATGCCATCCGGGAATCCTTTTCGAGGTCATCTATGGCTTACTTACCGGCCATCTGTCTCTCCTGAGCCTCAATCATTTTCTTAACCATATAGCCGCCTACAGAACCGTTCTGTGCGGAAGTCAGGTTACCGTTGTAGCCGTTAGATAACGGTACTCCCAGCTCACTTGCTACTTCCATTTTGAAACGATCCAGTGCCTCTTTTGCCTCTGGTACTTCTGCTCTGTTAGAAGATCTGCTTGCCATTTGATTGGCCTCCTTTCTGATTAGCCTGCCGCAAGGCAGGCATTTCAGTTTTCCTACCTCACGACCACTTTGTTTTGTGTTACGATGTTATTATGTGATTCAGAAAGGATATTACACTAGAATCTTCTGCGTAATCTGTCAGAATTTTGAAATCGGTTTTTAACAGCTTTGAAATCTTAACTTACTTTAAAATGATAAATTGTTGTAGTTTTATATTCCTCTCCGGCCTTCAGGATTGGAGAGTCAAACTGAGGCTTATTCACTGCGTCCGGGAAATACTGTGTCTCAAAGCAGTAACCGCACCGTGGAGTATATAAGGTATTCTCCTTGCCAATTACATTATTCAGAAAATTTGCCGTGTAAAACTGTATGCCGGGAAGATCCGTATAGACCTCCAGCACACGGCCGCTGACCTCGTCCACTGCTTTTGCTGACAAAGCCAGCTCTCCTTTTTTGTGGTTCAGCGCCCAGTTATGGTCGTAACCGTTTCCCATCTTCAGGGGTTCATAATTAGCTTCAATATCCTTTCCGATTGCCTTAAGCCTGGTAAAATCCATGGGAGTTCCCTTGACAGAAACCACCGCTCCGGTGGGAATGGACTCTGAGTCCGCAATGGTAAAGGCATCTGCATCAATCCAAACCTTCTGATTCAGGATACTGCCGGCACTATGTCCAGCCAGGTTAAAATAGGCATGGTTGGTAAAATTTGCAATGGTGTCCTGGTCAGAAACCATATGATAATCAATCTTAAGACTGTTATCATCCCTCAAGGTATAGCTGACTGAAATATTGGCATTTCCGGGATAATTCTGGTCACCGTCCGGGCTGAACAGAGAAAAAGAAATGCCGATTCCTGATTCCGTCTCCCGCACATTTGCATCCCACAGGCGATCACGGTAGTAATCCGGTCCGCTGTGCAGATTATTTTTGGCGCCGGAATTGATGGCTAAAGCATAGGTAACATTGTTTAATGCAAAAACTGCACCGCCGATTCGGTTGGCATTGCGGCCTACAATTTCTCCGAGATGTCCCCCAAGGGTCGTGCACTTTTCCACCGTATCGTACCCCAATAGAACATCTCCAAGCCTGCCATCCCTGTCGGGCACCAGCATCTGCAGCCAGATTCCGCCCAGATCAGTAAACGCCGCCGATGCTCCGTTTCTATTAATCAGAGTATACTTGTGTGCCACTGCGCCGTTTTCCAGTCTTCCGAAAACTTCTTTTTTCCATGCCATGGCTTCCTGTCCTTTCCTGCATTTCCTGTTCTCTGCCGTTATTCTGCCGTAAGTTGGTTAACGTGCCTGAATATACCCCTGAGCAGTCAAAAGTTCCGCGCAGAGCACTGCTCCTCCGGCCGCACCGCGCACTGTGTTATGGGACAAGCCGACAAACTTATAATCGTAGACCGTATCTTCCCTGAGCCGTCCCACAGTGATACCCATGCCATTTCCAAAATCCACGTCAAGGGCTACCTGCGGGCGGTTATCTTCCTCCATATACTGCATAAACTGTTTCGGTGCGCTGGGAAGTGAAAGCTCCTGGGGAAGTCCCTTAAATTTCACAAGACGCCCAATCAGCTCTTCTTTCGTGGGTTTCTTCCTGAATTTCACAAAAACGGCTGCCGTGTGTCCGTTCAATACAGGAACACGGATACACTGGCAGGTAATAACCGGCTCTGACGCCTTCTCAATAACTCCGCCTTTTATCTCTCCCCAGATGCGAAGGGGCTCCTGCTCGCTCTTTTCCTCCTCACCGCCAATATAAGGGATAATATTACCCTCCATTTCCGGCCAGTCCTGGAAGGTCTTGCCTGCACCGGAAATTGCCTGATAGGTGGTAGCTGCCACCTCATAGGGCTCAAATTCCTTCCATGCGGTGAGTACCGGTGCATAGCTCTGGATAGAGCAGTTGGGCTTTACAGCAATAAAACCGCGCATCGTCCCCAGACGCTTTCTCTGAAATTCAATTACATTGAAATGCTCCGGATTAATCTCCGGGATCACCATGGGAACATCCGGTGTCCAGCGGTGAGCGCTGTTGTTGGAAACCACCGGCGTCTCGGCCTTTGCATATGCCTCCTCAATCGCCTTAATCTCATCCTTTGTCATATCCACGGCGCTGAACACGAAATCCACATTGGCCGCTACCTGCTCCACCTCATTGACATTCATAACCGTCAGCTTTTTTACAGCCTCCGGCATAGGAGTATCCATCTTCCAGCGGTTCCCCACAGCCTCCTCATAGGTTTTGCCGGCAGAACGCGGGCTTGCCGCCACTGTAACTACCTGATACCACGGGTGATTTTCCAGAAGTGAGATAAATCTCTGTCCCACCATTCCGGTGGCGCCAAGTACGCCCACTCTTAGTTTATTTTCCATAATTGTAAACTCCTTATTCTCCTCATTCTAATTTTATGTTACTCCATGTGCCGGAAAAAAGCAATATTATTAGTCAGACTTGTCTCACTTTTGTTCCTTTTCCATCTCGTTTTGCTATTTTCAGGCGATTTAAGTGCACCTCTTTGTCTTTATATTTAATAACCTGCTCCTGGCTGACAAAATATACCTGCTCCAGCTCTTCATCTTTTCCCAGCTTAATGCCGCGCACCCCGCGGGAATTCTTCTTCATCTCGGGAATCTCGTCCATGGCAAACCGAAGCATCATTCCTCCGGTTGTCCGGATGACTACATCGTTCTCTGCTCCGATAATCCGCACCACTGCAAGGCTGTCACCATCCTGAAGCTTGGTGGCTGATACGGTTCTGTTGTTAGTCAAAAATTCCTCCGCCGGAACTTGTTTTACCATAGCCATTTTCGTTGCAAACAGCAAAAGCTGCCCGGTCATCCCCGACAAGCTGGTGAGGAATACAATTTCCTCCCTGCTTCCATCGTATTTGCTCACATTATCAATCGGAGTCCCTTTATCCCGCAGCTTTCCGAAGGGAATATCCGTCATCTTTGTCTGATGAAGGCTGCCTGTGTTTGTAAAGATGCACAGCTTATCCGTGTTCAGGCACGGGATGATATATTTATAGTCCGCATCTACCGCCTCCTGATTCCGATCGTAACTGGTGCGGTCCAGAACCTTGCAGTAACCAAGGCGATCCATGACGAAAACGATTTCCTGTACTTCCATGGGCTCATCCTGATAAACAGCTTCTTTGCTGTCCTCAATCAAAGTTTTTCTGGAAGAGGAAAACTCCTTTTTGATGTTCTCTAAATCTTCCTTGATAATCTTGTTCATGGTGGTACGGCTTTTTAAAATCCCTTCATATTCTGAAATCCGTTTTAAACATTCCTTGTATTCCTTCTCCAGCGCCAGGATTTCCAGCCCAATCAGCTTATAAAGGCGCATTTCCAGAATGGCGGATGCCTGTTTCTCCGTAAACCGGAGCTGTCTGACCTCCTCCTCAAAGCCCGGGTGTTTAAATTTGATATGATTAACGTCACCGCTCATAAGGCATGCCTTGGCATCTTTTAAATTACGGGAGCCGCGGAGGATTGCGATAATTAAATCAATAACATCGCAGGCTTTCATAAGTCCCTCACGTACCTCCTTGCGCTCCAATTCCTTCTCAAGAAGCGCCTTGTACTTGCGGGTGGCATTCTCATACTGAAATTCCAGATAATTGCTCAAAATTCCCCGCAGATTTAATGTTTCCGGACGCCCATGGGTAATTGCCAGCATGTTAACTCCAAAGGTATCCTCCAGCTTTGTCTTTTTATAGAGAACATTTTTAATCTTATCAATATCTGCATCCTTTTTCAGCTCCAGAACAATACGGATACCCTCCTTGCTGGACTGGTTGGAGATGTCCACCACATCCGGAAGTTTTTTAGATTCCACCAAGTCTGCCACATCCATCAGGAATTTGTTGATGCCGGCTCCAATCATAGTATAAGGAATCTCGCTGATAACCAGCTTATCCCGGTCACTCTTTCTCTTACCCAGCTCCACCTCAATCTTTCCCCGAAGCTTAATCTTGCCTGTTCCTGTCTCGTAGATTTCCGCCAGTTCCCTTTTGTTAGCGATAATGCCCCCGGTGGGAAAATCCGGTCCCGGCATACACTCCATCATCTCACCAACCGTAAGCTGTGGGTTATCAATATATGCCTGAACCAAATCTACTACCTCTCCAAGGTTATGGGGGGGAATGCTGGTACTCATGCCCACAGCAATGCCGTCTGCCCCATTAATCAGCAGATTGGGAACCCGTACGGGAAGAACCTCCGGTTCCTTTTCCGACTCGTCATAGTTGGACACAAAGTTTACAGTCTTATCCAGATCTTTTAAGTAGACCTCCTCAGCAAACTTTTTCAGGCGGGCCTCAGTATAGCGCATGGCAGCAGCCCCGTCTCCTTCAATGGAGCCAAAATTGCCGTGACCATCCACCAGAGCAATGCCTTTTTTAAACTCCTGTGACATGACCACCAGAGTATCGTAGATGGAGCTGTCACCATGGGGATGGTATTTACCCATGGTGTCCCCCACGATACGCGCAGATTTTCTATGGGGCTTATCATGACCCAGCTTCAGCTCGCTCATATCATAGAGAACACGTCTCTGAACCGGCTTTAAGCCGTCCCTGGCATCAGGGATCGCCCGCGCAGTAATGACGCTCATGGAGTAGTTTAAGTAGCTGCGCTGCATCTCCTCCGAGTATTCCGTTGTTAATATTTTCTCAGCCATCTTTTTTCTCCTTACGCATCAATTTCCGCTTCGTCTGCATGGTTATAGATAAACTGTTTACGCGGCGGCACCTCGCTGCCCATCAGCATCTCTGTGACCTCAGATGCCATGCGGGCATCCTCAATCTCTACCCGCTTTAACACCCGGCGCTCCGGGTCTAAGGTAGTCTCCCAAAGCTGATCCGGATCCATCTCTCCCAGACCCTTGTAGCGCTGCAGGCGGAAATCTCCAGTGTGACTTTTCCGATAGCGCTCCAGCTCCTTATCATTGTACAGGTACTGCTCCTGCCCTCTGGAAGGAATTGCTTTATAGAGCGGCGGCATGGCGATAAATACATGACCATTGTAAATCAGCTCCGGCATGAACCGGTACAAAAAAGTCAGAAGCAGCGTATCGATGTGGCTTCCGTCCACGTCCGCATCGGTCATCAGGATAATCTTGTGATAGCGCAGTTTTGAAATGTCGAAATCGTTTCCATAACCCTCTGAAAACCCGCATCCGAACGCGTTAATCATAGTCTTGATTTCCGCATTTGCCAATACCTTGTCCATAGAAGCCTTCTCAACATTTAAAATCTTTCCGCGGATGGGAAGGATCGCTTGATACTGGCGGTTTCTTGCCGTCTTGGCAGAACCTCCCGCAGAATCTCCCTCCACAATAAAAATTTCACATTTCTCTGCTTCCCTGCTCTCGCAGTTTGCCAGCTTTCCATTGCTGTCAAAAGAAAATTTGGATTTGGTCAGCATATTCGTCTTTGCCTTCTCCTCTGCCTTGCGGATTTTTGCCGATTTCTCGGCACAGGCAATAATTGCCTTTAACGTTTCCAGATTCCGGTCAAAGTAATGCTGTAATAAGTCGCCAACAACAGTAAACACCGCCTTTGTGGCATCTGCGCTGGCAAGCTTCGTCTTAGTCTGCCCCTCAAAAATCGGGTCGGGATGCTTGACTGCCACAATGGCTGTCATTCCACTTCTGGTATCGGCTCCGGTAAAGTTGGGATCCTTCTCCTTTAAGATTCCGATTTCCTTGGCATAAGAGTTAATAAGCTGGGTAAATCTGGTCTTAAAACCTACCAGATGAGTGCCCCCCTCCTGGGTGAAAATATTATTACAGAAACCAAGGATATTCTCTTCAAAGGTGTCCACAAACTGAATTGCAACTTCCACTTCAATTCGATCCATCTCACTCTTAAAATAAATCGGGTCATGAACCGTGTTCTTTCCATGATTCAGCTCAGTTACATATGCCACGATTCCGTTGGGTTCATGGTAAATACACTCCTCCGCCTCGCCAGAACGCCGGTTGGCATAAAAAATCGTCAGACCGGGATTTAAATAGGCAGTCTCGTGAAGACGGCTCTTCAGCCAATCAGCCTTAAAGCGGGTCTTCTCAAAGATTTCGCCATCCGGCAGAAAATTAATTTCTGTTCCTCTCTCTTTCGTTTTTCCCAGCACCGGCAGGAGACCATTCTCCAATTTTACCGTGGGAATTCCCCTCTCATAGGCATCATGATGAATCTGACCGTTTTTGTAAACTTTCACGTCCATGTGGGCGGAAAGTGCATTCACTACTGATGATCCGACGCCATGCAGACCGCCGCTGGTCTTGTAGGCATCATTATCGAATTTTCCTCCTGCATGAAGGGTAGACAGAACCACACGTTCTGCGGACACGCCTTTTTTATGCAGTTCCACAGGAATACCACGACCGTTGTCCCGCACGGTACAAGAACCATCTTCTTCCAGGGTCACCCATATGGTATTGCAGTGGCCTGCCAGATGTTCGTCCACCGCATTGTCCACAATCTCATAAATCAGATGGTTCAGTCCCTTGCTTCCCACACCTCCAATATACATACCCGGACGTTTCCGAACTGCCTCCAGCCCTTCCAACACGGTGATACTGTCAGCATTGTACTGTGTATTAGCCATGACACTCCTCCATATCTAGTATAATTCCATGATATTATACACAAAATGCCTTGTTAAAAGCAAGTTCTTTTTGTCTCTTTTCAAGGATTCAGAACAAGGAGTGCGGCAAGCTGGGCGCAACGTACGCATCCCCCGGAGGGTTTTACTTTATAGGACACAATTTCCCATAAAGTTAAAATAACAACAGGGCGGTTAATCGCCCTGTTGTTAGATCGAAACGAAAATTATCTTTATGTAATTTCTTTACAATACCTTATTTAAAAAGCTGATGGTTCGCTCCTCCTTCGGATTGGAAAATATCTCCTCAGGCTTTCCTTCTTCAACAATTACTCCTCCATCCATGAAAATCACCCGATCAGCAACCTCTCTGGCAAAGCCCATCTCGTGGGTAACCACTACCATAGTCATACCGTCAGCGGCAAGCTGCTTCATAACTTCCAGAACCTCTCCCACCATCTCCGGATCCAGGGCTGAGGTCGGCTCATCAAACAGCATAATATCCGGGTTCATAGCAAGGGAGCGGGCGATTGCCACACGCTGCTTCTGACCTCCGGAAAGCTGAGCCGGATAAACATCTGCTTTGTCAGCAAGTCCCACGCGGTTTAAAAGCTCCATTGCCTTTTTTAACGCCGTCTCTTTATCCATAATCTTCAGCTCAATTGGCGCCAAAGTAATGTTTTCTGACACGGTCAGGTGAGGAAACAGATTAAAGTGCTGAAATACCATACCAATATTCTCACGCACCTTATTGATGTTTACATTCGGATCGGAAATCGGGTATCCGTCCACGATGACCTCTCCGAAGGTAATTTTTTCCAGGCGGTTTAAACAACGAAGAAAGGTACTCTTTCCTGAGCCGGACGGCCCAATCAGACAGACCACCTCACCCTCTGCCACCTCCAAGTCAATACCACTCAGAACTTCCAGCCTTCCAAAACTTTTCTTTAAATTTCTGACATGAATCTTACTGTTTTCCATAAGACACCTTCCTCTCCACTAACAGAGCAATCTTTGAAAGGATTGTGCAGGCCACCAGGTAAAACGCAGCTACCACCAGCCAAATCGCCATAACCTTTGAGGCGGAATTTGCTGCAATGATCTTACCATTTTGAGTCAGCTCCCGGATACCAATAATAGAGATCAGAGAGGTATCCTTAAGAGATATGATAAACTGGTTAATAATAGAAGGCATCATCGTCCGAAACGCCTGAGGCAGAATTACCTTCTTCATGGATTTTCCGTAGGGAAGTCCAAGGCTGCGTGCCGCTTCCATCTGCCCTTTATCGATTGCCTGAATACCGCCGCGGATAATTTCTGCCATATATGCACCGGCGTTCAGGCTCAGGATAACAGCGCCTGCCGTAAAATTCCCTCCGATACTGCTCCAGGAAAAACCATAAGGGCGAAGCGCCTGGCTGAGCCCGTAAAAAATAATCATAGTTTGAACCATTAAAGGTGTACCGCGGATAATATCAATATAAATATTAGCAATCACCTTTAAAAATTTAATACGGGAAACCTTAAACAGACCAAAAACAACACCTAATACCGTGGCGCAAATCAAAGAAACTACCGTCAGTTTCAATGTCTCGCCCAACGCCATGCAAAATGATGGAAAATATTTTATCAGTATCTCAACAAATGCCATGCTTACTCACCCTATCGTCAAGTTTAAAAATCCCTGTTCTGCCGTCAGAAAAGATTTAATTTGCAGAAATGTAGGTATTTAAAATCTCATCATACTCTCCGCTGTCCTTTAAGTTTTTAAGTCCGGCGTTAAACATCGTAATCAGCTCTTCATTGCTGCCCTTCATCGTGGCGAAACCGTAAGAGTTTCCACCCTCCATATCAAGCGGCATCTTAAGGGGTGTTCCCCGGGTGATCTCGTAGCCAAGAACCGGATAGTCCTCAAAGCATGCTGCTGAATTTCCTGCCAGTACATCCTGGTACATACTGGAAGAATCCTCAAACTGATTTACAGTAAAGCCATACTGCTGCGCGATGGACTCGGCAAAGCTGCATCCTTCGGTGCCGATTTTTGCCGCAACAGTCTTGCCGCGCAAATCCTCGTAAGAAGCAATGTCGGAATCTGCCGCTACACCCATGCCTACGCCGGAATCAAAATACGGATCAGAAAAGTTATATTTTTCTTTTCTCTCATCAGTGATAGACATGCCTGCAATCATAGCGTCATACTCGCCTGCTTCCATACCGGTCATTGCCGCAGAAAAGCCTGCAACAATCAGTTCATATTCAAAACCCTGATCCTCAGAGATGGCCTGGAGAAGATCCAAATCGATACCGACCATCTCTCCGTTGTCATTCTCAAACTCAAACGGTGCAAAGGTGGTATCCGTAGCAATTTTATATACCTTTGCGGAAGCAGCGGCAGAGTCTGATACTGATGGGGTACTTTCCTCCGCTGCAGTAGTATTCTCTGGTTTGTTTCCTCCGCATGCCGTCACAGATACAGCCATAAGAGCTGCCATTGACCAGGCTAACATCTTCTTTTTCATAGAAAATCCTCCTCATATATAAGTTTAAACGAAAAAGGGGGCAACGCAAAACACGCGGTGCCCTCCTTGACACTCGGCTTACCTAAGCCACGGTATATAATATAGCATAAATTTATATTCAAAGTCAAGTAATTGTTAATACTACAATGAAATAATTGTGATTTTTATATTTATAAAAGCAAAAAAAGCTCCCGGCCGGACTCGAACCGGCGACCCACGCATTACGAATGCGTTGCGCTACCAACTGCGCTACGGAAGCGTTAAAAATGCTTTGGATGATTTCATCCAAAGCATCAGTGACCTCGCCGGGAATCGAACCCGGGTTTACGCCGTGAGAGGGCGTCGTCTTGACCGCTTGACCACGAGGCCGTAAACATTTAACCTTACTATCAAAAGTAAGTCGAGGCGACAAGATTCGAACTTGCGGCCTCTGCGTCCCGAACGCAGCGCTCTACCAAACTGAGCCACGCCTCGATACCTTTGATAGTATAATATAAATTGTTGGAAATGTCAACACAAATTTTGACATTTCTTTCTTGTTGTTTTATCTCTTATAAAAGTTTCCTTACTCCACGCCTAAAACCTTGTAATCCTGGTCTTCCACCGTTTTCTTCAACGTCTCATCGCCCACATTCTCTTTTAGGGTTACCACGGCGGTGCCCTCCTCATGGCTGACCTTTGCCTCCACTACACCTGCAATTGCCTCCAGAGCCTGTTTCACCCTTGCCTCACAATGGCCACACATCATTCCCTCGATTTTCATAGTTTTTGTCATTGTCTCTTCCTCCTTCATAACTTGCTTATTATCATTTTTATGTCCGGATGTATTATACATCTGAAACAGATTGAGCCGCAGTGCATTTGTAACCACACAGAAGCTGGACAGACTCATTGCCGCTGCTGCGAACATGGGATTTAACTTCAGCCCAAACAAGGGGTACAAAAGTCCCGCAGCCAGCGGAATCCCAATTACGTTGTAAAAGAATGCCCAGAATAGATTTTCATGGATATTTTTCAGGGTGGCGCGGCTTAGGCGGATTGCCGCCGGAACATCACTTAAGCGGCTTTTCATCAGCACCACGTCCGCTGCGTCAATGGCAATATCCGTTCCTGCGCCGATGGCGATTCCAATATCAGCCCGTGTCAGAGCCGGAGCGTCATTAATACCGTCACCCACCATTGCCACTTTCCCCTTCTTCTTCAGCTCACGGATTACGTTTTCTTTCCCTTCCGGGAGAACGCCTGCAATCACCTCGTCCACACCAGCCTGTGCGCCGATCGCGCGGGCCGTTTTCTCGTTGTCACCCGTCAGCATAACCACATGAATTCCCATACTCCGAAGCTCTTCCACAGCCCGGGGACTATCCTCCTTTATCACATCTGCCACCGCAATGATTCCCAGAAGCGCCCCGTCCCTGCTGAAAAAGAGAGGGGTTTTTCCGGCTTCAGAGAGCAGATCCGCCTGAGAGCGCACTGTATCAGGAACCGTTGTCTTACTGCCGATATAGTTTAAGTTTCCTCCGCAAAGGAACGTGCCATCAAGCTTCGCGGACAGACCGTTTCCCGGAAGCGCCGCAAAGTCCGTCACTTCCTGCCCATCAATTCCAAACTCCTGGGCATAGGTGAGAACTGCCCTCGCCAAAGGATGCTCGCTCTTTTTTTCCAGGGCACAAGCAAGACTTACCAGCTCCCGTTCTGTCATCCCTTCCATGGGAAGAACATCAGTTACCTGCGGCTCTCCGCTTGTGATCGTTCCGGTCTTGTCAAGCGCCACAATCTGCATCTTACCTGCCTCTTCCAGGGAAACGGCAGTCTTGAACATGATGCCGTGCTTTGCTCCCATACCGTTGCCCACCATAATAGCCACAGGCGTTGCCAGCCCCAGCGCACAGGGACAGCTTATAACCAGTACGGAGATTCCACGTGCCAGCGCAAACCCGATGCCATATCCGGCAATCATCCAGACAACTGTCGTAATTATCGCAATGGCAATTACCGCAGGAACAAACACCCCTGACACTTTATCTGCCACCTTAGCAATCGGGGCTTTCGTCGCTGCCGCGTCACTGACCATCTGAATAATCTGAGAAAGGGTCGTATCCTCCCCCACCCGGGTTGCCTCACATCTCAGGAATCCCGACTGGTTCACCGTTGCTGCTGATACCTTGTCGCCTGCCTCTTTGTCAACCGGGATACTTTCACCGGTCAGCGCAGATTCATTGACTGCACTGCTGCCTTCCAGCACCACACCGTCCACCGGGATATTCTCACCTGGGCGTACCACAAAGATATCTCCTGTCAGAACCTGCTCAATGCCCACTGTCACTTCGTTTCCATCCCTTATAAGGGTAGCCGTCTTGGGCGCCAGCTTCATCAGGCTTTTTAACGCATCAGTGGTTCGCCCCTTAGACCTGGCCTCCAGCATCTTTCCCACTGTGATCAAGGTCAAAATCATGGCCGCAGACTCAAAATAAAATTCGTGCATATATGCCATTACGCCTGCCGTATCACCATTTAACTGAGCGTCCGTCATTGCAAACAAGGCATAAGTACTATACACAAACGCCGCCGTGGAACCAAGAGCCACCAAGGTATCCATATTGGGGGACTTATGCCATAGACTCTTAAAGCCGCTGATAAAAAATTTCTGGTTGACCACCATAATGATTGACGTCAGAATTAACTGCAAAATCCCCTCGGCCACATGGTTATGATGAAAAAATCCGGGAACCGGCCAATTCCACATCATATGTCCCATGGAAAAATACATCAGGATAATCAAAAACCCCACAGAATACCATAACCTCTGCTTGAGAACCGGAGTCTCCCGATCCTTTAACAGCTCCTCTCCACCAGCGAAACCTGCCCCGTTTCCATCTGCGGTTCTGCCTTTTTTATCTTCCCTTGACTTTGACGCGCCGTAACCGGCCGCCTCCACCGCAGCAATAATTTCGGAAGGCAGTGCGGTTCCTTCCACACCCAGGGCATTGGTCAAAAGGCTCACCGAGCAGGATGTCACTCCCGGCACCTTCGATACCGCCTTTTCAACCCGGGAGCTGCATGCGGCGCAGCTCATTCCCGTAACATTGTATTGCTCCATTTCTTTCCGGCCTCCTATTTCATTAACTTTTGAAGTGTTGCCAAAAGCTCATCGATCGTCTCTTCCTTCCCCTGGCGAATATCCTGCGCCACACAGGTACGGATATGGTTTGCAAGAAGGACTTTATTAAAACTGTTTAATGCGGCGTTTGCCGCCGCCACCTGAATCAAAATTTCCGGGCAGTAGGCACTCTTCTCCACCATACCTCGAATTCCACGAATCTGTCCCTCAATCCGATTTAAGCGGTGTATTAAATCCTTATACTCTTTTTCGCTGCGCTCCTTTGCCTTATGACAGCAGTTCTTCTCATTCATCCCTTCTGACTCCTTTCCTATCATTTCCACTGTCGTGCAGACTATTCTGCCTGCAAAACAAAACCACAGCCATATACCCCCATGGGGTATTGTAATTATAAAAAATATATCAGGAAAAGTCAAGACTTTCCTGATATATTTTTCGATCTAAAAATCAAATAGGGAGAGCTGGTTTGACTCGGGAAGCTCTCTTAAAAGTCCAAGACCTGCCATCAAATCGCAGAGGCTTTTGCTGACTTTGGAACGGTTGCGAAAGTCCTCCCTTGACAGGAACGGTCCATCTTCAGCAGCTTCCACAACACCCTCCGCTGCTTTATCGCCCATCCCGTCAATACTGGACAGGGACGGCATCAGTTTTCCGTCGATGATCTGAAACCTGTCTGCCTTGGCGCGATAAATGTCGATGGGGATAAATTCATACCCCCGGGCATACATCTCCTGAACGATCCGCATATCACGCAGGGTATCCTGCTCCTTCTTGGATAGGGAATCCATGCGTCTCTTGTAATCTGCCAGATAAAATTCCAGCTTATCTCTTCCCTGGCACATCAGCTCATAAGAAAAGCCTGTGGCGCGGATACTGAAAAATGCGGCATAATATGCCAGAGGATAAAAGACCTTGCAGTAGGCAATACGCCACGCCATCATAACATAAGCTGCCGCATGGGCTTTAGGAAACATATACTTGATTTTTTTGCAGGATTCCACATACCAGTCAGGAACGTCATGCCTTTTCATCTCCTCTACCCACTCCTCCTTAAGTCCTTTTCCCTTTCTCACCGACTCCATAATGGTGAAAGCCAGTCCTTCCTCCAGTCCCTTTTGAATCAAGTATACCATGATGTCATCACGACAGCAGATAGCAGTCTGAATCGTTGCCTGCCCTCCTAAAATCAAATCCTTTGCGTTCCCAAGCCATACGTCTGTTCCATGGGACAGCCCGGAAATACGCACCAAATCGGAAAAATATTTGGGCTTTGCATCAATTAACATCTGCATGGCAAAGTCTGTGCCAAACTCGGGGATTCCCAGGGCTCCAAGCTGGCAGCCGCCTAAATCTTCCGGTGTGACGCCCAGTGCAGATGTATTCTGAAACAGCGACATAACCTCAGGTGAATCCAAGGGAATATCTGCTGTGGGGTCAAGACCCGTCAAATCCTGAAGCATACGAATCATAGTAGGATCATCGTGCCCCAGTATATCAAGCTTCAACAGATTGTGATCAATCGAGTGATAGTCAAAGTGGGTCGTCACAGTTTTTGTGGTCATATCATTGGCTGGACGCTGCACCGGAGTAAAGGAATAAATCTCCTCACCAATTGGCAGAACTACAATACCGCCCGGGTGCTGCCCGGTCGTGCGCCTTACACCCACGCAGCCCTGTACAATCCGATCGATTTCACAATTCCTCTTGTGAATTCCGCGCTCCTCATAGTAGCGCTTCACGAAACCAAACGCAGTTTTATCTGCCAGGGTGCCAATCGTTCCCGCACGGAACGTCTGACCTTTTCCAAAGATAACCTCCGTGTAGTCGTGAGCCTTACTTTGATACTCTCCAGAAAAATTTAAGTCAATATCCGGCTCTTTATCCCCATCAAAGCCCAAAAACGTTTCAAAGGGAATGTCAAAGCCTTCTTTTACCAGGGGTTTGCCGCATTTCGGACAATTTCTGTCCGGCATGTCACATCCTGCCATTCCCCCGAATTTCTTTACCTCTTCCGAATCAAAGTCAAAGTAATGGCAGGATTGGCAGTAATAGTGGGGACTCAAAGAATTTACTTCCGTAATTCCCGCCATGGCCGCCACAAATGACGAGCCAACGGAGCCGCGGGAACCTACCAGATACCCGTCTTCGTTGGACTTCCATACCAGCTTTTGGGCAATAATATACATCACCGCAAAGCCGTTGGAAATAATGGAATTCAGTTCACGCTCTAAACGCTCCACCACAATATCAGGAAGATTATCCCCATACATTTCACGGGCGCGGTCATAACAGATTTTTCTCAGAGTCTCATCGGAATCAGTGATAACCGGCGGACATTTATCGGGACGGACCGGCGAAATCCGCTCGCACATGTCTGCAATCATACGGGTGTTGGTAACCACAACCTCCTGTGCCTTGTCGGGACCTAAGTACTCAAACTCCCTCAGCATCTCATCTGTGGTTCTAAGGTACAAGGGAGCCTGATTGTCTGCATCGGAAAAGCCTTGTCCTGCCATCAAAATTCTCCGGTACACCTCGTCCTCGGGATTGAGAAAATGTACGTCTCCGGTAGCGCAAACCGGCTTTCCCAGATCTTCCCCCATCTTCACAATTCTGCGGTTTAAGTTTTGAAGCTCCTCCACAGAATGGACTGTGCTCTTTTCATCCCGCAGCAGGAATTCATTATTGCCAATCGGCTGAATTTCCAGGAAATCATAAAATTGGGCCAGCTTTATCAGATCCGCATGAGGAAGCCCCCGCAAAAGCGCCTGGTAGAGCTCTCCCCCCTCACAGGCAGAGCCGATAATCAGTCCCTCCCTATACTCTCTTAACAAACTCTTTGGGATTCTGGGACGTTTGGCAAAGTAGTCAATATGTGACCAGGACACAAGACGGTACAGATTAATGCGTCCGACCTCGTTCTTAGCCAGAATAATCACATGATGAGTGGGAAGTTTTTTGATCATCTCGCCGCTCATCTGGCTCTTGGAATTGAGCTGATCAAGGTTTTCTATCTTCCGCTCTCTAAGCATCTTCACAAACTTCACAAAGATTTCCGCCGTTGCCCCCGCATCGTCTACTGCCCGGTGATGGTTTTCCAGAGAAATCCCCAGAGCCTTTGCTACTGTATCCAGCTTAAATCGGTTTAAGTTGGGTAAAAGGTGGCGTGCCATCGCCACCGTATCCAGCACAGTTGGATCAAAAAAAAGTCCCTGCTCCTTCGCCTGATATGCGATAAAGCTTACATCAAAAGAAGCGTTGTGAGCCACCAGCGAACAGCCTTCACAGAAAGCAAGAAACTGGGGAAGAATCACATCAATCTTTGGCGCGGACATAACCATGGTGTCATCAATGCCGGTAAGTTTTTCAATTTCAAATGGAATCGGCACATCCGGGTTGACAAAGGTGGTAAACTTATCTGTAATGGTTCCGTTTTCCACCTTCACTGCACCAATCTCAATAATTTGGTTCTTTTCCGGTGAGAAGCCGGTGGTCTCAATATCAAACACCACAAAAGAGTCAGAAAAGCTCTGTCCCCTGGAGTTTTCCACCAGCTCCTTCACATCGTCCACCAGATACCCTTCCACCCCATAAATCACCTTAAACTCATCATTTTTACCAAGAGTATGGCTGGCATAGGGAAAGGATTGTACACAGCCGTGATCTGTTACTGCAATGGCGGGCATCCCCCAGGCTTTCGCACGCTTTATGATGTCGCTCACTTCTGATACGCCGTCCATATCGCTCATCTTTGTATGGCAGTGAAGCTCCACCCGCTTCAGGGGGCTTAAGTCCATGCGCTTTGAGGTGAAATCTTCCGTCCGTTTAATCCCGCGGATAGAGGCGAGCGTCAGCTCACCGTCAAACTTATCAATGGTGGTCATACCCTTAATTCGGATAAAGCTTCCTACCGTAATGGCTGCGTCCAAATCCTCCAGCGCATCCTCTGAAGCAAACACTTTAACTGTAATGGTGTCGGTAAAATCAGTAATATGAAAGATAAAAATAGTCTTCCCACTGCGCAGCATCCGGCTGTCCTTGTCCAAAATCTTGCCCCGCAGAGTTACCTCGCCAATCTCCCCTTCAATTTTTTCAATCTCAATAAAATCATCCTCAAAATCGCGTCCGTAGAGCACGTCAGGATTGTCCGCCTTTTTCTTGAAGCCGCCTGTGCTCCAATCGCTTTTTTTTGCGCCCCTTTTTCCGCCCCGCAAAGCGCCTGGTCTCGTCTGCCCCTTTGTAACAGCGCCCGCTGGCGCTCCGTCGTCCGCCGCAGCTTCACTTTCCTGAGGATACCGGGCCGCCTGCCTTGCCTGAGCTTCCCTGACTGCCTGCTCCTCCTGTCTCACCTGAACTTCCCGGCGTGCTTTCACAAGATCATCAGAAACCGGCACATAGGAAAGCTCCACCTCCACCGGAAGATTGCAGCGTTCATGAAATACTTTTTCAATAACCCGTTTTAATTCTCCTGCCTTTTCTCTGTTAATTGCAGTATCCTCGACAGTCATATGTAGTAAATCCGGGTGGGGGAAGCTGCACTCAGCCTTTCGGAAGATAGAATACTCTACAATACTGTAAGCCTTTAACTCCTTTAACAGGCTGTCGCGATATACCCTGAGAAGCTTCTCTGGTGTATACTGACCGGATAATCGGTACTTCTCAAAAATCTTAATCGTAATCCGTTTTCCCGGAAACAGCTGATCACGAATCCCCTGCTCCAGCGCCCAGATATTCTGCTTATGAATCAGATGGGGGCTAAGGATGAAAATGCGAATCGAACTTCTGTCTCTGGACATGGATATACGCTCTACCTCCACCAGATTGAAAAGCTCCTGCATCTGTTCTGTCATATGCAGCCCGGGAAACACCTCTAAAAACTTTTTCATTGTTCTTCCTTCAGTCTTACCAATTCATTCCTCAGCGCCTGCAGTAAATCACGCTCCGGCACCTTGCGGATGATCTGCCCTTTTCTGATCAACAACCCCTCGCCGATTCCCCCGGCGATTCCAAAGTCCGCCTCCTTTGCCTCTCCGGGACCGTTCACCACGCAGCCCATAACCGCAACCTTCACATCCAAATCATCAAACTCTGCCACCATGTTTTCCACCTGATTGGCAAGTTCAATCAAATCAATTTTTGTTCTCCCACAGGTTGGACAGGAAACCACTTCCACGCCGCCTTTTCTAAGTCCAAGTGCACGCAGAATCAGCTTTGCTGATTTGATTTCCTCCAGCGGTTCCCCTGTCAAAGACACACGAATGGTATCGCCGATACCCTGGTTTAAAATAAGACCCAGTCCTACCGCTGATTTAATATTTCCTGCAGTAAGCGTTCCTGCCTCTGTAATTCCCACGTGAAGGGGATAATGGGTCTTTTTGCTAATCAATTCATGGGCGTGCACACACATCATTACGTCAGAAGACTTAATGCTGATAACCAGATTATCATAATCCATACTCTCAATCATGGAAACCTTATCCAGGGCGCTTTCCACAATACCCTCAGCCGTCACACCGCCATACTTTTCAATCAAGTGTTTCTCCAGAGAACCGCTGTTAACGCCCACCCGAATCGGGAGACCGTACTCCTTTGCCTTAGACACAACGGCCTGAAGACGCTCAGATGACCCGATATTTCCCGGATTAACGCGGATTTTGTCCGCACCGCACTCGATAGCGGCAATCGCCAGACGGTAGTCAAAATGAATGTCCGCCACCAGAGGAATATGAATCCGCCGTTTAATGGCTTTCAGGCTTTCCGCCGCTTCCATGGTAGGCACTGCAACACGAATAATATCACACCCCGTCTGTTCCAGGGCAAGAATCTGCTCCACAGTTGCCTCCACATCCTCTGTCTTCGTATTGCACATGGATTGAATCAGAATTGGATTTTCTCCGCCAATTACACGGTTTCCAATCTGTACTTCCTTTGTTTTCATACGTTCCATAAAAACTCCTCTTTTTTCCCGGCAGAATTGCTAAAACAGCCGCCGTATATCGTTAAACAGAACAAGAACCATGAGCGCCATAAGAAACATCATCCCAGCAAGATGTACCATTCCTTCTTTTTCCGGATCCATAGGCTTGCCGCGCACCAGTTCAATCAGAATGAATAAAAGCCGCCCACCGTCCAGAGCCGGTATAGGAAGCAGATTCATAATTCCAAGGCTGGAGCTTAACAGCAGAATCCATTGTGAAACCACTAAAAGCACTGCCCTGGCGCCCTCCTGACGTCCCTGCTCCACGGTCTCGCCCACCATGCTTACAATTCCTACCGGTCCCGTCACAGCATCATCAACGCTTATTTTTTTGCGCAGCATCATGCCAATACTGTCAAATGTGGAGGTGATACAGTATTTCACCTCATAGGCGCCATAACGCAAAAGTTCCAATATGCCATGAACCGGCTGATAACCACCAAACGATACCCCCAGCATATAAGATTGGCTCTCACTGTTATATTCCGGTGTTATGACTGCAGTATGCCTCTTAGCTGCGCTGCCGTTTTCCCGGCTTCCATCCAACGGACGACTATACTGGATCGTAACCTGCTCACCAGGATGAACGAAAGTATAGAGTATCACATCGCGGTATGCGGTCACCTTTCTGTTATTAATCCGTAGAATTTTATCTCCGGCCATAAGTCCTGCCTCCTGAGCAGGAGAGCCGTCTGCCACGCCATGGAGCACCGGGCTGTCATGGCCCACCTGAGCTACAATAATCAGGGCAAAGAGAAAGGCCAGAATAAAGTTAAATACCGGCCCTGCCGCAATCACTAAAAACCGTGCCAAAGCCGTTTTTCCCGCAAATGCTCTTGGATCGGGATTTTCCGAATCCTCACCAAGCATCATACAGGAACCTCCAAAAGGCAGACATTTTAAAGAATATTTTGTCTCCCCTCTCGTAAAGCTCAAAAGCCTCGGCCCCATGCCCACAGAGAACTCCACCACACAGATACCGTTCAGCTTTGCCAGAAGAAAATGTCCAAATTCATGTATTAATACGATAAAGCCAAACAGCAATATCGCAGTAAGAATATTCAGCAATCTACCACCTGCTTTCTATATAGTCATATGTTTCCTGCTCTGCCGCCAGAACTTGTGCCACGTCAGGATTGTCTGTGACCTTGTGGTGAGCCATGGCAGACTCAATGATTTTAATAATCGACAGATAGGGAATCTCACGTCTCAAAAATTTCTCCACTGCACACTCGTTGGCTGCATTGTATACCGTCGGCAGCGTTCCGCCTCGCTCTCCGGCATCATATGCCAGCTTCAGCCCTCTGAACACCTCCGTATCAGGAGCTTCAAATGTAATTTTCCCCATCTTGGAAAAATCAAGACGCTCTCCCGGGAGAAAACGACGCTGTGGATAATAGAGAGCATATTGAATCGGAAGCTTCATATCAGGTGTTCCCAGCTGGGCAATCACTGCCCCATCCTCAAATTCCACCATAGAGTGAATTACGCTCTGTGGCTGCACCACAACCTGAACCTGATTCATCTCCACACCAAACAGCCACCTTGCCTCTATCACTTCCAGTCCTTTGTTTACCATAGTGGAGGAGTCGATGGTAATCTTTTTTCCCATAGCCCAGTTGGGGTGCCTTAGGGCATCCTCCACTTTTACCCCCTCCAGCTGCTGCAAAGTCCACCCCCGGAATGGGCCTCCGGAAGCTGTCAAAAGGATTTTATGAAGCTCTTTTTTATTTTCCCCATTTAAGCTCTGGAAAATTGCACTGTGCTCACTGTCCACCGGCAGGATTTTGATTCCCAGCTTTTTTGCCAGGGGCATAATAAGATGTCCTGCTGTCACAAGCGTCTCCTTATTGGCAAGGGCAATATCCTTGCCCGCCTCCATAGCTGCAATAGTCGGGCGGATTCCAATCATGCCCACAATGGCTGTCACAAGCATCTCACTTTGAGGCTCCGTGGCCACCTCCAAAAGCCCCTCCATGCCGGAGACAATTTTTACACTCAGATCACGGACCGAAGCCTTTAGCTTTCCTGCCTCTTTTTCATCAAAAACACAGACAAGAGACGGATGGAATCTCCGAATTTGTTGTTCTAAAAGCGTAATATTGCTCCCGGCCGCCAGCGCCGTCACCTCTATATCACCATTCTGCTCCACCACTTCTAAAGTCTGTGTGCCGATGGAGCCGGTGGAACCCAAAATCGCAAGTTTTTTCATAAGTATGTCTCTCCTTATTTCATCGCAGGAAGGTCAGGGCAAAGAAAATTGCCGGAGCAGTAAACAGCATACTGTCAAACCGGTCAAGGATACCGCCATGCCCCGGAATCAGATGTCCATAATCTTTAATACCGTGATTCCGCTTGATTGCAGAAGCCGCCAGATCTCCAATTTGGGAAATCACCGCCGCAATGGCACAGGCGATGGCACAGGCGACCTGAGGATTTTGCACCTCCTCCATGCGTGAACCAAACACTGCTGCAAAAACATATCCCAAAAGTGCAGACCCTATCACGCCGCCCAAAGCTCCCTCAATAGATTTCTTTGGGCTTAAGATCGGTGCAAGCTTATGTTTTCCCAACAGCATTCCCACACAGTAAGCACTGGTATCACACCCCCAGGAACTGATAAAAATCAACCACACCAGATACCTTCCATCCGTCATGGCACGCACCTGATAGAGATAAGATAGCATGACTGCGGCATAAAATATACCAAAAAACGCCGCCGCCACTTCCTCCGTCCTATACTTGGGAAACGTGAATACATAAAGGCTCATCAGCACCATAAGCGCTGCAATCGCCATCAGGGTCACATATTGATGTCCATCGTGCCACACCAGCCCATAGTAAGCAGCAGCAGTCAGATAGCCCACTATGCCCAGAGCATTTTTCTCGATTTTAAGAACACGATACAATTCAAACAAGCCAATGATGGAGATGGATGCTGTCGCCACATAGAGCAGCATTCCTCCGCGCCCCACTATTATGATAGCAAGAATCACCAGAATAATACCACTAATCAACCGTTTCGTAAACATCTGGCCCTCCTCTGCCCTACTTGACGCTTCCGTATCTCCGGTCACGTTTGTTGTATGCAATAATTGCCTTCTCCAGCTCCTGCCGGTTAAAATCCGGCCACAGGCAATCTGTCACATAAATCTCTGTATAGGCAAGCTGCCACAAAAGATAATTGGACAGCCTCAGCTCTCCACTGGTCCGAATCAACAGATCCGGATCCGGCATCCCTGCCGTGTCCAGATACGATTCCAATAGCTGCTCTGTGATCAGATCCGCACGCTGATTTCCCACGGCGCAGTCCCCGGCAAGCCGCTTTACGGCTCGTGTAATCTCGTCGCGCCCCCCATAGTTAACCGCAATCACAAAGGTGAGACCCGTGTTGCCTTTGGTCTCCTCTTCCAGGCGGTTAATACCATCAATAATATCCTGGTCAAATCTGTTGCGCTCTCCAATCATGCGAACCCGCACATTATTTGCAGAGGCAATTTTTAAAAGCCGTACCATATAATAGCGGAAAAGCTTCATCAAAGCCCCCACCTCATCAGCAGAGCGCTTCCAGTTCTCTGTGGAAAAACCGTAAACGGTCAGATATTTTATCCCCATCCGTGCTGCCAGCTCCACGGTTTTCTCCACCGTCACACAGCCTTCTTTGTGCCCTATGGATCGGGGAAGACCGCGCTTTTTTGCCCAGCGTCCATTTCCATCCAGAATCAGTGCAATATGCTCTGGTATCGACATATTCTGCAGGCTATCTGTCATTGTTATCCTCCTATACAACAGAAGGACAGGGATTCCCCCTGCCCCCTTTTTAAACTTTTGTTTCCGGCTGTTTTGAATCAATTATACAGTCATAATTTCTTTGGTTTTTGTATCGATTGCCTTATCAATCTTCTCGATCATTTTATCGGTAAGCTTCTGGATTTTCTCCTCACCCAGTTTTAAATCATCTTCAGATAAATCTCCGGCTTTCTCCATCTTTTTAAAGTTATCGTTGGCATCACGGCGGATATTGCGAACAGCAATCTTTGCCGCCTCTCCCTTCTTTTTCACATCCTTGGCCAGATCTTTTCTTCGCTCTTCAGTCAGTTCCGGGAACACAAGACGAACCACATTACCGTCATTGGTGGGGTTGATTCCTAAATCGGAAGTGAGAATTGCTTTCTCAATCGCTTTCAGAAGAGATTTCTCCCAGGGCTGAATTACAATCATACGAGCCTCTGGGACGCTTACGTTACCAATCTGCTGAATCGGGGTTGGTGTCCCATAATAATCCACTCTCAGCTTGTCCAGCACATGGGGGTTGGCACGGCCTGCACGAATCGAGGCATACTCATCCAGCAGAACCTCCAGGGACTTCTCCATTTTCTCCTCATATATCTTTAACTGTTCCTGCATAATATCCTCCTGTTATTCCACGGTTACGATTGTACCGTTTATTTTTCCCTGCATTGCATTGGAAATGCTGTCTTTTTCATTCAAGTCAAATACTGCCATAGGAATTTTATGTTCCATACACATAATCGATGCTGTTAAATCCATAACCTCCAGCTTTTTATCAATTACTTCCTGAATGCTGATGGAGTCATAGCGTTTCGCATTGGGATTCTTAGCCGGATCACTGTCGTATATTCCGTCGATGGACTTGGCCAGCAGAATACAGTCTGCATCCATCTCCACTGCACGCAAAGTAACTCCGGTATCCGTAGAGAAATAGGGATGCCCTGTTCCGCCTGCAAAAAATACTACTTTGCCCTGTCGAAAATATTTATTTGCCCTGTCCTTGGAAAACAGCTTTGTCATAGACCCACAGGCAAACGGAGTCAGAATCTCCGTCTCCATTCCTGCGCTTCGAAAAATCTCAGACACATAAATACAATTCATCACAGTCGCCAGCATGCCGATCTGGTCTGCCTTTGTTCTGTCGATTGATTCACTGGTACGCCCGCGCCAGAAATTTCCTCCGCCGATCACGATACCAATTTCCACACCCGTATCCATAGAACGCTTTACCTGTGCTGCAACCCCCTTTACGGTCGCCTCATCAAATCCAGACTTTTTCGCCCCCACAAGTGCCTCTCCGCTCAATTTTAAAAATACGCGTCTTATCTCCATTGGGATTTATTTCTCCTTCTGTCAGCAATTTGTAAATATGGCTCCTTGCTTTTTAACCATCATATCACATCTTGCATTTTTTGAAAAGAGAAAAAAATGTCTCCAGCCCCCTGGACATCTGTCTTTCTGCATAGCGCCGCCTGATATTCAGGAAGGTTATATTCGCAAAAATCATAAGTGCCGCCGCATATAGAAACCGGCTCCCCGGGGATAATTGTAAAACTATCCATTGGCAGCGTCATACCATTTCCCGTTGCCTTCAAAACACTTTCCTTCAGTGTCCAGAAACGAAAAAAGAGGCGGTTCCTCTCTTCTCCCGGCGGCGCCTGCTCTAATCTTTTCAGCTCTTCCGGTGCAAAAAAGCGGTGCGCAACCGGTAATCTTGCTTCCCCGATTTTTTCCACGTCACAGCCTACCGGAACATCTGAAAATGCCGCCATCACCATAGATTCTGAGTGGGAAAGATTAAAATGAAGGTTCGGATAATCCCGCAGATATGGTTTCCCATGCTCTCCAAGGCAGATTACCGCTTCCCGCTCTGAAATTCCGTACCGCTCCAGCCCAATCTTCAAAAGAATTCCCGCTCCCAGTGATAGCAGCCTGTCCTTCCCGAAGCGGAGCGCCCTAATTTTTTTTTGACGTTGCTGAGAAAGGCACTGGGCTTCTTTAAATAATCCATCCGAAATTTTTTCTTCCGGAAGCGTCATATCCAGCATATAAATCCTTGTTTCCATATCCCCAGCCACCTCTACGTCATCCAATGCCGCCAACGGCCGCTCCCACCACCAGCACCAGAAAACAAAGTCCGGTAAAAACATATTTCCCAAGAGGATAAAACCACGTTCCCAGTGGTTTTTTGCGACCCCGGTTCACCTGGCTTTCTACATAACGTTTGCCAAACAGCCAGAAAAACATCACGCTGGCGATACCGGCCCCCAGCGGGCAGATATAAATGGACAGCACATCCATCCAGCCGGACACAATTCCCTGAATTACCACAGATACTACTGCCCCAATTATTCCAACAGCTACGCACGCCATTTTTCTGGATAATCCGAATTTCTCCTGGACAGTGGCGATCGGAGCTTCATAGAGATTGATTAACGAGGTGATTCCCGCAAAGGAAACTGCCACAAAAAATATAATCGCAATGATGCGTCCGCCGAGCATCCCCTTAAACAAATTGGGCAGGAAAATAAACATCAGACCCGGTCCGCCCTGATCAAGCTGAGCGCCTACGGTGGCCATAGCCGGAATAATAACAAGGGCGGCCAGCATTGCTGCCAGGGTATCAAAAAACGCCACATTGCGGGCGGATGCCGGAATATCCTCATTTTCCCCAAGATAAGAACCGTAAATCAATGTTCCGTTTCCGGCCACAGACAATGAGAAAAACGCCTGCCCCATGGCATACATAATCACCTGGGGATCAAAAAGCAAATCACGGTCAATACGAAAAATATACCGATAGCCCTGAATCGCTCCCGGCTGTGCAGCAATATAAATTCCAAGCCCCAAAAACAGGAAAAAGAATACAGGCATCAGCACCTTATTTGCCCGCTCAATTCCCCCTCCCACTCCAAAAATTAAAATTGCAAAAGCCGACGTAACTGCAATCATCTGCCATAGGTTATTTCCAAAAGGGGCGGCCACCGTGCCAAACACGCCGGCAAACTCCTCTACGGATTCCGGTGCCAGCGTCAGCCCGGTAAACGTTCCGGCTGTATACCGGAATATCCACCCCATTACAACCGTGTATCCAATGGCCATCGCCATAGAACCCAGCATCGGAATCAAACCGATCGTTTCACCGAACTTTCGTATCCCTCGTTTTTCACATGCTGCTCCAAACGCATCTACCGGACCAGACCGGGTGCCGCGACCAAAACTCATCTCCCCAATCACTCCTGTGGCGCTCACCAGTACAATAAACAAGACATACCAAATTAAAAAAGAGCCGCCTCCGAATTTGGATACACGCGTGGGAAACATCCAGATATTGCCCATCCCTACTGCTGATCCGATACAGGACAAAATAAACCCCCACCGCGAGCCAAACAAATCCCTCTTTTTTTCCATAACTCCTCCAATAGCAAAGATTTCTATTATTATAGTAAAAAGACATGCACATGTCAATCTGGTGAATTTATTGTTATTCAATAACTATGTATCAACCTTACTCCCTTCTTCATATCATAAAATTAAGTGTTTATTTTCAGGTTATTGATCGACCTGTTCTTCTATCTGAAAGGAGGCCCCCTATATGTGTGGAATATCTGGCTTTTTTCACCCCAGGCGTGATTTTACAAAAGAAATGTCCTTTTTTGAGCATATTTTAAATTCCATGAACCGGGTACAGAAGCGGCGCGGTCCAGACGACCAGGGCATTTTTCTCTCCAATCACTTTGGTCTTGCCCATGTACGCCTGTCCATCGTTGATCTGATTACGGGAAGACAGCCTATGTTAAAAACCAGAGACGGCCATACCTGGGGTATTGTATATAATGGGGAATTGTACAATACCAAAGAACTCCGAGATGAGCTGAGCCTTAAGGGATACCATTTTGATACCACCAGTGATACAGAGGTTATTCTCACCGCCTATATGGAATACGGTCCCGATTTTGTCCGGCTCTTAAACGGTATCTTTGCCTTTGCCATCATGGATCCTATAAAAAAACGCCTGATGCTCTGCCGGGATCGCGCCGGGGTCAAACCGCTGTTTTACACATTTTCTGACAACCATGTGATTTTTTCGTCAGAAATAAAAGGATTATTCTATTTTCCAGATGTCAAACCCGTGCTGGATAAGAAGGGCTTAAACGAGATTTTCAGCATCGGTCCCGCTAGAACCAGCGGGCATGGAGTCTTTAAAGATGTGTACGAGGTGCTTCCTGGTCATTACATTCTCTGCTCAGACACAGAAATCCGGCAGGAAAGCTATTGGAAACTGGAAAGCCATCCCCATGAGGACAGCTATGAGGAGACGGTGGAAAAAACTGCCTTTCTGGTGGAGGACTCCATCCGACGGCAGATGGTATCTGATGTGCCAATCTGCACCTTCCTTTCTGGCGGATTGGACTCCAGCCTGGTATCCTCCGTGTGCGCCCGAGAGCTGAAAAAGAAAAATAAGAGGCTTATGACCTTTTCCTTTGATTTTGTGGGAAACAAAGAGAATTTTCACGCCAGCTCCTTCCAGCCTTCGCAAGATCGTCCCTTTGTGGAGCAAATGGTAAAGTATCTGGATTCGGACCACCATTTTCTGGAATGTTCCACCGAAACCCAGGCAGAGTTTTTAAAGGATTCGGTTCTGGCCCATGACCTGCCGGCCATGGCCGATGTGGACTCGTCAATGCTTTACTTCTGCTCCCGTGTAAGCCCCTTTTGCAAGGTGACTTTAACAGGAGAATGTGCCGATGAAATTTTTGGAGGGTATCCATGGTTCCACAGAGAAGATTGCTTCCGCGCCCACACGTTTCCCTGGACTATGGACTTAAAAGCCCGTCAGGTTCTATTATCTGATGCTTTTTTAGCGGAGCTTGGCATGGAGGACTATGTTCGGGAGACCTATGAGGCTTCATTGACTCAGGTTCCAACGCTTCCAGGTGAACCTTTGGAGGAGGCAAGACGCCGGGAGATTTCTTATTTAAATCTCAGATGGTTTATGCAGACTCTCTTAAACCGTATGGATCGAACCAGTATGTACAGCAGTCTGGAGGCCAGGGTTCCCTTTGCAGACCACAGAATCATCGAATATCTCTGGAATGTTCCATGGGAAATGAAAGCAAAGGATGGGGTCGTAAAAAATCTTCTGCGGCAGGCAGGAGTTGGAAAGCTCCCGGAAGAAATTTTATTCCGCCGAAAGTCTCCCTACCCCAAGACCTATGACAAGGGATATGAGGCGCTTCTTGCCGGGATGGTTCGGGAAATATTAAATGATTCCTCTTCACCGATTCTAAAGTTTTTAGACAGAAAAAAAACAGAACGGTTCCTGTCAAGCCCATCCGATTATGGAAAACCATGGTATGGGCAGCTGATGGCCGCACCACAAATGATGGCCTATGTAATTCAGATTGATTTCTGGATGAGAACCTATAAGCCGGAAATCATCTGACTGTGACGCGGTAAAGATATTGTTTTGCTGTAATACAATAAGGGGATGTTGCAAAATCATCAGAATAGTTGATGGAGCAGCATCCCTTCTCTAACATTATAAGGAAGAATCGTATCATGTGGGTATTCTTCCCGAAGTGCCGACTATATCCTGTTTGGTACTGACGAACAGGGAGATTTATCAACCATCAATTCCATGCTCTCCGGTCTGAAACCTGAGTACATTCCTCATGTAGAACAGTTGCTCAGTGCCTATATCCAATCCGTAAACTTATCAAGCAAGTAAGATCTAACTGGTCTCTTTTACTTTCTGGACAATCCCCCAAAATATCTTGTGTCTTCCTCCAAATCGAGGATTTACAAGGCTTTTAGGGGCATTTTCCATATCATATTAAAATTTTAGGTTTGGGGGATTACATTCCCATGCGCTTTACTAACTTTTGACAAAAAGACTGATTTTATGCTGACTTGGATCTTGTTCGCTTTTTCGTTTACGAGACTTTCAGTTGATAAAGCAATTTGGGGAATTGGTAAAACTGCTATTTCTACTATTATAAGAAGAAGCAAGCGAAGTTTTTTCTTTTTCCTAATAATATATTCATAGTAAGTTACCTCCACAAAAAATCCTATTTACACAATCCTAAACGCCATAACGCCGCCAAAATATCACTGCCAATGGCATTTTGGCGCTTTGGAATTTTCATTTGAATAATTGATATTTCCTACTAATTTGATGTACCACCTCATCCTCCAACGGTCCGAATCCAATACAGGTCAACGTCCAGCCAACTCCATTTCCATCGACTTCTTCCGGTTCCAGCTCTGTCAGGCATCTATCCTTTATCAAGAAAAAATCTTTTCCTTCTACAAGTCCCAATTCTTCAGCTATCGTCTTTGCCTTCATAAGCTGATTTCGATTCTTCGCCTCACAAATTGTCTTTGTAAAAATCCCACAAATCCACTCCTCATAGGTTGCTTTTTCAAAAATATATTCTGTCTTGTATCCAGCAATATCCTGACCTGCTTCATCCATAACTGGTATTACCTTTTCTTTATCTCGCAAATGACTGGTTAAAAACGCCATAGATGCGTGACAGCATTGGGCGGCCAGTTTACCAACGGACATCTGCAAATCCTTTCTTGCTATGATTAACTGTCTCATAATATTTCTCCTAAAATATCTTTTTGTAGATTTGTAATCGACTTGAAATTTTTATTTCTCTTGGCATACTTCTGTGTCTTGCATATAATAACGGTGTCAGACAGGCAACGACGTGTGACTGTCCAAGTGCTGAGGCATAACAGCGTGCCGGAAAGCCTTTTTATATTTCACTTCCTACATTCCCCAGCACCATCTAATTCATTCCCCCTGTTTCTTCCTGCTCAAATTAAATTCTTCTTCAGCTAATTCAATACGCTGCTGGATTTCTTTCTCCGTAGGCAATTGCTTCTTAATCTCTTCTAATTTGATATTGTTGTAAGAAGCAACCCCCAGCGGCGTTTGGATTCCCTGAAATGCCCACTGTACTTCCGTTTGATCCTTATCTTTGCAGATCAGCAACCCAATTGTAGGATTTTCGTCTGGAGTTCGAATAAGGTCATTCACTGCATTTACATAAAAATTCAGTTTTCCGGCAAATTCCGGTTCAAAGGAAACAGCCTTCAGTTCAACTACTACATAACATTTAAGGCGAATATGATAGAACAGCATATCGATCTTTCGGGTCTTTCCTGAAACTACTATTTCCTTTTGTCTTGCGATAAATGCGAAACCAGTTCCAAGTTCAAGCAAAAATCTGGTAATATTCTGTTCCAACGCTGCTTCCAATGCTGTCTCATCATAGTCCGGGGGCAAAGTTATAAAGCCTAAATCATAAGTATCTTTCGTAATTTCCTGTGCCAGTCTTCCTTGAATAGCAGGTAATCTTTCACTAAAATTTGTGATAGCAGTCCCGGTTCGTCCATATAATCCTGACTTAATATAATCCTGAAGTGTACTTCTACTCCAACCTTCTTCTATCGTTCGGTATATATAAAACAAAGCTTCTTCTATAGAATTACATTTTGTAATAATGTCAATGTGATGCCCCCATGGAACATATGCAAAAAAATCAGGAAATGGCAATTCTCCAATAACTTGTTGGAGTTTTTCTTCACTTATATTTTTTCCAATCTGCTCCATTCTCGGCTGAATTATTGAGATCTGTGCTTCGATTTCTCCAACAAGGCGTTGGAGTTTTTCTGCATCACCACCTGCATAAAATGTATACCACTTTTTCATATACCAAAGATTAGTAGTACTGAAGCCTTTTATATCAGGAAATTCATTTTTTAAATCAAGACTCAACTGCTCAACAATACCACTTCCCCATTTCTCTTCTACTTTACGCATGACAAGATCTCGTCCCAACTGCCAATTAAACAGGAGCAGTTCAGAATTTACTTTTATAGCAGCCTTTATCTGTGTGTTTCGGAATCGTTCCTTAATATCGTGAATCCATTGTATATAGTCGGAATCCAAATACACGTCATGCGAATTTACTATAATTGGGGCGTTGCCTTTTTTATTTTTCATCAACTTCTCCTCCTTACCATAAATTCATTAGATTTCAAGTATTCCTTTGAAATCTTCGTTAAAGTTACGCTTGTATCTAATGTTTCTCAAAAAAGCACAAAATACAATATGTTTAAAAACCTTGTTCAACTTATATTTCCTACCGCTGTCATGGCTATCTCCGCCAATGCATCAACTTTCGCACGCCCTTCACCTTCAGACACTTCTTCTAAAAGTTGCTTGGCTAACTGATCTCTATCATACTTTAAACGCTTTAATAATGATCCATGCCGCAACTCAAAACGTTTAAATACATCATCCCATGTATATGCATATACTTCATAATTATCGACTTGTACCACTAAGCCAATTTTACCTTTGTCCTTAAAAGCCCCATAACGGCTCTTCACGTCTTCATCAACTTCCTTGCATACTGCGATAAATTTCCATTTACGAAATTCACTATTAAAATCAGGCTGTTTTCTTACAAAATCCATATAGTCTTCAATCTGTCTCAAAACCTTTTTTGATAAGGGAATTTTGGGTGCTTTCAATTCAACGATAATATTTTCTTCCAGTGAAGTCTCAAAAGCTGTTTCTACTTCACGAGAATTACACATAAATATATCCATCCTCCGTTCCTGTTCAACATCAGCTTTTAATACAGCATTAAGATCACTTTCTCCATAGAGAATATTAGTATAATTTTCTAATGCCTTTTGCATTCTTTGATCAGCACTTGCCAAATTATACTGCTCTCCAAAAAGCCAAAAATGTTGTTCTATTATCTTTTGTATATGATTTCTCTCATTGGCAAACTGAGTCAAATCATACACAATAGTTTTTAATAATTCTATAACTTTATATCTGTCCTCTATAAATTTGATAGAATCAATGATATTTTCTAGTTTAGTTTTTTTCAGCATATCAGAAAAATCTTTTCTTTGTTTCGGGGATAACTCAACAATTTGTTCTACAATAGATAAAACGTTCTCCCTTTCTTCAGAATTTAAAAGTAAATTCAAAAAACCAAGCAAAGATTTTTCTTGTATAGGCTTAAGTTTATAAAATATTTTCGGTTCAATTTTATACATCTCTCTAGTGATTTTTTCCAAATCGCGTTTTCTCATTCTGCCGTATGCATCGTCAGGAAAAGACGGAAAAGTTTTTCTTTCTTCTATCATTTCTTTAACTGCATCTTCCGCCCGCTGTGACATATATGTCTCCATTTTCTTTTCTATAAATAAGGAAATGAATTTTTTTAATGTTTTAAAAATTTTCTTATCGTCTTCTGAATTAAACAAACTGATTTGTATACTTTCCAACTGTGATTCTAAATCATTTTTATCATCAAAAAACATGGATTTAATAAACACACTATGGTTAAAGGAGATTGTATTTCTGTTAAAAGTTGTGGTCTCTTTACTTTTTACAACATCCTTACTATCGAAATAATAGCAACAAAATTTTTCCTTTATCGATTCTTGCCATACAATTAAATTTATCTCGAATGTATTACCATTTATCGTTTTTATAACTTTTTCACTTAATTTTGTATTGATATATTTACTATAATCAATAGGTGATCCGTTCACAAAAATCTTTATATTACGATTTTTAAACAAATATAGAAACCAAGCAAACTCTTTTAGTAGTGTAGGTTCTAGTATCTCATAACTCATATTTTCTACTGTAAGTGTATGTATATCATAAAATTCTACCTTAGTACCGGTTTTATTTTCTTTCGTTATTACTGGTTCTGTACAATCAACAACTTCCTTTTTGTCATTTTTCAATACTATCTCATATCTTTTCATTTCTGTACCACTTTTATATATAGTAGTCCACTTTGCACTACACGCAAAAGCTGTAAAAGAAAATCTTCCTTTCCCTTTGTTAGATTTAGACTTCATTTTTAATGACATAAGGTTCTTATTGGATGCTAAAAAAGCACCAAAAGTATCACTCAATTCTTCATAATTAATACCATCTCCGTTATCATTAATTGATAATTCACCAATTCCAAACGCAGAATTTCGACAAAAATTAACATTAATTTCCGTGGCATGCGCTTCTAGTCCATGCCAAATATACTCGCATAATGCCTCTTTATAGTCACTAGTTATTCCAGATGTCTCAACACTTGTAAATATTTTATCATACATGAACTGTTTTCTCTATCAGAAAGATATAAATATTTCATTTCCCTTTAGCATACAGTTTTGTCACTCAAATTTAAACACCAACCAAACACCAAAATTTCTCTAAAATGACCGAAAGTGACAGAAAATCGCTATTTTCTGTATCGCAAAGTATATGTTCTTAAAAAATGTGAATGTTATTATCCTTCAAATTTTGGGTATATTTTAAGCCTTCCAACGTATTTCTGACAAATCAGCTATTGATTTTCGTGATGATTATTTGAATCCTGCTACCGCACAGTTCTGTATCATGCGGTTAAACTCCCTGCACTTTTAGGTATCGCAATTACTTTAACCAAGAAATTCAAAAAAGAACCCCGGATTTCTCCGAAGCTCTTCAAATCATCGTTATGAAACTATCAAATGGATAGTCTTATATTCCCATGCGACTGTTGCTAACCTCACCTTCGCTCTATGAGCTCGGTTCGCTAAGCAACGCTGCATAGCTTCCAACATACGGTTCATCTGCGACCTTATGGTCTTGACTCACCTAGTTTCCAGCCATCTGCTTTGCAACCTCAGCTGCAAAATCCTCATTCTTCTTTTCCAGACCCTCACCAGTCTCAAACCGCACAAACTTCTTGATGGTGATCTTGGCTCCATTTGCTTTCGCCACCTCACCCACATACTGAGATACAGACTGCTTGCCATCCTCAGCTTTCACATACACTTGATCCAAAAGGCAAATTTCCTTCAACTCCTTATTGATACGACCCTGAATCATTCCCTCGATAACCTTCTCCGGCTTGGAGGCTTCTTTCGGATCATTCTGAATCTGAGCCTTCAGAATTGCCTTTTCATGCTCAATAAAATCATCACTGATTTCGTTACGGCTGGTATACATCGGCTTTAAAGCGGCAGCCTGCATTGCCACATTCTTTGCCATCTCTTTGATAGCGTCGTTTACCACATCAGTCTCCACATCAATCAAAACACCAATCTTTCCGCCGGCGTGAATATAGGAAGCAACAAAGCCATTCTGCTCCTCAACCTGCTCAAAACGGCGGATATTCATATTCTCACCAATAATGGAAATTTGAGAAGCAAGGGCATCCTTCACCGTCATAGAGGAGTCCTTCGCCCATTTCTCAGCCATAAACGCGTCCATATCTGCTGCGGTAGTGGTCAGAGCCTGTGACGCCACATCTGCGACATAAGCCTGGAATTTCGCATTCTTTGCAACAAAATCAGTTTCTGCATTTACCTCAACCACAACTGCCTTCTTACCGTCATCAGTTATAGCAGTATCAACGATACCCTCAGCCGCAATACGACCAGCTTTCTTTGCAGCGCCTGCAAGACCCTTCTCTCTTAAAAACTCCACCGCCTTATCCATATCACCGTCGGTAGCCGCAAGAGCTTTCTTGCAATCCATCATACCCGCTCCGGTCATCTCTCTTAAATCTTTTACCATTGCTGCAGTTACTGCCATTGTATTTCCCTCCATTAATTATGATTGTATACGCAAAAATGCTTCAACCTGCAAATTCGGCAGGTCGAAGCACCCGTTGTTCTGATTAAGCCTCTTCGGCCTCCTCTACAGCCTCAAAAGCCTCAGTGAAGTCTGCCTGTGCCTCACCCTGGTTTGCCTCGATTACTGCGTCTGCCATCTTAGCCACAATCAGCTTTACAGCTCTGATTGCATCGTCATTGCCAGGAATCACATAATCAAGCTCCTCCGGATCGCAGTTAGTATCTGCAATTCCAATCAGAGGAATACCCAGAGTATGAGCCTCCTGCACACAGATTCTCTCCTTCTTCGGATCTACAATGAAGATTGCATCAGGAAGTCTCTTCATCTCCTTAATACCGCCCAGATTCTTCTCCAGCTTCTCCCACTCTTTCTTTAACGCAATCACTTCCTTCTTCGGCAGTACGTCAAAGGTTCCGTCCTCAGACATCGTCTCGATTGCTTTCAGTCTGGCAACACGGCTCTGAATTGTCTTAAAGTTGGTCAGCATACCACCCAGCCATCTCTCATTTACATAGAACATGCTGCAACGCTCTGCCTCAGTCTTAATCGCATCCTGAGCCTGCTTCTTTGTGCCAACGAACAGAATCGTACCGCCATTTGCAGCAATATCAGATACTGCATTGTACGCCTCATCCACCTTGCCCACAGACTTCTGCAGATCAATGATATAGATGCCGTTGCGCTCAGTGTAAATATACGGAGCCATTTTAGGATTCCATCTTCTTGTCTGGTGACCAAAATGTACACCTGCTTCCAAAAGCTGCTTCATAGAAATAACGCTCATATTTCTTTCCTCCATTTGGTTTTACTTCCGCCTGCCTCTCATATTTCCTCAGGAACCTTTTACAAAAGGCACCGCCGTCAGAATCAGCAGACGTGTTTTTTATCAGCCTTTTGATATTACCATAAGTTTCATGGTTTGACAAGACTTTTTTAAGAGAAGTCTATTTCATCTCCTTAATATTCTTAAGTTCATTGAACACCACATCGTTTAAGACCTTAATGTAAGTTCCCTTCATTCCTGATGAGCGGGACTCAATGACACCGGCGCTCTCAAACTTTCTTAGCGCATTCACAATTACAGAGCGGGTGATTCCAACCCGATCCGCAATTTTGCTGGCCACAAGAATTCCCTCATTCCCGTCAAGTTCCTCAAAAATATGAGTAATTGCCTCAAGTTCAGAGAAAGACAAGGTGCCAATCGCAGACTTGACAATCTGAATCTTTCTCATCTCCTCTGCATTCTCCTCATTGACGGAGCGCATCATTTCCAGACCTACTACCGTAGTGCCATATTCACTCAAGATAATATCATCAATGTCGTACTGTTCATCACATTTATAGATGAACAAAGTTCCAAGCCGTTCTCCGGCAATGTCAATCGGGGTAATAATTGCCTGATATTTTTTTGTATTCTCTTCATCAAACCCCAGCGTCGCCAGATTCACATTTTCTTTTGTGGAAAGAATACTAAGCAGGCGCTCGTTCAGCATACTGTCCACGAACCCTCCCACTTGTTCCTCAATCAGCTCCTCAATCTCATCTACCCCAGGACATAAACCAACTCCAAGAACTTTTCCCTTCCTGCTAATGACAAGGATATTGGAAAGGAGAATGCTACTCAGGACCTTACAGATATCATTAAAGACAACCTTATGAGAATTATTATTATGCAATAATTTGTTGATTTTTCTTGTTTTATCAAGAAGCTGCACACTCATTCCAAAAAACCTCCTCAATTATTTGGTAATATACCATAAAATCTTTTATACTTTCTAAATTTTAGCACAATCGCCAAATAATAACAATAGTTTTTTGAAATATTATAAATTTTTAAAATATTCTATTATTTTAAGATAAATCCGTTCGGTATCCACACTGCTCATCAGAACACAGCAGATGCTTCCCTTTCTCTATCATATAACTCCCGCATTTTGGACACGGTTTTTCTGAAGGTTTTTGCCAGGACATAAAATCGCATTCAGGATTATTCTCACATCCGTAATAACGTCTTCCTTTCTTAGTCTTTTTAATCACCAGATCCCTGCCGCACTTGGGGCATGCAACCCCAATTTTCTCCAGATATGGCTTCGTATTTTTACACTCCGGAAAGCCGGGACATGCAAGAAATTTTCCATGTGGTCCATATTTGATTACCATGTTACGGCCACAGACATCACAAATCACATCCGAAACCTCGTCAGCAATTTTCACAGATTCCAGCGTTTTTTCAGCTGTCTTTACTGCCTCGTCCAGATCAGGATAAAAATTCTCCACAATTGTTTTCCAACGAACGCTTCCATCGGCTACCTTATCCAGCAGCAATTCCATATTGGCAGTGAAACTTAAATCCACAATGCTGGAAAAGCACTGCTTCATAATTGAATTAACTGCCTCTCCAAGTTCTGTCACATACAAGTTTTTATTTTCTTTTGTCACATAACGTCTGGCAAGAATTGTGGTGATGGTGGGCGCATAAGTACTTGGACGGCCGATTCCCTGCTCCTCCAGGGATTTTACCAGAGATGCCTCCGTATAATGTGCCGGCGGCTGGGTAAAATGCTGGCTGGGTTTCAACTCTGCAATGCTCAAAATATCACCTTTCTCCATTGTTCCAAACAGTGCGTTCGTCTCTTCCTTCTCATCCTCCTGTACATATACAGACATAAATCCGTCAAATGCCAACTTGGAGGCGGACAACGTAAACACATAATCCCCGGCGTTGACTCTGACGGAAACCGTCTTATAAATTGCCGGCTGCATACGGCTTGCCGTAAAGCGCTTCCAAATAAGCTGATACAGGCGGAATTGGTCACGCTGCAGAGAATCCTTCACCTGCGCTGGTGTCAGCCCTATATCCGTTGGGCGGATTGCCTCGTGGGCATCCTGAATCTTTGCTCCCGTTTTCTTTGTTTGTTCCGATTTCAGCACATAATTTTCACCATAATTTTTTGCAATATAGTCCCGTGCCGCCATATCTGCCTCCTCAGCGATACGGGTAGAGTCTGTACGAAGATAAGTAATCAGGCCGATGGTTCCTTTTCCCTTCACATCCACACCCTCATAGAGCTGCTGTGCGATGCGCATGGTCTTCTGAGTAGAAAAATTCAGAACCTTGGAGGCTTCCTGCTGCAAAGTACTGGTAGTAAAGGGAATCGGCGGCTTCTTGGTGCGTTCCCCATTCTTTACCTCATCTACGATAAAGGTCTCACCATCAATTTTGCTGAAAATCTGATCCAGCTCCTTTTTGCTGTGTATTGCAAGCTTTTCCTTTTTGCTTCCATAAAATTTAGCAGTTAATCGTTTCTTGCTTCCCTTTTGAAGCAGATCCGCTTCCAAATTCCAGTATTCATCAGGAATAAATGCGCTGATCTCCTCTTCCCTGTCACAAATCATACGCAGGGCCACTGACTGAACACGTCCTGCCGACAGTCCACGCTTTACTTTTGCCCATAAAAGCGGACTGATGGTATATCCCACCATACGATCCAGAATTCTTCGCGCCTGCTGGGCGTCAACCAGATTCATATCAATAACCCGGGGATTTTTTAACGAGGCTTTCACTGCATTTTTCGTAATCTCATTGAAGCTGACCCGGTATATTTTTTTATCTTTTACCTCATCCAGCTTCAGCGCTTTCACAAGATGCCATGATATTGCCTCCCCTTCCCGGTCAGGGTCCGTTGCCAGATAGATTTTATCTGCCTTCTTAACTTCCTTCCTCAGCTTTGCAAGAACATCTCCTTTACCGCGAATCGTAATATATTTGGGTTCATATCCGTGCTCCACATCAATTCCAAGACTACTTTTTGGAAGGTCACGGACATGACCGTTGGAGGCGTCTACCGAATAAGCAGAGCCTAAAAATTTTCGGATTGTTTTCACTTTTGCAGGGGACTCTACGATAACTAAACTGTTTGCCATAGCCACTCCTCCATATTATTGATTTTCGCCTTATTGTTTGAATTGCCTGGCATAGTGATTTCCAGACCGGAACACGAATCCCTGAAGCTCAAGTTCTATCAAAATACTCATACACTCGCTTAAGGGAAACCCTGTTTCAGATAGGATTGTCTCCAGATGTTTTGGTTTGAAATCCAAGCAACTATACACCATTTTTTCTTTCTTTGCAAGCCCATTTACGTTATTTTCATGAATTATTAATTCTTTTTTACACCTCACATCAAGATATTCCAATATATCATTTGGAGACATTGCCATGTTCGCGCCCTGCTGAATCAATCTGTTGCAGCCTCCGCTCAGGTAATCTGTGATACGTCCTGGAATGGCAAAAATCTCCCTCCCCTGTTCTAGTCCAAACTCCGCAGTAATCAGAGAGCCGCTCTTTTTCCGCGCCTCCACCACCAAAACAACATCAGATAAGCCGCTGATAATACGATTGCGCATGGGAAAATTCTGTCTGAGTGGAGCTGTGTCTGGAGCAAACTCAGAGAGAATGCCGCCTCGTTTTATCATTTTTTCATAAAGTTTATAATGCGAAGGGGGATAACAGATATTTACTCCACATCCTAAAATACCGAACGTCGATGCTGATGTCTCTGCTCTTAAAGCCCCATTGTGAGCTGCGCCGTCAATTCCCAGAGCCAAACCACTGACAATCTGCACCCCCTCTCCTGCCAGCGCCCGTGCAAACTCCTCTGCAAGCTGGGCGCCGTAGGCAGAGCAGCCACGAGCTCCCACAATTGCCACCACCGGCATATTTTGCACCGGTAATTTCCCTCGTACATAAAGTCCCATGGGATAGTCTGGAATCTGCAAAAGTTTTTCCGGGTAATCCTCATCCATCGGAGTTAAAAAGCGGATACCACGCTCTTTTAGATTCTCAAATTCCTCCACACACTTAAAGTACTGTCCTTTCCATCTCAACAGTTTCTGAATCTGCTGAGAGGTCAGAATTCCAGAACGCCTTAATTTGCTTTCTTCTATATTATATACACAGGCAAAGCTTCCAAAATACTCACCCATCTTCTTAATTGAGACTGCTCCAAGATCCGGAAGCCTGCACAGCCAATACAGGTAACTTTTTTCTTTTTCCATCATCTTGTCCAACCGTCAAAGCTCCTTTCCCCAATAACGTTCCTCCAAATTACGGTAACCTGCCGCCTCACACAGATGGTTTCGTCCGATTACCTCCACTCCCTCTAAATCAGCTATCGTTCTTGCCACCTTAAGAATTCTGTGGCATCCCCTGGCGCTGAGCTTAAGCTCTGCAAATATTTTTTGAAGAAAATCATTGTTTCTTTTCGATAATTTGCAATATGTTCGAATATCTCCAATTCCCATTTCACTATTACAAAGGATGGATCTGTTCTTAAACCTTATCTTCTGAATTTCCCGCGCCCGCTCAATTCTTGCCCGGATTACAGAGGAGGCTTCGTTCTGCCCGCATTCTTTGATATTCTCATATGTAACCGGATGCGCCTCCACACAAATATCAATTCGATCAATCAGCGGACGAGAGATACGTCCCAGATAACGCCTCACCTGCTGTTCGGTGCAAAAACAACGGTTTCGGTCAGGAAAGAATCCGCATGGACAAGGATTCATTGCCGCTACCAACATAAAATTCGCAGGAAACTGACAGCTCCCCCACGTTCTGGCAACTGTGATTGTATGTTCCTCCAAAGGTTGTCTCAAAATTTCCAGTGTCTGTTTCCGAAATTCAGAGAGCTCGTCCAAAAACAGGACACCCCTTGATGCAAGAGAGATTTCACCAGGCTTTGGCGACCTTCCCCCGCCTGCCAATGCCTGGGAAGTGATGGTGTGATGAGGAGCACGGTATGGACGTACTTTCATAAGCGCTTTTCCCGAAGGCAGCAGTCCACAAATACTGTATATTTTTGATACCTCCAACTGCTCTTCCCTTGAGAGTTCCGGCATGATGGTAGGAATCCTCTTGGCCATCATACTTTTTCCGCTTCCAGGTGGTCCAATATAAATCAGGTTGTGACCTCCTGCTACGGCAACCTCGGTAGCACGGCGCACCAGCTTCTGTCCATTTACCTCTGAATAGTCCATCTGATAGATGGTATCCTGAGCGCCCTTAGTTTTATTAGCTTTCTCCTCTCTTATGAGCTTCGGATTATTTATGAGCAATATCAAACTTTTTAAGTCTGTTGCTGTCACAATGGAAATTTTCTCTGCCGCCATCCCCTCTGGTACGTTCTCCGCCGCCAGAAAACACGTCCTGATTCCCCCATGGCATAAAGCCAGTACCATAGGAAGAACACCATGCACAGGCTTAATCACCCCATCAAGTCCCAGCTCTCCGAGAAACGCATATTCCTCCATGTTAGATGATTTAATTATGCCATGGGCTGCAAGAACTGCCACTGCTATGGGCAAATCGCAGCTTGTTCCCTCTTTCCTTACATTTGCGGGCGATAGATTCACAGTTACCTTCGCCGCCGGAACGCGCAGACCAGAATTGTAAATCGCAGTTCGAACCCGCTCCTCAGCCTCACGCACCTCTGACGCAAGATGTCCAACCATATGAAAACCGGGCAGTCCGCCGCTGACGTCTGCCTCCACCTGAACTACATACCCTTCGATGCCATGCAGTCCGCCACTATATACTTTGCTGAACAACAACTCCTCCTCTCCGAATCATCAAGATTCTGACATGTTCTTTTTCTTTTTCATCTTTTCCGCACGGAAAGCCTGTACGAGATGTACATTATGATCGTTTTTGAATACATAGAGAAAAGATAAGTATACTATAATTGCTTTTTCCAAAAATATCAAGATAAAATATTGCTTATTTTACCACCAGATCCTCTCCACTGTCATTCCCCGTAATTGCACCTAAAGCGGCATATCCCACAAGACGTGGGAGAAGACCTGGAAATCCCTTTTGCAAAAACAGCCTGATCCGCTCCTCTGTTCCTTCCCCGTTCATGGCTGCCTGTACTTGAGTACCAATTAAGTCCATAGCTTTCTCCCTATCCTTCTCTGGTATGGAGCGAAGAATACGGTTTATCATCCGATCCAGTGCATCCATCTCTTTTGCCTGTCCCTCCGGTGCCCGCTCCACATAGAAGGAACCATCCTCCCGAAATTTGAAAAATCCATTGGCGCAGTGATTGGCAAGAAAACCATCCTGTAAAGGAATCTGCCGTTTATAGTAAAATCGTTCCCCCACATCATTTAAAAGAATATTTACAAAATCATATTCCAGATTGTGATTCTCAACTATTTTCTGTCGGTCAGCAATCTGCTTTGCATAGTGCCTGACAAACTCATCTGAAAACCCCTGACCGTCAAATGAAACACAGCGATCTACACTGCCCTCAACAATCGCCAGATATTTTGCCTTATTACCGCCCTTGGAATGTCCTGTCACTGTAACATACCAGTCTGCCAAATCCAGACTGTGATACCACGCCAGTGCGCCAAGCTGCTGTGTGGTAGACACACCATCTGCGGCATTTGTAGCCGCTCCTCCAAGAAAATTATCCCTCCACTCTCCCTTCCCTGTTCCCCGAAAGACAATAATTGCCTCTCCGGTCTTATCATTTAAAAATGCAGCGGCGCTCCCTGCCAGAGGAGATTTCTCTTCCAAGGCCAGAATGCGAAGATCCATCAGCCGCTCATTGTTTCGTATTGCATCCAGCAGCCTGTTCCGATCCTCCACGCTTACGCACAGCCCTCCAGGCTCGTCAAAAAGGTACATAAGATTAACAAGTAACAAGAGCTCTTCCGTAGACAAAAGACTCGAAGATGTCATATATCGATCCAAAAGGATTTTTACTATCTTATTCTGCTATTCCCGCTTCCGTTCCACATCCATGGCTGTGGCTGCTTGGTTATTTGCGGTGAAAACTCAGTCATATAAGGTCTGAATCGCAGAGGCAGCATATTCATCTGGCAGCGCGGGTTATTCCTCTCTTTCACTCCAACCGACTGGTGAAAGCTTCTCCATAAGTTCTCAAATTCCTGCTCATCTGTATCCTTTGAGAGACCTCTCTGCCATTCTTCTGAATCCGCTTTTACCATCACCCAGCCTGCATTTGCCTTGTGAACCGCTGCTTTCTTCCGCCCACAATCATAGATAATCCAGCTTTCGCCGGGCATCCGGTCAGCAAAATGGGCAGCCAGCAGCACAGTCACATCATTTTCAGGAGCTATTTTGGAAAGAAGAAATCCATTTCTCATTTGGGAGAAACGGATGAATCCCCGCAGATGGTCATTTTCACGCCACAGGTGACGGTTCATTGCAAAAATTTCATAGACGGCAGGAATCTGAATCATATCCATTACCTTCGTTCCCACATCAAACGCATAAATCAGGAAACGGTAAATCTTATCACCGCGGTATGGATCTCTGGAAAGCGCCGCCTTGTAAATCTCCTCATAAAGATTCTCAGACAGCTTTCTGCGTATTGCATCCACCATCTTCTCTGCCTTCACTGCATCACGATGCACCATCTGGTATTCGCAAAACAGCTCCCGATCGCATCCCTCCGGCTCCAGCCGCACATTTGTATGACCCAGGCGGCTTATCCAGGCATCATAGACGCCGCACCAAATATCGTCCGGTTCCTCACCACAAATAAATACAGTCATAGCTCTCTCCTTTCAGCCGTTTTTAACCAAGCGCTCACCAACAGTCACACTGTTCCCGTTAATACGGAAATTCTGTCCTCGGAGGAAACAGGCGCAGACACTTTATAATCATCAAACAGGCTTAGCTGGCGATAGCTGTCATGATTTTCAATCTCCCATGCCCTCTTCCTTTCTGCACCCAAAAGCTGGCTGGTGATAAAGTTCTCATCAATTTTTATCGGATACATGGTTCTGCCGGAGCAGGTGAGAAAATACACTGCACGCTTTAATACCACCCCCAGTTTCTTTAAGTCAGAAAAGTCCAGGGCGGCAGTTCTCCTTGCCGCGATAATTCTTCGGGCAGACTTTACTCCCAGCCCCGGCACTCTGAGAAGCGTGGCGTAATCTGCCCGATTGACCTCCACCGGGAACTGCTCCAGATGACGAAGCGCCCAGTCGCACTTAGGGTCGAGAAATACGTTAAAATTTGGCTTCTCCTCGGACAGAAGCTCATCCGCACGAAATCCATAGAACCGCAGCAGCCAATCTGCCTGGTACAGGCGGTGTTCCCGCAAAAGAGGCGGCCCCCCGGACAGTGTGGGCAGCAGGCTGTCATCATTGACGCGCACGAACGCAGAGTAAAATACACGCTTTAAATCATAGTTTTTATACAGCGCCTCTGCCACCCGCATCATCTGGTAATCACTCTCCGGCGTAGCTCCCACAATCATCTGAGTGCTCTGACCGGCAGGCACGAAATTACGCTCCCCTCCACTTTGTGGAGTCCAGATATTCCGACCGGGATGTGCTACGGAGTTTCCCATTCCGATTTCCTCCTTCCAGGCAATTCTCCGGTTTCGCAGATTGCTGCCAGCTTTCCAGATTCCGGAATAGCCGTTTTCAGGTGCGCGGCTATCAGGCAGTCCAGACGGTTCCTGAAGGCTGATGCTTTCACTTGTCAGTTGTTTTTCGCTTCTGCCTCTATCCTCCAGCCATTTTAGATTCTGCGCTGCAATCTCTCTCTGCACCTGACGCATAGGCGTTAAAATTTTCTCCCTTGACTTTCCGGGAGCAAGCGTTCTTAACCCCTCCGCTGTGGGCAGCTCCAGATTGACGCTCATACGGTCTGTCAGAAAACCCACCCGCTCCACCAACGCAGGATGGGCGCCTGGAATTGCCTTTGCATGGATATAACCATTAAATCGGTATTCATGGCGCAGGCGGTACAGCGTCTGATAAATCAGCTCCATGGTATAATCGGGAGAATTCAGTATACCGGAGCTTAGAAAAAGCCCTTCAATATAGTTTCGACGGTAAAACTCCATCGTCAGAGTGCAAACTTCCTCAGGAGTAAATGAGGTCCGCGGCACATCATTGGAGCGGCGGTTAATACAATATTTACAATCGTGGATACACTGATTGGTAAACAGAATTTTGAGAAGGGAAACACAGCGTCCATCGGCAGAAAAGCTGTGGCAGATTCCACTCTCTCTGGTATTGCCCAACCCTCCCTTGACGCCGGAGCGGGACACGCCGCTGCTGGTACAAGCCACATCATACTTCGCCGCAGCGGACAGAATCTTAAGTTTCTCCTGAATGTCCATCTCTTCCAATATCAACACAGCGCACCACCTCCTGTTCCTGTCAATAATAAAATGGAGACAGAACATTTGTTCTGTCTCCATTTTATCACATCTTCTATACCTGTGCAAGGTCTTTGCAAACTTAATCTTCCTTTAAATCATTAAGCTTTTCAACCGTTTCCTTTGGGCTCCCGTCACAATTCCGGTTCATCTGGCAATAATGGGGACAGCCGCCGCACGCCTTCCCTCCAACGTCCATCCCTCTTTTTCTGGAATCTTCAATCAGCCAGTAAGCCGCACCAATAATGGCAAACACCACGATCAAGATGATCCATTCCATTGCGGACATATTTGCGATATACTCCATAACCCCTCCCCAATCATGATAACTACGATTATCTTCTGTCTATCATAATAAAATAACACGGAGGATCAGTCAAGTACATTTCGTATATACTTCGGCTTCCGATAATTCCATGTGGAGATGCGGATACCGCTCTTGCGGCTGGCTGCATGAACCACCTGCCCATTACCGATATACATGGCAACATGATTAACGGTTCCGCTGCTGTTGGTGTAAAAAATCAAGTCCCCTGGCCGCATGGAGCCGGAATCGATTGATTTTCCAACCTTCGACTGCTCTCTGGAAGTGCGCGGCAGGCTGACCCCAGACGCATTCCTCAAAACATACTGCACAAAACCAGAGCAATCCGCACCGGTATTGGGATTGGTGCCGCCCCATACATAACGTCCTCCCACAAACTGGAGCGCATAGTTGACCACTTTATTTCTCAGGGAAGTTTGACGGTTTGCCTGCTCCTCCAGGGGTGAGAACTTAATCGCCTCAGCCAAAGCATACCGAACCTCCACGTTATTATCACGGGTAGCGATATATGCCTTATCGGAATTTTCCTCACCTCCGCTGTCACCGGAATCCAGCTCGATTTCCACCCAGCCGTCAAGCTGGGAAAGCACCAGATACCGCTCCTCCTTGGAAATCTGCGTCCAGATTTTACAGTCAGTATTTGGCTCCGAACGAACATTCAGCATATCCGTAGTGACAATGGCCATCAGATTTGCCGCCTCCAGGGCAATATCCCTTGCCTCCTGCCCAACTGCCACATACTGTGGCTCGGCAGTAATATAGCCGGTAATTGAGCCTGATTTAATTTTATACCAACCATCCAGGGTCTCCAGAATTTCTCCCGCCGCTTTTCCCGGCAGTTTACCTATAATATTCCCCTGGTCTCCGGTACTGGGCTCACTCCGTATATTTAAGTAATTGTCTACCTTGGAAATTACCAGGTTCTCATAAAAGTTCAGTACCATAGCTCTCAAATCCAGCTTTCTGGCCTCGTTTAGCGCCAGATTTAGAGTTACATGATCTGCAGATATATATCCTTCCTCAATTCGTACCCATCCGTCCAGTTCCTCCAGTACAGGATAGCGCTCGTTAATCAGAGCCTGTCCCACCACATTTGCCGGATTCAAAACAGGTTCCTGACGGATATTCAGCTTTTCCGTATTCACAACAGCCATCCGCTCCACATAATCCAACGCCTTCTGACGCGCCTCATCGCCGCTTATTACATACTGGTTTTTGATATAGCCCTCAATACCGCCGGAGGAAATCTTATACCACTCCCCATTGGTTTCCAGGATTTCACAGACACTGTTGGGCTGAAGCTTTCCGATAGTCTTTGCCTCAGTACCAGGAGCCTCCCTCACATTTAAATAGCCTGATACCTGTACAAGTCCAAGATTTTGATAAGAATCCACAACTGCCTGACGCTCCTCGGCTTCCTGCTTTTGGGCAAGCTCCTCCTCAGAAAGAGATGTCTCCGGCTCATTTTGCTGTTCTGCCGAGGCTGTCACCGCAGCAGGTTCTCCCTGACGGCCGCCTGTGCCGGCGCTCTTTCCCAACACAGCCAAAAGTATAACCGCAGCCACAGCCATACTGCCCACAACTGCATATTTCCTATCGAAACGCTTGCTCCGCTTTCGCCTTACCCTGTTTAAAATCTCTATATAATTTCTATTTTTATCAGCCATAACCGCTTCTCCTTATTACCATTGTTTTTTAGTATATCATAAATCCATCTGTTTTTTAATACATAGAAGTTAAAAAAATATTAAATTTATATTGCGAAAAAGTTTCGCACACCATTTAAAATTTTGGTCACATATAAATTGTCACGCAGGGCAGAATAAAAATATGTCACCACAGCAATGGCCATTCGAGTTTATCCACAAAAAATTAACAGAAAATCTATGGTGTTTTCCACAGTTTTGTAGTAGACTCTTTTATGTGTTAATTAAGAGATAAAGCTAAACATAACTGTATTTTCAAAAACAAATATCAAAGGAGCGATTTGAGAGTTATGAGAAAAATATTATTAATAACTGCAGTTGCTGCTCTTTCCATCGCCACCGTGGCATGTTCCAAGAAGGAAATAACCCCGGCAGCGACCAGCAACACAGAGGCAACAACAGAAACAGCCATTGAGACAAGCACAGAGACAACGATTGAGGAAACAGAGGAAGAAGAAATTGAAGAGGAATACGCAAGCGCCCATATCCTTAAGATTGACGGTGATATTATCACCGTAAGGGATCTTGATACTGATGATGTAGTCCAGTTTGATCTTTCTAAAGCAGAGGTTATCAAAGAGTTCCCTCTGTCCGAAGGAGATACGGTGGATATTACGTTCCCTGCCGGAACCTCCCAGCACCCGATTCCAGCTATGGTTGCTGAGGTTTTAGAATCCGTTATCGGCAGGAACACCGACCCATCTGCAGAAGGAAAAATCGTTGACGCGACCATGAACGGAATTACCCTGGAGGTTGAAGGGGTAGAATATCCTATCATTACTTCTAACGCTTATGTGGTTGCAAAGAACGGCATCACTGTAGATAAGAATGCAACCGTCACCTATCTTGGAAGCCTGGATGACGAACCTCTTGCTGTGAAGATTGTGATGGATGATTCCTATGGCACAGATGAGGCGAACATCAATGCATTTATCGGTGAAGTAGCGCAGCTGGGTCAGAATGGCAAAAGTATTGTCCTGGAATCCAGCATAGGGGATTTCTTCACCTTTGTCTCCAACGACATTGATTTCAGCCAGTACTCCACCGGTGAGGTTCTCCAGATCCAATATGAAGGTTCCATTGGCGCAAAAGAAATCCCGGCTGTTAAAGTCACAAAAAAATAAAAACAGGAACGTAGTACTTCTGTTTGCAAAAAGAGTATCCCTTCCAGTCATTTCACAACTGGAAGGGACACCTTCTTTTATTTTTCACTTGCAGAAATCCGCTGATTTTTCCCTTGTCGGGTTATTCAAACACGAACAGAGCGGAAACATTATGCAATATACCAGCAAGCATCGCTTTTGTGATACCACAAAGGCAACTTATCAGAGAAAATCCCTGAAACCCTTAATTTTAATCCCAACCCGGTCACATATGTTTCCAAAAGCTGTCTTTCGAACAGCCAAGTTCCTTAATCGTTATGAAAGAAACAGGCTGGGACGGATTCAAAGGATTATCGCCCCAAGCCGCTTCACACAGAGCGTCAATCGTGACGATTCGCCCTGCGTTCCGATATAAAGCAGCGAGGATGTGGTGTTCTTTTGCCGTAAGCGAAATATGCTCACCGTTCTTTTTGGCAAGAACGGTTTTACCATATAATCCATACGAATACCTCTTTTTCTTGTCTGCTGGCTAGACCAAATAGCAAGACTTATTGTTCATTCAGAATGTCCTGCACAGCGTTCCATTCAATGACTGGCAGGTTCTTCTGAAGCGAATCAGAGGTCTTTCGCTGCTTATTGGCAATTTTTATGCTGTTGAATATGAAACTGCAAATTGCCAATATCAAACAGATTCCTACTGCAGCGAGGGCAAGGGCTAAATTGTTTTGCGAGAAGTAACATCCTATACCTAAGATGACGCCGACAATCAGGCAGGCGATTGGTGTGCTGTAACGCTCTTTTTTGATGCCGCTTACCGCCCATGATTGGGGTTGATTGCAGTGTGGGCATTCGTCTTTAAAAGCTTTAGAATAGATTTGCTTTTCAGTAGCGTCCTTGTATGCCTCTTTTACCGCTTTTACGAGATTTTTGTGAGCCATATCCTCTAATTTCTGTTGCTTTTTGTCGTCCAGATTTTTAAAATTGCTGTTCATTTCAGCCTGCATACCGTAAATTGTTGCCTGCAGCGACCCACTGTCCTTCATACACTGTTCACAGCGAAAAGAATATGGCACTTTGATAGTTTCTGTTTTTTTGTGTTTATAATAGGTACCCATTTTTCTCTTCCTCCTTATTATGGATTGTATTATATCATAGAAATATGTCATTTTCAAATGTTTTGGGGGCTTACCAAATCCACCTATATCTGTGCGGCAATCGCAGAGCTTACCGTTCTTGGTTTAGCGCAGCTCATATTCGTAAAGGTAAGGAGGGCGTTTGAATGAGATTTTTAACACTTGTCAGCGTAGAGTTCAAAAAATCCGCCGGTCTAAAATTCTTTTAATTTTAGCGGTGGCTACCGTTATTCTTTGGCTACCTTCTATAAAGTTCGTCGGTAGCTACGCCTATGTGGACTCTCACCACAGAACACGGGCATGCCCATCATACAAATAAACGGCACAGCCATCGGCTATACCGTATATCCCGCCATACAAATATATCTTTTAATCAGCTCCACGACCTGATCCAGTTCCAGCTTGCTGGAGTTAATAAGCAAATCGTAGTTCCGCATATCTTCCCATTCTTTTCCGGTAAAATACTTGTGGTATTCTCTGCGCTGCTTCGTAATTTTGCTGAGCTTTGCAAGCGCTTCCTTGGTATCGGTAATCCCGTCCATTTCCTGAGTTCTTCGGATACAGGTAGATAAATCTGCATAGACAAAAATCTTAATCAGGTCTTCTTTTCCTGCCGTCTCAAGCACATAATCGGCACAGCGCCCCACAATCACGCAGGATTCACTCTGTGCCAGTTCTCTAATCACCTCAGACTGAAAGCGAAACAGATTGTCTGTGGAAGTCACGTCACCCTCTGTCTTTGGGTGATTTAAGGAAGCCGGGTGACGCAAACCTCCTACAATCCTACGCAGCAGATTGTTTCCCGCTTTCTCATCGGCCAGCCGGAAATACTGTTCCCCAACAGCGCTTTTCTCCGCTGTCATGCTAAGAATTTCATCATCATAGAAGGCAACCCCCAACTCTTTTGCCAATTTTTTCCCTACAATACGTCCTCCGCTTCCATACTCCCTCTCAATTGTAATTACCAGTTTGCTTCTATCCATAAGAAAGCCTCCTTCCGAAACTGCTAATTTGCAAGCATCATTCTGTCATTGGCAAACGCCCCGCCACTTGCCTCCTCAAACTTGTGAAGCAAATCCTCGACAGTCAAATTCTTTTTCGTTTCTCCAGCTACGTCATAAATCACATTGCCGTCGTGCATCATAATCAGACGATTTCCCATCTGGATCGCATCTTTCATATTATGGGTAATCATAAGAGTGGTCAGTTTCTGCTCTTCCACCATCTCAGCAGTCAAGTCCAATACTTTCTTGGCGGTCTTGGGATCCAACGCCGCCGTATGTTCATCCAATAAAAGCAGCTTAGGTCTCTGGAGTGTAGACATCAGGAGCGTCAGCGCCTGCCTCTGCCCTCCCGAGAGCAGCCCCACCTTTGAGGTAAGCCGATCCTCCAGCCCCAGTCCCAGTTTTTTCAGCATATCGCTATAAAGCTTGCGCTCACTGTTCCTGATTCCCGGACGAAGGGTACGGCTGGTCCCACGTCTCAGCGCCAGAGCCAAATTCTCTTCAATCCCCATGGTGGCCGCAGTACCGTTCATCGGATCCTGAAACACACGCCCAAGAAACGCCGCACGCTTATATTCAGGAAGCCTCGTAATATCCTTACCATCAATCACAATATGACCGGAATCTACTGACCATACCCCCGCAATGGCATTTAAAAGCGTAGATTTTCCCGCGCCGTTTCCTCCAATCACCGTAACAAAATCCCCGTCATGCAAAGTAACGGTAACACCTTTTAAAGCCTTTTTTTCATTGACTGTTCCAGCATTAAAGGTCTTGGTAATATTCTTAATTTCCAGCATGACCGTCATCCCCTCTTTCCTATTTTAGAGAAATATCTGCCCTGCCAGCTGGGAATCGCAAGAAAGACTGCAACCACAACTGCAGACAGAAGCTTTAACAGATCTGTGTCGATTCCCAGCCAGATTACCACCTGGAGCACCAGATAGTAGATAATCGAGCCAAGCGCCACTCCCAGCAGACAGAGGCCAAAGTTGTGGAAAACTTTGCCGAAAATCGCCTCCCCGATAATAACTGCCGCAAGACCAATGACAATCGCACCTCGTCCCATATTAATATCTGCAAACCCCTGATACTGGGAAAGCAGCGCGCCGGAGAGCGCCACAAGACCGTTTGAGAGCATCAGTCCCAGCACACGGTTGAAATCCGTATTGATTCCCTGCGCACGCGCCATCTTATCGTTGCAGCCGGTGGCACGCAGAGAGCAGCCCAGCTCCGTCCCGAAAAACCAGTAAAGAAACACAATCAGAAAAACGATTGCAACTGCTACCACAAAAATTGTATTTTTATAGAAAGGCACATTGCGGATAAATCGAAGGGATACCAGTAAATCAAATTTATCCACATTGATTGCCTGATTTGCCTTCCCCATTATTTTCAAATTAATTGAGTACAGCCCAAGCTGTGTAAGAATACCGGACAGGATTGCCGGAATCCCCATAAACGTATGAAAAATGCCGGTGACAAGACCAGCTGCCATACCTGCTGCCAGCGCTGCCGCCATGGAAACCCAGACATTGTGCCCCGACAGCATCAGCATGATGCACACGGCTCCGCCGGTTCCCAGAGAACCATCCACTGTAAGGTCTGCAATATCCAGAATGCGAAATGTAATATAGACGCCAATCGCCATGATGCCCCAGATCAGCCCCTGCGCCACTGCCCCCGGCAGGGCGTTAATCAAACTCATCATATTTCCTTTCTCCTTCAGCCAGTCTCAGCAGCTTGTAAACAGCAGCCGCTTCACAAAAAGGCAGCAGGAGACGAAAAAACCGTCGTCCCACTGCATGCAGCGCCTGAGCGCCGCCTCTGTTAAAATTTACTCTTCAATCGCCACATAGTCGGACGGAACCGTTATGCCCAGAGCGTCACACAGCTCTTTATTGTACTTTTTGGTAAACTGCGGCGCGTATTCAATCGGCATGTCAGAGATATCAGATTCACCGGTCAGAATTTTTACTGCCATATTTCCGGTTCCAACGCCAAGATCATAGTAGTCAATGGACAACGTTGCAACGCCACAGCCCTTACAAATACCCTCTTCGCCTGTAATTACAGGGATATTTGACGGCTGACAGATATTATTGATAATCTCAGTATTGCTTGCAGCCGTATTGTCCGTGGGAATGTAAATCACATCGCTCTCAGAAACCGCCTTAGTCACAATTGTAGATAAGTCATTGGAATCGGAAAATGCGTAATATTTGCAAGTATAACCCAAATCCTCCAAAGCCGCCTTGACTGTATCAACCTGATACTGAGAGTTTGCCTCGGCAGAACAATACAGAAGACCTATATTCTCAACGTCAGGAAACAGCTCCTGCAGCATTAAAGCCTGCTGATCCAGAGGAGCCAGGTCAGAGGTTCCGGAGATATTGCCGCCAACCGTTCCGGTAAAGCCATCAATGCCCAGGGCCACGCCATATTCCGTAACGGAGGTTCCCAGAACCGGAATGGTATCGGTTCCTGCCTGAGCTGCCTGAAGCGCCGGAGTGGCATTGGCCAGAATCAAATCCACATTGTTGGACACAAAACCGTTGATAATGGTGGAACAGGTGTTAGAATCACCCTGAGCGTTCTGCTCATCAAAAACGACTCTATCTCCCAGCGCCTGGGTCAACGCATCCTTAAATCCCTGTGTGGCTGCATCAAGAGCGTCATGCTGCACCAGCTGACAGATACCTACCGTGTAGGTCTCCCCCGCCTCTCCTGCCGCCACTGTGGCGGAGTTCTGCTCCGATACTTCTGTGGAGGACGGGGTGTTTCCCTTTGTGGCACAACCGGTCATGGACAGCGCCATCACTCCAGCCATCATAGCAGAAGTCAGTTTTATTAATTTTTTCATAACAATTCTCCCTCTTTTCCGTCATTTAGTTTCACAGGACACCATGAACTTTTTTTATCATACTACAAAATGCTTTTTCCGTCAATTTTTGATTGTGATAATCACATGACAAACGCATGAATCTGTTTCACAACTAAATTCATATATCTGATAAAAAAATTACAAATTCATTATTCGCTCCAAATGTTTCTCTGAATTTGTACCGATTGCATACTTGGATCTATACTAAAAAGGTAGACACAATAATGCACCATCCATTATAATAAAGT
>CANPMS010000001.1 GCA_947575275.1 uncultured Clostridium sp. | reverse complement strand
TCTATTTCCATGCCGTGATATGGCAATTTCATGTTTTCTGCCTCCTTTGTACCTTAGCCTTCCGGCTGCCCTGTGAATTCTATGGTAATCACGCCTCCATAGCGGCATTTCAAAGTTGCCGTTCCCCGAACCGTTTTCTCTCCATCTGTAAGTACCGTGTCTTTAACCTCATCCCACGATGTTGATATGATTTCAGGGCTGCACTCCCCTGCACAGCTCATGGTTTTTACGGAACCAATGGAGCCATTGCAGAAAATATCCTCTATTTGATCATCAAAATTCTCCCCCGTTTCACTTTCCACATGTGCCGATATCTCTTTTGCTTTTTCCATCGTTTTCGGATTGTCAGCGCTGATACAGCCGCAGAAATTGATAATGTTCGTATTTCCAATACAGTCCTTATCTGTAATCTGCGCCATTCTTTTCAAAAATACCCCATGGCTTTGCCTGAGTACCAGCTTACTCATACGCAGTCCCATATTGCAGTTAATGTCGGCGCAGTGTACCACAAAGGTGTTTTTCTTATCAGCCATTGCCACTCACCTCAACTTCCTGAAACAAAATTCCCACAGGATACCGCCTCAGCAGGCTTTCAACCACATCGATATGGACAATCGGGTCTTTCATTCTGCTGTCTGCCAGCCTGAACACCTTATGCTCACCCACCTTTTTCTCATCTATCACAATCTTCTTTTCCGTCTGATCCGGGTAACGTTCTATCTGATCGGGCAAACCTTCCATTTCATCCATAAGCACTTGATAATACAAAAGCTCTGTCCCTTTCTCCTTATTAATCAACGCCACTTTCTTAAAGATTAGGTCATCCTGATACATATCCAGGACTTTTCTTGCCATCCCAGTGACCATGCAAACCGGGCTCTGGATAAAATCCGGAGCCGTTTCTCCTGTATTTTCTGATAAATACAGCACTGTGGTCTCATTAATCCGTTCGGCATCATTTTTATGAAAAATGTGCCGTTTTCCGCATATATTAAAATCCCTTAACTGGATGCAATCCGGCAACGTCCGGTCCTGGCGCATAATAAAAAACCGTTTCATGGACACTGTCCCTCCTTTATCAAAATTCCGGCGTGCTGCACTTCATCAAAATCATACTGTGGAACTGCACCCTCTGTAAAAATCGTCTGCTGGAATATGGCATCTGTAAAATCCACGCCTTTCCACCGGCATTCCTCAAAAAATGCAGTATTAAGCATTGCCGATTTAAAATTACAATGTTCAATGACACAGTTTCGGAATCTGGCTCCCGTCAGATTTGCTTTCTCAAAATTTAAATTTTTCAAATGGCAGTCTTCAAATGTCACAAAAAACAGCTCTTTTCCTGAACAGTCCCCTGCTTCCAAATCCGCCTGATACCAATAGCTTTCACTTAGCTGCCTGTTTTCCTGATCTTTCACCAGCGCTTCACTCCATTGTGCCGCTGTTTTGGGAATACGGTCCACACGCGCCGCCAGGACAGAATCATCCCGGTATTGCCCCCACCTGATATCCCATAAGCATTCCTTTGGGATTGATTCAAATTCAGGGCTTTCTTCTACATCTCTGAAGAAATACCGCAACGCATTGCCCACAATCTGATTACATGCAGCGATTTCTTCCTGCACAATGAATCCCACATCAAAGGAATTGACTTTTCCTATGTATTTTCCCCGTTCCTCTAAAAGCCGCTTCCAAACATGATCATATTCAGCAAAAAGGAAGTCTGCGGACAGCAAAGTTTCCAGCGGCTTCGGGTCAAGAAACCACTGAATATCCTGGACCATAAGAAGTACGTTATATTTTCCCGCCAGCAAATCACAGCGCAGCAAAGAAAAATGAAAAAAAACAATGTTCTCCTTTCCCTGTTCTGCCGCCTGACTGCTTATTGAAGCAAAGGCATCTTTAATCTGTGCCATCAGTGTGGGGACTTTTTCCGGAAATGTCTCTATAAAGTTTTGCCGGCATTGATTTAAGAACGGCTCCTGCTCCTGTTTAAACCTTTTCAATGCTTCCTCTCGTGTCATTCTGCTTCTCCTTTAATCAATCTTTAACTGTGAACCGCTGATAATAAGATTTCCCGTTGTATCTAACATTGCAGTCCCGCCTTGACTGCTTTTATATAGCGCGCCTGCCGCACTATGGAAATTTATATTTGCCGCATCCACAATATCAATGCTCTCCGTCGCCGTTATTTCCACCTGATTTCCTTTCACCACAATTTTCCCATCATTGCCAACTTTCAGGCTTGCGGCACCGCCTGCACTGGCAAGATAAATTCCGCTTCCCCCCATATTCATTTCCTGACCAGATGCACTTCTTAAATATTTTGTGCCCGGGTCTGCCATTCGGTCAGAACCGGCTTCTCCCTTATAATTGCTGACTGCACTGATCGCCAGCACATCTTTCATGTATTTGGTTGGAAAATAAACACGCAGACAGTCACCCTCCTCCGGCATATAATACCAGCCGCTTCCATCCGGGGACGCTGAGGGTGTTGAATAGGGAAACCAATATACATCGGAAGAAGGGCGCCCATCATCGATTGAAAAATGCAGGCGTACCGTTTCCCCCTTTGCCTCAAGAACCGTTCCCTCCAGTGCAAGCCCCACAAGCATCATTGGAAACTGAGGAGTCTCTATCATTCCCTCTTTTTTCTTTAAACTAATTATGGTTCTTAAAAATCCCTGGTGGCAATCTATATGGATTTTTTCTGCAACCATTGTCCTTTCATGGAATAGAAAGGGAGTGAAAATCCCATATGGTTTTTCCGTTTCCACAAGGCAGCATAACCCATCTGCTTCACGGACTTCACATCCCATTTCTCTCCAGACTGCACATTGTTTATAATCCATCGCTATCTCTTTCAGCTCGTACTCCCTCTGATTTGATTCCAGCTCTGGAACCCCCGCATAAATTCGGATTGCCGGTATCCGTATTTCACCTGTCAAAGGCATATAAATAGTAGAAAACAGCCTTTTTAAAAACTGCCAGTCTGTCTCCTGATACTGGACAACCAGGGAACCGATTGGACGTTCACTCATTGATACAATACAATCAGAGTCACTGTATTCCCCTATAACCTGACGAAGCAGCTCCGAGTAGGTCATCGAAACGTCCTGGAACGTTCTGGATTTTTTCTGTATATCCATCAAGTAGGTATAGCCTTTGGCTATGATGTGAACCTGAATTAACCCACCTGATTCTTCCTCAGTCATCTCTGCCAGAACGCCGCAAAATAAATTTTCTTCCTTCTCCCCCTGCCACCGGAGCGCCAAAGGCTCCAGGCTTCTCACTGCATCGAAGGTACCTTTTTCTGCATAAGCAGTCAGCGACATTTCTCCGTGTTCACCGGGAATCTGACAGATCCGGCAGTCTATAATTCTGCCTATCTTTATTCCGTCCAGCCTGAGCTGGGATAGATCATACGACATATAACGCCTCCTTAATTTTCATAAATCTCCTGCCCGTTTAAAAACACCCCGGCAGAGCCGGCTGTAATTGCTGCTCCTGAATCATCAATCATTTTTATCATCCCATTCGCTTTACAGCTGACATCTTTTGCGGCAAGTCTGCATGACGTAGTTGGTGATAGTTCAATTCCGCCTGCTCCCGAAACAATTACCTCTCCGTCTTTTTTCAGGCTGACAGATGCGCCTCCCGTTTTTGCGGCAATTACAATACCTTCATCATTAAATTGAACCAGATTCCCATCTGCTGTTGAGATGCTTCTTACTGACGGGTTTCCCATGGGATCATCTGCGCCGCCGGGCTTATGTCCCTTAATACATGTAATGACATAGGCATCTTTCTCTTTCTCTGTGGGAAAATAAATCCGCACGCTCTCCCCCTGTTCCGGCATACAATACCAGCCGCTGCCATCCGGGGATGAGGAAATGGAAGAAAACGGAAACCAATAACAGCTCTCTGCCATCAACTCATTTACCATGGATGCCTGCAGGCGATCTCTTTGTGTATTGGTCACAACTGCATACTGGGAAATTCCAACCAAGCGGGGATTGTAATACCGTGCTGTAATCATTGCCTCTTTTTGTTTTAATTCATAGGTGTTTGTCAATAATCCATTTCTCAGATAGCGTCTTACACTTGCAACATACCACAGATTTCCCTGAAAGCGGATTCTGCTTCCCAGCGCGATTACATCATAGCTGTCCAGGCAGTAACTGATAAAATGTGTTGAAAGTAAATCCGGAAAACCATTCTGTTTCAAGTGCTCCAGATAACTGAAATTTTTTCGCTTCTGGTTTGGGAGGGAATCCCAATTAACCGTTTCATCCTGAATGGAAATTCCTGCCTGGAAGTGAGCCGTCTCAAAAGTGGCTGCAGGATAAAGGCTGTCGTTATATTTAGAAAGGAAACGGTTAAGGAATTCCCAGTCAGTTTCTTCATACTGAAATATCAATTCTCCAATCGGTTCATCAGGCACGTTGCAGATGCTGTCACTTTTCCCATATCCTTTCATAATCTCCAAAATAACTGAGGATGCTGTCATTCCAATATTTTGAAAACAGCGGTTTTTTCTGTCTAAATCCATCCAATGGGTTCCATCCTCAGCTTCCAGCAGCAGGCAATGATTCCCCCCTTCCCTTTCAAGCTGCGAATTTACGATCACCCCTTTAAACAGTATCTTTTCTTCTTCATCCGCCATATAATTAAGGGATATGGTTTCCGGCAATTCGTAAAAATCAAATTCATTCCATTCGGGGTTCATCATTGCCTTAACCTGCAGCTTACTGTGCTTTCCCGGCTGCTCCTTAATCTCTAATCCCTGTATACTCAAAAATCCCGGTAATGACAGATATAGCTCTTTATATGTAATTGCACCTGGCATATATTTTTATCCTCCTTACCCTTCAAGCTGGCTGTGTGTTTCCAGTATCATTGCCTCTATCAGCCTGCCGTATGTATCCTTATCTTTGTCCATACAGTTATAAGCTCCTGCAATTCTCCGGTTCACTTTATGAATCCGAAATACGATATTATAAATCCACCCACGGCTTGATGGAGTACGGTATGCAATATAATCAAGAAAAGGCAGGCTTTTGCTCATAACAACATCCGCATACATGTTTTGGGCTTTCATCCCTTCTTTTATCTGATTTACCCATCCTTTCATGTCCAATGCTTTCATATCCTCTGGCAAATGGACGAGCGTCTGCCCCACGTTTTCCTCATTATTCGTGTAAATAACCATATCTTCCGTATCTTGTTTATCTGGATAAAAATCATCAATTACTATCATTGGAATCTGCTCTGGAAACAATATATCTGTTTTAAAACGGAATTCTTTTTGATTGGGAAGGCGCAGACTGTTCTTGCGGATCCCCATTCTTATCTCATCTAAAGATAATGCCGGGCTTATATCCTGGTCTTCCTTTTTCTCGTTGGCTCCTCTTTTTTCCATCCGCTGCGTTCTCTCCAGCATTGCAATTTTTTCATCTAATTCCTGCATAAAATCGCTTCCTCTCCCTTCGTAAACTTAATGTCAGAAAAGCATGATACTCCGCTTACCCTGCTCTCCACTATGTACCTCTGCTCCCGCTGACTTATGACTGCTCAGTACCTTAAGAAGTCCTCTGTATGTGTCTATATTCCCATTCATCTCCTTTCTCAGCTTTAAGTAAAGGTATTCCCGGACACAAGCAGCCGACACCTGACCATACCCGGAAAGAATATTCAGTGCAAAGTTAACATCAACCGGATCATGTGCCCCATGACGCAAAGATTCACTGGCAAATGTATCCAGTATAACAGGATTTAAGATACTTTCATTTTTTGCCGCGTAGGGCGCATAAATAGAATTAATCGTATCATATTCTGTTGAGTAATCTTCAAAGTTTTCGTAAGTATTCCTCAGTCTTGCCCCCTCCTGAAGCCGAAACCGGCACAGCTCCATTTCACAGTCCATATCCGGTTTTGCTTCATCCAGCAGGATTCTCGTATTTCCTAATATTTTCCCATTTTCTTTTACTTCTGCTAAAAACTGTACTTTGAGATACCGTACTTTATCCTCTGACCTGCAATCGATTGTATAAGGGCGCTCCATAAAATATAGTTTTTCTCCGTGGCGAAGAATTCCCGGAGAGATGGTAAGCTTCGCATTATTCCAGCTAACCTGACAGCCGCATACAATTCCCTCGCTGTATCCCTGATACAAGATTTTCAGATAATCTCTGGGATAATCCCGAAGCTGCTCCAGCATATCAACTCGAAGCAGCCTCTTTTTTTCAAATAATGGTTCCTCATATCGAAACATATTTTCTCCTCCGTCAGCACATGATAATCTCATCAATCCTCATCGTTTCTTCCACACCTATGATTCCAAAGTGATATTCATAGTAGATATCAACCCGGTATGGAATTTCTATAAACATCCTCACAAGAAAATTTACTTTGGCTTCCATCTGCTTTTCCTTTTTGAGTCCCACATAAATCAGCACCTCATTGGAATTTTCATTGCTGTGGTACACAATGTTATCTGGGATCAATGCCTCCATCATATCCTTGAAAATATCCAGGGAGCTGCCTGTCTGGTACTGCCTTAAAAGCCCGCTTAGGATTACATCCTGCTCATCCCGATGAAACAGCCGGATTGCATCCATGGCTGCTATCCCAAATACACCTCTGTCCAAATCCTGATACAGCAGCTTTTTATAATACTCCCCCCTGGTCATACCGGACAAAACATCGTTTTCTGCCAATTGATGGAGCAGCAGGTTAGTCAGGCTGTCCCTGAGCTGTAAAAATTCCTTCAGCTCCGGCTGGTAAAGGTTTTTAAAAATATCATAAAACCGGTAATAGGGATTGATTTCAACAACCGCCTTCCCATCCACCATATCCTCATTTAAGAAAGCGCCGGAAACCTCCATATAGGCGCTGTAATTCTTTGCGGCAGCGAACCGGATATTCTTCTCTTCAACTCCCTGCTCTTTTGACTTTAAAATCACTTCCCACAAAAAATTCATACCAGCTTCCCCCTGCACTGATATTCTGGATATAATTCCTGTACCTCAGATGTAATAAAACTCATAATATCGCGAAGCAGCCAGGTTTCCTGCCTTTTTTGTTTAAAATGCAGGGTAAGATACCGGCCCTCTTTCCGATCACGGATTTCATCTTTCAAAAAGAAATTCATAGAGTAGGTTTCGCTGGCGGCTTCCTTTTCTGTCTCCAATGTGCAGTCCTGATATTCAATGTAGTCCTCCATCCCAAATCCCCGGATGAACCGTTCCAGCTCCCCCTTTGTTTTGACCATGCGGCCAACCTTATTCTGAAGGCGCTCTGCAAAACTGTCTTTTCTCAAATTTTCCATAACAGGATAGGTATAACGGTCAATCTTATGGTCTTCCCCATTGCGGATCATGTAAATATCCCATTTCTTCGCATTAACAACCTCTCCCGTTACCATCAGCCGATCACCGCTCTGGCGTACATTGCGGATTCCTGCTTTATCCTCCACCAGGTAAGCGTGGTCCGCTCCATAATCACGGATAGAAATAATATGCTCGTAATTCTGGTGATCCCCGCATGCAGCAGGAAAGCCTACGCCCTCCAGCTTCAAATGCCACACGTTCCAAAGCGGAACCATATCATAACGGACCATCTGACTGTACTCCCCGAAATCTGCCGCAAAACCAGTGATTTTTTCCTCATTTCCAGGTTCCTCCGGCAGCTCTGTAATTACCAGATCCACCATTTTAAACAAATACGGCGCATTGACTGTCTTCCATGGAATACCGTTTTTCATAAACAAATGATACAGATGTTCAATTTTATTGAGATAGCGGCTGCTTTGCTCCATATGTACGGAGATTGGATATTCGCTGCCTGTCCTCAGAATTGCTGCACAAGCGCCGATTTTTTCCATCATACCGTTGATTTCCATTACATCGCCCTGCAAAAAAACAGTTGCCAGACAGAATTTCCCCTCTTCCTTAAGCTTTTCCCGAATATCTGAAATCCTGTAATCTACCGGCTGTGTGTCTTCCTCGCAAATAGCCGTCATCAGATGATGGGACTTGTCCCAATAAGCCTTTTCAACCAGACCGGTACGAATCCGGTAACGGTTAATGTTGTATGCCAGGTCATCCATAACTCTTGCTTCAAGCTGACGGTACATTTCTTCATTTTTCTCATATAAAGCAAGAAACACCCCCTCCATCAGCTCTTTAAATGCCACCCGTTCATCCAGTGACCTGATAGATTGTATTTCACGCTGTATCATCTCCTTCATATCCTCATATGTCATCCCTTATTTCCTCCCATCAAAAAATTCATCTCGCCCTCTACAAAAGCATTATAATGTATGAAAACTAATATGATACAGGTTTAATCAGATAAAAATTATCGTGTATTTTTCTCCCCTCAAAAACTGCATCTGACTCGCTCAGCACGATTAAAGAATCCACCTCCACTCCTAAATGTACATGATTAGATCCTGGTGCTATTCCTACTATGTCTTTATGTACCACCCTTCCACCATAAGCAAATATAAACCCTTCCATCAAATCTGTACCACCTGTATAGTTTACCCCTAACGCCCTGCTAATTTCCTCTTCTGAAACCGGGTGTTTAAAGTATGCAACCTTATCCCATTTAAATCTTGTTACGTCAGACAGTTTAAATACACATTCTTCTTCCTGTTCCATAAGCAGATCGATCTTTTGTATAATGTCCCGGCGAACCATGTGAAGCCTGCTTATGTGTACTGCACATATAACAGCTATGGATAGAAAAACTGCTGTCAGAATACCAGCCGATAACAGCGATTGTTTTTTTCTTATGCACCATTCCTTTATTTCCTGTAAGGTCAATCCCTTTTGCTTAATCGCAACACTCCATTTTCTCTTATTATTACGAATGGTACAAATCAGAGCTATGGCAACCGTTACCAGAACCAAGGGTATGGAGTAGTACATGGCGATTAATGTAGTACCAAGATAAGTTAACCACTCTGAATCATTCAAAGTATCATTTACATAACAGAGAAGAACCGGCAGGGCAAAGCCTAAGGGCAAAACCCACATGCTGCACATCCTGAACTTATAAAACAATATCAGCCCAATTATGGTAATACAATATAAAACAGCGCCTTCTATCAATATGGCTCTAGAACCGGGCCATCTATAAAAAATCCAATCAAACTTATAAAAAATCAATTCAACAAGAATACTGGGAAGTATGATGCTTAAGAAAATACTCAATAATTTTTTAGCCATACCTTCCTTTCCCCCTTTTCTTTTAATATTGTGGTTTTTATGGATATTTCGCCTCCTCTGCATCAATATGCCAGCCTTCCTTCTGGTTATTTGTGCCATCTATAAGAATCTTCTTGTCCGTTTCTTTCTTGGGGAGACTGAGTCTTTGCCCTGAATTTACCGGAAATACACATCCGTTTCCATGATAACACACCAGATAAGATTGGGTTGTAGGTATGGAATGATATTCCTCATCATTCCAATCAAAGATTGATATTCCCTTTCCTAATGATTTCCATTCTTGTGATAATCTCATAATACATGCCGGTCCGGTTTCTGTTCTCCTTTCCCCATATATTTTATTTTCACTCGCCGTAATCGTTACGGTTATTCTATTCTTTCGATCCGTTTCTGACAAATATGGGGAATGACATACACCAAATGTAGACTTTGGTCTGTCTTTATCCAACAATACCTCATCATATCCAACATAGGCGTATTCTAAAGAATCTTTTTTAATTTTGCTGTACTGATTTCCAAATTCACATCCCATAACCGCATTTTCTACCAGCAATTCCTTATATATATGGTTGGAATCCATGCCATCGATTTCCCGTAACATTTTTTCAATCTGTGCATCTTCAACAGCTTTTTTCTTTTTTTCATCCGAATGATAACCGTAATCGTCTGACCATCCCACAACATCATACCTCCTCTTTTATTTTTCTTTGTCACGCGCTTTCCTTAATTGTTAAAAAAATCTGTTTCGCAATTTCTTCCCATAATTCATAATCATTATATTCACAATTAAAGCACACCTGCAAAACTTTATCCTTTATTGGAGTAACACAGATTAGATTATATATTTGTGTATCCATTGCATAACTTTTATATGAAAAAAGCCGATAATACCGATTTTCACATACCACTTCATCATAATTGAAAATTTTAATTGCAGGATTTACCTGTTTTAATATGGCCTGGAAACGGGCTGATACATCTTCCAGACCCTCTGAACCCTCAACCTTAATATCAAAAATATTAAACGTAACATTAACCGTTCCATCCAAACTGGTTTTTATAATCTGGGGTCTGTATGTGGATGGATATTTGACATCTGCTACTAATTGAGGCATGTCAATAAATGTCACTGGCAGCACAATCTCAACCTGACCGTCAAACAATTCTTCCTGATGAAACTCAATTAACTTTTTCTTCACATAAATTCCTGTCTCTAATGTAGTATGCCTCTTCTCTTTTTCTTTTTGACGCATTTCTAATATCTGTTCATCCATATATTCCATATCCTGACACGCTCCTATCCAACTACCCCATTAATTTCATCGGAGGCCTTCACAACCACCACATTTCCCCTGCATAATATATTTTTTTCTGCTTCCAGCTTCACATTATGACTGGTTTCCAATCGAATTCCGGCGCCATCTTCAAGAGACAGCAAATGTTCATCCTTATGTTTTGATAATTCCAGTTTTTCCGGATACAGCCTTAAAACAGCATCACCCTTTATATTCAAACACCGATTTTGATACTCCTTTTCACAATTACCTGACCTTCCATCTCTATGTAAACAAATACGAACTTCCGCTTCTCGTTCGTCATGGCTGGGCATCATTAAAAGAACCGGACTTCCTATCTCTGGCATTGCATACATAATATTTCCAGTCTCCGGTCTCCAGGGATACCAGTATTGTGCAGAGCCATTCTCCCCATCCATGTCCAGCTGAACCTTCAACCTTTCATTTGATACCTGCTTCACAGTCCCATAAAAGCCCCTCCCCGCAATCTGCTCATTATATTGCATCTCCTGATTTAAACTGAACTCATCCTCCAGACAATAGGTAAAAAAAAGCTCTCCTCTTTGGAACTGTGCAATTCGCTGCGAGACAACCACAGATTCCCCTCTCCACATAGTCCGGTCGCCGATGTCATACACCTCTCTGCTATGGATTTTATAACTTGTCCGGTTTAACAGCGGATCAACCAGAACCTCTTCTCCATAATGGGCTTTGATTGTCACTTGCTCTCCCTGGCGCATCCCAAACCAGAATGCTGGTCTTCCTGTTACAACATCACAAATCAAAAATCGGTTTAAATGGCTGGCAATTCGCTTTAAAAACTCCCAATCGGTTTCCTTGTATTGAATCAAAGCGCCGGACAATGGAGTATCGTTTCCACATAATGTAATTACCTCTGCGCCGGATCGATCTGCAATCTGACATGCCAATGCCGCATAAGTTATCTCTTTGTTCTGGAATGAGCTGCACACCCGTTGCAGATCCAGTTTCCATGATGCTGAAATTGCTTCCAGCCGGATTCGTGAAACTCCCCCCTCCCATAAAAACTCAATGTTTTTTATGAAACCGTAAAATAAAACCTGTTCTTGTTGATTGTTCCTAGACTGAATTTTAAGCTTACTGCCTGTAAAGCGCCCATTTCGGCTTGCAACAGATACCTCATATGATATTTGCCCTTCCAATTGGAGCAAGGCATGATCGTTGATTCCCCAGAAGATTTGAAACCAGCTCACATGCTCCAAAGGAATATCCGTACTTATTTTAAGAAACTCATTTATCATCTGTTCCATCATCCGGCTCCTCTCTTTAATGAAGTTTTACATGCGTTCCTTCTAAGGTAATATCATCCCTGATGTTGACCACCGAATCTTTTTGCTGCAGACGGATTCCAGCAGATGCCTGCAGTTGAACATTAGCCTCCTTACTGACAATGGAAAGCTTGCTTTTTGCATGAAGTGTAATAGAGCCCTGGCTCTTCATGCTGATACCTTTTCGATCTGAAATTTCAATGGAGGTTCCATCATTGTTTGTGAGCATAATACAATCCGGCGCCAGATAAATTTCCTTTCCAAATCGGTTCCTCAAAAACTTGATTTCCGGATTGGTGCGCTCCTGGCTATATTCGTGAACAGCGCTGCTTACATAACCATCCATTGGCCGCTCAGATGGAAAACACAGCCGTATGGTATCGCCAATTTCAGGCATACAATACCAACCTGTTCCATCTGGAGATGAGTACACGGTAGAAAATACAAACCATTTATATCCGGTCTGCTTCTTATTTTCATCCTGTTTCAGACTGATTTGTACCTGATCCTTTTTTACCGCTTTCACCGTGCCGGTCAGTCCAACACCAGCCATTTGATGATTATATTTTTGCCACACGCATATCCCCTGCTCCGGCTTCATGTAATAAGTATGGTATAGCTCTCCTGCCCTCATTTCCGTTTCCATTCGTTCTATAAAAAGCCAATTCCCCATAAACTCAATTTGATCCCCGATTTCATATATCTCTCTGCTTGAAACAACATAACAAGTACAGTCTTCTTCAGATATGGGAAGCCCATAATCTTTCTTACGCTCATACTCCTCCAAGTTTCTTCGGATTTGATAGGAGGTAACCTGCGTCATTTTCCTTGTTTCCAAATATGGAAGCCCAAAGTAATAATTAACTCCTCCCGTCTTCATATCCGGCACTACTACCGTATTTAAATACGATGCCAGCCTTTTTACAAACTCCCAGTCACTCTCCAGATACTGCACAACAAATTCCGGTATTTGCTTCCCTTCTCCACTTGTCAGGATTACATCGCTATCAGGATACGCTTCATTGCAAAGATTGAGCGCATCAGAAAACGTAATATCTTTGTCTTGAAATGTCCGTATGTGTTTTTTCCGATCCATTTGCCATGTCCCGGTTTTTACTTGAAGCTTCATAACTGCCGCATCCCCTTCTTTTCTGATACTGCAGTCTGTTAAATATCCATATATCAGTATTTGACGGCTGCCGTCCATTTCTATGGCTGTGACTTTTACCAATTTTACTTTTTTTGCATCGTTTATGTATTCCTTCATCTTCTCAATGGGAATATTTCCTGTTATGTTCACTTCACCATGTTCATTCACTGCATGAAGTCCTTTATAATTGGTTACAACAAGCTCACGAAATGGCTCGATCTCGATTCTGTCTGCTCTCATTTTGCCCTCCTTTATTTCATTTCCGCTCACCTGGCTCCATCCATTATCACTGGCTTTCCAGAGGCGTGTAATCCCCTTGCTCTAAGTCATAAACATCCAAATAATCCTTGGGGTAAAAAAATCTCTGCTCTTCGCGATATTCCCTATACCCGTACTCTCTTTTTATTGGCGCTATAATATACCATTTTTCTACAATTAAAGTGGGACAACCATTATAGTGTGTCAGAGCCCTATTTATCTTGCCTTGGACTAAAAAACTGTTTTGATCCGGCTCCTTAAATATATAAGACAACTCACGTGCAGGATTCCGCCCTACCAACAACATCCTTCTTTTCTTTCTTCCATCCATACAATACCAGCCGCCCTTCCCAAACTCTTCCGGATTCGCCACACGGACAATATAGCATTCATTTTCTTTCACCATCCCCTGGGCATGGGCTTTGCTAATCGCCGGCAAAACAACATCATGAGGCACGTTGTTGACCTTTTCTACAAAGGAAATCATAGCCATAGCCATAACCCATACAATCAATCCTGCCCACAAAAAAAATTTTCCTTTTCTCATTTCACGTTCTCCCAACAGCTGTCACTGGCTTTCCAGAGGCGTGTAATCCCCTTGCTCTACGTCATAAACATCCAAATAATCCTTGGGGTAAAAAAATCTCTGCTCCTTACGATATTCCCTATACCCGTAATCTCTTTTTATTGGCGCTATCAAATACCAGTTTTTTACTTCAAATGTAAGACAGCCATTTGATTGTGTTCGCGCCTCATCCACCTCTCCCTGGACTAAAAAACTGTTTTGATCCGCATACAGAAATATATCAGACAACTCAAATGCAGGATTCCGCCCTCCCAACAACATCCTTATTTTCTTTTTGCCATCCATATAATACCAGCCGCCTGTCCCAAACTCTTCCGGATTCGCCACACGGACAATATAGCATTCATTTTCTTTCACCATCCCCTGGGCATGGGCTTTGCTAATCGCCGGCAAAACAACATCATGAGGCACGTTGTTGACCTTTTCTACAAAGGAAATCATAGCCATAGCCATAACCCATACAATCAATCCTGCCCACAAAAAAATTTTTCCTTTTCTCATTTCACGTTCTCCCCACATCATTTCCTTATTTTACTGAAATTCCATTTTTAAAATATCCATTCCCTGCATATTATTCTGGGGTGAATTTTTTTAACCCTCGTTCTTCTCCCATAGTTCCCCAAATAATATCCAAATCATCAAGACTGTTATTGATCATAGGGTATTGAAGGGAGCCTTTGTCTGAATATCCATACTTATGTCCATTCCTGTCCACCCTCTCCCTGTCTTCACCTCGTGCCCTTTTTTGTTTCCATTCTTCTGATACGGAAAAGGGAACAATAAACATGGATATATATTGAGCCACCTCCCGTCTTTCTTCCCCGATTGCTTTTGTTATAATCTCTGTATTTATTGAATCAGCCCATTCATTCCCCTTCTCTCTTAACCCATTAATAATATCAGATACAGCAATGTCCGTCTTTTGGCCTGGCAAATTGAAAGCTGCATTGATTTCATCCATAGAGCAATTCATAAAGGAGTAATTTGATCTTGCATTTTTAAAAGCATAGGTATCTGCTCTCGTTTTATTTGCCCAAAGTTGTGCAAAGCGCAACCCATCTTTATCAGCAGTACCCGTGTTACAAGTAAAAAAATACGTTTCCGGATTTGTGGAAAAAGCCTCCGGCTTAATACTGTTTATATCAGATTGTAGAAAATTTATATCACGTTCCACATCCATACCTAATTCTGTATCTAAATCATAGCCAAACGATAACTGGTTCTCTGTTCCACCGGTAAAGCGCGGAGTCTGACCATGCCCAAAGACTGATATATAGCTGATTTTAGTATCCTTTCTCCCTTTTCCATATCCTGATTGATTTTTATAATTTATATAATTAATAAATTGTTTTTTACTTTCTGTTTTTTTCAGTTTAATGCCTAATTGACTGGCTGTTTCCTGAAAATGCTTTAAGTCAAAGTCCTGATATACATAATTATGCCAAAACACAATCCAGGTAATATCGGAAGGGCTTGTCCCCTGTTCTACTAAAACATCAATATCATGTAACGCAGTTTCAATAAATTGATATTTAAAACGTCCTTCAACCTGTAATCCGGAAACCACAATTTTTTCCGTATTCTCCACCTTTGCAGAGGCTGTGCTTGCATTCCTCATAGATACTTGATTTAAGCTGACGCTGGTTTTTACAACATACCCGGTCTTTTCATTCCCCTCAATATTGATTCTGCCAGCCCTGGGTGAACTGTTTATAACACTCAGATATACTTCCGCAGGAATTCCATCCACCGGCTTTCCCCCATGGATCAGCGGCTGGCAGGCGATCACAGATTGGTAGATTTGGCTTAGTTCCGTCCCAAATGTTGCGCTGCCGCTTACCATCTGTTTCTCTAAAGGTCTCACCGCATTCCCTTTTATCTTTATACCGCTGCCGTTAAAATTAAGCTGGTCTGCTAAATTAAAATAGGTCTTCCCCACTACACATCACCTCCCGATTTCAGCTCTTCTAATTTCCCCATATGCTCTCCATACAGAACCTGCAGCTCACCATTCGTTTTCACCTGCTTAAACTCAGGTCTTTGAAGCAAACAGTCTGTAAGAACCTTAAAATAAGGTTTGGCTATATCCCCATATTGCAAGAATAATGTCCATCTTAACAGCTCAATCTCATGGGCTTTGATTTTGACAAATTTTATCTGCAGTTCTTTTTTCAAAAACAGTTCCTGGTTCCCTGTGAATTGATATAAAAATTCAGGATACCAATACCCGGCTGTACTATTTTCATCAAGATACAATGTTTTGTTGCATAAATTGATCTCATAATCATAACTTCTGTTTAAAAGGCTGCTCCTTAAAAAATGGATGACCAGGCAGGCTATTTCATTTTGTTTGCCAGACGCTTGAAGACGGCACACATCTGACACCATCCCCTGCACAATATAATTACAAAAATTAAATGCAATCTCCGTTTGGTGTTCCTGAAAATAATCATAAATTTTCTTTTGATCTTCTGAAAATCGCTCGTTCCACATTGGAGTTATATAAGCCTCCATTTCATTTAATTGATTCATTTACAGCGAATCCGCCTCCCTTTCTACTCGTTCAACTTTTTATAGTCAACCGGACTTCTTTTAATTGTATGCCAACTGCATTTCTACGCAGCAGACTTTCTGCCAAATCCAAATTAATGATGGTATGCCGCTCTCCTTTCTGTTTTATCCAAAAGATATTTCTTCCGTCAATCCATTGCGGTATGTTCTTATGAAAATCCATATGGTCATTTCTCATAATATGTACGAGTTCAATTTCACAATTCTCCTGCATCACAGGAAGATAATACACCTGTTCCAATTCATTTTTAGAGTCCAGTAAGATAATCTCTTTAAAAACCACTTCATCTCCATACAGCCTTATGGTATCTTTCACCATAGATGAGACCAGTAAAAAAGGAAATGATACAATGTCTGTAAAAATTGTTTCTAATGACGGCTCTATGTTGTAAATTTGTCTTTTCTTTAATTTATGATAACTTTCCCATTTTATTAATTGTACATCTTGCACCCTGTACCAATTAATCAGTCTTGGCGCCGTTTTATAAGTATCACGATCCAATGTCAACTCAAAGTATTTCATATCACCGATTCCCTCATATCCTGTTTTTCTCAATCCTGCCATATTTCTTATAACCGATAAACTCTACAACAATAAAATCTTCCGGTTCTTCTCCTCCGGCATCCCTCCCCGGGTCACAGCATCCGTATCCAGCTCCTTTAAAATCTTCAAAAGCTTACAATAAACGCCCCTTCTCCCACCAGATTCACTGCCGTATGCTTTATCCCCATCCTTTCCCTCCATACGTCCATCCAGGTATGCCAGAATGCCCTCCATAGAAATTCGTCCATCCTGCGCCAAAATCTCCATGGCAAACGCAAGATCAAGGGGATTGAAAGAACCTTTCTTTATCATCTCTCTTGCATACTGTACCAGAAGCTCTGGTTTCATGGCGCTTTTTCCTTTTGCCGCATAGGGCGTATCAATCTGATCTACCGTATCAAATTCTGTGGAATAGTCTTCAAAATTTTCATATTCACAGCGAAGTTTCGCCCCTTCCTGAAGACGGAACCGGCATAATTCCATTTCACTTTCCGAATCCGCCCTTCTGTCTTCCAGCACAATTCCGCCGCTTTCTGTAATGCTTCCTGTCTCCTGTCTGGACTCTGTAAATCGTATCTTCAAATACCTTACAGAATCCATTGCACCACAGGCAACACGAAAGGCTTCTTTCAAAAAATACAGCTTTCCCTTTCGCCATACCATTCCTGAACCTACCATCAATTCTCCCTGATCCCATGTAATTTTACATCCAGATACAATTCCATCCGCAAAATCCGAAAACAGATGGTCCGTAACCATTCTGGGATAATCCCGCAGATTTTCAAGCATCTCCTTTGTCAAAAGGTGCTTTTCTTCAAATAATGGGTAAATATTTTTAAACATTCCTCTTATGCCTCCCGATATACATCATAAACAGATGGCAATTCTGCCAATCTGCATCGTTTCGTTTACCCCAATAATTCCAAAATGGTATTCATAAAATATCTCTGTTTGATACCGAATATCTAAAAACATATCCGTCAACAGGCTGAGTCTTTCTTCCAACATCTTATTCTTTTTCATCCTTGTATAAATCAGAATTTCATCTGGTCTGTCATTGTTGTGGTAAACAATGCTGTCCTTTATCAGCCCATGAACCATATCAATGAAAATTTCCAGAGAGCTGCCGACCCGACAGCTCCTGAGCCATCCTGCCATCAAAAATCCTTTTTCCTGTTTCCCCATTCTGGAAAATACACTCCATGCCCTTTCCCCAAAAACCCTGTCCGCCAAGTCAGATGCCAGCAGCTTTTTGTAATATTCTTCCTTTGTCATCCCCCTGCGGACATCATTTCCTGCCAGCATATGAAGAATCACATTGGTCAGTCTTTTCCGCAGCTCCGGGTATTCCTTTAATTCCGGTTTAAACAGATTCCGAAAAATATGATAAAAACGGCAGTAGGTATTGACGGCAATTTCCCTTTCTTCTCCAAGTTCCGTTTCATTTAGAAATGGAATTGCTATCTCCATGTAAGCGCTGCTTTCTGGATCATGGAAGAACCGAAGCTTTCCCTCCGGAATCCCTTCCTCTTTGGCTTCTAAAAGAATCTCCCACAAATACCTCATACCAACATTCCCCCACATTCATATTCGGGATACAGTCTTTGAACCTCTGACACCAGAAAACTGGCAATATCCCGGTTCAGCCATTCTTCTCCCATCCCTCCCTTAAAACACAAAAGCAGCTTTTTCTGACTTCGCTTGTCCCGAATCTCGTCCTCAATAAATGGATTCATGGAATACGTTTCATTCTTTCCGTCAAATTCTTCCAGAACTTCGCACCCCTGGTAACAGATGTACTTTTCCAGATGAAACCCCCGGATAAAACGTTCCAGCTCTGCCCTGGTCTTTATGCTTTGATTCCATTTTTGCTGGTATCGTTCTGAAAAATTCTCAATCCGTTCGTTCTGCATAACCGGGTAGTCATAGTGGTCTGTCTTCCTGTTTTCAGTATTGCGGATCTGATAAAACTCCCACTTCTTCCTCCGCCTTCTTTCACTGATGATCAGCAGTTTCTCTTTCCTTTGGATGATACTCTGAATGTCCGACTCATCCTCTGCAAGATAAGCGTGTTGTGCTCCATAGTCGTGAATAGAAAGCCGATGTTCAAAATTTCTGTGGTCTTCGCAGGGAACCGGAAAACCGACTCCATCTAAAGTCAGTTTCCGCACATTCCACACTGGAACCATATCACAAGAAATCATTTCCTTATATTTCCCAAAATCAATCTGTACCTGACGGATTTTTTCATTTCCCGATATCCCGTCCGGCATCCGGTCAACCACCACATCCGCCAGTTTATACAGATAAGGGGCATTTATGGTCTGCCAGGGAATCCCATTCTTGATAAACAACCGATAGAGGATACCCACTTTCTGTAAATACTCTGTATTCTGTCTTAACCTTACGAAAATTTTACAGGATTTCCTGGGATTTTCAGTCTCAATCACCCCCTCAAAAATCGGATCTGTGACCCATAATTTCTTTAATTGCAAATAATCGCACCGGAGCATTATTTTCATCATGGAGAAGCATCCTTCCTTTTCCATTCCTTCCGCTATATCTGCCATATGATAGGATTTTACTTCTAAATCCGATTCTTCCATTGGTGCGAAAAAATGATGGGAAGCATCAAAACAACTTCGCTCCATGATTCCTGTCCTGATCTGATAACGGTTTACATCATAAGCCAATTCCTCCTGCACTTGCTGTTCCAACTCCAAATACATTCTTTCCGTGGTTTCATAGAGATCTAAAAACACCTGTTCCATCAGTTCTTTAAAAAGAATACGCTCCTCCAGAACTGGAATTGATACGATCTCCTGCCGAATCATCTCCTTCATATCCTCATATGTCATCCCCTACTTCCTCCCATCAAAGAAATTCATCTCCCAGGTATCATCTTCAAAATCAAAGAACGTTTCCTCCCCCTTATATAAGAGCTCTCCGTTTCTCATTACCGGAAGCACAAGAAATCCCCATCTTGTTCTAGACACCCAGACAAAAAACTTCATCTCGCCCTCTACAATCGTGTCCGTTTCCTCCTGAATCACCGTACCCCCGTACCTCTCGTTAATCTCCTCCTGGGTAGTCTTTTTAAACTTCCCTGCGTCATATTCAAAATAAAAGGTTTTCAGCCGGTTTCCACGCCCGTCACTCAGGTACAGATCAAGCTGTCTCCCAATCCGGTACCGGGAAATATAGCCAATATGGTCTTCCTTACTTAAGCTCTGAATCAAAATTTTCTCTTTATTTTCATGGGTATACGCCATAATCTCATAGGGCAGTCGTCCTGTTCGGCAGGTTTGGTTGACCTCTATGTATCCCAGCTTGCAGTTTGAAAAATATTCCAGCGCCCCCTTCAGGCAGCACATCTTCAGTTCCCCGTCATCCTTATCCTTCTTTGTATCCTGAATCAGCTTGCCGGGCACATATTGTTTTAACGCTTCCGTAAACATCCGGGATTTACAGGACTGTCCGGTCAGTTTAATCATCTCATACTGCTGAAGCTCTCCCTGTTCAAACTTTTCATCTAAAAAACGCTCCATCAACTGATAAATATCCGGCCGGAGCAACTCCTCAATCTCATTTAAATAGATAGAAAACTCCACAGGACGGGATATGGATTGAAACGCTCCGTTCTCACAGACAGAGAGCTTCCACTTATCCATAAATATCCGGTCATCCTGTTCTTCTCCCTGCGTTGTAATCCACAGCTCATATCGGAACTGGGGATGAAAAAATTTCTTTTTCATCGTCTCAGCCAGCTCAAACAGGTAGTAATAATTATTCTTTACAAAGAAATACTGCTCCCTGCTGCGCTCCTCATAATCCTTAAACCTGGTGGGTATATATTGCTCCGCCTGGAGGTACAGGCTTTCCAGCCCTTCATACGGCGCTTCCTCTCCTGCAAAAGAATCTATCGTGCCCCCAATCAATCCCAGCTCCCCTGCAATTCGCACTTTCAGCATTTGGACAATCCGGTAAGTCAGGTTATTCCCTCCAAAGTTGGTATCACCATTTTCATATTGCGTTTCCAGATCAATCATGTAGGAGACACGGCTGTTATCAATGCGAAAACGCCCGGAGGTCAGATCCGCAGTCCCGCCGCCGCAATCAATAATCAGTGCATGGTACCATCGGCCGCGCTCATATCGGTTCTGCCCAATCAGATTATGAATGCCATGGAACAAAACCGCCATCCCCTCATCCAGCTCACAGTTGACGCTGTATTCCGGCAAAAGCTCCATGAACAATTCACGAAACTTTTCTTTCTGCCGTATGGGCGATAAAAGCTGTATGCTGGTAAAGCTGCACTTAAACTGCTGACGTGCCAAATCCAGCAGAAAGTCCAGATATGCCCGCAGCATTTCACGTCTTGAAATCTGATACTTATATCCGTTTTTCAGAATGACGCTTTCCTCCCGCTCCGGGTCACTGATCCACCGCTTTATATCATAAAATATGGTCACATCTTCATCCTGATAATTCTGACGGTACAGGTTCTGGGCGTCACTGCCAAATACAAATTCTATTTTGTCATCCGGCGATTCTCTCACACCAATCACACTGGGAATCATATGGCTCCCCTGATCCACGGCAATCCTTGTCTCCCCATCCGGCAGACAGATTCCCATGGTGGTATTGGAGCTTCCGAAATCTATCACCAGTGGAAGATCGGTCTTTATAATCTGCCGCTCCTGAACATCTAAAAGCGGAATCCGCACTCCTTGTATGTATGCAGGCGCTGATACCTGATTCCCTGCATAACAGTCATAAAAAAATTCAGAATCCCGCTCATTGGGAAGATATAGGATAGAATACTGATGCTTTTCCAGCGGATGCACCGGCACTTCCTTTCCCTTAAAGAGATAGTACCGGCCCTTCACCTTCTGAATATAAAAACAGGTATAAATTCGGCAATCCTCGTCCAGCAGCGCCAGGTTCCCTTCATAGAGTCCGCCCTCTGCCTGCACCTCATATCCATCCAGCTCAGAAAGTCCAACCCCCTGATGAAGGATAATCGTCCCGGGAATGCGGATTTTCGGCTCATCGGAAATATGAATGGGATGTTTCTGCAAAAATGCCTGAAGACGTTCCAGACCGCCTTCTTTGGCAGTCTGGATATGACGGTATTCTTTCTGTCCCCGAAACCGTAAAATTAATCGGATTAATCCCTCCCGATCCAGATTTTTGGAGGATGGCATGACCAGGCGTTCCTTTCTGCAGATTTCCCCCAAATGAAATAGCGTCATTTTTTCCAGTTCTTTTTTCTTATATGTATTTGCTGTTTGCTCCACAGGTTCACTGTTCCCCTTTCTTCTGCTTCGTCTCTTCCGTCTCTTCTTGTTCTTCTTCCCATGGCTGCGTCTCTTCTGCCTCTTCTGCCTCCCACTGAGTCTGGCTCGCCATCTCTGCCTCATTCAACTTCTTTTCTGCCTCTTGACCTGCCATGGCGGCCTCAATCTTTCCATTGATTCCATCGGCCAGATCCGGCAGTTCCAGACGGATATAGATGGCCTGGGCTGTTTGATAGAACGTTATGGCGCTTTCATATTTCCCATCTGCCAGCAGTTCATTTCCTTTATTCTCCATCTCTATGGCGCTTTGCTGGTCGTTGACCTTCTGCTGGTTATCCAGCTGCTGCTGCATAGCCGCCTCCTTTTGCTTCGCATCCTCTGCCGCCTCTGCCGCCTCAGCTGCCTCCTTCTTTCTGGATTCCTCTTTCTGCTGCTCCTTTCCCAACTTCTCCTCTGCCGCCGCCTGTCTTTGCAACGCTTCTGATTTTCCCTCTGCATAATACAGGTCGGCTGCCTTCTCCCTGGCTTCCTTATAGATTTCAACGGCTCCGTTGTAGTCCCCGTAATTTTCCTTTCTCTCGCCAAGCTCCATCAAATCAAAGATTTCTATATAATCTTTTGTCCGCTCCATCTGGCTGTTGATATAGCTTCGCCCCACATTCCCTGCCCCGGCCGACATCCCCTTTGCCGTCAGGTACAAATTCTGGGCTTTCTGGTAATCGCCTGCCGCCATCGCCTCATCTGCCATAATAATCTGCTCCGCCAGCTTTTTATACTTATCCGCTTCCTCTGCACTGTCCTGTCTTTTCAGGCTGTTGGCCAGCTTCACCGCCTCCCCGTATTCTTCCGATGCTTTCTGGTAATTGTCATAGCGCAGATAAGTTTCACCACTTATCATATATTTTTCCAGATTCGCCTCTTTTGCCTTCCTGCTCTGATGGCGCAGATAAAGCATGATTCCCATACCGCCCACTGCCAAAAGAACCGGAATGGCAATCATCAGGATACGCTTTGCCGTCCACGTCCTTTTGGGGGACTGGTATACCTTATTTACAAATGTAATTGCCAAGGAATAATTATCAATCGTTCCATCATCCTGATCCTGGAGAATCCGATCCTCCGCCTGCCCCAGCGCCTCCTCCGGCTCTTTCGCATCTTTCAGATAATCCAGCAGTTCCAAATCGCTGCAGCGCTCCCATGTGCCGCGTGTTAAGAGGGTAAAAATGTCACCATCTTCCAGACGTGTTTTTTTGGAAATTTGGATATTCAGCGTCCCCCGCTTTCCCAGATAGGAGTACAGGTTATTCCTGGCCTCATGGGCCGCCGCCTGATCCAGAGGGATTTTTTCATCCTTAATCATATTTTGGGTCAGGGATTGGTCAATGCTGCGCTCCCTTATCCGTCCACTGCGGATCAGGTAAAATCGGCTGTTTCCCGTATAGCAGTACCTGATTTTTTTATAATCCGTTATAACTGCCACCACCGAAGCCTTAAGGCGCATACCGCGGCGATACTGAGTCAGCGCTTTATGTGCCTGTCCCATATAGGTTTTCAGGATACGCTTCCTCATGGAAGGGCGCTCCGTAAAATCTCTGATCAGGCTTTCCACAACAATCTTCGCACTGTTTACAGATGGCTCATTGTCCAGACTGTCCGCCAAAACATAAAAAGCATAGTCATCCATCTCCACATATCCAAAATAATCACGGTTAGAAAGCTTCTGCCCTTCCTCCGACATATTGCCGGTCTTAAATTCAGAGTTGATTCGTCTCATCCGCTGCCTCCGTCTTTACACTCAGAAGTAAAACGCTTCCGTTATCCATGTCCGGGCTTGATTTTGCTTCCGCCGCACAGACAATTTGATCCGCCAGCCACTGAGCGGTTTCCGTTTCCTGTAAGATGTCCTCTATCTCGCCCCAGGACAGCTCCTCAAAAATCCCTTTGCTTATCACCAATATGTAATCCCCGTTTTTTAAGAGAACAGGCTGCTCACAGATTTCAATTTCCCGAAACCCGTCCCTGCCCAGATAATTCCATAAACGTTTTTCTTCCATGCTCCATACTGCTTCCTGACGGCTGATTTTCCCTGCATGGTATGCCTGTGCCGCCAGCACATCCAGCGTCTGCCCCCGGCTTAAAGGAATCAATTCCTTATTTCGCACCAGAGCGGTTCGGACATTGCCCGCCACAGCATAATACAAATATTTCCCATCCACAAAAACAGCTGCTATGCTTGCCCCGCCCCTGCGCTCTCCAATGGTTTTCTGGATCCTGCTGTTTGCCTCCAAAAAGGAGCTTTTAAAGAAATATTGGGGATTGTTTAAGATCCGATATGATTCAAACTGATCCAGAATGGTATCTACGGCCAGCTGGGCGCACATTTTCCCCGTATTTTCACGTCCGATTCCGTCAGCCAGCACCCCCATCATCCCTGCATGGCTCACAAACCCATGAACCACATCGGCCTGAACCTCTTTCCGACCGGTTGTCTGGCTGATTCCAATCTCTTTTCCATCCTGCATTTCCAGGTTTTGTTTTCTCTCCGACAAAAGAATCCTTGCTGCAGCCGCTGCTGCCAGAACCGCCAAAAGCAGCGTGATTATCAATTCCTGCGTCATTTCACATCATCCCAACTAAAGTTTGTACCGCAAAGAGGAACAAACAAAAACCGGCTTTTCCCCAATGTGATAACATTATAAGGCTGCAATTCCGTAGGCACATAAACCGCCTCATCATTCAGATAGGCCAGTCCCACTGAGTCGCCAGGCAGTATCACCGTATTCATTTTTTTCGAGTCATAGACAATAATCGCATGATTTTTACGGTTAATGGAATTATCACCGAGAATCTGAATATCCATATCGTCCCCGCGTCCCACAAAATTTTTCCCGTCATGAATTTTATAGTCCGTTCCCGGCTTCGCCCCCTCAATGCAGACAAGCCATCCGCATACCGGAAGCACCGGCTCCTCAAGAATTTCTACCGGCGGTTCAAATCCAACCGGCTTAGCGGCGGCGCTCTCCTCTCTGACTTTCATATTGCAGTAAGGACAGATTTTTCCGTACCGCCTTGCATTATATATGTGCCCACTGGGGCATTTGGCTAAACTCATCCTGCTCGTCTCCCATCTCTGTTAAATATGATTATGTTCTTTTAAGTCAATAAAAGCCTGGTATTTGCAATATAGAGGATGTCCCCTGCTGCAATCATACACGGACGTCCCAAAACCTTATAGATTCCCCCGTCCTCCACCTTCTTTATCGTCACTCCATTTTGGGAGCCCAGATCCTCCACAAACCAGGAATTATGACAAAAGTTCAGAACTGCATGCTGCAGATCAATAAAAGAACTATACTCACAGTCCTCCAGATCCACATCAATCTGCTCCTCATCATTTCTCCTGCCAATTACCACTGCAGTCTTTCCAGATAAATCCCATGATTTTACAGGCTTATTCTGTTCATCTAAAAGAATGAGCCGGAAGATTTTTATCTCAATTTCCGAATCATTAAATATTGGTTCCATTGTCTGCCGTCTGTTCTGAATGAGAAGGTCAGCAGCTGCCACAATCATAATCATTACCAAAAAGGCAGCTGCCCACCAAAACCAGGCTTTATCCGGTTTCCAGCTGCATACACAAAACAGCAGTACTGCACTGCATGCCAGTATAATTATATCCGCTGTTATTTTTGTTTGTTTCCTTGATTCCATCTCTGTCATCTGCCTCCTTTCTACTAATAGAACCTATTACGAAAAAGGAGCTGCCTGCTCTCACAGGCAGCCCCTTTTATCATTTATCCGCCCAATCTGCCGCGGAATTTCCACTGTGTCCTATACACTGTATCCGCCTTCTACCGCGACCTGTGCCATCTTGTCCTTCTTCTGCTTAATAATCAGGGTAAAGGTTCCAACACCCTCCGTATCGCCATAGTCCTCTTTATAATCAACCACAAACGCATTGGGATAGGTGTATTTGCGCACAACCTGTGATGCTGCAATCACCTCAATACTAACCTTTCGGTAGCAGTCCGACTTCTCTGCAGGTACCAATGCCCACAGTCCAAGCTGTTTTGTGCTGTCAAACGGATCGCCGTCCAGCGCCGTCAGGATTTTTCCTGTAATCTCCACCGTGCTGCCTATGTCTGTTGAGCGGGCGTTGCTGTCATAAGGAATATCGGTTCTGAATTTCACTCCAGTAATACTGGTTACTCCCAACTCAATTGTAGATGCTCCTTCAACTTTTAATGTAAATCCCATGGTATGTACCTTCCTTTCTTTTCTTTAAAAATACTGTTGTTTTTATTCTCCGCTGAATCCGCCCTCAAACTTTAAGTCAACCATCTTGTCTTTTTTCTGCTTAATCAAAAGGGTAAAGACGCCGGTTCCCGTTTCATCGGTGAAATCTTCCTCATAATCAACCACAAATGCGTTGGGAATGGTAATCTGCCTTACCACCTGAGACGCATTCACCACATCAATCTGCACCTTCCGGTAACAATCGGAGTTTTCAGCGGGAACCAAAGACCATCTTGCAATTTTGCTGGTGTCATCGGCGGCTTTGCCTCCTGCATCTGCCAGAATTTTGCCTTTAATCAGCACCGTTGAGCCAAGATCGGTTGATCTTGCATTGGAATCATGTGGAATGTCTGCTCCAAATTCCACTGTGGTGATGCTTGTCTCACTTAATCCGATTGCTTCACTTCCCTCAATTTTTAAACGTAATCCCATTTTATTGTCCTCCTTAATTTATATTTCCAGCTTTTCTTGTAAGCTGTACTTTCAGATTTTTTGTTACATTGGAGAATGTCACCTGCACATTGCAGATACCATTCTTCTCGTCAATGGTAAAATCCAGCTCATCCACGTCCTGCAAAATAGCATTTACATGCTGACGGTCCGTATCCCAGCGGCTCTTTTGGCTGCTGGGGTTGCTGCTGAAGAATTTAAGTATTTTATCCTGCTTAAAATCCCCGCTGTAAAATCGCAGCATCCTCTCAATATAAGTAACTACCAGCGTTTTATAGATTGGCTCAAACTCATTATTATTGCTCAGCAGATTTCTTGCTTTATACACCGTAATATTTTTAATATCCCTGCCTTTGTACTGGGCATTATCGGACGAGAACACAAAACCGAATCCTGTATGATTAATGGAATTTTTAATCGCATTTGTAAAGCCTGAAATCTCCTTTGTCATACTGGTGGAAGCCAAAAGCGCATTATCATCTGCCTCCACATCAAACCGCACTCCCGGATATTCCATACTGGTGTTGTTAAACCGTTCTTTCAGATATTCCGGGCACTGCCATGCAGCAACGATTCCTGCCGCCTCATAAGCTGCGCCCACATAAATACCTTCCAGCCACATCTTCATAATGTCCTCTTTTTCCTCGGAAAGTGCAGCATTGCCATCTGCGTCCATCACCATCTTCTTATCCAGAATCAGACCTGACTTATCTTTGGGAATGATGGTTGCGTTTGGAATACAGGGAACCACAAACTCACTATAATCCCGCTTCATAAGAGGAGTGCATTTGTCCTTAAAAATTCCGATTCCCTCCGTGGCAATATAGCTGAATGTGGTCTCCTCACTGGTGGCAAAACTGAAAAATGTGGTAATTTTGTAGGGAAGCAGTGCATTCATCAGAGTTGCCAGGCTCTCCATCGAATTAGTCCCCTGCTTTTCCGCTTTCCGGTTTCCCGCAAAACGCACTCTCTGAAGCTTTCCTTCTCCTGCCTGGTTCAGCTCCACATCCGGCACAATTCCAAACCACACGGTGTTATCAAACTCATTCTTATCGTTTGTGGTGTTCAGGTATGTGAGCAGGCGGGGGAGATTGGATGATTTCACCAGCATCTCCAGGGATGTATTGACAATTAACATCTTTGGCTGCATCCCTTTTTCTTTCACCTGGTACTGGTCAAAGAACGTTTTAATACCCAGGATCTTCTCAATCAGCGGCTTTACCGCTTTTACAAAATCATCTTTGCTTTTTTTGTAAAATTCAAGGTAACTATTGTAATTATGTACTTCTACTTCCGTATCTATGGTGCTTTCCATCGTGGAAGCCAGCGGGCAGAACGTTCTTACTACCAAATCACGGACATAATCGGAGGATTCTTCGTTAAGCGCATTGTAATCTTCTTTAAATGTCTCTATCAGGCTGGCGTTAATGCGGTCATCCACCACTGCCAGCTGGGTGCTTTCCTCCTGCTTCATCTCCAGAATTTTCAATTCCCCATCCTCTCCCATGCTGAGAAGACCGGCTTTGAAATCCTGAGTGCCCTGCTTTGCCTCTCCGTCTCCCAAAAGAAGACGTGTCTTAATGTCTTCAATCGCCAGCGGAAGCATTGCCAGTACATTATTGTAATTCTGGCTGGCCTGTTCAAACTGATGGTTCAGCTTGTCGCCCAAATCCAGACGTTTCGGATCACCTTCATCCAATTCCATATATTTCGCGTATGTGTACTGGATTTCCCTTCTGACCTGACGAATGTCCTCCATGATTTTCTTTGGAGAAATCATATCCAGAACATTGCTAAATCTAAAATCCACGTTTGCCACTCCCTGGGCGCCCTTGGCATCCAGCAGGGTAATCAGCATATTCAGCAGATCATTGGACTCATTTAAGGGTATCTCTGTAATACAGTTATCGGGAATATTCTCCGGCTTTACCAAACTGTATTGAATACCTGCTGATGACGCATCACACCAGGAATACACCACCGGTGAAAATTTCTCCAAAAATTCTGCAAAGCTGGATACCACCAATTCCTCATTAATTTCCTTAATTCTGTCATCATCCAGACTGTTCTTTCCCCTCACATCACCAATCAGGGTAAGCAGGTTTAAACGCTCCGGATTGATTTGGGCAAACAGTATTGTCCTGTTTGTCTGTGTAATTGTTTCCATAGGATTTTCTCCCTCCTCTTTCATGTTTATTGGATCACTTTTATATAGTGTATATCCAGCTCATACGCTCCGTCAGATGATGTGATATAAATAACATCCCCAAAACTGACACTGTATTGAATCTGTCGGCAAACCACGGAGTTCCCTATCATAACCGACGATTTGGACTTATGATATAAAATCATTCGGCGTTCCTCATCTGCAACCAGATAAATCTCATCCAGCTCCAATTGTTCTACCAGATCAGGGTATTCGCGGAGAATATCCCCAAGGGTCAATTTGCTGTCTTTCATTTTATACATCTGGAATGACAGGGGCGGTATTTCCTCACAGCCTTCCGGTTGAGTCATACAATAGGCATCCAGCCTTCCGAAAAACCGATTCTGTTTTTTCTCTTTTGCAATGCGCTCCAGCTCCGGCTTCGGCTTATAAATTATTTTCCATAACCCTGCTGTCAGTGCTGCTAAAAGTAAAGGAATTACCCACCAATAGGCTTTCCAAATCGGAACTATGACCAGTTCATAGGGATATTCCAGCGTTTCCTCCCCATCCGATACACATATGGTCAGCGTCTGTCTTCCTGATTTTACAGGATTTACAGTAAGCGCTCCATCTTCTATCTGGACATCTGCGTAAGCTCCTTCCTTTTCCTTTATGGAATAGGTAAGTAAATCCCCATCCTCATCGGAAAAATAATCATTCAAAAGATAGCGCTTCTCTTTTGTTAAAACCGTAAAAAACTCATTTTCAGGAAGTTCCCCTGAGGGAAGATGGTTGCAAACTTCTATTGTTACCGGTGCAAAAGCGGCAGTACCCATGCTGTCATCCAGCCAGCCTGATAAATTATATTTACCAGAATGATTCAAAGTCACATAACCGCTGATTATTCCGTTTTGAATATCCGTCTGCAGAAATTTTGCTTCCTCCTGAGCTGCTTCTTCCCTGTTCAATTGAAGGGTGCATGTAAACCTTTTATAAAATGTTTCATCCAATATCATGGAGCCATTTTTATCTTTAAAATACACCTCGTATTTCAATGGAACGTTTTTGTCAACAACAGGATTCACATTTAATACGGGCGTCAGGTTGCGATAGCTGATCAGATAAATCTGCAATTCCTGATTTCTTGCCGTTTCCGTCTGTACGGTTAATTCCTTAATACTCGGATTCACATCCGTTATCTTAGCCACCGCATAATTTTTCAAGTTCACAGCATCAACTGACTGCCCTCCGTACAAGATACTGACCGGACCGATTGGCTGCGGCGAAATCATTAATACATCCAGCTCGTCCAGATAAGCTTCATCCAGCTTAAGAAGGATATTTTGAACCCCTGGCGCATAGATACCGTCTGAAATTTGCTGTATACTGTAATCTGTGTTATCCGAGAAAATACCATATAAAATTTCTATTATATCCTCCGGTTTCTCCACTGTATACATCTGCGCTTTCGTCTGGTCCGATAATGATTTTAAATCAGTGGTGCTCCCATCAAAATTTCCAAAAGCGATGGAATAGATTGGGATTTCCAATTCTACACATTGCTGCATCACATATTCAACGTCCATCATCGAATCCTGAATCCTTCTTCCTGTTTGGGAACCCTCTAAATCAGATTCACCGTCGGAAATTAAAACAATAGCTTTTTTTCGCCCGCTCTGCTGCTGTTTGATTAAATCATAGGCGTACCGCAGTCCCAAACCTATGTCCGTATTTCCTGAATACCCGGCTGTATCGATTAATCGCTTCAATTTCTGACGATCCTCGCCCGATTTTACTGGAACCGGAAATGTGGTAGACAAAAGCCGGTCATTATAAGCCACAAACCCAATCCGTATGTCTGCGCTATGTACCGTATCAATAAATGCTTTTACCATTCCCTGTGCAATCAATTCGGAATCATTTGATTTCATGGAACCACTGTAATCCATTACGAATACCACATCTAATCCGCTTTTTTCACTTGGATATTCATCGGCATATATCTTGGTCTTACCACCCAAAACCAGTACACACCATATAGCCAGGAATCCTGCCTTTTTCCATCTTTTCATTGTTTTATCCGCCTTTCTGGCAGCACCGGCACACTCCCATATTATTTTCCTCCTTTATTTTTTATCTCCAAAGGTACAAAACACTTTGTCAACGTTTTTATTTACCATAAAATTTAAGATAATTCAATGCTACCGCCAAAAATCGACATGTTTTTTGCCGTTTTTTACCATTTTTTACCTGGAGCCAAGTGCGCATCCCCCGGAGAGTCTTGCTTTATAGGACGCAATTTCCTATAAAAAAAGAGCTCCATTTAAGGAACTCCCACATCAAATCATTTTCTATTGTGCTTCAGAAACCGCCATATTCTCAATCAGCTCCCATATCTCCTCTCTGCCCTGCTTTGTCTCAGAAGAGAAGGGAATCAAAATACTGTTCTTTTCAAGCCCCAGCCCGTTTCGCACCATCCTCACATGTTTATCAACCTGGCTGCGTTTCAATTTATCCAGCTTTGTAGCGATGATAACCGGATAATATCCATTGGATACAATCCATTCATACATCAACTTATCATTCTCTGATGGCTCATGACGAATATCCACCAGCAGAAACACGCACTTCAGCATATCGGATTTTTTTAAGTACCTTTCAATCATCTTGCCCCATTTGGCTTTTGCTTCTAATGAAACCTTCGCATATCCGTAGCCTGGAAGATCCACATAATAAAGAGTATTATTAATATTATAGAAGTTAATCGTCTGGGTTTTTCCCGGTTGGGATGAAATCCGGGCAAGGGCCTTCCGATTCATAAGCGCATTAATCAGAGAGGACTTTCCTACGTTGGACTTTCCTGCAAAAGCAAATTCCGGAAGGGTGTTCTTTGGCATAACACTCGTCACCCCACAAACAGTCTCAAGCTCCGCTTTTTTAATAATCATAGTATAAATCCTCCCTTACTCTGCCTCTAAATAAGCGCTTCCTTCAGCACATCCTCCATGGATTTCACATAGACGATATTCAGTCCTCTCGTAATCTCCTTGGAAAGCTCTGCAATGTCCGCACGGTTTTTATCCGGCACAAGAATGGTCTTTAGATGCGCCTGCTTTGCCGCAAGGATTTTTTCCTTTAACCCTCCGATAGCAAGGACACGACCGCGCAAGGTAATTTCTCCGGTCATTGCCACCTTTGCCTTGACCTTTTTCTCAGTCACTGCAGACAGCATCGCAGTGGCCATGGTAATCCCGGCAGAAGGTCCATCCTTTGGAACCGCTCCCTGGGGAATGTGAATATGGATATTGTGTTTCTCAAAATAATCGTCCTTCACCTTATAACGGGGACAGATAGAACGAACAAACGTCAGAGCTGTCTGGGCGGATTCCTTCATCACATCTCCCATCTGACCGGTCAGCTTCAGCTCCCCTTTTCCAGGCATCACATTGACCTCAATCTGAAGCGTATCTCCCCCCACGCTGGTCCACGCCAGTCCCCTGACAATTCCAATTGCATCCTCTTCATTGGCATCGTCAAAGGTGATTTTCTCCTTACCCAGATACTTTTCCAGGTTACTCTCCGTTACGCGGATTGTTTTCTTTTTATCCTCAAGAAACTCTCTTGCCGCTTTACGGCAGATTTCACCGATTTTCCGCTCCAGGTTTCGAACACCGGCTTCTCTTGTGTAATTGTGGATTATTTTCTTTAGCGCTCCGTTGGAGATTGTCACCTTACTGCCGTCTAAACCGTTTTTTTCTAACTGCTTGTCTACTAAGTAGTTTCTGGCAATATGGAACTTTTCATTCTCTGTATAGCTGTTTATCTCAATAACCTCCATACGGTCAAGAAGCGGTCCCGGAATTGTCTGTGTAGTGTTGGCGGTAGCAATAAACAACACATTGGATAAATCAATGGGAGCCTCCACATAATGATCGCGGAATTTTACATTCTGTTCCCCATCCAGTACCTCCAGAAGGGCAGATGAGGTATCTCCCTTATAATCACTGCTCACCTTATCAATCTCATCCAAAAGCATCAGAGGGTTGGATACCCCTGCCTGACGAAGACCATCTACCAGACGACCTGGCATGGCGCCCACATAGGTGCGCCTGTGTCCCCGGATTTCCGCCTCATCCCGCACACCGCCCAGACTGATACGTACATACCTTTTATCAAGGGCACGGGCCACAGAACGGGCAATGGAGGTCTTGCCTGTTCCCGGCGGTCCCACCAGGCAGAGAATCGGACTGGCGCCCTTCTTTGTAAGGATACGAACTGCCAGATATTCCAGTACCCGCTCCTTCACCTTCTCAAGTCCATAATGATCCTCCTCCAAAATTGCCTGAGCATGTTTTAAATCATCATTGTCCTTTGAGACCTTATTCCAGGGGAGCTCTAAAAGAGTCTCTATGTAGGTGCGCAGCACATTACCCTCCTGACTGCCGCCAGGTATATTGCGAAACCGCTCAATCTCTTTTCCCAGCTTATCTTTTATTTCTTTATCAGCTTTCAGCGCTTTCAGCTGCTTTTCGTATTCATCTGCATCGCTGACCGGGTCTTCTCCCAGCTCCTCCCGGATCACCTTCATCTGTTCCCGCAGAATATAATCCTTCTGGTTCTTATCAATACTCTCCTTTACCTTTTCCTGAAACTCCCGACGAATTCTGGCAATCTCAATCTCGTTCGTCAAGTTCAGGATCAGAACCTCATAGCGCCCTTCACTTTTTGTCTCTTCCAGGTATTGCTGGCGCACAGTGTAATCCCAGGGCATCTCGCTGACCATCTGCAGCATCAGAAGCTCCAGACTGTTGCAGCGCAGAAGATTAGGCAGCACCTCCTTGGCAAACTTCACTTGTTGTCTTCCGTACTCCTCCGCCTTTTCTTTCAACACACGCATCATTGCTTCTACCGTCACATAATCCAGAGCCGTATCTTCAGACGGGGTCTCCAGCACCTCACCCATCAGGACAGGTTCCTCCGAGTCAAATGCAAGAAGTTCTGCCCGCTCCATACCATCAACCATAACACGCACGATCCCTCCCGGCATCCTCACCAACTGCTTAACCTGAGCAATGGTTCCCACATGATAGAGCTGATCCAAAGAAGGATTCTGTTCATCCGGATTTCTCTGTGTCATCAGACAGATTCTTTGATCTGTCACCATTGCCTGCTCCACCGCCGCAACAGAACGGGTTCTGCTGATATCAAAGCTGATTGTCATACCCGGAAGCACCGTAAGTCCCCGCAGGGCTATCACCGGCATGGTTATAATCCTTGTACCTTCCATTCAATTCCTCCTCGTAAATATCATTATCCGACATAAGACTGACGAGCTGCGTATCTTTCTTATTCCCCTAATATCGAAATGGGAGCTTTCGCCCCCATTTCGATGGACGAAACCTACGCGATTTCGCCAGGCTTCTCTTTTTTCAATCTATGGGACAGGGCCTTTCGCGGCACAGCCGTATCCCGGTATACCAGCTCCGGCTCTCCTGTCTTATCCACCACATCCTTCGTAATGGTGCAGATTCCCACATTGCTGTCGGAAGGTATTTCATACATGGTATCCATCATCACAGACTCCAGAATGGAGCGCAGACCTCTTGCGCCGGTCTTTCTCTCAACCGCCAGCTTCGCCACCTCATTCAGAGCATCTTCTGTAAACTCCAGCTTCACATCATCCAGCTCAAAAAGCTTCTGATACTGCTTTACCAGCGCATTCTTCGGTTCAGTCAATATCTGTACCAATGCTTTTTCATCCAGCAAATTCAGTGACACTGCCATTGGCACACGTCCAATAAACTCCGGAATCAGTCCATACCTTATCAAATCCTGCGGCTCCGTCCGCCGCAGCAGTGCATCAATATCTCTCCGGCTTTTATCCAGAACCTCCGCGTTAAAACCAATCGAACCGGCGCTTAAACGGCTCTCAATAATGCGCTCCAAACCGTCAAAGGCACCACCGCAGATGAAGAGAATATTAGTCGTATCGATCTGCAAAAGTTCCTGATGGGGATGCTTTCTGCCGCCCTGAGGCGGAACGCTGGCAACTGTCCCCTCAAGAATCTTAAGGAGAGCCTGCTGTACACCCTCACCTGACACGTCACGGGTGATAGACACATTCTCAGACTTTTTCGTAATCTTGTCAATCTCATCAATATAGATAATACCGTACTCTGCCTTGCCAATGTCGTAATCTGCCGCCTGAATCAGCTTCAAGAGAATATTTTCCACATCCTCCCCCACATATCCTGCCTCAGTGAGAGCTGTGGCATCGGCGATAGCAAAAGGCACGTTTAAAACCTTTGCCAATGTTTGTGCCAGATAGGTCTTTCCCGAACCGGTGGGACCTAACAGAAGAATATTGCTCTTTTGCACCTCCACATCAGAATTTTTTTCAGACGTAATCCGCTTATAGTGGTTATAGACGGCCACAGACAACACCTTTTTGGCATCGTCCTGACCGATCACATACTCGTCAAGAAATTCCTTAATCTCCTTCGGCTTCAAAAGATTGATACTGTCCAAACCACAAGAACTCTGGTCGTGCTCATCAAATTCTTCCTCAAGAATTTCCGCACACAGCTCCACACATTCATCACAGATAAACACATTGTTGGAACCGGCAATCAGCTTCTTTACCTGGTCCTGCATCTTCCCACAGAAGGAGCATCTGACTCTGTCATCTGTTCTACTAGGCATAAGAATACACCTCTATCCTTTCTTAATGCTTATCGATTACCTTGTCAATCAGCCCATAATCCATTGCTTCCTGGGCAGTCATATAATTGTCGCGCTCTGTGTCGCGGCAAATAGTCTCATAAGGCTGACCGGTATTTGCAGCAAGAATCTCATTTAGCTTCTTTCTCGACTTTAAAATCATCTCCGCTACAATCTGAATCTCCGTCGCCTGCCCCTTAGCGCCTCCGGAAGGCTGATGAATCATAATTTCCGCATTTGGAAGCGCAAAACGTTTTCCTTTGGCGCCTCCTGCAAGCAAGAACGCACCCATACTGGCTGCCAGGCCGATACATACAGTAGAGACGTCGCACTTGATGTAGTTCATCGTGTCATAAATTGCCATTCCTGCAGTCACAGAACCGCCTGGGCTGTTAATATACAGATTTATATCTTTTGCAGGGTCTTCAGCCTCCAAAAACAAAAGCTGCGCCACAATCAGGCTGGCGGACACGTCAGACACTTCCTCACCAAGGAAAATAATACGCTCTTTCAACAGCCTGGAATAAATATCGTAAGAGCGCTCTCCTCTGCTGGTCTGCTCAATCACATAAGGTACCAATGCCATGGTTCACTCCTCCTGTCTCTATTGACAATATAAATGTAGATTTCCAGTTATCCCGGAAATCTACTCCGTAAACTTAATTTTTCTGCAGTAAATTAGATCAGCTTCGCCTCTGCAACCAGGAAATCCACAGCCTCTTGAACTGCTATATCTTCCTTTAGCTGTTTGATACCGCCTTCACCCATGATGCTCTTAATCTGCTCCACTTCCATTTTGTAAGAGTCGGACATCTTCTTAAACTCCGCCTCCACAAGCTCATCAGAAGCCTCAATATTCTCCTCTTTCACAACTGCCTCCAGAACCAGACGGGTACGAATCCTTCTCTCGGCCTGCGGACGCATCTGATCCTTCAGCTGATCAACGGTGGTGCCGGTAAACTGCAGATACTGCTCAAGAGAGATTCCCTGACTCTGCATTCTGCGAGCATAGTCATCAATCATATTGCGAACCTGCTCATCAATCATCGGCTCGGGAATTTCCATCTGGGCATTATCCACAACCTTCTGAACCACGTTATTCTCATTTTCGGTGGTTGCCTTCTGCTGTTTTGTCTCTGCAAGTTTTGCCTTTAAATCAGCCTTATATTCATCAAGGGTCTCAAACTCAGAAACCTCACCTGCAAACTCATCATTCAGCTCAGGCAGCTCCTTCATCTTAATTTCTTTCACCTTAACCTGAAACATTGCCGGCTTTCCTGCCAGATTCTTTGCATGGTACTCGGTGGGGAAGGTAACATTGACCTCAATCTCCTCGCCGATATTCTTTCCAATAAGCTGTTCCTCAAAGGTGTCGATAAAAGAATGGGAGCCGATGGTAAGGGGATAGTCCTCCGCCTCTCCGCCCTCAAATGCTTCGCCGTCCACAAACCCTTTAAAATCAATTAGGGTCTGGTCGCCGTCTGCAACCGGACGATCTTCGATGGTTACAAGTCTGGAATTCTGCTCCTGCACCTTCTTTAACTCGTTATCAATATCCTCGTCGGTAACATCAGGTCTCGCCTTTTCAACCTCAATGCCCTTATACTCGCCAAGAGTCACCTCCGGCTTCACCGCAACCATTGCAGTATAAATAAATGCCTTTCCCTTCTCCACCTGAGAGATGGAAATTTCCGGTCTGGACACAATATCAAGCCCGCTCTCTTTCATCGCGTCAGAATAGGTGGCGTCAATGGCTTCCTCTACTGCATCTTCGTAAAGAACGCCCACACCGTACATCTTCTCTACCATCGACTGAGGCGCTTTTCCCTTGCGGAATCCCGGAATATTGAACTTGTTTTTATTTTTGTTATAAGAAGTTTTAAGAGCTCCCTCAAACTGCTCTGCCGGTACTTCTACGGTTAATTTCGCCATGTTTTTTTCTAATTTTTCCACTTGTAAACTCATATTATGGGTTCCTCCTTGCCATCTGTGCATGGCGTCTCAGCATGACGCCACACTTCGATGTATCATTATAGCACAGTATGCCTTTAATTACCAGTCCTATTTTTTGATAATTTGTGCATTTTAATCCTTTATCTTTTTACTTATTTCAGGTATATTTTTCTTTAAGGTACGAATGCTGTCCAATAAAAGAAAAGAGAGGAACGACCATGGAAATTGAACGAAAATATCTTGTTTCAACCCCGCCATCAGACTACAAAAACTGGGAGCGCCGTCAGATTGAACAGGCGTATCTATGCACAGAACCAGTGGTGCGCATACGCCGGGAGGATAACCAGTTTTATTTAACCTACAAATCAAAAGGCCTTCTCTCCCGCCAGGAATACAATCTTCCCCTCACCCAAAGTGCATATGAGCATCTGCTTACAAAGGCAGACGGTATCATTCTGACTAAGCAGCGTTACCGTACCCCCCTCAAAGGTACTGATCTGGTTATTGAACTGGATGTCTTCTCCGGAAAATACCAGGGACTGATGCTGGCGGAGGTGGAATTTCCCGACCTGGAGACTGCCGAGGCATTTATTCCGCCGGAGTGGTTTGGGGAGGATGTGACTTTTTCAGGGAAATATCAAAATAGTCAACTAAGCCAGAAAAGGGGTTAAGAACAAAGAGTCCGGCTTGCCGGACTCTTTCGCCGGAGCTGCGGCGCTTTGCCTCAGCTCCCACATTTTTATCGGTTCACCATCGCCAGCACCAGCACAACTGCCAAAACCGCCAGCAGACAGCCGATAATAATATCCATCTGCTTTACAGTCAATGAAATATGGTCATACAGCCGCTCTTTCGGTGAAAGATTTGCACGATACTCTTTTAATCGCTCATTTTCTTCGCGAAGCTTCTGATTTTCCAGTTCCAGTTCCGACAAAATACCGCTTTCCTGCTCTGGATGTTTTCTCTCCTCTTCCATCGCCCATCCTTACTTCTTTGCAATGTACTTACGAATATCGAGCGCAATCGCTACAATAATAACAATACCCTGCACAATGTACTGATAATTGGTCTGAATTCCAAGGAACTGCATGGAAGATTTTAACAACTCAAATACCAGAACACCAATTACTACGCCGGAGATACGCCCGATACCACCGTTTACGGAAACGCCGCCGATGGTACATGCCGCAATGGCCTCCAGCTCATAGCCCTGACCCATGTTGACACTGGCGCCGCCTGCTTTCGCGCCAAGAAGGAAACCTGCAACTGCATACAGCGCTGCTGCAGTCACATAAATAATGATTTTAGTCTTCTTGACATTTACACCGGAAACCTCAGCAGCCGCCTCGTTGCCACCGATTGCGTACATATATTTTCCGTGGCGGGTGTAGTTATAGATAAACCACATAACCAAGCCGATTAAGAACGCAATAATGAACATATACGGAATCTGCCCTAGAAATTTACCGGTTGCAATCACGGTGTAAGCCTTACGGTAACCGCCCAGGGGAGTGGCGTTAGTATAAACAAGACAGATACCATAAACCATTAACTGCATGCCCAGAGTGCCGATGAATGCCGGCACATTTAAATAAGCAATCACAATACCGTTGATCAGACCAAAGATACAGCAAATTAGAATGCAGAACAGAAGCACTCCAAAAACCGGCATATCTCCCAGATTCGGGAAAAACTTGCCACTGTAGTTAGAAGCCTGCAGAAGGGTTCCTGCAATACAGGAGGCAAGACCTACCATACGCCCTGCCGACAGATCCGTGCCCTTGGTAATCAGACATCCGCTGACACCAAAAGCGATAATAACGCGAGCGGCAGTATTAACAGAAATATTAGATAAGTTGTTCCAGGAAAAGAAATTATCTTTTGTAATACCTGTAATTAAAACCAGAAGAAGCAGCACAATGATAATGCCATTATCCAGCAAAAGTTTCTTAATATCTACACTTTTTTTCATCCTTGTATCCTCCTTAATTAAACTGGGTCGCCAGGCTCATGATAGTTTCCTGGGTAGCCTCTTCGCCGGACACCTCTCCGGTCAATTTCCCGTCGCACATTACAAGAATCCGGTGTGACATGCCAATCAGCTCCGGCATTTCGGAGGAAATCATAATAATTGCCTTACCCTGCCTTGCCAGGCTGACCATAATCTGATAAATCTCATACTTGGCGCCCACGTCAATACCACGGGTAGGTTCATCCATAATCAGCACATCGGGATTATTGGCAAGCCATCTTGCAATAATGACTTTCTGCTGGTTACCACCAGACAGAGATTGAATCAGCGTCTTGCTGCTGGGTGTTTTTATACTCAGCTTGGCTACATTCTCTTTTACCAGTTCCTCAATCTTACCTGTATTCAGTGCAGGACCAAATTCCAGATAATTGTTCAGAGAGGAAATCGATACGTTATCAGCTATGGAAAGGCAGCCCAGAATACCGGTTCCCCGGCGATCCTCAGTAATCATGCCGATCCCGTTTTTAATGGCGCCACGGGGCCTCGTTATATGAACTGCTTTGCCGTTTACCTTCACCTCGCCGCTCTTTACATGGCGCATTCCGAAGATTGCCTCCATCAGTTCCGTTCTCTGAGCGCCTACTAAACCGCCAAAGCCAACAATCTCACCCTTCTTCAGCTTAAAGCTCACGTTCTGGAAGGAACGGTCATGGATGCTGCAGAGATTATTTACCTCCAGCACCACTTCATCTTTAATTGTATTCTCACGGGGCGGATATACATTGGTCAGCTCACGCCCCACCATCTGACGGACAATCTCGTCATCACTGATGTTCTCTACCTGCCATGTTCCCACATAAGTACCGTCACGCATAATGGTAATATCATCGGCAATCTCCCTGATTTCCGCCATTTTATGGGAAATATAAATCATGGAAACGCCTCTGGATTTAAGATTCCGCACAATACGGAACAACGCCTCTACCTCATTGTCGGTAAGAGATGATGTCGGTTCGTCCAGAATCACAACTTTCGCACTCATTGATACTGCCTTTGCAATCTCAACCGACTGCATCTGCGCAATCGAGAGACTTCCCAGCTTTGCCTTCGGATCATAAGGCATTTTTACGTTATCCAGCCATTTGGCTGCTTCCTCATTCATCGTCTTGTGATCCACCATCTTAAATGGACCTACACCCTTAAGGGGGTAGCGTCCAAGATACATATTTTCTGCAATGGATCTCTCCGGTATGGGCTGAAGCTCCTGATGCACCATCGCCAGCCCTTTATGTAATGCGTCATCGGGATTGAGAATCGTCATCTTCTCCCCATCCAGATAAATCTCACCTTCATCCATTTTGTAAATACCAAACAGGCACTTCATCAGCGTGGATTTTCCGGCGCCATTCTCTCCCATCAGTGCGTGAACCGTACCCGGGCGAACCTTTAAATTGATTCCGTCCAGTGCCTTGACCCCTGGAAAGCTTTTGGAAACCCCTTTCATTTCCAGCCTGTACTCTGCCATTCCATTCTCTCCTTTCTGTGTCTCAACCGAACCGGAAAGGTCCGGGAAACCTACGCTCAGGCCCTCTTTTTTGAAAATCGGGTGTGTCAACTGACACACCCGACATAGATGCCCGCGGGAAGCGCAAAAACCTGTGCTTACGCTGGTCTTATTTTACCTTCTCAAGAATCTCAGCAGCATTTTCACCGGTAACCTTCACATAGTCAACCATGTTCACCGGATCAACTTCCTCGCCGTTTAAGTACTTCACAGCCATATCAGCAGCAGTCTGAGCCTGCCCAAAGTGGTCGTTGAATACAGTTCCGGTCATCTTGCCGTCAACTACGTTCTGAACAGCCTCAGTCAGCGCATCAACGCCTACTAGGTAGATATCCTCATTTACTGTTCTGCCGGCAGCTTCGATTGCCTGCAGAGCGCCAAGCGCCATTGCATCATTATTACAGAATACAACCTCAATCTTATCACCGTACTGAGTCAGAGCATCCTGAACAATCTGCTGTCCCTTTGCCTGATCCCAGTCGCCTCTCTGAAGTATAAGCTCCTCAACCTCGATGCCTGCATCAGTCAAAGCTTTTACGGAAAACTCGGTTCTGTACTGAGCATCCACGTTCTCCGGATCACCCTGCACCATAATATAGCTTACCTTACCGTCGCCGTTAATATCACCCTGGTTTGCAGTCTCAACAATCTCCTCACCCTGGAAGGTTCCGGACTGTCTTGCATCTGCTCCAACGTATGTAGCATTGATATTCTCGGCGGACCATCTGTCCTCCTCATCTACATCCGGCTCACGGTTAATATAAACAACCGGGATACCTGCATCGTTACACATATCGGTAACCTGAGGTGCAGAAGAAGACTGTACCAGGTTAAGAATCATTACGTCAACACCGGAAGCGATAAAGTTCTGAATCTGGTTGGTCTGCTCAGCCTGATCACCCTTACCGTCCTGAATAATGATGTTCTCTTTCTTAAAGCCCAGCTCCTCGGTCATATATCTCTCCAGCTCGGTGCGGTAAAGAGTCATAAAGTTGTCATCAAATTTGTAGATGCTGATACCAACCTTCTTGTCAGACATATCACCGTCAACTGCCTGTGCCGCTGATTCCGCAGTGCTTTCTGCTGCTGTGGTAGCCTCCGTTGCAGTGGTGCTCTCCGCCTGATCTGTCTGAGCCGCGGTGGTTGCTGTGGTCTGGGCGCCGCCACATGCGGTCATGGACATTATCATACCTGTTGCCAATGCCATGGCAGTTACTTTTTTTGTTAATCTCATGTTACATTTCCTCCCTTTTATTTATATAAGCTTGTATTTTGCCGGTTTTTGTTCAATTTGACTTTCCGACAAACTTATTATATCGTTATCTTATACATTTTTCCATAAGAATTTCTTTTAGATTTTATTAATTTTTTTTGATAATATGAATTTTTACCTATTTTTTCATCACAATCTCCTGTGGTGACCAGTAATATTTCCCTTTTTCCAGCGGAGTATCTGTCACCACTGAAAGCCCCTGCGCCTTGGCAACGGCAATGTCAAAAATTGCCCCCGCATAACGTTCCTTGTCAGCAGATACGCTTCCAAGAAGCTTTCCAGAGTTAATTGCCTCAAGCCCGGGAGTGGTGCCATCAATACCAATCAGATTGATCTTCTGCACACCTGCCCGCTCAAGAGCGTCAATAGCCCCCAGCGCCATATCGTCATTGTTGCTGATAACCAGCTCGATCGTGCCGGGATACTGGATCAGCCATTGTTCCATAAGCGCAGAAGCCTGGCTGCGCTCCCAGTTTGCAATACCTCCTGTAATCTTTTCGATAGGAACCCCTCCGGTCTTTAAGGTCTGAATAGACCACTCCGTGCGTATCAGAGAATCCTGGTGACTGCTCTCCCCCTCCAAAAGTACATAGTTCACTATGCCATCCCCATTTAAATCCACCGCCTCAGGATTTTCCTTATAGAGATCCACAATGATACTGCCCTGCTTCACTGCTGACTCCTTTGCATTGATCCCTACATAATAGAGCTGATCCCAGCGATCCATATCCTCCTCCACCGGCTGACGGTTAAAAAACACCACGGGGATTTCTGCCGTCATGGCCTTGTCAATCATCCTTGATGACGCAGTCCGGTCCACCGGATTGATACACAGAACATCACAGCCAAGAGAGATAAACCGTTCTACCTGGTTATCCTGAGTGTTCTGACTTCCCTTGGCATCCTGAATATCCAGATTAATCTTGATCCCCGTCTCCCGTTCGTAAGCTTTTGCCTTATCTTCCAGCTCACTGCATATATTGTTAATAAAGGTGTCATCCCCCCGGTACAGACTTACCCCAATGCGCAAAGAGTTCTTCTTTACAGGCTCCTGCTGACGGGTACAGCCGGAAAGCAAAAAAACTGCCGCCAGCAAAATTGCAGTTGTTTTTATATTTTGGTGCGTCTTATCTTGCATAAGTCTTATCCTCCGCTATTCTATGGGATAAAGCATTTTTTCATATTCTGCCCTGCGCAGATCTTCTTTTTCGATATAATAACTCTCTAAAATGGTCTGATCCTGAACCGCCTGGTTGGTCAAAACCTCCACTGCCCGTTTTATGCTTAAGTATCCGGCACTAAAATCATCCGTCACACAGATTCCCGTAATAATGCCCCGATCCAGATAGTTGAGAATCGGTATCGTCGTTCCTCTTCCATAAAGCCCCTTTACATGGGCGCTGTAAACATCTCTGTCCTCTAAAATTTTTGCCGTTTCCAAAAGGCTGTTTTGGTCCAGAGCGACAATAACAGCGCTGTGGCTTCCCGGATAAACCATGTCCTCTATGGCATTTCGGAAGGAATCTTCCCCAGTCCTGTGAAACCGGATCACAGAATACCCTGCTTCTGAGAGCGTCCCGGCAACACCATCCTCAAACCGGTGAACCACCTCACTCTTCCGATTGGGACCGAACAGGTAAACCGGAGTATCTGAGCCATAACACTGCATAATCTGAGCCGCCAGCCTGAGCCCCATCTCATGGCAGTCCACAGTCACCAGAGCTAAAACTTTATCACGGGGCAGTTCCCCATTTACCAGAACCAGCGGCACTGTAACACGTTTTTCTGCAAGCGCCTCCTCCAGAGCTTTTACCTCAACCGGAGCGACAATGATGGCACGGGCTCCCGCCTGCTGCTCACGAATCATCAGCTCAATCTGTTCCTGCTGATCGTTCGCCTGGTAAAGAGTAATAAAACTGACATCCACATTCAGCTCAATCGCTGCCTGCTCCACTCCTCTTAAAAAGTTCTTATAATTGTCATCCCCGTCATCTTCCACCACCACAGAAATCGGATATACCTGGTTTTCCCTCTCCTTAATCAACCAGTCTGTGGAGGACAAAAGAAACAAGAATACCAGAACCACGCCATAACACAGCCACAGAAGTTTTTCCTTTCTGCTAATCATATTTTTCCCTCTCCAGAATTTCCTGATAAGACACGGCCGGCAAATGAATCTGTATCAGCGTTCCCTCATCAGGCTCTGACTTAATCAAGAGCCCGTAACCCTCACCAAAATACAATCGAATACGCTCGTTCACATTCTTCACGCCGATTCCGGAACCACGCCTGGATGATACATATGCGCTGTCCGTCAAAAGGTTCTCAACCTGCTCACATGTCATACCCAGCCCGTTATCACGTATGGTAACATACAACTCTCCATCCTTCAGATAGGCGCATATTTCAATCTTGCCATCTCCATCCTTAAATTCCATGCCATGGTAAATCGCATTCTCCACCAAAGGCTGAAGCATCAGCTTTAAACTGGCCAGCTCCAAGACGCTCTCCTCGGAGCGGATTACATATTCAAACTTATTTTTAAAACGCATCTGCTGAATCATCAAATAATTTCTTACATGCTCCAGCTCATCCCGCACAGTAATAATACTCTTGCCCTTGCTTAAGCTGATACGAAAAAACCGGGCCAGGGCGGTTACCACCTTAACCGCCTCATTTTTCTGCTCATTCTCGATCATCCACACAATAATGTCCAGAGTGTTATAAAGGAAGTGGGGATTAATCTGGGACTGCAGGGTATCAAACTCGCTCTTTCGCTTTGATTCATGCTCTGCTACAATATCATCCATCAGAGCCTGAATCCGCTTTGCCATCTCTTTGATGGATCTTCCCAGATGACGGATTTCATAAGACCCGCCAGTATAGACCTCCGCATCAAGCTCTCCTGCTTCCAAAGCTGCCACTGACTTTTCCAGCTCCTTGATGGGCGTAGTGATTCTAGAAGAAATATAGCCATTGATAATCACCAGTATAAATAGAAAAAACGCCACCACAAATATAATAAACAGCTTGGTTTTTAAGCTGTTTAAGGAAATCCCCTTGTCCGGGGTAACACCGATAATTTTCCAGCCGGTATATCCCACCGACTTCACAATAATCTCCCTCTTCTCACCCTCATAAATTTCCCGGTAGTTTCCGTCCCGGTATCCGGCAGCCACCTGGATATTCTCCTGAGCCTGACCGGCATCAATAAGCTGCATTTTCGGGTGGTAAATCAGCTCACCTCCGCTGCTGATTACATAGAGATACCCACTATTTCCCAGGCTGATGTTGTCAAGCAGCTGCTGGAGGCTTCCATAAGTAATATCAATCATCAGCACCCCCTGATCCGTTGAAGTGCCCCTGGTAAGCTCCACCGCCCGCGACAAGGTGATGACCCAGCGGTACTGGTTTGCACTGTTGTCAAAAATATACTGCACATGGGGCGTTGTAAAGTGGAGATTTTCTGTCCGCTCCAGGGTATTTTGAAACCATGTCTCTTTTGTCACATCAACTCCCGTCTTTAACCGTGCCGCGGGAACTGCCTCCAGAAGCTCGCCGTCTTTAGAGAGAAGGGCAATATTGGAAATATACTCCTTGTTATTGTCATAAAGCAGGGTAAACTCACTATGAACACTCTCCTCAGATAAATCCGCATTCTTTACCACACCGTAGTAGAGGGAGTCTGACAACTTCATAATGGTACGTAAATAGGAATCCACAGAACGGTTCACCTGGCTTATCATCACCTGATTTTCTTCCTGGATAATTGCTGTTATCTGTCTCATAAGGCGTCCATAGAGGGAGATGCCGATCCACATGATTGCCGCCAGAGCGCTCACTGTAAAATAAATGTATATGGTGTATCGAATGCTGACACGATTCAGAAATCCCGGTTCCTTCTGTCTATCCATAAGCTTCCTTTCATAAGCAATATTACGGTTTCTTATGTGCTGCGGAACTTGGTCGGCGATACACCGAAACGTTTTTTAAACACATAGCTGAAATAATTTTGTTCCTGATACCCAACCTTCTGGGCAATCACATATGTTTTATCATCCGTTTCATTTAACAGCTCCACCGCTTTATTAAGCCGAACCTCTGTCAGATAAGCAATATAGGTCTGCCCGGTCTCCTTGCGGAACATGGTGGAAAAATAGGCAGGACTCATATGGAGCCTGCGGCAGAGCATCTCCACGGAAAGCTCCGGATTCTGGTAGTTGTCCTGAATATACTGTTTTGCCTCCAGAATTGCTCTCCTGGTGGTGTTGTCACGCTCCTTGTTCATCGCCTCGCTCATACGGAGCGAGACCTTTAAAATCCACGCCTCAAAATCCTCCCGGCGCTCCATGGCAGACAATATATCTGTGTACTGCCCCTGTACGTCAAACATATCTCCGGGATTTAAATTATATTGCTGCATCAGCTGGGTGATACAGTTCACAATCGAGAGCATATAAAGTTGATGCTGGCGCATATGCACCTTTGCATCCCCCATCCGCCCCATAAGAGTACCGATTACCTCCTGAATCTTATCTCCCGGTGCAAATTTAATAGCCGCCACAAGCTCCGCTTCATCCAACGCATCCAGCTGCAGTTTTCCCCGGCTCATCGGCTCCACATCGTTAATATAGATTGTTTTTCCTGCTCCCACAATCGCCTTGTAACCCAGAGCATCCACAGCCGACTGGTACGTCTCCCCGATCTTCTCCAAAGAAGTACAGCTGTGTCCCACAGCTATGGTAACTGTCACCTCCAAGATTCTGCGGCATTCCTTACAGACATCTCCAAGCCTGTCAATCAGTCCGGTTTGCGTGTTGCCTTCATCCATTGCTGCAATCAGGGTGATGCCGGCGGAAGTATTAAAGAGCACAAACCGGCAGCTTGACTTTAAGTTATCCTCAATCAGGCTCCTTACGGAAATAGGAATCAACTCCCGGTGCCGGGACAATATCCTCTCTTCCGACTCTTCCCCCACTTCAATGCTGACCAGGGCAATCACCCATTTACGTGCATGTAAAATATCAACTCCATACTCCTTAAGCTTCATCTCAATCAAGGTGGAGTCCACACCTCCGCGAACCATATCGTTTAAAAACAGTTCCCGGAGAATAGGAAGGCTGTTTAAGTATCTTTCCCGCAGGGAATCCACATTCCTGCGCTGCTCAATCTCACTGTCCAGATTCTCCCTGACCCGGTTTAAGATTTCCGTCATCTCTTCCATGTTGACCGGCTTTAAAACATACTCTGTCACATTCAGCTTGATTGCCTGCTGGGCATACTCAAAATCGTCAAATCCAGAGAAAATCAGCACCTTGATGGAAGGATACTTCTGCCGGATCCGAGCCGTTAAAGTCAGACCATCCATATAGGGCATACGAATATCAGTCATAACTACCTCCGGCTCAAGCTGCTCAATCTTTTCAAGCGCTTCCTCGCCGTTTTCCGCATCACCCACCACTTCAAATCCCAGCTTCTGCCAGTCCAGCTTGCGGATCATACCTTTTCGCACTTCTTCTTCATCATCCACCAAAATAATCCGGTACAGGCTCATGGCATACTCTCCTTTTTTTCATCTCCCGCAATGTTGCCAAGTATATCTAAAAGCAAACGATTTTCCTCTCTGCGCCCCACGCATACACGATAAAAACCAATTCCCAGTCCCCGAAAATCGGAACAATCCCTCAACAAAATGCCACGTTTCCGGCACATCTCCCACAGATGCCCTGCGCTAAAATCACTGTGACAGGCTTCCGCCCTATTATAAAATAACAGATAATTAGCAGCGGAATCATATACTTTATACCCAAAACACTCAAGCCCTGCTCTCAAAAAAATACGCTCGCCTGCAATCAAACTGCGCGCCTGCTGCAAATATTCTTCCCCATTCAGAGCGGCCTCACCTGCCACCTGTGCCGGTACAGACACACTCCAGGGCTGCCTTGCCTGCTCCATCCGGCTGATGAATTCCTCATCAGAGCAAACGCCATATCCCAGCCTTAATCCTGCCATAGCATATGTTTTCGTAAACGCCCTTAAAATAAACATACCAGGATATTTATCTGTAAGGGGAACCATACTGACCCGCTCCGGCTGCTCTAACAGATCGCAAAAACACTCATCAAGAATAAAACGGACTCCCTTCTCACCGCAGGCTCGTGCCAGCCGCTCCACTTGCTTCCGCTCAACCACACTTCCTGTGGGATTATTGGGATTACAGAAAAATACCAAATCCAAATCTTCTGTAACAGCATGGCAGAGCTGATCCATATCTGGAGAGAAATCCTTTTTTTCACTTAAAGAAAAAAAGGAGCAGACAGTCCCCATAGCCTGAAGCGCCTTTTCGTATTCTGAAAAGGTGGGTGCCAGAAGGAGCGCTTTCTTTGGCTTTAATGCTTGTACCGCCTGAAAAATCAGATCGGCTGCTCCATTACCGCAGATTAGCTGGGAAACGTTAACTTTATGGTGCACAGCAAGGGCTTCCTTCAGTTTTTCACAGCGAGGATCCGGATACCTCCCCCAGCCATCTATCGAATAGAGGAGCGCTTCCCTTACCTCCCGGGGCATACCAAGGGGATTCAAGTTAACAGAATAATCGTGACAAATCTGATTTCGGTAAATGTCACCTCCATGCCGTCCTGAATAGATTGCCTCTCTGTTCCATACCATCGCTGCCATCCTCCTAGAGCAAAATAAACGTTTTTCAGGGCATGGTAAGCCCAAGCTTTGATATTAAAAGCGTCAACCCGAGTCCCCCGCAAAGCGCCAGAACAGATACCATATACATCAACTGATTGGCGCGGACAATATCCTCCCTCTCAATCAGGCGCAGGGAATCGCCAATGGTCGGCTTCTTCACCAGACGGCCAAAATACCTGGCGTCCCCGGCAAGCTGCACCCCCAGCGCCCCGGCGCAGGCAGCCTCCGCCTGAGCAGAATTGGGGCTTTTATGGTTTTTTCGATCCCTCATCCAAATCCGCCATGCCTGCGCCCCGCAAAATCCAGGCAGAATCCAGGCCGCCAGAATCATCAAAAGCGCCGTAAGTCTTGCGGGAATCCAGTTGACCAAATCGTCCAGCCGCGCCGCCGCTCTCCCAAAATAAAGATACTGCTCATTTTTATAGCCCACCATAGAATCCATGGTATTAACCGACTTATAAAAAAAGCCTCCCACCGGACCAAGAATCAGCATCCAGCAAAGGGGGGCGATCACCCCGTCAGATGTATTCTCTGCCACCGTCTCCACCGCTGCTTTGGTGATCTCTTCCCCAGTCAGTCCTTCCGTATCCCTTCCAACGATCATGGACAACTCTTTTCTTGCCCTTTCCAAATCCCTCGCAGCAAGGGAGCGGTACACCTTCATACTTTCCGTTTTTAACGACCGGGCCGCCAGAAGCCAGGCACACATCACGCAGGAACAGGCAAAGCGCAGACCAGGGTCAAGCGCCCCCATTATGCGCAGAAAGCAAGCCGCCGCTGCCGCCGTCATAGCCGGAACCGCCAGCGCCAGCACAACACCCGCAGCCAGCTCTCCCCGCTTTGAGGCAGGAAACAGACTGCGCAGCAGCCTCTCAAGGGCTCCAATCAGCCAACCCACAGCACGCACAGGATGCCACCATCCCTCCGGGTCACCAATGAACCAATCCAGGAAAAAGCCCACACTCAAAGCCGCCGCAAACTCTGTCATCTCTCTCATCCTCTCCCTGTCTGAGCCGTTATCTATTTAATCCGTGACAAAATTCCGCATACCACACGGTATACCTGGTCTGACTCTGCCCCCAGAAGCTGTCCCGCGCGCCCGCAGGCCTCTCTCCAGTCACGCTCACCCTGCCTTACAGGAATAATTCCACAGCCCACCTCATCCAGGGTTACGATAAAAGGACCGGCAGCAATCACCTCTTTTGTGTATGCCTGCGGATCGGCGCCGCTGTCTATAATCTGGCGGACAAATCCATGAAAATTAAAAAGCAGCGGCTTTAAAAGCGCCTCTTTCGGAGAATTCCTGAAACCGTCAGCAGCGTACAGCTCAATTCCTTCCCTTGTCCTGTCCCCGGTTTTCCATATTTCATATGCCAGACGTTCTGCACAAGCACGCTTTCCCTGGGCATTTCCTCCTACAATCAATATCATTTTTCTTACTCCCTTTCTCAGACGATGCGCGTGCAGACTGCCAGTGCAGCCGTCAATAAAAATTCTGAAACCTGCAAAAAAAAGCCTGCCAAATCCCCGGTCACACCGCCAAATTCGCCCAATGCCATGCGCCAGTACAGATAAAAGGTCAGCAAAGACACGGCAAAAAACACCGCTGCCATCACCGCGCCGCCCCAGCAGAACGTCCAAATCACCCCAGCAAAAAACCAGGCAGACAATGATAGTTTCACCACCCTCCCACCTTCTTTTGCACCGTCAGCAAAAGCTCTGGCAAGACCGCTTGTTCTCGCTTTCGGAAACGTTACCACAGAAAGACCGCTGAGCGCTCTGGTTATCACATAGATGGAGGCGCCTGCGGGGAAGGCATGTTTCCCAAGCTCTGAGAGGGCCGCCGCATAGAGCATAAAATATACAATACCGCCCCAGAGAGCAAATGCCCCTTTATGGGGATCCTTCAAAATTTCAAGCTTACGCTCCCTATCCAGACAAGAGCTTCTGGCATCCACCGTATCGAGAAAGCCGTCCATATGGATTCCTCCTGTGATAAACAGGGGAAGCGCTGTTCCGATACATGAAACTGCCAAAACTCCCAGCTTAATTACCCCTGACAGCCAGAAAAAGCCGGTCATCACCGCACCCACTATAACCCCTGCCACCGGAAAAAAGCAGAACACATACTGCATTCCCCCTTTGCTCCAGGCAGCTTTAGGCATGGGAATGCGTGAATACATGGACAGGGCAATCGCCATACTCTCCACCAGATTGATCTTCTCCCTCTCACTGGTTTTATCTCTCAAGCTCATATCCGTCCCTCCCTGTCATTTCACCTGAACAGGTATCCCACACACTACCTCTGTTACAAAGTCTGCCAGCTGTGCGAAACGGACGTTGAGCTTTCCCAGAAGCCGGATAAAACGCAGCGTGTCTGCATCATAACTGCCGCCATCTGAAAACACCTCATTTGTTACTATAATAATGTGCTCCACCTGTTTTTTCAAGCACAGGATTCCACCCTCAACTCTAATGAGAATTTCCTCATCCGTTCCGCCCTCATCAAACTGCTCATTTGCCAGCAGATTGGAAAGACATTCCAAAAGGATGACACCGCCCGGAAGCTTCAGACGTTCCAGGTGAGAGAAACATTCCACCGTCTCAAAGCCCTTTCCCTGGCGCTGCTTTCTATGGCGGGCAATCCTTCGCTTGCCTTCCGCCCCTGAAGGCTTCATGGTTGCCACATAAAATCGTCTTCCCCCACCACATTCCATTGCCGCCTGCTCAGCATAAGCAGATTTGCCGCTGCCGCTTCCCCCCGTTATCAAGTGTATCATGAGCGCTGTCCCCCATTAAGGAATTGAAGAATCCACGAGGGCGCCGATCGGTAATACAGATGCGGGAATCCCGCCAGAATTGTCTCCGTTCTGTGCATACAATCCCATCCACGGTTCGATGATGGTTTTCTGGCGCCCATCGCCGTACCGGGATTTGTACTGTCCCAATAATGGAATTCGTGCCCACGGATTCCGGCTTTTAATTTCTCATCTGCCTGTGTCAGTTCAATATATCCAAAACGGGAAAGCCGTTCTGTCCGAAAACCGTCTCCATCGATCACGCCAGCCATGGGGCAGGATTTCCCTTCCATATCCTCCAAGGTGCGGTGCAGGTAGAGAAAGCCGCCGCACTCTGCCAAAATCTTTACCCCGCCCGCCGCTGCCTCACGAATATCTGCAAGCATGGAAGTATTCTGAGACAACTTGTCCGCATAACACTCCGGATAACCTCCGCCAAGCAAAATCCCATCAAGATTCTCCGGCAGACGGCTGTCAAGGAGTGGAGAAAACTCCACTAAATCCCATCCGTTTTCCTGCAAAAATTCCAGATTCTCCTGATAATAAAAGCAAAATGCCTCATCCCTTGCAACACCCATGCGCCGTCTGGGGGCCTCTGCTTTTACCAGTTCCCGCTCACGCTTTGTTTCCTCCGGCAGCTGCCCCGCTTTCCCGGCAATTACAAGAAGCCGATCCACAGAAAGACACTCCTCCAGCTTATCCGCCAGCTTCTCCAGACGTTTACATAGCTGTTCCTGCTTTTCTGGTATGGTAAGGCCAAGATGACGATCTGTAAGCTCCGCCTCTGGACAGACGGGAACCGCCCCCAGACATGCCACGCCCAATTCTTCCAATTTAGTTCTGAGGCGCCGCTCAGCTTCTTTAGAAGCACGGTTTAAGATCACTCCCATAATACGGCTGTCCGGTTGATACTCTAAAAACCCCTTAACCTGCGCCGCCACGGAAAGACTGCTGGATTTTGCGTCCACCACAAGAATTACCGGCGTTCGTGTAATTTCTGCAATCTCATAGGAGCTTGCCTGAAGCGTATTTCCTCCCACGCCGTCATAATATCCCATAACCCCTTCCATAACTGCCAGCTCTGAGCCACGGCTCTTCTCTGCAAACAATTCCATAACCTGCTCCCTGCCAAGGAAAAAGCTGTCCAGATTACATCCCGGCACTCCCAGAACATAACGATGAAACATAGAATCGATATAATCCGGCCCACACTTGAAGGAAACACAGCGAATCCCCCTTCTTTGAAACAGCGCCAGAAGCCCTGCCGTAATCACGGTTTTCCCGCTCCCGCTGCAGGGTGCGGCAATTAAAATCCTGGGAATTGCTGCCCCATCTGTTTCCTGCCGCTGCATCTTTTGCATATCTTCTGTCCCTACCTGCCTGTCCTCCTCTGGAACACCTCCCGCCGACAGCACATAAATCGGATTCAATGCCTGCATCATATGATGCCTTCCCCGCAAATTGGCCCTGGACACCTGAACACAGATCACCTCCGGATCAAGCTCATGCCCTTTAAAATAATTGATGGCATCCGTAAGGCTCTCCAGGGAGATCACATTTATGACCACTCGAACCAACGGATTTTTTTCAAACACCGCGTCGAGAATCTCACGAAACCTTCCGCCCGTTCCACCCACAAACACACAATCCGGCTTTGGCATTCCCTCAAGGCTCTCTGGAGCGCTGCCCCGCACCACAGTCAAATTAGCAATCTCAAATTTTTCCGCATTAGCGCGAATCAGGCGGCAGCCCTCATCCTCTCTCTCAAAGGCATAGACATGTCCGCCTGGAACCAAACGCGCCGCCTCCACTGAGACGGAGCCTGTCCCTGCTCCAATATCGTAGACGACACTGTTCCTTTCCAGTTCCAGCTTGGAGAGCGACACCGCGCGAATCTCGCTTTTTGTCATGGGAATCGCCCCTCGTATAAATTGCTCATCCCTCATATTTTATTCCTCCCGGCGCTCCAGCAGCACTGCCGCCAGACCGTCTGTCTCTTTCTCTATCAATTCCTCTGCCCTTCCCTGCAGGAGTTGTTCATCATCGTATCCCATCCGCACACCGGCCCGGACGCACACCTGTCCCAGACCTCCGCCGCAAAGCCTTTTGCAGATACTTGCCAAACTCTCCTTTCCGCCCAAAAGCAAAAACACACGCCTATGCTCCTTTAGTAACCTGCAAATATCGCAGTCGCGTCCATGGACACTTGCCGGGTATACATCCTCCCATGAAATCTGAAATCTGGCACACAGGGCCGACAAAGAAGAGATACCCGGGCAGACCATCACCTTCACCCTCTGCCCTCTCAGCTTCTCCAGGAGCATGCGGCTTCCGCTGTAAAATCCCGTGTCTCCAGAATAAACTACCGCTCCACGCTTATATTTAGGATGAACATCCAACCAGTCAGCAATGTCCCCCGCCCCATAAAGAGGCACTTTCTCAGCTCTTTCTGCAAATGACGCCACATCTTCAAGCATACGAGATGCACCAAATACCACATCGCACCGGCGTAATTCCTCCACCGCCTCTAACGTAAGCTGACGGGCTCCTCCCATTCCCATACCAAGAAGAACCAGGCTGCGCCTTCTCTCCCCGCAGCGATTCACCTCCCCGATACCGGAATCTACGCCGAACGTACCCAGCAATTCCTTTGCCTCCTCCATGGTAATCCCCTGCTCAGCGTCAGGGCGCTCAATCACAATTACCTTAACGCCACAGGAAGCCGCCGCACGGAGCTTTTCCTTAAATCCACCCCGGCTGCCGGACTCTTTTGTAACCAGCCATTTCGCTCCGGTGGCATGGAGCAGCGCTTTGTTCATCTCCTCAGAAAACGGTCCCTGCATGGCAATCAGATGGGCCCCTGATATTCCAAGCTGTTCACACGATGCCACCACACGGCTATCCGGCAGCACGCGGGCATAAATCCGGCCGCGCAGCCGCTCCTTGGCGGCAAACACCCCAAGTTCCTTGCTGCCGGTAGTCAAAAGCACAGGCGATGTATCCTCCGCCAGAACCGCAGCTGCCTCAGCGGCGGACGCCACCTGGATCACCCCTTCAGACCCAGTGTTCTGCTGAGCCCTAAGCACCCGTTTGTAGGAAAGCTTCCTCTCTTCACAAAGGCTGGAAAGCTGTTGTGTCACTACCCGGGCGTAAGGATGAGTGGCATCCAGCACCAAAGCGGGATTTTCTCTCTCGAGAAATGCCCGCATCTCATCCTGATCCAACGCTCCCATATGTACACGGATATAGGGACTTTCCGATAAAAGCCCCTCCCCATACTCTGAAACCACACTGACTGTCACCGGAACGTTTCGGCACGCCGCATACTCTGCCAGCTCACGTCCTTCTGATGTTCCGCCAAACAACAAAACTTCTGTTTTCCACTCTTCCATCACGTTTCTCCCTAATCTCCATCAATTTCAAACATCTGCTCTGCAACTGCAACTGTCACGCCATCCTGCGCCTGTTTCCTCACCAGCAGCTTTGCTCCCTCTCCGGCTGCAGCCATGGCGGCCCGCTCACATACACTCCCTGTTCCCACAACAGAGCGCACAAATTCTGATTCAGAAAACACCCCTGAGACTTTCTCAAGCTGTTTGGCAGAAAATGTGACAAACTCTATGCCCAATTTCTCTGAAAGAGCCAAAAGCCCCTCTTCACTGCTCTTTAAATCCACACTTGCAATCCGGATCACCGCTGAAAGATCCAGATTAAACGTCTCGAATACCCGTCGTATGGCTGCCTCCAAATGCTCTGACGGGACACCTTTCCTGCATCCGATTCCGATTGTGAGCGCCCTGGGTATCAGCCGGAGAATTCGCCCGCCCTCAGGCAGAAATTTGGCAATGGAGCTGTCTGGCTCCGGGCGGATATGACATGTAATCCAGACATTATCACAACAAAACTGTTCCCTGACATACCCCAGGGGCAGATTTCCCTTAATCTGATAGTCACTGTAAAATCCTACCGGATCACCGTTTACCAGAGCTGCAGCAGTCCGCTTTGCAAGTTCTCTGTCAGCGAGCCGAAGGCTATGCTTCTTCGCCCACACATCGATTGCAGTCAGCCCCTGTACATCGGAAGCAGTGGTAACCACTGCCTCCGCCCCCAAAATCATGGCTGCCCGTTGCGCCAACTCATTCGCCCCACCCACATGTCCCGACAAGAGCGAAACTGCATATCGCCCCTGTTCATCTACCACCACCACAGCAGGGTCACTCATCTTATCCTTCAGATATGGTGCAATCGCGCGCACGGCAATTCCGGACGCTCCGATATAAATCAGACCGTCCACCTGCCCAAACATTCTTCCCGTCCATTGTGACACAGACTCCCCTGCCGCGCAGATTCCGGGCTGCTCTGCCAGCCGATCCAAAAAACGCTGTGACATATAACCGCAGCATTCCTCACCCATCTCCATAAAACACGTTGTCAGCTTGGCGCACAAAACGCTTCCGGCCTTCGTAAAACTAATCACTGCAATTTTCATATGTACCCTTCCTGAGATTTCCACAGCGCAAGATACGCTGCAAGCTGGTCTGTCATCCCGACAATTTGGTGGGCGGTAGAAAAGACAGCCGCCTCCACCGTCAGTTTTCCCCCTGACCACGACTGCATATGACGCTTTGCTTTCTCTGCGGCCAGATGGAGAACCTGCCCTGCAGCGCCGGTATCCATGAGAAGTCCCAATGCCTCGTCCGTAGTATTTGCACGGAGTATTTGGCTGCACAAAGCCTGAATACTCTCCTGATCCAGCTCCACGCACCAGCTGCCGTATTTTCTCTGGGTAAGCGCCTGGTCAGCAAGAAGCGCCATCTCCTCCATACGCCCATCTCCAAATCGTGAATGAGTGTTTCCGACTCCTGCAGCTACCTTTATTAGTTTACCTATATGACCTGCAAACAGAAGCTGCTGTATTCCTTCATTTACTGCAAACTTGACCGCAGTCTGCACAAAGTTACTGCAAAGCACTGCCTTTCCCACTGGCGCCCCAAGATCACTGTTTAAAAATGACTCTCCATAATTGCCGGGCGCCATAAGAAGAATTCTTTTCCCGGCGGCCGCCTGCATATGGATTTCCAGACGGATTGTCTCCTTAAGGGCATCTTCGCTCATAGGCTTTACAATCCCCGTAGTTCCAAGTACGGAAATCCCACCCTCAATGCCAAGCTTTGGATTAAAGGTTTTTTCCGCCAGCGATACTCCTTCGGGAATTGCAATCCTTATCTCTAAAAAGCCCTCAAAAGCTGCCTGGCGGCAGGCCTGATCCACCGCTCCAAGAATCATCCCACGGGGCACAGGATTTACGGCACAGTGCCCCACAGGACAGGAAAGACCCGGCTTTGTAACAATTCCAATCCCTCTCTCACCCGTCAGATAGAGGAAAGGGGTATCTTCCATCCAGTACCCTGATCCTTTTACTTTCAATTCCTCAAACTGTTCCCTGGTCACCGGCACAGCCGCTCCATACACCCATACACCGTCTGTCACATCCGGGTCGTCCCCCGCATCTTTCTGCACGCGAAAATAACCTTCATACTCACCGGCTCCAGCCTCCGGGTGAAAACAACATGTCTCGCCAGAAGGAAGTGAGATATGAACATTTTCCGGTACATTTCCCGTCAACACAAAAACGGCTGCCGCTTTCGCCGCAGCCGCCGCACAGGTACCGGTTGTATAACCGTTTCGCAGTTCCTTCCTCTCCATCTCTTCCCCTTCGTATCTGCAACTATTGTATCCTATTATAGAGCCTTTTCCTGATTTTGACAAGAGGCTGCTTCCCGGGCAAGCTGGCGTTTACGCTTTGCAATCATTCCGCCGATTCTGCCGCTCTCCTTGGATGTGAGACTTCTCCATCCCCCTGACAGCACACGCTCATCCAGCCCCAGCTCCTGAGCAATCTCAAATTTCAGCTTCTCCTCCTCTGTCATGTTGTTCACATCAAATGGCTTTTTCTCTTTCTTGCTTTTAGACATAAACAGGGCATCCTCCTTTATTTGAATTCTTTTAGGAGTATGCCCTGAATTTTTTTTCCTAAACCTTCCATTAAAAATTACGGTCCGGATTCTGCGGGATAATAATTGCAGCCAGCAAATATCCCAGGATTCCCGGTCCTGAACATACAGTCAGGGCCCAGACAATCCTGATTAAGGTTGGATCAATGCCAAAATACTCTCCAATACCTCCACATACACCGCAGAGCATTGTATCTGTGCTTGAACGGTACAATTTTTTATTCATATCCATCGTTTTCCCTCTCTTCTGTTCTGTTTATTTTATTTGCTTAACGTTCTGGATGATCAGTCGAAAAAGTCCCAGATCTCATCCAGAATTTCATCTTCTATCTCGTGCACAATCCTCCTTGTATAATACACCGTACGGCTGACGGAGGCATTGCCCATATAAACATCCACAGCATTAACACCACCCATCATAGCCCCCGCGGTAATCATGCTCACGCCCATCAGACAAAACGTTACTCCAAGGATCACGGACAACTTTATCACTTTATTCATGCTCTCCCACTCCTCTCTGTTCCATACAGCAACTGACTTAAAAAATCCACCCCGCTTCGGATACACCAGGGAAGGAAACGCCCATAGACAAGAATGGAAAGCGCGGATCCGATCAGGGCGCACCCCAGAGCCAGCAAAGCGCCTCCCAGAAGCAGTACACCTCCTGCAGGGCGCACAAACAGCATCCCCACACCCATAATCAGCAGTGACACTGCACTAATATACGACATTACCGTAAGTACTCCGATACAGACAATCAAAAACACCATAAGACAGAATACTCCTGCTGCAAATTCCAGCAGATCTCCTCCAACTCCCAACAGAATCTCTGACATAACTCCCAAAAGCATCAGCAAAAGCCCGACCTTTATAAGACGTCTCAGCCAGTTCCTGTCCTGATAATCGACCTGGTGCGCTGTCCACCTTCCCTCATCCTCACGTCCGGTCTCGGCGCTTTTCTGTCTGTAATCCTTATCCGGCTCAGGAGACTCCTTCCGTTTTACAATTTGGTAATCAGGGACTCGGAAACGCTCATCCTGATAGCCGGATTCGGTGAATTCACCTCCCTCCTTTAAATTTCCATTTAAATCACTGCGGATAATCGCCGCCACCCGCTCCGGGCTTCCAAATTCCAGGATTACCTGCTCCTCGTTTTCCTCCCCTGCATCCTCCAGATAAGCCCGATAATAAAAAATTGCTTCTTGCCTCTCATCCTCTGGAATATCCTGAAGCAGATATTCCAATTGCCTCACAAATTCTGCTTTGTTCATGCCCTAGCCTCCTCAAGTATTCTGGAAATTTTCTGCGAATAACTGCCCCATTCTCCCCGATAAAGATTGAGCTGTAAGCGTCCAACCTCCGTAATCCGGTAATATCTCCGATTCCTGCCGTCAATCGCCAAATCATATGTCTCCAGGCATGCTTCCTTCAAAAGCCTGCGGAGTACCGGATACAGCGTGGATTCTGAGATGTCAATAATTCCTCTCACATCCTGGGTAATCTTATACCCATAGGTTCCGTGCTGTTCCCTGGATACTGCCGCAAGAACGATGGCATCTAAAAGTGCCGCTCCTGTATTAAAAACCATATACAGCCCGCCTTTCTATCACTGTAATTCTCTCATGCTGATATTACACTTTTCACTATATTATACATAATATACTATTGTTACATTAATTACTATATATTATATAATATTATTTGTCAACATTTTTGCTTTATAGGACGAAAAATGCGCTGCGGATATTCCACAGCGCTATATAAATACTCTCTATCTTTTACTTTTACAGTTCATCAGCCTCGGCCTCAGCAGCGCCTACCGCATCAATATCCACATCGGCAATGTCCTCATCCTCTGCCATAGTATTCTCAACCGGTGACTGAAGCGCCTTTACACTCAAGCTTATTTTCCGATCCTCGCCGTTAAAATCCACCACCTTAGCCTCGATTTCCTGACCAATATTAAGAGCGTCAGCCGGCTTCTCCACATGCTCTCTGGAAATCTGAGATACATGAAGCAGAGCGTCCACTCCGGGCTCAAGCTCGATAAATGCCCCAAAGTCTGTCATACGCGCTACACGCCCCACAACCACATTGCCAACTGCGTACTTCTCAGCTGCGCTGACCCATGGATTCTCCTCCGGGAACTTTAAACTAAGGGCAATCTTCTCACCGCTTATATCCTTAATTAAAACCCTCATCTGGTCGCCGGTCTTAAATACCTTCTTGGGATTTTCAACGCGTCCCCAGGACATCTCGGAAATATGGAGCAGACCATCAGCGCCTCCCAGATCAATAAATGCGCCAAAATCCGTCACATTCTTTACGATACCCTCCACAGTATCGCCAGGGTGAATACGCTCAAACAGTTCGCGCTGCATCTCGGCCTTTTTCACAACCATAAGCTGCTTTCTGTCACCAATCACCCTTCTTCTCTTGGGATTAAACTCAGTAATTACAAATTCGATCTCCTGACCGGCATATTTGGTCAGATCCTTCTCATAGGTATCGGATACAAGGCTTGCCGGAATAAATACCCTGGCCTCATCAATAATAACGCTCAACCCTCCGTCCAATACCTGGGTAACTTTCGCAGTCAGCACCTCGTGATTCTCATACGCCTCTTCCAGACGCTTATTGCCTTTGTCAGCGGCAAGACGCTTATAGGACAGCGCCACCTGACCCTCCCCATCGTTTACTTTAATAACCTTGGCCTCCATCTCATCGCCTATGTGGACCAGATTTCTTAAATCCACATTGGATTCATTGGTATACTCGTTTCTTGGAATGATACCATCTGACTTGTAACCTATATTCAAGACAATCTCATCATCTTTTACATCAATTACTTTACCAGTGACGATCTCTCCTGTACGAATTGTTTTTAATGATTCTTCCAACATTTGTTCAAAACTTAGCTCTGACATTAGTATGAACCTCCTCGATAATTTGATTCGGGGTGGATGCCCCTGCTGTAATACCTACGCTGCGCACAGAATTCACACATTCAGGATTGAAATCGCCGAGTGACTGGATAAAGTAAGTGTTCTTACATTCCTTTTGACATATCTCGTAGAGTTTCTGTGTGTTGGAACTATTCCTGCCTCCTATGACAATCATAGCATCCACTTCAGAAGCAATACGCCTAGCTTCCACTTGTCTTTCCTGTGTTGCATTGCAAATCGTATTTAAAACAAGTATATCATAACCCCTTTTCTTAAATTTTTCAACTAAATCTTGAAATTTATTGTAATTAAATGTCGTCTGGGACACGATGCAAAGCTTTTCATCAGGCGAAAGAGCTAAACCCTCAATTTGGCTCTCATCCTGCACCACCAGAGTAGTCTCATCTCCCCATCCGCGGATTCCTTCCACCTCCGGGTGATTCGGGTCTCCGATAATAATCACCCGGCGCCCGGTGCTCTTTTGCTCTTCCACGATCCGGTGAATTTTCTTCACAAATGGGCAGGTAGCGTCTACCACTGTAATCCTGCTCTTATTAAGCAGATCATAAATATGCTTTCCCACGCCGTGTGAACGGATAATTAGCGTTCCCTCGCAAATCTCCTCCAGCTCCTTTTCCGTGTGGATTATCTTCACGCCCCTGCGCTCAAAATCCTCCACTACCTGCTCATTATGGATGATCGGACCATAGGTATATACCTGATTTTTGGCTTCGGCAATCTGTTCATAAACCTGCTCTATTGCACGCTTCACACCAAAGCAGAAGCCTGCAGTCTTTGCAACAACAACTTCCATTATCTCTCCTCCTTAAGCCCATGTTCTGTGGCCACATCAATAATTCTCTGTACTGCCTGTTCGATGTCCATATCGGAGCTGTCCACAAGGATCGCATCCTCAGCCTGCTTAAGAGGAGCCGTATCACGGTTCATGTCCCGGCTGTCCCGCTCAATAATATCTTGCTCAATTTCCTCCAAATTACACCTGACATCTTTTTTCACCAGCTCTCTGTATCTGCGCATGGCACGAACTTTCACGCCTGCCGTCAGAAAAATCTTGACATCGGCGTCAGGCAGAACGCAGGTTCCAATGTCCCGGCCGTCCATAATCACATTCTGGCTTTTTGCCAGCTCCCTCTGCAAATCAAGTAAATGCGCCCGCACCCCGGGATAGATACTGACGGCAGAGGCCATATTTCCCACTTCCTCCGACCGTATCAGAGCCGACACATCCTGACCGTTTAAGAGCACCTGCTGTACCCCATCCTGATAACAGATGGTAATTCCCGCCCCATCCACAGCCTTCTGAATCGCCGCCTCGTCTTCCGGTTTGATACCCAGCCTCAAAAAATACAACGCCATAGCGCGGTACAGTGAGCCAGTATCCACATAAATAAACCCAAGCTGTTTGGCAACCAGCTTTGCTATGGTGCTCTTTCCGGCGCCTGCCGGTCCGTCAATCGCTATGTTAAATGTTTTTCTTTCCATAAATCCTCTCCATATTTTCTATGTTTCCTCAGTCTGCAAATCTAAATTCTGCTCTCACGGCACCGAGCTTCCTGCAAGATAGCCTGTGGACCAGGCAATCTGTAAGTTAAACCCACCGGTGACAGCGTCCAGATCAAGCACCTCTCCCGCAAAATAAAGTCCGCGAACCAGCTTTGATTCCATGGTGGATGGATTAATTTCCCTGACAGAAACGCCGCCCCGGGTAATAATCGCCTCTTTATAGCCCCGAAGCCCGGTCAGGGTCAGACGGAAATCCTTTATCTGCTCTGCAATCTGTCTCCGCTCCTGACGGGTAATCTCATTTACCTGTTTATCGGGAGAAATTTTGCTGCGCTCTACAATCACCGGCTCCAGCTTTGACGGCAGGAGACGGGCAAGGGCATTCTTATACCGCTTGTTTTTCATTTCCTCAAAATCCCTGAGAAGCCTGGCATCAAGCTGCTCAAAGGAGAGCGCAGGCTTTAAGTCCACAGACAGCACAAGCGGTTCTTTCTTCAAAAAGTCCGCCACAAAACTGCTGGCCGACAAAATAACCGGGCCGCTGACTCCAAAATGGGTAAACAGCATTTCCCCAAATTCCTCGTAAACTGTCTTTGTTCCTTTTAAAATCTTTATGTTTATGTTACGCAGGGAAAGTCCCTGAAGCTCCTTTACTACCTGTTCTTTTGCATTAAATGGCACCAGCGCCGGCAGGCAGTCTGTAACGGTATGTCCCATTTTGGACGCAAACTGGTATCCATCTCCGGTGGAACCGGTAGCAGGATAAGACAACCCTCCCGTAGCCACAATCACGGCATCCGCCGGAATGAGGAGTCCCCCCTCTTCCAGCCGAACTGCCGTCACCGCACCATCAGCGCTCAAAATCTCCCCTACCTTCTTATGGAACGCCACCTCAACGCCCAGATGTTGAAGCCGCAAGCTCAGCACACGGAGGACATCGGAGGACTTATCCGACTGGGGAAATACCCTCATCCCACGCTCGGTTTTTACCTTGCAGCCACTCTGCTCCATAAAATTTATCATATCAAAGTTGCTGAACGTATAGAAGCTGCTGTACAAAAATTTTGGATTGTGCACCACAGCTTGAAACAGCTCCTCTGTATCACAGGCATTGGTCAGGTTGCAGCGTCCCTTTCCTGTAATATAAACCTTCTTTCCCAGCTTCTCGTTCTTCTCAAAAAGTTGAACACTGTGTCCTGCCTCCGCGGCGGCGATTGCCGCCATCATCCCTGCGGCTCCGCCTCCAATAATCACCGCCCGGCTCATCGGAGTCTTTCTTCCAGGGCGTCTACCACAGCTCTTAACACCTTCACTCTGGCATAATATTTACAATTTCCCTCCACCACAATCCACGGAGCATAAGTGGTTGAGGTGCGAACCAGCATCTCATTAACAGCAATCTCGTACTGATCCCACTTCTCCCGATTGCGCCAATCCTCATCTGTGATTTTCCACTGTTTATCTGGATTTTCCATACGCTCCTTAAAACGGCGCTCCTGCTCATCCTTATCAATCTGAAGCCAGAATTTCAGAATCACTGCACCTGCGTTTGCCATATGTGCTTCCATCTCATTGATTTCCTGATAGGCACGCCGCCAGTCGGCCTCGCTGCAGAACCCCTCAATTCGTTCCACCATCACCCTCCCGTACCATGTACGGTCAAAAATAGTAATATGCCCTGCCTTGGGCATATGGTTCCAGAACCGCCACAGGTAGTGGTGCTTTTTCTCAATATCATTGGGTGCAGCAGTGGGACACACCTGGTATCCCCGTGGATCCATATGACTGGTCAGACGTTTGACTGCTCCTCCCTTGCCGCCTGCATCCCACCCCTCAAAGCCCAGCACTACGGGGATTCTCCTGCGGTAGATCTCACTGTGAAGCATCTCTATTTTCTTCTGAAGAATATCAATTTCCTTTTTATACTCCTCCTTCGTCAGAGACTTTGTAAGATCCACCCCGGACAATACTCCGTTCAGGCAGCGGGAATCCCTCTCTGTGGTATCCAGGGCAGCCCCCTCTTCTTCTGAAGTCTTCTTTTCCTCCTTTGCCGCCTTCGCCTCATGCTGCATTAACACATCTTCCAGCCGTTTCGTCACCAGCTTTAAAATCTTCATAGCGGCATAATTCTTCTCAGTGGCCTCGATAATATTCCAGGATGCGTACTCACTGTCAGTCCGCTCCAACATCTCTTCGTTTATCTGAAGGTATGTGTCATAGTCATGGTTTCTGGCCCAGTCGTCCTCCGTCACCCGCCATGCAGTCTCCTTCGATTCCTCCAGCTTCTTAAAGCGCCTTTTCTGCTCCTCCTTTGAAATATAGAGAAACATCTTAATAATCACTGTTCCATCGTCCGAAAGCTGCTTTTCAAAAGAACGAATATCCTGGAACGCCTCCGTCAGCTCCTTCTTTTTCGTCCTCCCGTCAAATCGATCCTTCAAAACCTTTCTATACCAGCTCCGGTCAAAAACGGCAATTCTTCCCTTCTCCGGAGTCAACGTCCAAAACCGCCATAAAAACGGACGCATGATCTCGTCCTCAGTGGGACAATCGCTGGCATATACATCAAACCCGCGGGGATCCAGAAACTGAATCAGCCGGTTAATCTGAATTCCCTTTCCCGCAGCTCCCATTCCCTCAAACAGAATCACCACCGGTATGCCTGCCTCTTTCAGCTTCCTCTGAAGCATTCCCAGCTTCGAACCATACTCTTTCTCTGCCTGTTTGTAAACCTCCTTTTCCACCGTTCTCGATAAATCAATCTTCTCCAGCATAAGATACCTCCGTCTGTAAATGCAGCTCCTCCCGCACCTGATTGCGGAAACGCTGCAGTTCCTCAAATTCATAGAAAAAATTTACCCGTTCATGAAAGGTTTCGGGGGTTTCCTGCGGTTTTCCGGCAAACACAAACATCTCAAATGACGCCCCAAAATCCGGCTCCCTTAAAAACTGTTTTGCAAACGGTTCCCCATAACGCTCTTTCTGGGATACCTCAAGAAGCTGTCCGTAGAGCCTTACAAGCATCGTCACAGCCCTGTTTTTATCTCTTGAACCATCGATGCTTAACAGCGCGTCATTCACATCGATTCCCAAATCCCAGCCCGCCATGCCATGAGCCTTCTCAGACGACAGCCATAACTGTTCTCCTCCCAATCCGTCGGAGAAAAAAATCAGGCGGTTTACATGTCCCTGAGCCTCCTCTGGCAACAGTCTGCGCCACAGCTTAAAAAGCTCCTCACACCGCTCGTCGGCCGTTCCCTCCGTCACAGTCCCGTCCATTCTCATCTCAGCCAGCACAGTCATCTCTGGAGCGTATTCCCGGATTTCCACATCAAATCCGTCGGTTTCGGGAATCAGTGCAAAAAGCGACCGGTAAACCGGATCCACCCAGTTGTATTCCGTTCCGTTTGGTCCAATGCTTTCTCCCACCGCTTCCCCATAGGTGTCCTCAAGCCGCTCCTTCATGTCCTCAAAATCCACGCCTGCAGCATCTGCGTCCAGATTGATGGTATCCAGCTTTCCATCCACAAAATAGTAGTTGGACGGAATCATCTGATCTACGCCAAACCACTTCATCGGAAACTGATATTTGATAATCTGTTTTCCTGATGAATCTGTATTGGTGGCCGCAAGCCTGCCTGCCACACCGATCCTTGACATGACCTTCTGTGGACTCTCCCCGAAGAGAAATACCTCGTCCTTTTCCTGAACATATATATAATCCCTCAAATTATTATAATAATGCGCTTTTGCCGTCATAGAGGGCGTATCTGTGCTCATGACCTCTGATGCCGCACGGCAGACTGCATCAACCACGTTGGATACTTTCTCAATATCCACCGTTCCTATATTATCAAGAGATGTCCCTTCCTCGGGCACACGGTATTTCTGGGTAATGGTAACCGCCGGAATCTGCCCCTGAAAAAACACGCTTCCTTCACCGCCTGTGTATTTCCCATAGTTCCAGCTCTCACCAAAAATCTCCCTGAAAGCATCACGAAGCATATCTCCCAGCATCGTTGGCCTGCCATCCAGGCTTCCTAACATCATCTCATCATCATTTAAATAGCCCAAAGTGTCCAGATTGATAACGCCTACCATACGCTCACGCTCACGCTTTGTAAGACTTTCCACATACTGTCTGGAACAGAAATTTTCCTGTTCATGCCCGGCAAAACTTAAAAATCTCACCTCAGTGTCCGTTGGGATTTCTGACAGAAGCCTTGCAATCTCCAAAAAAGCGGCTGAACCGGAAGCATTGTCACAGGCTCCGGGACTTCCCTTGGCAGAATCATGGTGGGTACTAATTACCAAAATATCAGCATCTGGTGAAGGCGCGGTTTTAACTGCAATCAAGCTGCTTCCTATTACGGCGCTGTCGTTTGTACCTGAGCGAACCTGACGATGCTCCACATCATACCCGTAGTCCTCCAAAAGCTGCTGCATGTACCGGGCTGCCTCCGACTCTCCACTGCTTCCGCTGAATCTTGGCTCCTTGGTCAGAATAATCAGAGATTCCCACAAATAATAGGGATTAGCCTCCTCTACTACTGGAATCTCCTCCAACATCTCCGAATCTGCCGTTCCCCTGCTGGGCGGCAGAATACGAGTGGATGGTCCTGCACAGCCGCTCAGCGCCAAAAACGCCAAAGCCGGCAGCACGGCCTTATAAAATTTTCTCATTTGCTTCTCCTTGTGGACAATCTTGTGCATCACGCCTAAAACGCTGAACTCCTACTAGAAAAAGGCAATCTGCATAGGATAACTCAGATTGCCTCATCTTCACAATGCCTTAAATTTCTGCGGAGATAAAAATATCATAAATCGCCCTGATTGCCGTTTCAAAATCAGCATTCCTCACGCCGATAATAATGTTCAGCTCACTGGAACCCTGATCAATCATCTTTACATTGATACGGGCATGAGCCAGTGCAGAGAAAATTCTTCCAGCAGTTCCGCGGGTCGCCTTCATCCCGCGGCCCACAACCGCAATCAATGCCAGATCAGATTCCAGATCGATACTGTCCGGCTCTACCTGCCGGTGAATCCCGGCAATCACCGACTGTTCATATTCCTCAAACTCATCCTGGTGCACCATAATGGTCATAGTATCAATGCCGGACGGCATGTGCTCAAAGGAGATTCCGTACTTCTCAAAGACCTGCAGCACCTTCCTTCCAAAGCCCACCTCAGCATTCATCATTGCCTTCTCGATATTAATGGCACAAAATCCCTTCTTCCCGGCAATCCCCGTAATCGTGTAGCGGGGTTTTCTGCATGTGCTCTCCACAATCAGGGTACCCTTGTCTTCCGGCTTGTTGGTGTTGCGGATATTAATCGGGATTCCCTCCTTGCGCACCGGGAAGATTGCGTCCTCATGCAGCACGCTTGCCCCCATGTAAGCAAGCTCCCGCAGTTCCTTGTAAGTAATCGTCTCGATAACCTGCGAATCCTCCACAATCCGCGGATCCGTCACCAGAAAGCCGGAAACATCCGTCCAGTTCTCGTAGAGATCCGCATGAATTGCCCGAGCCACAATAGAGCCGGTCACATCAGAACCGCCGCGGGAAAACGTCTTAATGGAGCCATCGTGCATGGAACCATAAAAACCCGGAATAACTGCCCTCTCCACATGCTCCAGTCTCTCAGAAAGCTCCTTATTTGTCAACTCTGCTTCAAAAGCGCCGCTATCGTTGAAAAAAATCACCTCTGCCGCATCAATAAACTCATACCCCAGATAATTCGCTATCAGGATTCCGTTTAGGTACTCCCCACGGGACGCTGCATAATCGCGCCCGATTCCGGAAACAAAGTTCTCCTCAATACGGGCAAACTCATGATCCAGATTGAGATTTAAGTTGAGGCCGTCAATAATTTCCTGGTAACGCGCCTTGATTCTTTCCAGGATTTTTTTATAGCTTGCGCCGCCGGATGCCGCATCATAACAGGCGTACAGCATATCCGTTACCTTCTCATCCTTGCCATTGCGTTTTCCCGGCGCTGACGGAATCACATACCTTCTGGACTTATCTGCCCGAATAATATCTCCCGCCTTCTTAAACTGGCGGGCGCTCGCCAAAGAGCTTCCGCCAAACTTCACTACCTTTTTCATAGCTGTTTTCTCTCCTCATACGAATTTTTCGTAACAGGCTATTTTGAAAAAATATTACTTCAATTATCCGGTTCTGTCAAGTTAAGGATTACATCTTATTTATTTAAAATACTTTACGCCGCTCTCAAACAGCTTTAAATCCTGCTCACCGTAAATGTTTATGGCGACCGCCTCTCCGCGGCGCTCAGAATGTGCCATCTTGCCAAGAATCCTCCCGTCGGGACTTGTAATCCCCTCGATTCCCATATAGGAACCATTGGGATTCCAGAACTCGTCCATAGTAGGATTCCCTTTGTCATCCACATACTGGGTTGCCACCTGACCATTCTCAAACAGCTTCTTAAGCCATTCAGGGTTGGCTACAAAACGTCCCTCTCCGTGGGAAGCCGGGTTGCAGTACACGCCTCCGGGCTCTGCTCCCGCAAGCCAGGGAGACTTATCAGTCACCACCTTGATATAGACCATCTTAGATATATGACGCCCGATGGTATTCATCGCCAAAGTAGGTGAGCTCTCTTTCTGCTCCACAATCTGTCCCTCCGGGACAAGCCCCAGCTTGATTAATGCCTGGAAACCGTTGCAAATGCCAAGGATTAAACCGTCTCTCTGATTTAACAGCTTTTCAACCGCCTCTTTTATTGCCGCATTTCGGAACACCGTTGCAAAAAACTTAGCGCTTCCTTCCGGCTCATCGCCTGCGGAAAAGCCTCCGGGAAACATTACAATCTGAGCCTTTCCAATCTCTTTTTTATACTCGTCCACAGACGCCCGGATGTCCTCCGCAGTCAGATTGCGGAATACGCGGGTCGTCACCTTTGCCCCGGCGCGCTCAAATGCCCTGGCGCTGTCATACTCACAGTTCGTGCCCGGGAACACAGGTATAAACACCGTAGGCTGCCCAAGCTTATGGCTGCAAACATAAATGCTGTCTGCCCGGTAAATGGAGACTGGAATATCTGCCTGCTTTACGCCGGAGCTGGTGGGGAAAACCTCCTCCAACGTCTTTGTCCAGGCAGAAAGCGCATCATCCATAGAAATGCTTACTGAGCCGTACTCAAACGCAGCCCGGTCTGTCACCTCTCCAATCACGGTGTAAGGAATCATAAGCTCTCCAACCTTGCCGTCGGCAATCTCGCACACAATGTTGCCCCAGCCGGCAGCAAAGAAATCCCTGGGATCCACATTGTGCTCAATCTTTACGCCCAGCTTGTTGCCGAACGCCATCTTCGCCACTGCTTCCGCAAGCCCGTGCCCCTCAACCGCATAGGCGGAAATAATCCGCCCCATACTGATGTCTGTATGGAGCTTTTCGTAGCCTTCCATAATCTGACTGTAATCAGGTAAATCAAAAGAGTCGCGCTTAATCCTGAACAAAACCAGCTTGCTGCCCGGCTTTTTCAGCTCAGGCGTAATCATCGTCTTATGGCTGGCCACATTCACAGCAAAGGACACCAGGGTTGGCGGCACATTAATCTCACCATTCTGATCATCATTAAAGGTTCCCGACATACTGTCCTTTCCGCCAATGGATGGCAGACCAAACCCAAGCTGTGCACTATATGCGCCCAGAAGCGCTGCAAAGGGCGCTCCCCAGCGGGATGCCTCGTCAGTCATGCGCTTAAAATATTCCTGGAACGTAAAACGGATTTTCTTAAAATCGCCTCCAGATGCCACAATCTTTGCCACAGAGGAAATCACCGCATAAACAGAGCCGTGATAAGGACTCCAGCTGGACAGATAAGGATCATAGCCGTAACTCATCATGGTTACTGTGTCAGTGGCTCCATGGAGCACCGGAAGCTTTGCCACCATGGACTGGGTCTCCGTAAGCTGATATGTTCCGCCGTAAGGCATAAGCACGGAGCCGGCGCCAATGGAGCTGTCAAACCGCTCCACCAGTCCCTTCTGGGAGCACACGTTCAAATCTGACAGCACAGAAATCCAGGCAGCCTTCACATCCTCCACCTCTTTGCACACAAAGGGATTCCCTTCCTTACACGGTGTCTCAAGAACCACCCTCGCTTCCTGATGAGCCCCGTTGGTATCCAGGAATGCACGGCTTATGTCAACAATGGTCTTGCCCCGCCAGTTCATCACCAGCCGCGGTTTTTCAGTTACAACTGCCACCGGGATTGCCTCCAGATTCTCCTCTGCTGCATAATTCAGAAATTTCTCCACATCAGCCGGGTCAAGCACCACAGCCATGCGCTCCTGAGACTCAGAGATTGCAATCTCCGTGCCGTCCAGACCGGCATATTTTTTCGGAACCTTGTCCAAATCAATAACGAGGCCTGCCGCCAGCTCGCCAATAGCCACAGAGACACCGCCTGCACCAAAATCATTGCACTTCTTGATGATACCGGAAACCTCCGGTCGGCGGAACATCCTTTGAATCTTCCGCTCAGTGGGCGCATTGCCTTTTTGAACTTCTGCGCCGCATACCTCAATGGACGCCTCTGTGTGAACTTTGGAGGAGCCGGTTGCGCCGCCTATGCCGTCCCGCCCGGTTCGACCGCCAAGAAGCACAATCATATCGCCCGGATCAGAGTTTAACCGCTTTACGTCTTTCCTGGGGGCTGCTCCCATCACAGCTCCGATTTCCATACGCTTCGCCGCATAATTGGGATGATAAATTTCTTTTACATAACCGGTGGCAAGACCAATCTGATTGCCGTAGGAGCTATAACCGTTTGCAGCGCCGTTCACCAGCTTTCTCTGGGGCAGCTTTCCCTTTAAAGTCTCTCTAAGGGGGCGCGTAGGATCGGCAGCACCAGTTACACGCATTGCCTGATAAACATAGGTACGCCCGGAAAGGGGGTCACGGATTGCTCCGCCCAGACAAGTTGCCGCACCGCCAAAAGGTTCAATCTCTGTGGGATGATTGTGCGTCTCATTTTTAAAATTTACCAGCCACTCCTCAGTTACGCCGTCAATTTCCACCGGCACTACAATACTGCAGGCATTCATTTCATCAGAGACCTCAAGATCCTCCAGCTTTCCCTCTGCACGCAGCTTCTTCATTGCCAGAAGCGCAAGATCCATCAGGCACACAAATTTGTCGCTCCGTCCCTTATAAAGGGTCTCCCGATCCGCCAGATACTGCCTGTACGTCTTCTCAATCGGCTCTTTATAATCACCGCCGGTAATTGTCACATCCTTAAGCTCAGTGGAAAAGGTGGTATGGCGGCAATGGTCAGACCAGTAAGTATCCAGCACACGGATTTCCGTTACAGTGGGATCACGGCGCTCCTCTCCTGCATAGTAACTCTGGATATGTTCAAAATCCTTGAAGGTCATGGCAAGATTTAAGGAATCATAAAGCTTTTTTAACTCTTCCTCGCCAAACTGGCAAAAACCATCAAAGCTCTCCACATCTGCCGGCGTCTCAAATACAGTTATAAGGCTTTCCGGCTTCTCCTCCAACGCCTCTCTGGAATCCACCGGGTTAATGCAGAAGTTCTTGATTGCACGCACCTGCTCTGAATTTACATCCCCGGACAATACATAGGTGACAGCTGTGCAAATAATCGGCTCCTCCGTCTCATTCAACAGCTTTACGCACTGCTCGGCAGAATCAGCCCTCTGGTCAAACTGACCAGGCAGATACTCTACCGAAAACACCACATCTCCTTCTGCCTTTGGCAGCTCCTCCTCATACACAAAATCCACCGGAGGCTCAGAAAAGATTGTTACCAGGGCCTGCCGGTATATCTCCTCTGACAAATTCTCAATATCGTAACGAATCAGTACACGCACATCTGTTACCGTTTCCACACCAAGATAGCTTCCGATTTCCTCTTTCAGCTCCCTTGCCCTGACTGCATACTCCGGTTTCTTCTCAACATATACTCGTCTTACGCTCATGTTGTCCCTCCTATATATTTTTCTAAAAAAATAATACCATAAGATATATTATAAATAAAATTAATATATCTTATGGCACTTATTACTATCACTAATTTATTCTTCCAAGTCCGGGCTCACGCTGATGGCGTCCAACGTCAGCTTCATAATATCCCGAATTTCAGCCTCCGTCATTTTCATCTTCCCTGCCAATTCCGCCAGATTTGCTTCTCTGCCCAGCTCCTCTGCCATCCTTCTGGAAACCTCCTGAAGCACATTGACCCGGGCCAGAAGCTCCTCTTCAGCCTGATTTGCCTGGTTTTGTTCCTCCAGCGCCGCCTCAATCGATACCTCCACCTGTGATTTCACCAGGGCACGAAAATCCCCCTGATCCCTGCCTTCTGCCACAAGATCCACCGCTGTCAGAAGCGCCAGATTTGCCTCCTGCACCAAATCTCCCAAAGGAAGCCCTCTGTCTGCATAGTTTTTTGCCAAATCTGTAGTATAACTGAGGGTTCCCTCCAAAAGCCGCTTTTTCGCCGCCGGGTCACCCATTCTGACCTTTAAAAGAAGCTGCGCTTCCTCCTGAGGCGTACAAGCTGTGACAGACTCCAGCTCCTCAAGATACATCTGATACACATCGTTGTACATAATCAGTCCTCCGGATAAATCAGTTTGGTGTCATCCACATTCTCAAGGGTTTCTCTCAGAAACCGGTCTGCCAGCCATTTCGCCATAGGAAGATTCATATCCATATAATTTCCACAATCCCTTGGGGCAGCTCCCGGCACCTCACCCTCAAAATCGCGGATAAAAGTAAACATCTCCTGCATTAACGGCACAATGTCCCGAGACTTATAATCCCCCGTCATCAAAAGATAAAAGCCTGTCCGGCATCCCATAGGGCCGAAATACAGCACCTGGTTTTTATACTCTTTATGGCTGCGCAGAAAGGTGGCGCCCAAATGCTCAATCGTATGAATCTCCGCCGTATTCATCACCGGCTCAAAGTTTGGCCGGGTCATACGTATATCAAAGGTAGTTATTGCAGCATCACCTGCCTGATCCTTTCTGGAAACGTAGACACCCGGCAGAAGCTTTAAATGATTAATCGTGAAGCTGGTAATCTTCTCCATAGAAACCTCCGTGTTATGAGAAATCTGATAAAACAGGCATGAAAAGCCCGGCAAATGCCGGGCTTTTCATGCAGATATAGTGGAGATAGTGGGATTCGAACCCATGACCTCTTGAATGCCATTCAAGCGCTCTCCCAGCTGAGCTATACCCCCACATCATATACGCACCTTAGTACATTTACTGATTATACCACAAAATTTTTCTTCTGTGAACCACTAATTTTATTTTTCTAGGAATCAAAATGATGAAAAGATTTCTCTTTACATACATGCGGGTGCTATGCTAAAATCAAACTATACTTATTAGGAGGACTAATAATGGATATTAACTATGAATTATATAAAGTTTTTTACCATGTGGCAAACACCCTGAGCTTCTCCGAGGCATCCAAGCAGCTTTTCATTTCTCAATCAGCAGTCAGCCAGTCCATCAAGGTGTTGGAAAAAAAGCTGAATCAGCAGCTGTTTATCCGCAGCACCAAACGGGTACAGCTCACCCCCGAAGGAGAAATTCTTTTAAAGCATATTGAACCGGCCATGAACCTGATTAAACAGGGAGAAACCCGGCTTTTAGAAGCAAACTCCTTAAATGGAGGTCAGCTGCGCATCGGGGCAAGTGATACCATCTGCCGCTACTATCTTATCCCCTACCTGGAGGAATTTCACAGGAAATACCCAAACGTCCATATCAAAGTGACAAACCGGACTTCTATTGCCTGCGCCGGGCTTATAGACTCCGGGCAGGTGGATTTTTCCATTACCAACTACCCAAACTCCGGTCTCTCCAATACCCAGAGTGTTCGGATTATTCATGAATTCAATGATGTTTTTGTGGCAAATGAAGACTTTGCAGAGCTTAAGGACAAACCTGTCACCCTGCAGCAGCTGAAGGAATATCCGATTCTTATGCTGGACAGAAAAAGTACTACCAGTGAATTTCTGCACAGTATCTTCCGACGCTGTCAACTGGATTTGGTGCCGGAAATAGAGCTTTCCAGCAACGACCTGCTGATTGACCTGGCGCGCATTGGTCTGGGCATTGCCTTTGTTCCCCATTATTATATGCCCAAATACGGGAAAGAGCTGTTCACCGTTACTTTAAAGGAGCAGCTTCCCGCACGTCAGATCGTGATTGCTTACAATGAAAATGTCCCCCTCTCCCAGGCGGCAAAGCAATTTATGGAAATGTTATGCGCTTCAAATATCCCGTCCTGAATCCAGACACTTCTGCAGTTTCCGCCTTGTGTCCTGGATTCGCTCCCGGTCACGGCTGTCCAGCGCCTGCTCAAACTCCTGCATGCAATGCTCAATATCAATCCGTCTGTCTCCCACGCTCTCCTCGTAGCACGTCTCACCCCTTAAAAGGAGCAGCCGGTTCTCCTCCTGATTCCTAGGTGAAATTTTCAGATACGAAAGTTCTTCCATTCTTGCACGGATTTCTTCATCTGTCATTGTATTGTATTTTCCCTTAATTACCTGCTTCTTCACCTTTCCCGTGGATACCACCTTCACCTCCACCTCGAGAATCGAGTTAATGTCGTAAGTGTAGGTCACATCCACAGCCTCGTCACCGGCGCGGTTTTTTGGCACCGGAACCTCCAGATACCCCAAGAGCAGATTATTCGCAGTCAGCCGGCTCTCACCCTGATAAATGTTAATCCGCAGCATATCCTGATTGTCACGGATGGTATAGAAGCGTTCCGTCCTGCTGGCGGGAATCACCGTATTTCTGTCAATAATCGGGCAGAAATGCCCCGGCTCATAAACACCTTCCCGCCGCGTTATGGCGATTTCTGTTCCCAGGGTGAAAGCGCAGACATCCGTTAAAATGATCTCCTTTACCCCCTTGTCCCTTTCCTTCATGGCTCCCTGAATTGCAGCGCCCATGGCAACTGCCTCTTCCGGGTGCACCGAGGTGTCCGGGAACCGCTTAAACAGCCTTACGATAAATTCCCGAATCATAGGCATGCGGGTGGCGCCTCCTACCAGCACCACCTGGTCAATATCAGATAAACGAACATGGGCATCCGTTATACTGCGCTGCAAGGGCTTGCGAATCTGCTCAAAAAGGGGCGCGCACAATTCCTCATACTCCTTTTGCTGAAAGGTATACTCCAGCTCCTGCCCATTAATCCGGCAGTGCATCACAGCGGCGCTCACCTCACCCAGCTTCCTTTTGCACTCCTCTGCCGCCTGATAAACAGCAGAGCGTGTTTTCCAATCCAGCTTTTCCCGCTCAATCCCCATCTGGGCAAAAAACGCATCCTCAAGAACCCCCGTAAAATTCTCCCCGCCCAGATAGTTGTCGCCTGCCACGGCGCGCACTTCAAGAATCGTCCCGTAAAGCTCCAGGATTGACACATCGAAGGTTCCTCCGCCCAAATCAAACACAAGGAATCTGGTATTCTCAGTCTTCTCATACAACCCATAAGTAATGGCAGCTGCCGTCGGCTCGCTGATAATCCGCTCTACCTTTAGTCCCGCCAGCTCTCCTGCCAACTTTGTGGCCTTTCTGCGTTTATCATCAAAATACGCAGGAACGCTGATAATTGCTTCTGTTACCGGCTCACCAAGAAAACACTCCGCATCCTCCTTGATGGTTTTCAGCACAAGCGCAGACAGCTCCTCCGGGCGGAAGGTATGGTTTCCAAGCTGATACTGGCGCTCACTGCCCATAAACCGCTTAAACACATCAGCCTTGCGCTCTGGATGTAAAATTCCGTACTCCTGTGCCGTCTCACCCACCAGAATCTGGTCATTTTCATCCACTGCCACCACCGACGGAGTGTAGTTTTTGTTTAAGCGGTTGGGTATCATATATGCCTTCCCATCCCTGCAGTATGCCGCCAGGCTGTTTGTTGTTCCCAAATCAATTCCGATTATCATATCAACTTTTCCCTCTTTTCCATTTGTCTCAGCATCATCACTGCCTCCAGGTTATTGCCAATCCCACAAAACCGGTTTGCATTTTCAAATGCGCCTCTCGCTTCCTCCCACTTTTCATCAAGCCATGCCAGCATCCCCACTACCTCCCAATACTCTGTACAGTCATCAAACTTTTCCATCCCTTCTGCGTAAGCGCGCGCCCGCTTGAATTTACCTGAACAGAACGACGTCCAGAACAGATTGTAAAAAGCCAGCTTCGCCCCGTGGTCGCTCCTGACCATCAGCTCCTCCGTGGGGAGCTTAAGCTCACTGCACTCTTCGTAAATCCTTGCCTGATGCTGGAGGAACGCCTCTGCCGTACTCCTTGCACGATCCCGCTCACTGTTCCGGTAATAAGCTCTCGCCAGAATTTTCAGAAGATTCTCTTTATCCGAGTAATCCCCTGCCATCTCCGCCAGAATACGTGCTGATTCCAGAAGCGCCGCTGCCCTGCGGTAGTCCCCCAGATAATAGAAAGCCATGCCTGCATTATGGCACATCTCTGCCCGTTCCCCAGCAGGCTTTCCTCTGTCGTGGTACGCTTTCCTGGCAAGAACAGCTCCTTTTTTACACAGCTTGAGTACCTCCTTTCTGTTAAAATCCTGAAATTGAATATGAAGCTGGACTATCGCCCAAAAGCGTGATGCCTCGTCGATCCACCTTAAACAAAAGCGCCGCCTTGTCAATTTTGCACTTCCATACTGCCTTTCAATCCAGAAGCTTGCCCTGTCATAATTCCCGTCTGAGGCTTCCAGATAGCGCAAACTTGCCATACAATAGCTGCGCAGCTCCTTGGGGGGGTCTTCTTCCAGCTTTTTTTCAAACCATTCTATCCCCTCCCTGACCGTTCCCATCTTTAAAAAACACTCCAGAATATGCCCGCATACATCACTATTATCTTCACCATAGCGATCCTCTGATATTAAACTCAACTCAAAGGATTTCACTGCCTCATCATATCTTCCCAAACCCTTGAGCGCGCGCCCTCTGGCAAGCCGCAGACCACTGTCATCATCCAGCTCCAGCGCATGCTCCACAGCGTCCAGCGCGTTTTCATATTCTCCGGTAACCAAATAAAGATCCATCCGCTGACGCCAGAGCATTGCCGTGCTCCCGAAGCGCTGTTCCTGAAGCTCTATGTAAGCAAACGCTTCCTTTGCGTATTCCGGCTGTGCCGTTCGGCGGTACTTCATCCGGTAAAGCCATGCAATGCGCCAACAGCATTCAGGATTATCGGGATTTTGCTCCACTGCCTTTTTATAATACACAATCGCCTGATCCCACTGCCCAAATCCCTCATGGCATCTGGCAATATAGAAGTAAAGCCAGTCAAATTCCACGCCCCGCTCCTGGCAGATTTTCAGGTGATGATAAGCCAGTTCAAAATTCCCCTCAAATCTCTCATAATATCTCCCCAGAAAAAACCTGGCGTTGGAAGTATCATAATATCCAAGAGAGTGCTCAGCATACTCCTTGTCCATGTGTATTTTCCTGTCTTTATTACCATCACGGCTCCTGTCATGGATATATGCCCGTTGCAAATATGCCTCTGCCAATACACTCCTGTCAGCTTTCTCACTCTCAAGCCGGGCAATCGCCTCTGCAGCATACTCATCGGCTCTTTGCCAGCTCTCCTTATCCTCAATCATCTCGTTCAGCACAGTAATTTTCTTCACCATCAACACATGATTCATGGCGCCGCACTCTTCTGCCTGCTGAAGGATATTGTAGGCATCCCTGTTCTGATTATAATTGTAAAACACCTCATAAGCAAGCAGATAAATTTCAGGAACCCGCCCATAAATCTCCTTTGCCCGGTAGAAGGTATCCACTGCCATCTGTGCCTCCCCAAGCCCTTTATAGGCTTTCTGAAGATAATAGCAAGCCCAGAAAAAGCGCGGATCTATTTCAAGCATCTTCTCACACTCTGCTGCCATAGACTCATAGCTGTGTGATTCCCGAAGCTGAAGCACAGCCCACATGGAATCCATAAGCGCAAGCGCCTGTCTGCCCTCCTCTGATTCCGCCCCTGCATATTCCGGATGCCCATCGAAAAACGCCTTCCCCTCCTCAACGCGGTTCTCATATACAAAGCACTCTCTCAGAATCTCACTCTGGCGCCTGCTGAGCACACGTTCCTCTGAAGTAAGCTGCTTTATGAGAGCAAGGCGGATCTTTCCCAGAAGCTCATACAATTCATCATTATAGCTGCAGGCTTTCCACGCATGAACAGCAAAAAATCTCGCCTGTTCCCACTCTTCTTGTTCCACCGTTATGTGGGCAAGATGGTAAAATGACGTAAAGCGTCCTCTCATCGTCTGCCGCTCCCGCCCAAGATACAACTCATAAATGGAGCGCGCCTCCTCTGTCTCACCGCACCGGCGAAGAATATACGCACCTCTGAGATAAATGTCCTCGTCCTCACCATTCTCTGCCATCAGCGCCCGGAGCTTGGGCAGAAACTCTTCCTTGTCTCCACTGTAAATATGCCATCTGATCCATTCAAAAGAGAGCCTGGGGTGTGAGATGCCAAAGGAATCCAGCTTCTCAAGCCCTTGCTTCATATGAATAAGCTCCTCTTGAGATACCGATTGCATATCCATCCCATGACCGGCAAACTGTCTGCAAAAACTGAAAAACTGTCTGAGAAAACCATCATAATCCGCCTGCGGTTCTCCCTTAAGCTTTTCAAACCGGAAATCTGAAAGTTCCGCCTCTTCTCCAATTTTACTAAGTATGTAAGATACAAAATATTCCGGCAGATGCTCCTTAAACTCCTCCTGGTTCTCAGTGATAAAAAACCGTTTCTCCAACACACGCCAGATTTTACAGGGAAGCCAATAATGGTTTGCAAGCCAGGCAAAAAGCCCCCATTCTGCCTGCTCTCCCTCATCTAGGGAATCCAACACAGAATCTGACAAAAGCTCCATCCATTCTGCCTCGCTGATTCGACGCTCCAGACTTTCATACAGCTTTTCCAGATTCTGAAAAAATGCAAGGAACTCAGCACTGTGCTCCAACCACTGAGCAGTCTGTATTCCCCCACTCTTATCTGTTCTTTTGGCGAAAGCAAGCGCCTCCTCGTATGCCATCCGAAGCCGTTTAAATTTTTCCGGCTCATCCTCAGGATTCGCTTCCACCAACAATCTCCGGTAAGCCTCCCTAATTTTCTCCTCATCCTTTGTCTCAGGTATTTCAAGAACCATAAATATTTCTCTGATTTCCATCTTTTCTCCTATTCCCATTCTCTCCCTGCTTCTTCCCAAAACATAGAGAGCCAGTTCCCTGCTGTATGTCTTGTTACCTCTCCATATTTTGACCACTCACGGGGAAACATTCCCTGCACCTCACCTCGCAAAAAACGATCATCCAGAAGAAGAATGACCCCCTTATCCTCTGATGTGCGGATTACACGCCCCGCCGCCTGCATGACTTTATTCATGCCTGGGTATTGGTAAGCATAATCATAACCATTCTCTCCACGCTCATCAAAATAGCTTTTTAAAATCTCCTGCTCCGCGCAGACCATAGGCATTCCCGTTCCCACAATAATTGCGCCCTCAAGCCGCTCTGCCTTTAAATCAATCCCCTCAGAGAAGATTCCTCCCAGCACCGACAGACCCACAAAGGACTGTCCATGCTCCAAATCAAAATTCAACAGAAACTCCTCCCGCTCTGCTTCTGTCATGCGGACCGTCTGCATACGCCAGACAAACTCACCGGCACAAGTCTCCCCCAGTTGGCGCTCCACCGCCTCCATATACTGGTATGACGGAAAAAACACCAGATAATTTCCCTTATGGCTTCCTGCAAGGGAGCGTATATAAGCAGCCACCTTCGCATACTCCCCCTTATTTCGCCTGGTGTATCGGCTGCTCACATCAGAACCAATCAAGAGAAGCCGGTTTTCCTCAGGAAAAGGGGAATTGGCGTAAACCGCATAATCATCCGGGTTTCCACTTAAAAGCCGCTTATAATAGAGAACTGGAAGAAGCGTTGCGGAGAAAAACACGCTGCCGCGCCCCTTTTTCAGGCATTCCTCCAGCCTTCCTGACGGGTCGATGCAAAACAGCCGAATCTGGAAGCTGCCATCCGGCTTAAGCTCAGAGTAAATCCGGTAGTGATCATCCAATCCCTCATACATACTTAGAAAATGACGAAGATTCAGGTAAAAATCCCATATCAAATCCCTGCCCGCAAACTCCTTCTCCTCATCCAGAAAGCGCTCCATCTCCCCCAGCACAGACATCAGATTGGCAGCCAGCAGGTTTACATCATCAAGAATCTGATAGGTCTCACAGCTCCGCTTCCACTCCAGCAGGTTCTTATTGCACCGCTCCAGCGCCCTCTCCAGCTTTGATGCACGCCCCTTTAAAATTCGCTTCACCGCCAGCACATTCTCCTTCACAATCACCGCGCTGAACATCTCTCTTGCCCTTCCTGCCAGATTATGGGCCTCGTCAATAAGAAAAAGGTAGTCCCCGCTCACGCCCTCGGAAAAATACCGCTTTAACCTGGCGTTAGGGTCAAACACATAATTATAATCACAGATAATTCCGTCCACCCAGTTGCTGATGTCAAGACAAAACTCGAACGGACAGACCCGATACTGCTCGGCATACAAAAGCACCGTCTCACGGTCAATGCCCCTCTCCTTATGGATAATATCAAACACTGCATCATTCACCCGATCATAATGTCCCTTCGCGTAAGGACAGGTATCCGGGCTGCACTCCGTCTTCTCCATGGGACAGAGCTTTTCCTTTGCAGTTATGGTAACAGTGGAGAAGTAAAGCCCTCTCTCCCTTAAAAGGGCAAAGCACTCCTGCGCCACACTCCTGGTGATGGTTTTTGCCGTCAGGTAAAACAGCTTCTCACCCATTCCTTTCCCCATGGCTTTGAGAGACGGGTACACAACAGACAGCGTTTTCCCAATTCCCGTGGGGGCCTGGATAAAAAGGTTTTTTCCCCGTGTGACGGCACGATAAACAGAAACGGCAAGTTCTTTTTGCCCCGTCCGGTACACATAGGGAAATTCCAGTTCTCTCAGCGATTCCTGTCTGACCAATTGGTGAAGATAAAGATATTCCGCCCATTTCACATATTCCTGAATCAATCCCTCAAACCACTGCTCCAGATTCTCTCTAATCCACTTCTCCTTAAACCGCCGGATTTCCTCTGTCTCGATATTACAGTAAGTAAGCTGAACTCCGATGGAATTCACACCATGCTCGCAGCAGTACATATAGCCATAGCAAAGCGCCTGTGCCAGATGAACCGGAACCGGCCTTTCCAAAAACTGTAAATCCATATATACGCCCTTAATTTCGTCAATGACAACCTCCGTCGAAGTTTCCATTACTCCGTCAGCGCGCCCCTCAATCACAATCTGGTATTGTTCCCTGTCGACTGTGTGCTTCATGGAAACCTCAGCGCGGTACTCTGCTCCCATACGCCGCTGGATTTTCCTGTGAATCCGGCTCCCTGCCTGCATAGCATCACGCTCCGCCCCTGAGTTGCGCCGCCTGTCTATATCACCGCTCCTCATAACGAATTCCACCAGATTGCGGACGGAAACCTTAATCTGTTTTTTATGTTCTGTAATGTACTCCTGCTCCATATCTGTACCTTCTCTGTCCCACCTGTCTCCCATAATGTCTTTATATTATAATACAGACAAAAGCAGCGGACAAGTGCAATCCTGCACTGCCCGCCGCATCTTCTATCCCTATTCTGTTTTCTTCCTACACTCCCCTTACGCGATCCGTTTTCCCTCCTTACAGAGCGTATCCAGAAAAGCCTCAAATTCCTTATTCTCACCATACATCCTGACGCTTAGCTCTTTCGTCAAATCAAGGCTCAGTACGCCCAGTATGGACTTTGCGTCAATAATAACATGATTATAATAGACATCAATATCAAAATTGCATTTCATTGCTTCCGACACAAACACTTTTGCCTTATCAACTGTTGTCAGCCTAATCTTCCGTTCCTTCATAGTCATCACAACTCCTTTATAAAAACAAATTGCTGTATTGAAATAGATATATCACTTTTTATTTTCAATGTCAAATTCCGCTTTGTGTTACCATCTCATATTTTTTATGGATAGTTTTTCCATGTTGTAAGCTGACTTACCCCCAATCCTCCACAATTTTTCAAATTTAAAACTCCTTCTTGTTTTACTTTTATAAAAATTGCCGGTTTTTTCCTGCTGTACTCCCCTTAATATCATCAATTTTAAAAAAATAGCAGCTTAATCTTAGTGCAGAACAAAGAGTCCGGCTTGCCGGACTCTCGCGCCGGAGCGCGGTTGCCACAGCAACCATTTTCCCTGAGCGCAAAGTGTGCATCCCCCGGAGGGTTTTGCTTTATAGGACGCAATTTCCTATAAAGTAAAAAATCCTGAGGATTATACACCTCAGGAACTCTTCACATTCTTCTCAAAACAGGGGAAGAGGGATTCGAACCCCCATCGACGGTTTTGGAGACCGCAGCTCTGCCATTGAACTATTCCCCTACGGATTATAATTGTGCCCAAAGCACTTGGTTATAATACCACATTCTATTTTTTGTGTCAATAAATTTCTCAAATTTATGCTTTCACTAAAACTTTTACCGAATAAGCCCAATGGCCTCCCTCACATTGCTGACGCCATAGAGCGCAATCTTATCCATCCTCCTCATTTTATCAAGACACACCTGAGGAAGAACACATGCCTCAAATCCCAGCTTAATTGCCTCATTCACCCTCTGCTCCGCCATGGACACAGCCCGTACTTCACCGGACAGCCCCACCTCACCGAATACAATACATTTGGGATTGACCGGTCTGTCTTTCATGCTGGATACCAGCGCCATCACGATTGCCAAATCCAACGCCGGCTCATTCATACGCACTCCCCCGGCAATATTCACATAGGCATCGTACCGGGACATCTCATACCGGCATCTTTTCTCCAGAACCGCCATTAAAAGATTGACACGGTTATAGTCGGTTCCCGCCGCTGTCCGCCTTGGCATGCCAAAATTTGTCTGGGTCACCAACGCCTGCACCTCGAGAAGAATTGGGCGCGTTCCTTCAATCGAACACGCAACCACCGCTCCAGATGCCTCCTCCGGTCTTCCGCTGAGAAGATACTCCGATGGATTCTGCACCTCCGCAAGCCCCTGTTCCCGCATCTCAAATACACCAATCTCGTTGGTAGAGCCAAACCTGTTTTTGACCCCCCGCAGAATGCGGTAGGAGGCATTTCTCTCTCCCTCAAAGTACAGCACCGTATCTACCATATGCTCCAGCACGCGGGGGCCTGCCACTACCCCCTCTTTCGTCACATGTCCCACAATAAAAATGGCTATCCCCAACCCTTTTGCAAGCTGCATCAGGATATTGGTGGATTCCCGTACCTGACTGACACTCCCCGGAGCAGAGGCCACATTCTCATGGTACATGGTTTGAATCGAATCAATAATCACGATCTCCGGCTTCACTGAGCAGATAGACTCCTCAATCCTGTCAAGATTTGTCTCACAGAGAAAAAACAGCTCCCCAAAAATCGTACCGATTCGGTTGGCCCGCATCTTAATCTGCTTTAGAGATTCCTCCCCGGAAATGTAAAGGACTCTGTGTTTTGCAGACGCCAGATTCCGGCATACCTGCAAAAGCAGGGTGGATTTTCCGATCCCTGGGTCACCTCCAACCAAAACCAGGGAGCCGGCAACGATGCCGCTCCCCAGCACTCTGTCCAGCTCCGGGTATCCCGTGGCTATCCGATCCTGCTCCTCTAAAGACACCTCGTCCAGCTTTACCGGCTTTTCCACTCTGCGGACTCCGCCCCCGGCACGTCCTGACGCCTCCCGCTTTGCCGTCGGCTCCTCCACCATGGTATTCCATTCTTTACAGGCAGGACACTGCCCCAGCCATTTACCGGACTCATATCCGCACTCCTTGCAGAAAAATGCGGTCGCCTTCGCTTTCGCCATATGTAATCCCTGCCTTACCGTTTCACAACTCTCACACAGCTGGCCACACCCTGATTTAATTCTACGCTGACCGCCAGCTTGCCGCTCATATTGGTTTTCATTCCTCCCACGGCAATATCATCCACAAACACCTCATACTCAGCGTCATCCTCCAGCTGGATTGTAATCTGGGCATCCTTCTCACCCTCCACCATAAAACTCACTCCATCATGGTTCACAGTGAAATGCCCTACCGCTGTACCCGGCACGGACTCATACACTAAAGAACCATTGCGCTCCAGCTTGGTAATCTCATAATAGGTTTTAATTTTATATAAATCACCTGCATACTCAAAATCCTGAAGCTTTGTTTTAGCAGCCAGCTTATAATTTCCAAAGCTGATGGTTCCGTCATTCTCTGTCTGTATTAACGATTCAATCACTGGCATATCCATTGCCCTCCTGATGTAATTTTAGTTGGTTTCGTGATTCCTTCCGGACGGGACTCTCCCGTCCGGCATCATAATAATTATATAATATTTACAGCGGTTAATCTAGCATTTTATAGACTCAGCGGTTAAAAATTTCAGACCGTCTCCCTCACGGCTCACCACCACCTCATCGCCTGCATGAACCGTTCCATCCAGCAAAGCCTCCGCCAGCCTGTCCTCTAAAAGGTTCTGGATCGCACGGCGGAGCGGCCTTGCACCATATTTTTCATCGTAGCCCTTCTCCACCAGGAATTCCTTTGTTGACTCATCCAGCGTAAGATGCAGATTCATCTGGCGGATTGTCCGTTTACAGATAGAAGTCAGCATAATCTCCACAATCTTCTTCATATCTTCCCTGGTCAGCTGATGGAACACGATAACCTCATCAATCCGGTTTAAAAATTCCGGCTTGAACAGGCGCTTTACCTCGTCCATCACACGATCCTTCATAAATTTATAGCGCTCTTTTACATCATCGTTTGATGCAAAGCCCAATCGCTTGGGAGAAACGATATTCTCAGCGCCCGCATTAGAAGTCATAATCAGAATTGTGTTCTTAAAATCAATCTTCCTGCCCTGGGCATCTGTGATATGTCCGTCGTCCAGAACCTGAAGAAGAATATTAAACACATCAGGATGGGCCTTCTCAATCTCGTCAAAAAGAATCACCGAGTAGGGATTTCTCCTGACCTTCTCACTGAGCTGTCCTCCCTCCTCATATCCCACATATCCAGGAGGCGAGCCAATCATTTTGGAGACGCTGTGCTTCTCCATATACTCGGACATATCAACACGAATCAGGGCATTTTCCGTCCCAAACATCGCCTCAGCCAAAGCCTTGCACAGCTCTGTCTTCCCCACTCCGGTAGGTCCCAGGAACAGGAAGGAACCAATCGGACGCTTCGGATCCTTAAGCCCTACCCGGCCACGGCGAATTGCTTTTGCTACGGCAGACACCGCCTCCTCCTGACCAACCACGCGCTCATGAAGGATATTCTCCAGCTTTCTTAGCCGCTCTGACTCCTCCTCCTCCAGCTTCCTAACCGGAATTTTAGTCCAGCCTGACACCACGTCAGCGACTTCTCCCTCATCCACAACCAGCTTGCGAGAGTTCTTCTCCTTCTGCCATTTTTCCCGAACCTTGGCAATTTTCTCCCGCTTCTTCTCCTGTTTCTTCTTAATATCACCGGCCTTCTCGTAAGCCTCTGCCTTAATCGCATTCTCCTTCTGAAGCTCCAGCTTCTCGATGTCAGCCTCCAGCTCCTTGATTTCCACCGGCTCCACAAAAGAGGTTAAGCGCATCCTGGATGAAGCCTCATCAATCAAATCAATCGCCTTATCAGGCAGAAAACGGTCGTTAATATAACGGGCTGACAACCGTACAGCCGCTGTGAGGGCTTCATCTGTAATCGTCACTCTGTGATGCTCTTCATAACGTGGGCGCAGCCCCTTTAATATTTCAATCGTCTGATCCTCCAGAGGCTCCTCCACCGTCACCGGCTGGAACCTTCTCTCCAATGCCGCGTCCTTCTCAATATATTTCCGATACTCCTCAATCGTCGTTGCTCCAATCAATTGGATCTCTCCTCTTGCCAGAGACGGCTTTAGGATATTAGAAGCATCAATAGCCCCCTCCGCACCGCCTGCACCGATGATAGTGTGAATTTCATCGATAAACAGCAGAACGTTTCCATCCGCTTTCACCTCCGAAAGCACCTTCTTAATCCTCTCTTCAAATTCTCCCCTGTACTTGGAGCCGGCAACCATACCCGACAAATCCAGTGTCATCACCCGCTTCCCGGCAATCACTTCCGGCACCTCTCCCGCTGAAAGCATCTGTGCCAGTCCTTCCACCACAGCCGTCTTTCCAACGCCCGGTTCGCCAATCAAACAGGGATTATTTTTTGTCCTCCTGCTTAAAATCTGAATTACACGCTGAATTTCACTCTCACGGCCGATAACCGGATCCAGCTTTCCCTCCCGCGCCAGCGCCGTCAAATCGCGGCTGTAACTGTTGAGCGTAGGCGTTGCCGCCCCCTTTCCGGAGCGTCCCTGGGAAATCTCCTCACGTCCGGCTGTTCCGTCTTCGCCCATGGCAGAGCACAAATCAATATACACCTTCTGAAGACTCACATCCAGAGTATTTAACAGGCGGACCGCCACACAGTCGCTCTCCCGAATTATGGCAATCAGAAGATGCTCCGTCCCGATTAAGGGCGCTTTAAAGCGCACTGCCTCCCGGTAACTCTGATTCAGCACACGGACCGCGCTGGGAGTATAAGAGGTCTGACCCACCGTCGCCGTAGACTGATTGGGATAAATCAGCTGGCGAATCAGCTCTATCACCTTCTCCGTCTTCACTCCGCAGGACTCAAGCACCCGTGCAGCCACACCGGTCTCTTCCTGCAAAAGTCCGATCAACAGGTGCTCGGTTCCCACATAATTATGCCCCAGCTCCTGCGCCGACTCTGCGGCGAGTCTGAGAGCCTCCCACGCCTGTTCTGTAAAATGATCTTTCTCTATCATCAGTCATCCCTCCTCGTTGTCTATATCAGTTCTGGAAGCTCTGCCCGCAGATAAGAAGCGCGAGCCATCTCAAGCTCCGATTTCCCCAGCGGGCGTTCAGAAAGCTTCTGCAGATTTGCCGGCTGAATTCCCAGCATCAATCGGTACACCGCGCATGGCTCCGCCGTCTTTAAGGTTCCGTTCTCCAACCCCGACATCAGCTTTGACAGAAGCGTCATGGCATCCTTCGCTGAAAGCCTCCTGGCATATTTCAAAACACCATAAGACTTATATGCCTCATCACCACATTCAAGACCATGCTTTTCCAATGCCAGCTTCCGCACCTGTGCCTCCTGCCCGGAAAGCTGTAATGCCACCTTTGTAACCAGATCTACAATTTCCCTTTCGCTTAAACCCAAGGTTTTTTGGTTGCTCACCTCATACAACGCCCCATAATTCTCGTTGCCCTCCCCGTAGACTCCCTTCACAGAGGCGCCAAAACGTCCCATCTCTGTAACAAGACCTCCAAATTTTTTCCCCATGGAAAGGGTAGGCAGATGAAGAATCACCGATGCCCTCATTCCTGTTCCCACATTAGTGGGAAAAGAGGTCAGGTAACCATACTTCTCATCATAAGCATAGGAGAAGCGCTCATTCACATAATCATCCAGCCGATTCGCCCGCTCCCACAGCTCATTTAAATGAAGCCCCGGAGTTTGAATTTGCAGTCGGATATGATCCGTGCCATTCAGAACGATTCCTGTATCCTCCTCGTCGGACAGAATAATTCCCACCGGAGTCTTTTTTTTGGCAATCGTATGATTGAACACACGTCTCTCTCGAAGGGCCTTCCGGTCAAGCTCACTGAATTCCTCCAGCATAACATACTGATAATTCTTCCCGTCAAATCTCCCTAAATCGCAAAGCCCATACTCCAAACGGCGTACCACTTCCCTGCTGTCACTGTCCGAGAGCCGGGAAGGAAATGCGTATTCATCCCAGTTTCTCGTCAATCGCACCCTGCTGCTGATAACTGCAGGATACTCACGATCCACTTTCTCAAACCATTTTAACATTCTCCCATTTCCTCTCTCAATGTTCTGATTTTATCTCTGCACTGGGCGGCAAGCTCATACTCCTCCCGCTTAAGGGCCTCTTTCAGCTTCACATCAAGAAGGTGAATCTGCTCCTTTACATGCTTCACGCCAGACTCTGCGCCCGCCCCGTTTTCTGTATCTGTCCCGGTTTCTCCGGACTCTGCTCCGCTTCCTGCCGCCTCGGAAAGATGATCCAGACCCGGCATTCCCTCACCGTTTCTAAAGTACAGGGGTTTTTTCCCTTTATGAGTATCATTTCCCTGAAGCTGCTTGATTTTATCGCTGATTAGAAGGTCAAAGACCCCATAACAATCCGCACATCCAAAACGGCTGTCCTTCACAAACTCTTCATAGCTGGTACCACAGGCAGGGCATACTACCTGACAGGTTTTTTCCTCCTCATGATTACCTCCCACGCCAAGCAGTCCCGAAAGAAGCTTCCCTAATGGAAACTCACTGTCAAATATCGCCGAATAAGGACCAAAGTCCAGCTCTTTCGCACAATGAGAGCAGTAATTGTGCTCTGTCTTAACGCCGTTCACAATCTCTGTATATTGAACATTCGCTTCCCTGATTTTACAACGCTCACATAACATGGCAATCCTCCATCTATCTCTTAGTCTTCGCACTTTCTTGCATAATAGTCATATATTTCATCAACCAGCTCATGTACCTCAGAGCGGGTTACATCTTTGCAGATACTCCGCGCAAGAATAACAGTCAAGTCACCACGCAGCTTTTCAATTGCCTGTATCTTATTAATATCCACCGCAATCACAGCCCCTTTGCGGCGATCCAGCTTAATAAAACCCTCCTGGCGCAGCACGGAATACGCCTTATTTACTGTATGCATATTGATGCCGATATTGTCCGCAAGCTGACGAACTGACGGCAGAGAATCTCCCTCATGGATACGTTCTGTGGCTATCCCTATAATAATTTGGTTGCGAAGCTGGATATAGAACGCTTCCTCACTCTCAAAATCAATCTTAATAACCATAATCCCACCGTCTTTCATTATTCTGCCATCTGCTCTGTTATACACATAATATAACAATATTATATCAAAAAAAATAGCGAAGTCAACACAAAATCAGTTGATAATGATAGCCTGACAAAAAGGCAAAACAACTGATGTATCCACAAACCGTTTTTATACATCAGTTATTTTGCCTCATCATACTATCCGTTACTCATCCAGATCAAAAAACTCAAAATCATCCTCGTTGGCAGAGTCCTCAACCTCTTTTGACTCTCCGGAAGCCTCAGAAGCCGCTCCTGCCAAATCTGATGCCAGCTTTCTCTCTATATCCTCTACTGAATCCTGCGCTGTCGCAGCCACCTCCGGAAGATAATCGTATTCATCCTCCTCACCCATCATATAGCGCTCCTCATGGGTCAGTTTTCTGTCTGCCGGCCTCTCCATTCCTGATTCCGCCATCTCCTGATAACGCCCCCTGCCTCCCTGCTTTCTTCTGGAGGACGATACAAGAGTGATAATAAGAAGGATAAACAGAATCGCAGCCAATGCTGCCGCACCAACAACGATCCATTTCATCAGATTATAATCATCGACTAAATCGTTATACTGCTGTGCGATGGCAAGTAACTCCTCCTGCTGCTCATCGGTATTATAGTTAAAAAAGCGCTGAAGCGTCTTGTCCGTTCTGTCATAGCAATAGAAGCCCTCCACACCACTCTGGCTTACACCATAAAAGATACAATACTCCGGCTGCTCTCCCTCTGTCTCCGGTATCCAGCCCTGTACCCTGGCATCGCCAATGGTGATGGCGCTCTCCTTCATTCCCGCCGGAACAGATGCACCCTCAGGCAAAGCCATAATTCCAATTTTAAGCGGAGTTTTTGCGGCCTCAATCTGGGCCAAAACCTCAACATTTCCCGGGTTGGTTCCGCTGTTTTCTCCTCCCGTCGTTTCGCCGCCTTCAACCTTGCTCACCAGGATGGTATAATTCCGCACAGTAGAGCCGTCCTCTGCCGTAACGCGGCAGACAACCGTATTTTCATCTGCAGAGAGCTCTGTGCCCTCCAGCTCAACCGTTGCCTTATCACTGCTGCGAACCGCGCTGACAACCAGACGCTCTGTATCCAGCCCCACCGTTGCAGTATAATTTTCTATCTCAGGGCTGAATGCCGGATTTAAAGTTCCCGGGGCAATCTCCAGGGACTTTAACGATGCGTCTGAAGAATAATTGGTTTCACCCCCGGAAATCGTTATGGAAGAGCTGCCCTGATGAGTCACATTAAGAAGCTGACCATCAGCATCATACCCCTCCCAGGAGGTAATGGTAATTTGAGTGCTTCCCGCCTGCAGAGCCCTGAACCCCAGGGTGGTGGTCAGCTCCCCACTCCCCACCACACCACTGGCAACGCGGATAGCCCCGGCTCCGCCGCTGGCATACTCGCTTCCATTGGTAAATTCCAGCATATTGGCATCATAAGCCAGCATCACCACAATATTTCCCAGAGTCTCCCCGCTGGTGCAGGTAAACTTCATAGTGACGTCTACTTCACTCCCCACCTCCAAAGAAGGATCCGAAAATGAAATTTTTGCATCTGCAGCAAAGCTCTGAAACGGCATTGCCATAAGTGCCAGTACCGCCATAACAATCCACAGACCAACTCTGCTCCTCTTCCTGTTCATATATTCTCCTGTCCTTAGTTCTTTCATAATTTCAACCCAACGAGGACAGCAGGTAAAACACTGCTGCCTCAATTAACTCCCGGCCCCTGAAGGGTCACTGTATCTGCGCCGGCGCTGATTCCGTGGTTCTGCCCCACCACCGGTGAGGGGGAAACCACACTGATTTCTGTACCGCCTGTATCCGGTTCTGCATGGTAGGTGGGGGCGCCAGCCTGACGAACAACGCGGATCGTGTAGGTGCGTTCCATTCCATTCTCCGCACGCACAACAACAGAAATATCATTATTTCCGCTCTGGAGCTGAATGCTGCCTGTGCCTGTTACGGTCGCCTTAGAATCGATTGCTGAAGCATTCACCCTGACAGCAGAGGCAGAATGATCCACAATCAGGTCATAAACCTCCGTATCTCTATGGAACGTAGGTGTCAGGGAGAGCCCCTCCACATCAAGACCACTCAGCTTATTGTTGGGACTTCCGTCTGCTGTCGGCTTGCTGCACGGTAATTCTGGCATATTGGTATACACCGGAATCTTGAAATTCAATGCTGTGCTTTTTTGATGAGCCGTAAAGCCCTCCGCAAAAATCGAGCCTTCCGAAGCCGCACCGTCAACATTCGTCATATATTGATGCTTATATAGATTATCGCCCTGAACGTTATATTTCTTTAAATACAGGGTATCCTGTCCTGCTTTTACATAATTGGTTCCATAGAATTCAGCTCCGCCCAGAATAGAGGCAGCCGGGGTTGTCCAGGGCCGCCCGTAAGTCCCGGACTGGGATGCGTACCACAGCCCACGCTCTACCGACCCCATGCCGTCAGAAGCATAGGCGCCCACATTAAAGTAATTATAATATCCCACATACCCCGCATAGTTTCCGGATATGGAGTTTCCTCTTCCGTTGCTGCCCTGTTCCTGAATAATCATCGCCGCTATCACATAAGGGCTTGTGCCGGAAGCCTGAGCTGCATTCATGATGGCATCTACATAGCTTATATTTGAACCGTCCGCCGGAACATTCACACTGCTGTCTCCCTGATTTTCTGATGAAACGCCGGGTCCGGCAATCACCACTGCACTGGTAGATACAAACGCAGCCTCATGTCTGCTGATTGAAGCGCTTGGCCCCTGAAAGCCCACCTGAGAATCACTGTTGGAGCCGGGAGCCTGACTTGTCATTCCCGGACTGCTTCCATCTATTACAGGGCTCTTACTCACCTCTGAGCTTCCCCCGTTTATCACCGGACTGCCGCCAACCCCCGGACCGCCGCTTCCTCCGGAACTGCCAGCCGTACTTCCGCCTGAAGAGACCGGGCTGCCTCCGCCGGCAATTACGCCGCTCTCCATAAAAGTCCCCTTAAGCATACTTTCCAGACCTTCTCTGGTATGAACAGAAGGGTTGTAGGTTTGATCCATAAACTGAAAAATGCTCACCTCATCCAGAAAATTTCGTGGATCCATATAGTAACGCAGCACATCCTCTGAAGCCGCCACCCAGGCATTTCCGTCAAAACCGGTCCACGTGCTGTTATCCCAGTTGTACGCACCGTCGGAAAGGGATTTATAAGATGAAATACTGTTTTTATGTACCAGGTTTCGTCCGAGAACAGCCTCATTCTGAATTACTGAATTCCAGTCAAGCCCCGTATGCTGCGCTGTAAATGTCCAGTTAGGATACCGGGCATGAATCTGACGCAGACTATCCTTGTAGGATTCAGGAAAACCCTGGGCATTTAACTGTGCCTCAAAATCCCCGTCATGGCTGTATGTTACAGGAAATTTCACATAGGTGCCCAGCACATATCCGCTTTGAGCTATGCCCCCGTTTCCTGTAAACCGAATCTGATACCAGAGCTTACCGTCAGCGCCGTTCGTTTCCCCGATTACCTTAACTTCTGTTCCCTTTCCCAGCTTCGCCACAGAGGAATAGCCGGTTCCCGCACCGCTTCTCACATTTAAACTGGTCGCATTTATGGTTGCAGCCCGCTCTTCCGCCTGAGCTGTAACCAACGGAACCATTCCTCCCACCGGCGTCTGTATACTCAAAACCAGTCCCAGCATTGCTGCCAGTCCCTTTTTCCACATTCGTTTCTTCATCTCTTTCTCCCTGGATGACATCCGGTCCAAAGACCCTGTTCTTCAAACTTAATTGTATCAGTTTTTATATTTTCTATATTAAGCATTATAATGACAAACCAGGTAGTAGTCAACCAAATTGGGGCAAACTTCACATAATAGACAAAATTTGTAAGAAAGTTTTAAAAATAGACACAAAAGGATCTGCTGTCTTGGCAGATCCTGTAAGTTTCAATATTAAACCGGGTAAGCCTTACTGGCAGTATCTGCAACTGCAGCATCCACCTTTGTCTGCTGAGCTTCCCTGTATTTGAAGAATTCTTCAGCCACCTTGGGAAACAGTGCATAAGAAAGAACATCCTCATCCTGCTGCTTCCACTGTGCGCACTCCCTCTCAAACTGAGGAAGCTGGGGCGGAATCAAATCAGCCGGTCTGCATGTAATCGGTGTCTCATCACCAATAATTTTCTTCTGCACTTCCGGGTCAAAGGGCTTTACCGTCTGTCCAAACTCACCAAGCATAATCTTCTTTGACTCCTTTGGAACTATCTTATAGCGCTCGCCGGAGATCACATTCATAACAGCCTGAGTACCCACAATCTGAGACGACGGGGTAACAAGGGGAGGTTCACCAAAGTCCTTGCGCACTCTCGGAATTTCCTCAAGCACCTCACGGTATTTATCCTCCCTGCCTGCCTCTTTCAGCTGGCTCACCAGGTTGGACAGCATACCGCCCGGCACCTGATAGCGAAGGGTTTGGATATTGACGCCCAGTACTTTCGGATTCAGAAGACCGCTCTTTAACGCCTCTTCACGAACAGGAGCAAAATAGTCTGCAATCTCAGCCAGCTTTGACTGATCAATCCCCGTATCATACGGGGTGTTTCGGAACGTTTCCACCATAACCTCAGTGGCAGGCTGACTGGTTCCCAGCGCCAGCGGAGACATTGCGGTATCAATTATGTCGCAGCCTGCCTCCACAGCCTTTAAGTAGGTCATGGAAGCCACGCCGGACGTGTAGTGGGTGTGAAGATCAATCGGAAGCTGAGCAGACTCCTTGAGAGCCGTCACCAGCTCCTCTGCCGCATACGGAGTCAAAAGGCCTGCCATATCCTTAATACAGATGGAATTTGCCCCCATCTCCTCAATTTTCTTTGCAATGTCCTTCCAGTACTCCAGGGTATAAGCATCGCCCAGAGTGTAGGAAAGCGCGATCTGCACATGTGCATTCTCTTTATTTGCAGCCCTCACTGCAGTCCTCAGATTGCGCAGGTCATTTAAACAGTCGAAGATACGGATAATATCAATTCCGTTTGCCACAGATTTCTGTACGAAATACTCTACCACATCATCTGCATAATGATTATATCCAAGGATATTCTGACCGCGGAACAACATCTGCAATTTTGTGTTTTTGAAGCCGGCTTTCAGCTTTCTCAGGCGCTCCCATGGATCTTCCTTCAGGAAGCGGAGGGAGGCATCAAACGTAGCGCCTCCCCAGCACTCTACTGCATGGTACCCCACCTGATCCATCTTATCTATGATTGGAAGCATCTGGTCGGTACTCATTCTGGTTGCGATTAAGGACTGATGGGCGTCACGCAGCACGGTTTCCACAATCTTAATCGGCTTTTTTTGAACTTGAGCCATTCTATTACCTCCTGTATATTCACTATAATTTCAAACTTATTTCACGCCAAAGATCGCCATGAAGGTTCCGGCAGCTACGGCAGTGCCAATCACACCCGCCACGTTTGGTCCCATTGCATGCATCAGCAGGAAGTTTGTGGGATCCGCCTCAGAACCAACCTTCTGGGCTACACGCGCTGCCATGGGAACTGCAGATACGCCTGCGGAACCAATCAGAGGATTTACCTTGCCTCCGGTCAGCTTGCACATGACCTTGCCAAACAAAACGCCTGCGGCTGTACCAAACGCAAATGCAATCAGCCCAAGGGCCACAATCTTCAGGGTAGTCACTTTAAGGAACGCCTCTGCACTGGTAGACGCTCCAACGGAAGTCCCCAGCAGAATAACAACAATATACATCATTGCGTTACTGACCGTGTCGGAAAGCTGCTTTACCACCCCTGATTCGCGGAACAGATTGCCAAGCATCAGCATTCCAACCAGCGGAGCTGTGGTTGGCAGAATCAGGCAGACCACCACTGTAACGATAATCGGGAATAAAATCTTCTCAAGCTTTGATACCGGACGGAGCTGATCCATCTTAATTTTGCGCTCCGCCTCCGTGGTCATAAACTTCATAATCGGCGGCTGAATAATCGGAACCAGCGCCATATAGGAATATGCCGCAACGGCAATCGGTCCCATAAACTCCGTCTGTCCAAGCCTGCCGGCCAGAAAGATGGAAGTAGGTCCGTCCGCTCCGCCGATAATGGAGATGGCTGCGGCGGCTCTGTCACCGAAACCCATGAGAATTGCCATAATATAAGCGGCATAGATACCGAACTGGGCTGCCGCGCCCAGCAGAAAGCTTTTCGGGTTAGCAATCAGCGGACCGAAATCAGTCATCGCTCCCACACCCATGAAAATCAGGGACGGAAGGATACTCCACTCATCCAGGAGAAAGAAGTAATGAAGCAGTCCGCCTACCTCATTGGACATATCTTCAGGCTTTGCCATAATATCCGGATAAATATTAACCAACAGCATGCCAAATGCAATCGGAACCAAAAGGAGCGGCTCAAATCCTTTCCTGATAGCCAGATAAAGGAATACAAATGCAACTCCAATCATAGCGAAGTTTCCCAGGGTCAGGTTGCAAAAAGCTGTCTGCTGAAGAAGATTAACTAAGGTTGTTCCAATATAATCCATTTTAATCCCTCCATATAGAACTTGTTTTCTTATCAGCAAACTGTCAGCTCAAAGTTGCAAGAGTCGCGCCGGATTCTACTGAATCGCCTGCTGCCTTGTTAATGCTTGCAACAGTGCCATCCTGAGGAGCCACGATCTCGTTCTCCATTTTCATCGCCTCCAGAACCATAATGACATCACCTTTTTTCACAACCTGTCCTACCGATGCCTTTACTGCAAGAATCTTTCCGGGCATGGGGGCCGCCACAATCACAGAACCTGCTGAGCCTGACGGAGCTGCCGCCTTAGGAGCCGCCGGCGCTGTTTTTGGCGCAGCCTTAAAAGCCGGCTCCGATGCCGCTTTTGCAGAAACGCCTTCCTCTACCGTTACTTCATACACGTTGCCATTTACAGTGATTGTATAATTTTTCATTATAATAATCCTCCTAATCCAATTATGCTCTTTTCCACTTTGCGCCGGGCGCTCTCTTAATGGAGCGCACCACCAGTCCGTCAGTCGGGGAGTCAGAAACTGCTGCAACTGCCGCAGTGATAACTGCCACAAGCTCCAAATCATCCGCAAGTTCCTTACCAGATACCTCTTCGGGAGCTGACAGCAGCGTAGAATCTGCAGTCGTCTCCTTCACACTCATCTTCTTTTCAAACTGGTAGATGAACTTAAAACTGCCAATAATCAGACTGATAAAAATCAGAACCAGAAATACCGTTCCCATACCAAGCATGGTGTTCATTACCGCTTTCACCATCTTCTCACCGATGGTGTACTCCGGGCTGATGGAAATCGAAACCGGATTTAAACTCTGGGTTTGGCGCTCCATGCTATAAAATACCTTAAATTCTGCATTGCGGTTTTCAAACTGCGCCTGAATGGTACTGACAAACCCTTTATCCTCAGAAAGCTCTGTTTCAGAGGATAAAACACCTACAAACGCACCTGTGTCCTTCATTACGCCAAGCCATGCCGTGACGCCGCTGGCCAGTCCATTCTCACCAAATTCCAGTAAATCCTCCTCATACTGCCTGGCCTCTGCCTCATCCATGCTGGTAATATCCTGTAAAAGGGCCTCTGTAATCTGAGAAATGTAGGCAGCCTGCTGCAAATCCAGAGAGTTCCGGGAATCAGCACCAACACGGGAACAGGCAGTCAGTAAAAGTACTCCGACAACGGCACATAACACCAACCATCTCCTTCTCACACACTGTTTCATATATCTGTCCCCCATTCTAAACTGTTCCATGTTTTCTGTCCGGACAATCCTCTTTCTTGGTAAATAACATCTCAAACGCCGCAATCACACGCTTTCTCGTGTCACACGCTTCAATAATATCATCTACATAGCCTCTTCTCGCCGCCGCCACAGCGCTGGATTGCAGTTCATGGTAAGCAGCCGCCTTCTCGCTCAGCAGCCCAATGCCGTCATCAGCCCGGGCAATCTCATCAGCATACATAATCTTTGCAGCAGCAGTGGCATCCATCATGCCAATTACTGCATTCGGCCACGCATAAACCACATCTGCACCGATGGACTTGGAATTCATCGTCAGATAAGCAGTTCCGTAAGCCTCACCCACAATTACTGTGACCTTCGGCACACTGGCACTTGCAAACCCATAGGTCAGACGCGCTGCGTTTTTGGCAATTCTGCGCTCAGTACACTTACAGGTCTTATAGCCCTTTACATTCACCAGAGTCAGAAGCGGAATGCGGAATGCGTCACAGAAAGACACAAACTTTGCAGCTTTCTCACAGCCCTCTGCGGACAGCACCGCATCAAACTCGCCTTCCTTTACACCATTTTCCCCGTACACCGCAGTACGGTTGGCAACACAGCCCACGGTAGTTCCGTTCAGACGGATAAAACCTGTTACCATGGATTTATCATAATCTTTTTTTACTTCTATGAAGAACTTATCATCAGAAATCTGAGACAGCGCAATGTCGGCAGCCCCCACATAATCCTCAAGGTCTGCACACACACGGTTTAAATCGTCCGTGCATTCGCTGTAAGACATATCATCCTTATTATTTGATGGAAGAATGGAAATCAGAGTGCGAATGTGAGACAGGATGGCCGACTCATCGCCAATAAAATCTACAAGCCCTGTCTCACCGCTCTGAAATGCTGCGGAAGCTGTATCACACATTTCCACATGATTTCCGTCAATTGCATTTGGAGCATTCACAAACAGCCTTGCCTTCTTATCTTCCATAAAAATAAAATCAGACATTCCGCAGGATACCGCCATACCGCCGCCGCATACGCCAAACACAGCAGAAATCTGGGGAATCACACCAGAAGCCAGCGCCTGATTTAAATACATCTGTCCAAAGCCATTAAGCGCATCAGTCGCCTCCTGAAGCCGCAGACCTGCACAATCAATCAGACCGATTACGGGAGCTCCCATCTTCATTGCCATGGAATAAATGCCCTTAATTTTCTTGGCGTGCATTTCACCCAAAGAGCCGCCCAATACAGAAGCATCCTGACTGTACACATACACAAGGCTTCCATCGATGGTGCCGTAACCAGTGATTACCCCATCGGCAGGAGTGACCTTGTCAGCCATGTTGAAATCGGTACTTCTTGCAGTAACATAAGCGCCCACTTCAACAAAACTGTTATCATCAAGCAACAGGCTGATTCTATCGCTCGCTGATGTTGGTGCTGAATTACTCATATCGCAACCCTCCATTTTGAAATATTGGCACAATAAATGCCTTTTTCTAAACTTCGTTTTGTAATTGTATAATGATGGACTGCAAAATTCAAGTAATTTTTATAATTTTTATTTTTTTCAATCATCTATCAGAAAGAAGTCCCTGAGATTTTCCAGACAGTAAGCAAAGCTCCAGCGTTCCATAGAGCCATCTGCATAAACGGGATAGACAGCGATCGTCACCCCATTTAAAGCGTAAGTGATATTTCCCACCATATCTCCCTTCCTTACGGGAGCCCTCAAAACATCAGGCACATCCACCTGACATGTTACCTTTTCCTCCTTTCCCAGAAGAATCTCAAGATGCTTCTCATTCTCAGAAAGCCCTGTGGTCAGTGGAATGGGAACATCATCCACCCCGTCTTTTACCGGTACAGCTGTCAGCTTGGGCTCCTGATATACATCACAGTATGTAAAATTGTCTTTTCCAAAGGAAAACAGCGTACGCGCATCTGACCATTTCCAGGTCTTGTGAGGCGGCCAGCCACAGCCTAAAAATGCTGCCACAAATGTCCTATCCCCATCTTTTACGGCGCCTACATACGAATACCCCGCTCCCCCGGTAAACCCGGTTTTTCCCGTCAGCGCTCCGTCCATCATGGTAAGAAGAGCATTGTGATTGTTGCAGGAAAAGGAGCGCTTCCCTTTAGTGTCAGAAAAACTGTATGAGGAGGTTCTTGTAATCTCCAGAAATTTCTCTCTTTGTGGAGATTCACTGATACAGTAACGCAGGATTGCTGCCAAATCTGCTGCCGTGGTACTGTGTACTATCTGGCTTCCGTCCGCCAGAGTCACCGCCGCATCCAGTCCATTTGGAGTCAGGAACGTGGTGTCCTTACAGCCAATCGAGCGCGCTTTCTCATTCATCATGGCAGCAAACCCCTCCACACTCCCCCCAATATGCTCCGCAATCACCACAGCAGAATCGTTGTGAGATTCCAACATCAGGGAATAAAGTAAATCCTTCAGGCAAAACGATGTACCCTTGGGCGCGCCCAAATGTACCTTGGGCTGGGAAGCCGCAACTGCGGACACAGTGCAAGTATCTGATAGAGATCCGTTTTCCAGGGCAAGAATACAGGTCATGATTTTTGTAGTGCTGGCCATGGGGCGTACTGTATGCTCGTCCTTCCCGTACAGGATTCTTCCGCTCTCACCATCTATCAACACAGCGCTTAGAGAATGCAGATTAAGAGAATCCTGCGTCACAGCTTCTGCCGTAACGGTACGTTCCTGTACTGTCGTGACCGCCTTTTCCGGTTCATAAATTATACTGTTTATATATCTGCTTTCTGCCCCCCACACAGCAAAGCCCAGGGTGATTCCTGTCATCAGCCCTATAATCCGGTTTCGTCCCACCATTGTCCCACCGACTTTTTTTCATTACTCTATCCTATTCTGGAAATCGGAGCGATATTCTGCTATACTATACAAAAATCTTGTTTATCATACCGAATACGAACCTGCTGAGCGTAGCATGATAAGAATAGAAGAAGCAAAATACGGAGGATTCACTTATGAAACATATAAGCAGAAAAAAGCTAAATTACAGCAACAGCGATATTATCAATGGAATTGTCTTTGGTTTTTCTGCATCGCTTCTAATCTCGTCCATTGTCGCCTCTGTCTATACCGGCGAGTGGGGAAACGTCTTTCGCAACTGGTATCTGATTATGATTTCACCGTGTCCTCTTGTGACAGATTACCTGTTTATTGGCGGGCTTGCCAGCGCTATGTTAAATGCCGGAGCCTGCGGCATGGCATGCTTTGTATTTATGATCTGTTTAAAAGGGGATTCCCACACCAATACTTTGGCAGGATATTTTCTTGTGGTGGCGCACTGCTTTTATGGACTGAATTTTCTGAATATGTGGCCCTGCTTTTTGGCTCCTTTCCTCTATCTGCACCACAAAAAGCTTGACTTTAAGAATAATCTGCACATTTGCATGTTTGCGACCTCCTTCGCCCCCTTTATCAGCGAGTTTTTATTCCGCTACACTGAAAGAGAACAATTCATTTTCGGTCAGGTCAATCTCACTGTACCCGGAATTCTCCTGACGATTGCGTTCAGCCTGCTTTTAGGATATGTTGTCCCCGCAATCCTTCCTGGAGCCCACGCCTGGCATAAAGGTTACAATCTTTACAACGGTGGTCTTGCCTTTGGCATTTTCGGTTTTTTTATCTATAACTTTATGTATAGGACCATGGGTATCACCCCTCCCGACGTCATCGTCCGCGATAATCCCATCTATGCCAGCTTCCACCACAACTTCCGCTTATACGCCAACTGTTTTTATATTACAATTTTTACGATATGTATCCTTATGGGTTATCTCTTAAACGGTAGAAGCTTTCGCAGTTTTTCCCATCTTATAAGGGATACGGGATTTCGCAGCGACTTTGCTGAAAAATACGGAATGCCAATCTGCCTGATTAATATCGGCTTCTATGGATTTTTATTCCTGGCTTACCTAAATCTGGTCATCTTCTTAACTGAAGGCGCAGGCTTTACAGGTCCCACCTTCGGAATTGTTCTGGGAGCACTGACATTCACGGCAATGGGACAGCACCCGCGAAATATCTGGCCCATTCTTTTCGGCTATCTGTGCCTGTATCTGGTGACCATGTTCTTCTGTCATATCGACGGGCGTGAGCTGACCTGGTCTATCTCCACCCAGAGTTACCTAAACAGCGTGGCTTTCGCCACCGGTTTAAGTCCCATTACAGGGCGATATGGAATCCGTGCAGGTATTTTAAGCGGTTTCTTATGCGCCTCCATATGCACTGCAACCATAATGCTGCATGGCGGCTTTGTGCTCTATAATGGCGGCTTCACCGCCGGCATCACAGCTCTGGTTCTGCTTCCGATTTTAGAGCACTACATTCCCGCAACGCGGGAAGAAATCAAATCTTTTCGCCTGAACATGGCAGACCTGATTACAGTAGAAGTCAATCATCGGAAATCATCAAAGAAGAACTAGCAGGGTATCCGCAGCCCTTTGGGATAATGATTCTTAAGCAGACCGCCGGATGATTTTGCCCAGCCTATGGAATATCCGTCTACGCAGATTAACGTCCAGCCTGTCTGCTGCCTGTCTGACCGCAGCGGATTTCCTGCAAGATACAGGCGGATCTCTTCACTGCATGGCAAAAAGCTGGCCTGGCTTCTCACCTTTTCAGGAGAAAGGGAAAGAGCCAGAGCATGGGATGGTTCAAATCGGTTCTTCTTAAGACTTCCCAGGTGAAGCCCGGGGCGCAGCACACGCAGCCCGCCGAGTGCAGGCATGCCTTTCGGCACGCTGTAAATCTGATCTCCAAAGGCTGTCAATCTGTCAAACATTCCCTCCTGCTCCCATTGGTTATAACAGTCTTCTGAAAGCAGCGCCTTAAGACATTCCCTGATAACTTTAATACATGCCCTGTCTTTCCAGAATTTCTCTGAGGTCTGCCGTCTTTGCATTCCCCCCTCTCCTCCTTTTTCCAGCAAAGCCAGATAATGCCCCTCCCCCTCTGACCTGTGAGGCCAAATGCGGAACGTTTCCGGAAGCGGAAAAAATCCCTCCGACAATCCTGGCAGACGTTCCTGACCAGTCAGTACCACAACGGAAAACTCCGGATGGGAGGAAAGGAATCCGGCTATCTGCTCCTCGTTCTCCTCCGGTGAAAAGGTACAGGTGGAGTAAACCAGCCTTCCGCCCGGCTTTAACATCTCTGCCGCATTGTGGAGAATCTTCTGCTGCCTCTCTGCACAAAGCATCACATTTTTCTCACTCCACTCCCGTTTCGCCTGCCCATCCTTTCGGAACATTCCCTCCCCGGAGCAGGGCGCGTCCACGATAATCCTGTCAAAAAACTCCCCAAACACTTCCTTAAGCCTGGCGGAATCCTCACTTGTAACCACCCCATTGGGGATTCCCATGCGCTCCACATTCTGGGACAGCGCCTTGGCACGCAGCGGGTGAATCTCATTACTGACCAAAAGCCCGGTTCCTCCAAGCTGAGCGGCGGCATGACTGGTCTTTCCTCCGGGAGCGGCGCATAAATCCAAAACAAACTCTCCGGGAATGATACCCAGCAAAGATACCGCCGCCATGGCGCTTGGCTCCTGGATATAGTACATACCCGCATCATGGTACGGGTGCTTTCCCGGTCTCATCTCACTGTCATAATAAAATCCGTCCCGGCACCAGGGTACCTGCCTTAAACCAAAAGACTCCTGGCAGCGTCCTTTTAACGTTCCCAACTCCCCCTTCAAAGTGTTAAATCGCAGTCCCTGTACCCTCTCATTTTCATAGCTTTGCATAAAGGCTTCGTATTCTGCCCCCAACAGCCTTTGCATCTTTCTTTCAAAACCTTCCGGCAGACAAATTCTCTCTTCTTGTGTCATTCCCGCATCCACTCCATCCTAAAAATATATGATAGAAAAGGACCCTGCATCTGCTCAAAGGCAGGTGCGGGATCCTTTTTCATTTCCTTCAGTTATCACTATCCGTAATTAGAGATTTACTTTGTAATCGTCAGAACCTTCTCCGTTTACTACATAGTAAGCCACATTCTCTTCCGGTTTCACATAAACATCAATCGTCTTGATATTAACGCCCTTGTGAGTTGCCTTAAATGCCTTCGTTGCTGCCGCAAGCACATCCTTTACGACAGTCTGACGACCGGCAAACTCGACCACAACGTTTGTCTTTGGATCCGCCTTTTTAGCAGGAGTTTTCTTCGCAGGTGCCTTCTTTTCTGTCTCTGTCTTTGTCGCTGCTGCCTTCTTCTCTTCCGGCTTCTTCTCAGTTGCCTTAGCTGCATTAGGCGCTGCTTCTTTGGTCTCCACTGCTTTTACGGCATCTTTCTTCTCCGCCATTTTTTCTCCTCCTCGTCCCAGCCGGAACACTCTTGTTCCAAACTGCATCGCGTATTGACGTTGTTGAAGGAATTATAAATCTGATTTTTTATTTTGTCAACATAAACCGCCGAAATACAAATAATTCTCAGTGTAAATCCTGATTTTTCCAGGAATTTTCCCGCCTGTTTTATATCATTAATATAGGAAAAGATGACATTTATCGTATTAGGAGATATTTTTATGGCAAACAAGCAGTCCCTTCTTACCGGTGCGCCAGGACGTTCGCTCCTGCTCTTTGCTCTGCCTATTATTATCGGAAATCTATTTCAACAGTTTTATAATATGGCAGATTCTGTCATTGTGGGAAGGTTTGTGGGAGAACAAGCTCTGGCGGCAGTAGGCGCTTCCTACTCCTTCACCAATATCTTTATCATGGTAGCAATCGGCGGCGGAATCGGTTCCTCTGTTCTCACCAGCCAGTACCTGGGAGCAGGACAGCTTGAACGGGCAAAGGAAGGATACCGGATTTCCTATATCATTATTCTATGCTTCGGCGCAATTATTTTCATCGTCAGCCAGCTCTTTTACCGCCCGCTTCTTTCCTTCTTTATGGAGATTGAATCCTCACCTGTGGCATACGCGACCGGAGAAAGCTATGTGCGGTTTATTGGCTGTTTCTTATCCTTCCTGGGCTTTAAGGCATGTACTGACGGGATTCTGCGGGGCGCAGGCGATGTCATCGTATACATGTTGGGAAACCTGCTTAACCTTTCCATCCGGGTGGCAGTGGCACAGCTATGCTCTCCTGTCTGGGGCATTCAATTTGTATGGTATGCAGTCCCCCTGGGCTGGTTTGTAAATTACGTTATTTCTTATCTCTGGTATCGGACCGGACACTGGAAAAGAAAAGAGCTGGTAAAGGGTCCTTAGGACTCTGTTCACCAGCTCTTTAGCTTTTTCCCAGCTTAAATACATACATGGCAGTATAAACTGCCATAATTCCCGACACTGTGGGGGCCACGATTCCAAGCATGCCCAGATTGTCCGGCATCAGTCTGCATACCAGACTGATCATAGGCATACGCAGAGCCAATGCGCCGAAGCAGCAGCTTATCATGGTAAAGATGGTCTTTCCACGACCATTGAGATAGCCGTTCATGGAGAACACAAATAATACACAGAGATAATCAAAACTGCATGCCCGAAAGAACGGAACCCCCGCTTCCAAAATGGAGCGATCTTTTGAGAACAGCCCAATCATGGACTCAGGTGAAATCTGTGCCCAGAGAAAGAACGCCAAAGAAAACGGCGCCGCTGCCAAAATCCCCACCCAGAGAGCCCGGTTTATGCGGTCATATTTTTTCGCCCCGTAATTCTGTGCCACAATCGAAGCCAGAGCGCTGGCAATAGAAGTCGCCGGAAGCATGGCAAACACGTCATATTTGCTGGCGATGCCCACTGCCGAGGATGCCGCTACACCAAGAGCGTTGGTCACAGATGTCAGATAGAGAAAAGACAGCCTCACCATACACTCCTGCAGTGAGATGGGAATTCCAATCCCCATCAATTCCCTTCCCTTTTGTCTGTGGAAGCGTAAGTTCTCCAGTCGGAATTTGAAAATGAAATCCCGCTTGTTTAAGTATGCCATAGCACAGAACATGGAAAAGCCCTGGGAAAAAATCGTGGCGATTGCAGTTCCTCTGACCCCCATGCGAAAATATTTGACCAGCACCACATCACCCACAATATTCATACAGCCGGCAACCACTACAAAAATCAGCGGGCTTTTAGCATCTCCATAACCCCTCAGCACCGCACTGACCGCATTATAGCCGCATAGAAACACTACGCCGCAAGCACAGGTCTGCACATATTGCATCGCCTCAGCAAAGGCCTCCTGCGGCGTCTGAAGGAGGGTCAATATATGGCTGCAGAGCACAAAAAGCAACGCCGACAGGATCACCCCGGCGACTGCAAAGAGACAGAGACTGGTGCCGATCGTCTTTTTCACCTCATCCGGCCTCTTCTGTCCCACATAGCTTCCTACCATTACCGTGCTTCCCAGCGTCAGCCCGGTAATGATACTGGTGATAATCTGGGTTACCTGGGTTCCTGTGGACACCGCAGCTACCGCGCTTCTGCCGCAGTAGCGTCCTACTACCAACAAATCCACTGCACCATAAAGCGCCTGGACAATATTTGCTAACAGAAAGGGAACTGCAAAGGTAATTACTGTTAAGGCAATCCCTCCTTCTGTCAGGTCATTCTTTTGTTTCACTCCTTATCTTCCTCTCAATCCGATGTCAAACAAATCCCTTATACATCCCGGCTCTCCAGCCACTGCTTCAAATCCCGCATTCTGCACAGCGCATCACACCGTCCAATATCATAGGTCTGTTGAAGCTTTACCGGATTATCCTCTGTTCGCCCAATCGTAAGATTTCTGCTGGGACGTATCACAAAAATTTCCCCTTTTGCCTCCAGTTTTTCTATCCTCCGAATCGTCCCGTTGTAAACCTTATGCCGATTCTTCACAGCCCTGATAAAATTCGGATATTTTCGGTAATACAGCCTGGCAAGCTTTGTCTGCTCCGGCTCCTTCACATATCCCCTATGGCGGGTCAGAATCACCACAGTGCGCTTAAAGCCCATCTCACGGAACTTAAGAACCGGAATACTATCACAACAGCCGCCGTCTAAAAGCTTCATCCCGTCTGCCTCAACAATCCGTGAAACATACGGCAGGGAAGCTGATGCACGGATTAAATCCACCTGACTGCGCATATCTGTAATTTTTAAATACTCCGGTTTTCCCGTCTCAAGGTTGCTGCAGGTTACATAAAATTCCGTTTTGGATTTCGCCCTATTAAATTCCTCATAATCGTATGGATCCAGCCTGTCCGGAATCTCATGATAACAGAACTGTTCCCCTGCAATATCACCGGTAAGAATCAGGTTTCTCATGCTCATAAACCGCTTGTCACCACAATACTCTTTATAGAAACGGATACTCCGCCCCTTCTGCCCTGACAAAAAAGAAGAGCCATGCAATGCTCCTGCCGAAACGCCAATGACGCCGTCAAAGCTCACTCCCTGTTCCATAAATACGTCCAGAACTCCAGCAGTGTAGATTCCACGCATACCGCCTCCCTCCAACACCAGACCGGACTTCACGCGCCTTACCTCACCTTCCGTACCCTTCTTTCCCGCTTCCATATCAGCCTTTGGCTGATCCATTCTTTTTGTTTCTGCTTTTTCTGTCACCGTTATCACACTTCCCATCTGAATTTTTCCTGCGCAGCCAGCATCCTCCCATAAAACTGCCCGTAAAAATCCTCATCCTCCCCATAAGGCTCCAAAAAGAAAGATGTCAGTACATACATACTGATTTCCTTCGCATTTTCATGATTCAGCAGCTTCCTTAATCCAGCCAAAAAATTATGCCAGTCCAGAATATACTTCTCATACTTCACCGGCTCCGGCGTATCTATCCACTTTCGCACCTTTACCTTTGTGCGATTTTCCTTTTTGCATTCGTGCACCTGCAGAAAATACCGAAAACCATTTTCTTCATAATATCTGCCCAGGGGAAACAGACGGCAGATTCCTGGCCGGTACTGGTGAATGGAGCATCTGCCTTTCGGATCCAAAAAGGCGCACCTCTCTTTTTCCCCTTCCATCTTTAGATTTGGCAAAATAATCCCATCCGTCACATTCAACTCCAGCTCCGCTGCCAGAAGCTGCCCGGCTGACTTTTTTAACCCTGACGACATACGGTGCATATCATAGGGGTCAATCGTCACGGACTGCCCCATTCCCTCACAGCAAGAGCAGCAGTCCTTGCATTCATCACAGCCAGCTCTCACCATATCATTCAAACCATATAGTTTTCCGTCAGAGATCTCCTCCAGAGCCACATTGCGAATCATCACTTGTCCCCTTTAGCTGTTCTTTATAGCTTTACTGATACATTATAATCGTACAGGCAGCGAAAAACAACCCGCAAATTTAGTATTACTCATCTGTTGACAGCAATTATAATATATCCAGAAAGAGAAAAGGGAAATGTCTTCTACAACACCTCCCAATACCGCTCAACCAGAATACCTTTATATCCCTGAAGATGTCCCTGATTCTCATGAATCAGTTTTACAAGGGCGTGGACAGCCCTCTTTACAGCTTCTGTAAGAGATTTCCCCTCCAGCAGCTCTCCTGTCATAATGGCAGAAAAAACATCCCCGCTGCCTGCTGCCTGCACCGGGAGATACTCGTATGGAATGCAGAAGTATTCCATCTTCACATGATCGTAACCGCAGACCATATGACATCTGCTCTTTGACTCCACCACGCTTGTAATAACCACAGATTTCCCGGAAATTTCCCGAAGACCATCCACCAGCTCCCGAATCTGATACTCCGTTCCCTCTTCCTTTCCGGGACGAATTCCGGTCAAAAGACCGGCTTCCGTAATATTAGGTGTCATCACGTCAGAGCAGCCGGCCAGTCGTTTCATGGCAGACACCCGCTCCTGCCCGATCCCGTTATAAAGCCTGCCTCCGTCTGCCATAATCGGATCCACCACCACAAGCCGTTTCTTCTCCCTGCTCCTGCTTCTGATATAATCGCCAATCAGCTCTGCCTGTTCCTCGGAAAGCACAAACCCGGTGCAGATACAATCCGGGTCCAATTGAAGCTCATCCCACACGTTTATCGTATCCCGCATATAATCTGTCATATCCTGAATCCGAAACTTTCCGAAATCCAGGGTATTGGAAATTACTGCAGTGGGAAGCTGAAAGGTGTAATGCCCCATCCGCGATAAAACCGGCACCATTGCCGCAAGCGCCACCTTGCCATACCCAGGCAGGTCATTAATTAATACAATATTTTTTGGACTATCTGTCATGTCTCATTTACCCCGTTGTTTTCCCAACTGTTCTATCTCGTTTAGTATAGTGAAATTATAAGAAAAAACAAAGGATAATCTTGAATTATCCTTTGCCGTGTTATAATCTAACCAGAAAAGGAACAAACGCCCACAAGGTGGTTGACCGAATAGCAGAAATAGCAATGCCACCCTGAACCGACCAAAGTACAAGGGTGGTTTTGCTATATAATGTAACACGATTGTTCCATAACAAGATTCTATCACACTCTTTTATTTTTGACAACTCATATAACTGTCCTACCACCACTCAAACTCTGCCCCAGCCTATGGCTTCATCATAGTTCTCTGCAATCAATAAACTTGAGCAGCCCTTCACATCCTGCCAGCACATCCCGGTATGTGGTCTCAAAATCACCGGTATACCATGGATCCGCCACATCCCGTCCGCTGCCCGCAAACTCCATCATCTTATGAATTTTCCCCCCTGGGTCTCCTCCCAGAATGCACAGCATGTTGCGGATATTCCACTGATCCATTCCAATCAGATAATCATACTTGTCATAATCCGTCCTCTTCATCTGTACTGCCACCCTGTCGGTCATAGGCACCCCTTCACGGCATAGTTTCTGCCGTGTGCCATAGTGCACTGGATTTCCAATTTCCTCTGTGCTTGTGGCTGCAGAAGCGATAAAAAACTCCTGCTCACGCCCGGCTTTCCTCACCAGATCCTTCATTACATATTCTGCCATCGGAGAGCGGCAGATATTGCCGTGGCAGATGAATAGTATCTTAATCATATCCTCAAACCCTTTGAAAATGCTGTATTTTGGGCGTTTTTACGCATTTTTCTGTCCTTTCTGTTTTCTTGATTTTCTGCATATCTTATCACAAATCATCATAGATTTGCACGAATTTGAGTTATAGATCGAGTTAAATTCAAATAATCCTCAGACTGTTGTATTCTTTTGTCACTATATCATGATTATTTCTACATTGACAAACGAACGACTGTCTATATTCCCTAACTCTAATGACTATTCTCGTTCCAATATATCCAAATATCCTTCTAACCTTACATTCACATATTCTGCAAACAACTTCTCCATCCCATCCAACCTATGCTTCACATAATACTCATCAAAAGCTTCATAATAAGCAACTCGATCTGCAAATTTAATATCAATCGGTGGATATCCTGCTTTCATCAATTCCAAATTTACCAACAGCCGCCCTGTTCTGCCATTTCCATCGATGAAAGGATGGATTCCTTCAAACTCTATATGAAACCGTGCAAGCCGGGGAATGATATGCTCTGTGCTATTTTGGTAGGTTTCCAGCAACTGCTCTAACCTAGGCTGAATCAAATATGGCTGAACCGGCTCATGCTTTGCTCCCATAATTCTTACGGGAACTCGACGATAAACTCCACGGTCATCTTTCTTATCCGCCAATACCAGATAATGAATCTGCTTGATGACACGCTCTGATAATAGTATTTTATCCTTTACCAACTCCTGAACAAACACAAAGGCTTCTTTATGTCCAACTGCCTCCATGTGATCCTTCAAAGGCTTCTGACCAATCGTTAAGCCACGCAGCACCATATCCGTTTCACGCAATGTTAGGGTGTTTCCTTCGATAGCATTGGAATTATAGGTGTATTCAACAATAAATTCCTCTGTCAACCGCTCCACCTCTCCTTCCGTCAAAGGACGTCTAGAATCCAGCTCCTTCTTTTTTCTATCAATCATGTCCAACAAACTCTCAGTTGTTTTATATCGTCCATCTTCCGGTTTTCTCGCATCCCCCGGAATCAGCCATCCACGACCTTTACGGATAACTCCTGGAATTTTACCCTCCGAACAAAGAGTTCTAACTCTTCTATCTGAAATGCCCCATTTTTCTGCGGTCTGCCTTACTGTCATATACATAAATCCGCACCTCTTTTCAAGAGATAGTATACCTCTTTATGGAAATAACATCAATGGATTTTTTCCGTATGTAACTTCTACATAAGCATTCTATATAAAATTCCCTCAGAACTTAAAATTGCGCTTTACTTTTCTTGCAAAATTTTAGATAATACTTTATATATCCATAGATTTAATCTTTTAACGATACAATGCAATCACTTTACGGAGGAGAAATTATGAGAATAAACAAAAAGAAAACAGCCGCACTCTGCATATTGGCGATCTGTGCCACCTGTCTTACCACCGGCTGCAAAAAGAAACATGAAAAAATCAGTTTGGAAAATGCCCCCTCTTCCACAGCCGAAACCATGGCTTTGGGAACTTCTGCTGCCCCCACATCACAGGTGTACACAGAAGCTTTCAACATTGACCCGGCAGTGGAGAATGCCGCCAATGCCAACAGCTCAGAAAAGGGCACTTCTGGCCGGGACGGCGCTGCCGTTGCCGCCAACAACGTAATCGCTACTATTAACACCTATGCTTCCAACAGCATATCGATTCAGTATCCCTCCGTAGAAAAGCTTGATGATGCCCAAAAACAGGAGAGAATCAATGAACTTTTAAAGAAAAATGCACTCTCTGTCCTGACTGCGTTCCAGGTGGATGAGACGATTGATACCATAGATATTAAATGTACCGTTCTGTCCTCAGACCGAAGCAGAATTACAGCCATTTACAAAGGCTCCTTCTTCCGAAAAGGCAGCGCTCATCCAGTCAATCTGTTTTACAGTAACACCATTGATGTGCGCAAGGAAGAGAACTTGGGCTTTTCCCATTTCGCAGATCCCAGCTCCATGGCAGCATATGTACGTTCAGAAAACTGCGTCTTTCCAAATGCAAATGACGCGCTCAGAACCCAGCTTATGAAAGTAAAAAATGAATACTCGGCTGAATATTACACCGGCATTTTCAAAGGTGCAGACTTTCCCTTTGAGGGCGAATTCCCCTCATGCTTCAGCTATGAGCACAACGGAGAGATTTTCTTTTCCATCCCTGTCCCCCATGAGCTTGGAGGATACGCTATCATAGCCTACACTCCAGAAACAAAATAGCAGAGAACCTCCCCTTGCTATTTACTGTTATACCTGCTAAAATAAAACACAGTTGCAGGCGGCGCCATTTGACATAGGAGAAAGGACAGAAACCATATGAAAAATGTAACAATCTTTGATCACCCGCTGATTCAGCACAAAATTTCACTTCTCCGAAACAAGAACACCGGAACCAATGAATTCCGTTCTCTTGTGGAGGAAATTGCCATGCTGATGGGGTATGAGGCGCTTCGTGATTTACCCCTGGAAGACGTACAGATTGAAACTCCAATCGAAGCCTGTATGACTCCAATGATCTCCGGAAAAAAGCTGGCTGTAGTGCCGATTCTGCGTGCAGGACTTGGTATGGTGAACGGGATTCTTGCCCTGGTTCCCAGCGCCAAAGTGGGTCATATCGGCCTCTACCGCGATGAAACTACTCACGAACCCCACGAATACTACTGCAAGCTTCCTACCCCCATCGATTTAAGAACCATTATAGTAACCGATCCGATGCTTGCCACCGGCGGTTCCGGTGTGGCGGCAGTGGACTTCATCAAGCAGCACGGCGGAAAAACGATTAAATTTATGTCCATCATCGCAGCCCCTGAAGGACTGAAGCGGCTCCGTGAAGCCCACCCGGATATTCAGATTTACATCGGTCATTTAGACCGCTGTCTGAACAAGAATGCCTATATCTGTCCTGGTCTCGGCGACGCAGGAGATCGGATTTTCGGAACGAAATAAACGGCAATGGCCGGAAACAGAAATCACTGTTTTCGGTCATTGCCGTTTATCATTGGTCAAATACTCAGCGCTTTTCAGCCACCTCACCCTGCATTTTATAGATGGAATTTGCGCTCACACAGCTCCTCACACTGGAGAGTGGATAAATATTGGTATTCTTCCCAATTACCGTTCCGGGATTCAGAACGGATCCGCACCCTACTTCCACGTTATCTCCGATCATCGCTCCAAACTTCTTAAGCCCGGTCTCCATATCTCCCTCATCCGTATGAACCCTCACAAAGCCCTTGTCTGATTTGACATTGGACGTGATAGAGCCTGCCCCCATATGCGCCCTGTAACCCAGTATGGAATCACCCACATAGTTATAATGAGGCACCTGCACCTTATCAAATAAAATTACATTCTTAAGCTCTGTGGAGTTTCCCACCACAGCGTCTGCCCCCACAAGCACCCTTCCACGGATAAACGCACAATGGCGCACCTCTGCATCCGGTCCGATAATCACAGGCCCCGTAATTCTGGCTGTGGATGAAATTCTGGCTGTCTTATGGATCCATATACCATCCACAGGGCTGGCATACTCTTCTTTTGGCAGAGTATCACCAAGCCGCTCTACAAAGTCCCCGATATGGGGCAGCGCCTCCCAGGGATATGTAAACTGCGCCAGAAAGTCCTTTGCCATAGTGTGATCCAGCCCGTACAAAGCAATTGTCGTTGTTTCTTCCTTCTTCATTTTCCCGTCTCCTTACTGTATGAGTTTTTGAGCCGTTCGGGCATTTTTATAATGGTTTCCAGTGATCTCAAACATCTCACGAAGCTGATACTGGTTATTCAACTTTAAAACTCCATAAGTACGCCCTGCCACAAAATGCTCCAGCTTCTGCATATATTCGTCTGGTGTAATACTTCCTTCCGCCACATAAGTAAGCCCTTTCTCCCAGCTTGCCGTCAACTCCGGATTCAGAAGCTGCCGAATTGACGCATTTACCACATCAAACACAAGCTCCCCAAGGAGTGTTGGTGTGATAATCTGAGTCTTTCCATTCAGTGCCAGATACTTAATATGAACCAGCTTTTTAAGGATTTCCGCCCGGGTCGCACTGGTTCCGATTCCACTTCCCTTAATCTGTGCCCGGAGCTCCTCATCATCAATAAGCTGACCTGCATTTTCCATGGCAAGAATCATGGAACCAGAAGAATACCGCTTTGGTGGGGACGTCTCTCCCTCCTTGATTATAAAACTGCTCACGGACAGTTCCATACCCTTTTTCAAAGCTGCCAGCATTGCAAGAAACGCCGGATTTTCCAACTCCTCACTATCGGTTTCATTGTCCCGTTCCATCTTCATCCTGGCGCCTGTACCGTCTGCATCTGGAGCATGTGCTGTTTTCCTGTTTCCGGGAACCTCTGAAACCTCAAGATAACCCTTCTTTTCCAGAACACGAAATGATGAGAAAAAGTGCTCCTGTCCCACGGCAAGCTCCAGCATATATTTCCGGTAGATTGCTGCTGGATAAAAAATACTCAAAAATCTCCGTCCAATTACTTCGTACACCTTAAAAGATAAAGGAGAAAGCCCCTTAAGCGCCCCAAGCCCCTGTCCTGTAGGCACGATAGCGTAATGATCCGTAATCTGCTTGTCATTCACATATCTGGTTTTAGCGATTCCCTTATAGGTGCCCTTCTCCAAAATATCTGCGGCAAACGCCTCCAGCGGCCCAAAATTTTTAAGCCCGCCAATATTTTTATGAATTTCTTTGGCAACTGCTGTGGAGAGTACACGGGCATCCGTTCGGGGATAGGTAACCAGTTTCTTCTCATACAGCTCCTGTACTACCTTAAGCGTCTGATCGGGGCTGATTTTAAACATTTTTGAACAATTATTCTGCAGCTCTGCCAGATTGTAAAGAAGCGGAGGATTTTTTGTTTCCTTTTTCTTCTCCGCCTTTACAACAAGAGCTGTCAGGGGACTGTTCCCTTCCAGCGCTCTTACCAGCGCCTCCGCATCCTGACGCTCCCGAAATCCGTTTTCTTTATAAAGTTTCGGTGACTGAAAATAGCGTGAGCCTTCCACGCTGCGCCACTCCCCGTCAAACTTCATTTCCCCGGATTGGAAAGTTCCAACCACACGGTAGAAGGGTGTCTTTACAAAATCACGGATCTCCCGTTCCCGACGCACTGCCATGCCCAGCACACATGTCATTACACGCCCCACCGAGAGCACTGTCCTGTCGGTCTTCATATATCCGGATATGGACGGTCCGTATTTCAAAGTAAGCAGACGGGAAAAGTTGATTCCCATCAGATAGTCCTCCTTGGCGCGCAGATAAGCAGAGGCCGCCAGATTATCATACTCGCTCCAGTCCTTCGCCTCCCGGATTCCCCTTAAAATCTCCTCTTCCGTCTGAGAATCAATCCATACTCGTTTTCTTGTTTTTCCTTTTACACCTGCCATCTGATCCACCAAACGGTAGATATATTCTCCCTCCCGGCCGGAGTCGGTACAGATGTAAATAACATCAATATCATTTCGGTTCAACAGGCTGCACACCACCTTGAACTGCTTTGTCACTCCGTCAATAACCTGATATTTGAACTCTCCGGGCAGAAATGGCAGAGTCTGCAGGCTCCAGCGCTTATATTTCATATCATACGCCTCCGGATAACTCATGGTCACCAGATGTCCTACACACCAGGTCACCACTGCCGTATCCGACTCGATATAGCCGTCTGAGCGCCTCCCGGAAATTCTCAGCGCATTGGCAAATTCCTGAGCCACACTCGGTTTCTCTGCTATGTATAATGCTTTTCCCATAAATCAGTCAGCCTCCCGGATTCCTTTCTTCATCTGTTGTTTCAGCTCTTTCCAGGCATCCTCATGCTCCACATAGTATTTCGGACAGTTCTTGCCTACCACGTCGTAATGGCGGATTACATCTCTCTCACTTAGATTCAGTTCGCGGCAAAGCCAACTCACCAGTTTGATTAGAGACTCCTTTGTTTCCTCGGAAAATTCCCCTGAACTATCCATATGGCAGCACTCAATCGATACAGTATCATCATTGCGCGGATAGTTGGCGTACGCCACCTCATCAAGAGGAATACACTGTACAATCTCGCCATCAATCCCGATGATATAATGGCTGCTGGCCGACGTAGCATCCTCTCCTGTCTGGTTCGCCAGACTCTGGAAATAGGAGCGGTTTTGCTTAGCGCTTGTTCCAGGATTTGCCACATAATGTACCACGATGCTGTTAATCTCCTTCCGCTTAATCCCTGGTCTCGAATAGGGATTGGGGGAAAGAAAATCCTGGGTATACCAGGATGGCGCTTGTATCGCCGATAATTCCGGACGGTTCTTATCCCTCCAGCTTCGCACAAAAAGCATTCCCCCCGTAACCAAGATTGCAGCCAGCAAAATCACATCAGTCAGGAAAAGGAAAAGAATCTTACGGCGTGACGGCATTTTCTTTTGTATCTGTTTATCTTCCGTCATTCAGAAAACCTCTCACAAAATAGAATACGTTTCAAGTATATCACACTTTCATACTGAAAAGAAGAAAAATTTAAGCCGGCGTTCCAAATCGGACACGCCGGCTTTTCCATACACACCCGGACACTTACATTCAATGGGCTTTTTATCTTACCGGATGCACTCCTGCGTAAGCTTTTTTAAGCGGCTTCCTCTGAAGATAATTCATATAGAGCTGGGTTGTTGCAGGATCCGCGTGACCCAGCATCGTCTGTACCACCTGAACATCTGCTCCTCCGCTTAACAGGTGTGCTGCAAATGAGTGGCGCAGAGTATGGGGTGTAATATCTTCATGAATCCCTGCCTTACCGCCATAATACTTCACAATTTTCCAAAATCCCTGCCTGGACATGGGCTTTCCGCTGCAATTAGTGAAAAGCCAGTCTGACTCATTTCCCTTTAATAACACGTGCCTGGCCTGTCCTATATAACTTTTCAAGGACTGGCTTACAGCCTTTCCAAAAGGAATTACCCTCTCCTTGCCCCCATCCCGGCAGGTAATAAAACCTACGGCAAGATTCACATCCTCCACCTTCAGCCCAATTAATTCCGACACACGGATTCCGGTGGCATAGAGAAGCTCAAGCATCGCCTTATCCCTTACTTCCTTTGGCGAAGAACCGTCCGGCTGTTTTAGAAAACAGTTTACCTCCTCGACTGTCAGAATAAACGGCGCCTTTTTTTCAACCTTAGGTGTCTTTAAAAACTCCGCCGGATCTCTGCGGACTTTCCCCTCTCTCAGCTCATAGTGGAAAAAGGACTTGATTGATGCAAGAGTGCGGGAAATAGTCGTTGCGGCCTTTCCCTGATGCTCCAGATATAATATATAGGAATTCAGGCTGGTCTTTGTCACCTTTGACGGCTCCGTAATCCCCTGCTGCTCCAGATAATCCATAAGCTGCAACAAATCTCTTCGGTAGGCCACCATCGTATTCCGTGACGCTTTTTTCATATGTTCCAGATACTCCATGAAACCCTCAATCTCTGCCGTCATTACTTAACCACCCCCGCTTCCTATATTATTCCAAAAATTGTAAAAAAAGATGAGCATCTACCATTATATCCGCATTTTTATTTAAAATCAAACACTTATTTCCCACTTTTCTACATATTTTTGAATAATTAACACAAAAATACAACATGTTGAAAACAGAATTTATCTGCCTTCAACATGTTGTAAAATACAAACAAAAAATTTTCACAGCAATTTTAAAAATATTGGATTAAGTAAAATCTCCGAACATAGCCCGGCAGCCATAAGAGCCGTAAAGGCACTCCAGAACCGGACAGGACGCACCTCAAGGGAACGGACATACCTCAGAATCACGATTCCCCACGCCGCCAGATAAAACGGCTCCTGAGGAAACCCGGCGGCAAGAAAACAAAAAAGCCCCCCAATGCCGCGGCACCAGGTCAGAAGCACCAAAGATACTCCGGCTGACAGCCCTGCTGTCAGAAGCAGCAAACGGACTCCCGCCTTCTTATATCTTCCCCTGCATACTAAAAGTAATGCAGCCGTCTCCAGAAGTCTTGTGAGTACAATTTTCATCCCGCTGCCGCCTTCTTGCTGTATCATATCTGACCATCCCCGCGCCACATAACTGTAAAGCAGCTCATAGTTGACTAACCCTAGGGCAAACAGTCGGTTTGTAGCCACTGCCGCAAGCAGCCATCCTGCCACAAGCCAGAACAGAAGATAGGATTCCTGACGGATATGTCTCATAATGTCACCCGTTTTCTTCTATTCTACGCCTCCGGTAAGCATCTCATGCCTGCTTACGATCCGTATTTGACCGCGTAAGCCATAATCGCCGCCACAGTCTTGGCGTCCGTCAGCTTTCCGGTATAAATTAACTCCTGAAGATCCTGAAGTTCCCAGAGCTCCACATTGATGGTCTCATCCTCATCCAGGCTCTGGCAGGACGGAATCAAATTACGGGCAACAAAAATATCGATCGCCTCATCACAGAACGCCACTGTGGTGTTCAGGCTCATCAGATATTCCAGCTTCTCACAGCGATAGCCGGTCTCTTCCTCCAGCTCCCGGTATGCGCACTCAATCTTCGGTTCCATCGGATCATCCAGCTTCCCTGCCGGAATCTCCAGGGTCTCCCGATCCAAAGCATTCCGATACTGGCGCACCATGAAAAGCCGACCATCATCCGCCACAGCAACCACCGCGGCAGCGCCGTCATGATGGATAAAATCCCAGTGTGCCTCATGCCCGTTGGCAATTACCGTGTCCTCATAAATTTTCAGAATTGTCCCCTGATACCTCAGCTTCCGCTCCTTACGGATAATAGGCGGAATGTTTCCACACTCTTCTGACATGCTCCTTCTCCCCCTCTGAATTCAATTCATCTGCATGCACGTTGATAACAGGCATCCGTCGCCTTATGAAGGGCATTTCGCATACCATGCTCCTCCAAAGCGGCAACACCGGCAATCGTCGTACCACCCGGTGAGCAGACTTTATCCTTCAGACTAGCAGGATGTTCCCCCGTCTCCAGCACCATCCTGGCGCTGCCCAGCACAGTCTGGGCCACCAGCTCATACGCTGTGGTTCGTGGAATTCCGTATTTTACCACGCTGTCTGCCAATGCCTCTATAAACATATACACATAGGCGGGGGAACTTCCGCTGGCGCACACCACCGCATCCATCAGCCCTTCCTCTACCAGCTCCATTTTACCAAAGGATTCAAAAAAGTTTCGGATGATTTTCTTCTCCTCATCAGAAAAAAGCGTCTCATCATAACAGACACCCGTCATTCCCTCCCCCACCAGCGCCGGAGTGTTGGGCATAGCACGGACAATCCGGCATTCCCTTGCAAAACGCTCCTTTAAATTCTGTATGGTAATTCCAGGCGCAATAGAAATAATAATCTGCTCCTCTGTTATCACATCTCGTATTTTGGATATTACTGCATCAAACTGTTTAGGCTTCACCGCAAGCACAAGAAAACGGGCCTGCTGTGCGCAGGAACGATTGTCAGCCGCAAAACATACACCTGTCTTTTCTGCCACATTTTCCGATGTTTCCCTGCTTCTGGTGGAAAAAATCACGTCCTTCGGAGCACAATGTTTCAGCAGCCCCTGAAGAATAGCATACCCCATGTTACCCATGCCAATGAATCCATACTGATAGCCGAATGTCCCCATCCTGTCCTCCTTTTACAACTTAATGGGCATTTGCAGGCTCCATACGCACGCTCCTGCCCTTAATTTTCACATTTCTCATACACTCCAGAACCTCCTCAGCACAATCCTCAGGCACATCTACAAATGTATAGCCATCATACATATCAATACTTCCTACCATGCGCCCGGAAATTCCGGATTCTCCCACAATAGCCCCAAGAATATCGCCTGGCTTTACATTCTGGTTCTTTCCCACATTAATAAACAACCTGGTCATGCCGTCCTCGCCTCCTCTGGTACGCCTGCCTCGCTGAGAGTTTTTACTTCCTCTGCCATCACGGCTTCTGTTTCGGGCGCTGCGCCCTTCTCCCCTAAAGGAACCCAGCTCATCCAGCGACCTGGCCGGTCGGCTGTCCATAATAATATCCTCGTTCTCCTCCCCCATATTCATGCGGAGCAAGGCAGCCGCCAGCTCCAGAGAAGTGTAATCCTCCTCCAGCAGCTTTTTCTCCACAATGTGAATCACCTGACTTAAATCCATATCTGCCAGCGCCTCCCCTGCCTGACCAAGAATCTTCTCTGCCTTGATTTCTGTGATGTCATCAAGGGACGGAACAGCCTGGGGTAAAATCTTCGTCTTACAGTAACGCTGAATATCCCGGAGTTTGTAGACTTCCCTGCCTACCACAAAGCTGAATGCGATTCCCTCTCTTCCGGCCCTCCCGGTTCTTCCAATACGGTGAACATAATACTCATCATCCTGGGGAATGTCATAGTTGAATACAGCCTCCACGTCATCCACGTCAATTCCTCTCGCTGCCACGTCCGTGGCCACTAAAATTTCCGTCCGTCCGCTTCGAAAACTTTTCATAACCCGGTCACGCTGAACCTGCTTTAAATCTCCGTGAAGCCCCTCTGCAAAATACCCCCGTCCCTGAAGCTCCTGTACCAGCTCATCCACCTGCTTCTTCGTATTGCAGAATGCCACTGACAGTTTTGGCGCATACATATCCAGCAGCCTGCACATGACCTCAACCTTGGTTTTTGGCTTTACCTCATAATAGTACTGTGTCACCTTTGGTACCGTCAGCTCTTTTTTTACGACTCTTACAATCTGCGGACTGTTCTGGAAATTCTCCGCAATTTTTCGGATTGCATCCGGCATGGTGGCGGAGAACATGACTGTCTGCCGCTCCTGAGGGAGCTGGCTTAAAATAGTCTCCATATCCTCCAAAAAGCCCATATTCAACATCTCGTCGGCCTCATCCAAAACCACCGTGTGCACCTGGTCAAACTTTACCGTTTTGCGGCGCATATGATCCATAACACGCCCCGGTGTTCCAATCATAATCTGGGTTCCGTCCTTAAGCCCCCGAATCTGGCGTACAATATCCTGCCCGCCATAAATAGGAAGCACCTTGATACCGTGCATATATTTTGCCAGATTGCGGATTTCCTCTGCCACCTGAATTGCCAGCTCCCTGGTAGGACACAGCGCCACCGCCTGAAGCTTCTTTTTCTTGGGGTCGATCTTTTGAAGCAGCGGAATTCCAAATGCTGCTGTCTTGCCTGTCCCGGTCTGTGCCTGTCCAATCATATCAAAGCCTTCCATCTGCACAGGAATGGCCTTCGCCTGAATTGGTGAAGCCTCCTCAAAGCCCATATCGGCGACAGCACGCAGAATCCTCTCATCAATCTGTAATTCCTCAAATCTTACTATTTCCATTTTTCTCCTCACTCTTTCTTAGTACCTTGCTACGCAAAGCGAGAGGATTCAAGACAGAACCTGAATCCTCTCGTGTATACGGTTATCGATTTTATCACAGAATATGGAAAATGTCAAATTAGGCTTTCCATTCACATTTTAAAACGGTATCCCACACCCCAGATGGTCTCGATATACTGAGGCTTTGCCGTATTGGGTTCAATCTTTTCACGGATTTTCTTAATATGTACCGTCACTGTGGCAATATCACCGATGGAATCCATATCCCAAATTTCCCGGAACAATTCTTCTTTGGTGAACACACGATTGGGGTTTTGGGCAAGGAACGTTAAGATGTCGAATTCCTTGGTGGTAAAATTCTTCTCTTCTCCTTTCACCCAAACCCGACGTGCCGTATTATCAATCTTTAAGCCGCGGATTTCGATCACCTCATTCTCCACATTTGTACTTCCAATCAGACGCTGATACCGGGCAAGATGCGCCTTAACCCGCGCCACCATCTCACTGGGGCTGAAAGGCTTTGTCATGTAATCATCTGCCCCCAAACCGAGACCGCGGATTTTATCAATATCTTCTTTTTTTGCAGAGATCATAATAATCGGCGTATTTTTCGTCTCTCGAAATCGACGGCAGATTTCAAATCCATCCACACTCGGAAGCATAAGATCAAGAATCACCAAATCAAAGTCTTCATCAAGGGCACGCTCCAAACCCACATATCCGTCCTCCTCCAGCTCCACCTCAAAACCGCTGAGCTCCAGGTAGTCCTTCTCCAGCTCCGCGATGCTGACCTCATCCTCAATGATTAGAATTCTGCTCATCCTGTACTACCTCCTGATATTTTCTCAGCACAAAATGCAGTTGTGTGCCGATGCCCTCTTTACTGGTCGCCCAGACGCGACCACCGTGATCCTCAATAATCTTGCGCACGATGGACAGCCCGATTCCGCTTCCCCCTTTTGAGGAGTTGCGGGATGAATCCATCCGGTAGAACCTGTCAAAGATACATGGCAGTTCCTTCGCCGCAATACCGCGTCCATTGTCTTCAATGTCAACCTGGATAAAATCCCCCACATCATTAATTCGAATGTTGATGATTCCCTTTGGTTTGTCCAGATACTTTACCGAGTTGCCGATAATATTATTAATCACCCGCTTCAGCTGCTCTGCATCAGCAATGACCACTGTATCTTTATTGATGTAGTTGAAATACCCCAGCTCAATTCCCCTGGATTCCATATCAAGTCCTACTTCCTCCACACAATCGCCGAAATAGCTGTTGACATTAATTTTAGTAAAGGCATACATGATTCTATTGGTATCAACCTTGGAGTAGAAGGTCAGCTCATCAATCAGACGATCCATGTCATTGGCTTTATTATAAATCGTGCGGATATACTTGTCCAGCTTCTCCGGAGAGGATGCCACACCATCCATAATCCCCTCCACATACCCCTTAATTGCAGTAATCGGAGTTTTTAAATCATGAGAGATATTGCTGATTAATTCCTTATTCTGCAAATCATATTGGACTTTCTCCTCCGAGTTCTCCTTTAAACGAATCCGCATCTCCTCAAAGTCCTGGCAAAGCTCCCCAATCTCACCATCCTCCTCTATGTCCAGGGTAAAATCCAGGTTTCCGTCCCGAATTTGCTGCGCAGCCTCTTGCAGTTTGTTTAAAGGACGCAGCAAGGATTGATGAATCCAAAGGGTAAGACATGCGCAAATGAATACCAGAAGCATTTCACTCATGGTAACTAACTGAATAATCATGGATCTTACCTCTGATTCAAGCTCGTTGAACCAGTAAATCATAAACACACTGCCCATTCCCATAAATATCACCGGAAAAAGGCTGAAAACCAAAAAGGCTATAACTAAACGTGTCTTTAATTTCATCCTGAATGTACCTCTTATAATGATATGACAACAAGCACACCGGCTTTTAGCGGGACCGGTTAAATAAATTGGCAAAGGGTTCTACTGTGTCAGACAGATTTTTGATCGCGCTGTTTAAACTGTCAATATCGATGGCATTTAATTTCTCTATCCCCTCAATCGTCTGACTCAAATCCATCTCTGCCAGATCCGAGGTGATTACCCGCAGATTCTCCATAACCAGCTCTATGTTCTGATAAGTCACATTTATTTTCGGAATCAGCATAGCGATGGTGTAAACAACTGCCGAAAGCATAACCAGACTGGCAAAAGCCGTAACCTGAGACATCCGGTACTGCCTTCTTGCATACTTCGCCTGTTCCGCATTTGATTTCTCAATCCGCTCTATGGCAGACAAAATCTCTGTGTATTCCATATTCATCCCCCTCATACTTACAAGTTCAACCTCTCATAACTTCTGCTTAAATAGATGGAAAGCCGCTGACCCAGCGCCTCATTCTCCGTTTTTTCCAGTTTCGGATCCTCGTCCAACAGAGCATTTACCTCTTCAGACACCTCCTTTAAAAGCTTCGCATCTGTAAAAATATCCGCCAGCTTAAACTCCACATCTCCGCTCTGACGCAATCCGAAAATATCGCCTGGACCCCGCAGCTTCAGATCCTCTGAGGCAATATAAAAACCGTCGTTGGAGCGGTTGAGAATATCAAGCCGTTCCTGAGTGCCGTTCTCATCAGAGCAATTAACCATAATACAGTAGGACTGATATGCTCCACGTCCCACGCGCCCGCGAAGCTGGTGAAGCTGGGCCAGGCCAAACCGTTCCGCATTCTCTATCATCATCACAGTGGCGTTTGGAACATTAACACCTACCTCCACCACTGTGGTAGACACCAGCACCTGAATTTCACCGGATGCAAACCGCTCCATTATCTTGTTTTTCTCTCTGCCCTTCATTTTTCCGTGAAGGTACTCCACACAGACTGAATCCGGCAGATTATCACGCAAAACCTTCGTGTAGTCCAGAACATTCTCTGCCTCAATCATCTCGCTTTCTTCAACCATTGGGCAGATAACATATGCCTGACGCCCTGCGGCAACCTCCTTCTCAATGAATCGGTATGCCTTCTCCCGGTATCCCTTGTCCACCACACAATTTTTAATAGGAAGCCGGTTCGCCGGCATCTCGTCAATCACCGATATATCAAGATCTCCGTAGAGAATAATCGCCAGTGTTCTGGGAATGGGAGTTGCACTCATTACCAGCACATGGGGCTCCGCCGGTTCCCCGGTTCCTGATCCCTCCATGGCTTTTTTGCTCTCCTGCCCCTTGACACCCAGCGCTTCCCGCTGCCCCACTCCAAAGCGGTGCTGCTCATCCGTAATCACAAGCGCCAGCTTGTCATAATGCACCTTTTCCTGAATCAGGGCATGGGTGCCAACAATAATATCTGTCTGATGGGAGGCAATCGCCTCATAGGCTATGCGCTTCTCTTTCGCTGTCATGGAACCGGTTACAAGAACTACATGTTTCTCTATTCCATGGGCAGCAAACAGTTCTGTTATGGACTCATAGTGCTGCCTTGCAAGCACCTCGGTAGGCGCCATAAGCGCCCCCTGAAAGCCATTTTCAGACGCCTGTAAAAGCGCCAGTACAGCAATAATGGTCTTACCTGAGCCCACATCGCCCTGAATTAAGCGATTCATGGCAAGACCGCCCTCCAAATCTCCCTGCACCTCCTTAAGAGCCTTACGCTGAGCATTGGTAAGGCTGTAAGGTAAATTCTGCAAAAGGAGATCCGTGAGCGGCGCATGCTCCATCACAAAGCTGCTCTTTTTATCTTTCCGCTTCTCTTTCAGCCGTCTGACAGATAAAAGAAAAAAGAAAAACTCGTCGAACACCAGACGCCTTCTTGCAAACAGAAATTCTTGTCTGTCACCGGGAAAATGGATATGCTCAATGGCATAATTATATTCTGCCAGCTCATATTTCTTGCGCATCGCAAGCGGCATATACTCCCGCTCCATCTCTCTTCGCTCCAGCGCCTGAACTACCGCCCTGGTGATCGCCTTATTCCCCAGACCCTTTGTCTGTCCGTATATAGGCTGCATAGAGTGCACCACTTCAGCATACGCATCCGGCGTAAAAATTTCCGGCTGCTCCATCGTCAGACGTTTATTCTTTTTTACCACCCTGCCGCGGAATATCAAAATCTTTCCTGCCTGGAGCATTGTGCGAAGATAAGGCATATTGTACCAGGTAAGCTGCAAAGCACCTGTGGTATCCTTCACCGTGGTAACGATAATCTGCATATTCTTAAATCGGCGCACACTGGCCGACTTTAAAAGCTGTCCCGAAACTGCCGCAATCTCCCCTTCACTTATCTCCCTCACCGGAGTCGGTGCATCGTAGGTATCATAAGCCCGAGGGTAGTTGTGAAGCAGATCCTCTATCGTCTCCACACCAAGTTTTTTAAACAGGCTTCCCGATTTCTCTCCAATCCCCTTTAAACTTGTAACTGGTTGCTGATTCATAAAAATCCCCTGATTTAAAACAAGCAGCAGTCACCCCGGTAAAATAAACCACCGGCGGGTCAGACTGCCGCTCATTGTTATTCAACAGAAATCAAATAGTAATATATGGGCTGTCCACCTTCCTGCAATTCCATTTCAACTTCTGGAAAGGCTTCCTGTGCCTTTACATAAAGCGCTTCTGCCTCCTCCAGTTTCACGTCGCTGCCATAATAGATCGTAGCAAGCTCAGAATCCTCATCAAGCATCTGCTGCAGAGTATCCAGGGCAACGCCGTCCACACTGGTTCCCACCGCCAGCATGCCTCTGTCGCCAATTCCCATAATATCGCCCTCATGAATCTCCATGTCGTCAATCACCGTATTGCGCACCGCATAGGTAATCTGGCCAGTCTTCACCCGTCCCATCTCCTCGATCATCGTTTCCAGATTCTCCTCCGGAGACTGCTCGGGAATAAAGTTAATCAATGCCGAGATGCCCTGAGGCACCGTTTTTGAGGGAACTACAATAATATTCTTATCCTCCACCAAATACTTTGCCTGCTCCGCTGCAAGGATAATATTCTTATTATTTGGCAGGATATAGATGGTATCAGCGTTCACACACTCAATTGCATTCACCATATCTTCCGTGCTTGGATTCATAGTCTGACCGCCCTCAATCAGATAATCTGCGCCTATCCCACGGAAAATCTCACCCAGTCCGTCTCCAACGGAAACCGCAATAAATCCATAGTTTTTTCTTGGCTCTGTACTTTTTCTGTCTTCTGTTATCCTCTGAGCTGCCGCTACCTTCTCCGCATTCTGGATCAGACGCTCCTGGTGCTCCTCCCGCATGTTATCGATCTTCATGCGGGACAGAGAACCGTAACTTAAGGCTCTCTGGATCGCAAGGCCGGGATCATTGGTGTGTACATGCACTTTCACCACATCATCATCAGACACTACCACAATGGAATCTCCAATGGACTCCAGATATGCCTTAAACTCATGCTCCGACTTCTCATTATAGGCCTGCTCCACGTTGATAATAAACTCCGTACAGTAACCAAATTTAATGTGGGCAGTGTCAATATTCTCTGATAATGCGCCGGAACCTGCGGGCTTGGAAGAGGAACTCTGCTCACCAGAAGAAACGCTTAAATCCACTTCCTTGCCCTTTAAACCATCCAAAACTCCCTTCAAAACCTGCATTAAACCCTGACCGCCTGAGTCCACAACACCTGCCTGTTTCAGAACCGGAAGCATCTCCGGAGTCTGACTGAGAACATAATCTCCATGCTCAATTACCTTATCTGCAAACTCGATAATATCCTCTGTCTGGGATGCCAGCTCTACCGCTTTGTCTGCCATTCCCTTGGCAACCGTAAGGATTGTCCCCTCCTTCGGCTTCATAACCGCCTTATATGCAGTCTCTGAAGCACGGACAAAAGCTTTGGCAAGAACTGTCACATTGACCGTCTCCACATTCTTAATCTCTTTGGTGAAGCCCCGGAACAACTGGGACAGGATTACGCCGGAATTTCCCCTTGCGCCACGCAGGGAGCCAGAAGAAATCGCCTTTGCCAGACTCTCCATTGTGGGATCCTTAATCGCCGCAACTTCGCGGGCAGCCGACATGATCGTCATGGTCATATTCGTACCCGTATCGCCGTCAGGCACAGGAAATACGTTAAGCTCGTTTATCCATTCCTTCTTTGCCTCCAGCCCTTTTGCTCCCGCAAGAAATGCCTTCTGCATCAGATTAGCGTCTATCACCTTAGTAGTCACCAGTAGGCCCTCCTTAATCTATCACTCGTACACCTTCCACATAGATATTGATTTTGTCAACCTCCATGCCGGTGAATTCTTCCACTTTGTATTTCACATTCTCAATCAGATTGTCTGCCACAGCACAAATGCTGACACCGTAAGACACAATGACATGAAAATCAACGGTAATATGATTGTCTTGTATCAGAACATTTATCCCATGAGTTAAGCTCTCCCGCTTTAAAAGCTTTACAAGACCATCCTTCATGCTCACTGCGGCCATACCCACAATGCCGAAACATTCCACGGCTGTCATACCGGCATACATGGCAATCACATCAGAATTAATCTGGATTTTGCCGAATTTATTGTTGATGCGTCCCTTCATATAGACCCCTCCATTATCTATTGCACCGCGCAGTCCACCAATACTATCTGGATCTGCATAACTCTGAATTTATTAAGTATAGCACAGATAACCCTCATTCTGCAACTAATTTTACAGCATAATAAAAGCCGCCACAGAATAAAGCTGTAACAACCATTTTCCCTGGGCGCGAAATTTCCTATAAAGCGAAAAAACTGCCGCACCAGCATACCGCCGGTGAGACAGCCTCCAATCGTCAGTTCCAATTACGCTCTTTCTACTAAGCCGGAACGCAGGCAAGAAGTACATACGTACATCTTCTTGGTGCCTCCGTTGACCTTAACTTTTACAGATTTAACGTTTGCTTTCCAAATCGCATTGGATCTTCTATGGGAGTGGCTCACATTATTTCCGAAGTGAGCGCCCTTTTCACAGATTGCACATTTAGCCATGATTGCACCTCCTTAACCGGTACTTGGTTCCTCTGAGGAAACCATAACAAATGTATGATACCAGAAGTTCGGAGTTTTGGCAAGTAAAAATTTTATTTTCTTATTATTTTGCCGCTATGACCTTAACCGCAAAAAAGGTAATACCCAAGGGTCAGGCAGCCGATAATAAAGATCAGGGTCGTTAATGTCTCCGGGATAAACAAAAGCAGGGTCATCCCGATTCCAAAGCAAAACAACATCAGTCCAATGACGCGCTTCATGGAAGCCTCCCGAACTCAACTCTCTCTTTATCATATGCAGCTGTCCACAAAACTATGACTGACGCCGCTCTTCTGCTGCCACCTCTTCTGCTGCCCGCATTACCTCCGGAGTAATCTCGTCTTTTCTGCCGCCGGTAAATTTATTGACCAGATCCGGCACCATATCCAGCACCTTGGTGACCGCGTCCTGCTGCTTAATATTCACAAGCTTCGTGACCCCATTCTGGATTATCAGCACAGCGCTTGGACTCATCTTGGCACTCATGCCTCCTCCTCCGTTGTGTTTTGCATTCTCTGCAAAGGAACCTGCAGCCATACCGCAGGTTACGTCTACCAGCGGAAGAATTACGGCTCCGTCTACCTGAAGCGCCTCGCCCACCACTGTCTTTGTGGTCACGAACTGATCCATTCCTTTAAACAGCGCCTCCATCGTTGATGCAAATTGATTTTCTGCCATGTGGCTCCTCCTTTACCTGTCCTGCCATTTCTTAAGCAGGATTCTGAAATTTTTATCCATAAATACCCGAATGGCAAGCGCCAGAAGCGTGCCAATCCGAATTCTTCCCTTCACACTTAAATTTCCCTCCAGGATCTTTTCCCCAAAAACAGGTATCAGCCTCAGATCCTTTGCGTACAGTCCATAAAACGGGCTGGCATATATCAGTACCTGTCCCACTGCATAAGGGTCTTCGAAGCCGAATTTCACTTCCCCCTTAACCTTCCGAGGAAATATATGCCTGAGAAAAGCCCAGACCTGACGCTTTAAAAGCTGAAAAGTCTGACGGTTGTCCTCATTTTTGACAAAGACCAGAAACTTCTCGCGCTTTTTCTTTATATTCTCCAGTTTATCACATAATCTCCTGATTGTAACGCTTATTTTTTTCCCAATTCCTTTAAAGCTTCTGCCGTTCTCACGTTTTTTCTTTCTTTTTACCCTGTCTGAGAATCCGAAACTGTGCTTTTTATCCTTCTGACACCCTTTTGGCAATTCCTGCATCTGGTCATCTATTGGTGCAAATTCCGTTTGTCTGTCCTCTGCTGTCTCCTCATCCTCTGCCTTTTCCATGGCTTCTCTGTTCTCTGAATCTGTACCCGCTTCCGGAAATCTGAAAAGCGGGATTCCGAGCACACAGAAAACTGCCTTCAGATCTCCGTCATAGGCTACCCGAAAGCACAAAATATGTAAGAGCCAGCTTACGGCCGCACTCCCCCTCAGGCTGCTATGAAAGCTCCCCTCTGCCTGGTATCTGAGGGGAACCAAAAGCGCCAAAAGGATTACCGCCAAAACCAGACCCAGAATTCCCAAAAGAAACAGCCCTATAATCCCAAAAATCGCTAGTATTGTCACCCACATACACCCATTACTCCGCTTCGCTCTCCACCAGAAATTCCTTTAAGCAAAATCCTCCTGTCCGGCGGTGCATATCCTCCACCATCTGCCTTGCGACCTCCAAAGCCTCCCAATAAGTCACTGCAATCCCAAGAATCAACATGTCCTCATTCACATAGGGCGGCAAAATCAGCATGGCGGATGGATAAATATCAAGAACATTATTCCCGTTTTGAGGCGGCGTAATCACATACACCTCCGGCAAAAGCCTGTTTTCCCGGAGCCCCTGTACGATTAAACGCCGACGTTTTTCTGCCTTTTCCCCCACATACAGGCGGCTATACCAACGCATAATCCTCCTTCTAGCGGTAATTGTCCAGAAGCGAGCGCCGCAAAAGATCCAGCGCCTTCACCACTGCCTGCTCCCTGATCTTTGCTCTGTCTCCCTTAAACTGATACCGCTGCACATTCACCTTGTCCTTCATGTAGGTGGCAATATACACAAGCCCCACCGGTTTTTCCTCCGTTCCCCCATCAGGCCCTGCAATCCCGGTCACCGCAACGCACGCATCGCAGTCTGTGGAGAACACTCCTCCGGTCGCCATCTCCTTGGCAGTCTGCTCGCTGACTGCTCCATGTTTTTTGAGAGTGCTCTTACTCACATCCAGATATTTTCGCTTAGACTTATTGGAATAAGTGATAAACCCCTCATGAAACACGTCAGAAGCGCCCGCCACATTGACAATCCGGCCTGCCAAAAGACCGCCAGTGCAGGATTCCGCGGTAGTTACCTTCAACTCGTACTTTTGAAGCAGACGCACCACTGCCTGTTCCAGCGTCTCATTCTCCTTGGTAGAATACACATAATCCCCAAGACGTGCCTTGATCTCTTTTACCACCGGCTTGACCAGACGTTTCGCCCCATCCTCATCGGCAGCCTTTGCCGTCACACGGATGTGTACCTCACCTATTTTGGCATAGGTGGCGATTGTAGGATTACTCTGTCCGTTAATTAGATCAAGCAGTATATCCTCTACCTGACTCTCCCCAATCCCACAAACCTTTACCATCTGGGAACGAATCACCTCAGGCTGACGCTTCTTAAGATACGGAAATACCTGGTTTATAAACATCGGCTTCATTTCAGCCGAAGGTCCCGGAAGAAGGATTGCTGTCTTGCCCTCCTTCTCCATAATCAACCCTGGGGCAGTACCATTATTATTGTCAAGGATAATTGCCCCTTCAGGCACCATTGACTGCTTCCAGTTATTTTCAGGAATCACCTTGTAATCGCTGTTCTTAAAGTACTGTTCGATTCGCTGGCGGGTATGGGAATCCTCTGTCAGCGGAACACCCATCACCTCCATACAGACTTCTTTCGTCATATCATCCTCAGTAGGTCCAAGTCCCCCTGTCAGAATAATTATGTCCGAGCGGTTCAAAGCTGTGCGGATTACCCCGGCAAGACGATTGCGATTATCGCCAACCACCTCCTGGTAATACATGGACAGTCCAAGCAGGGCACACTTTTCCGCCAGAAACTGTGTATTCGTATTGACAATATTCCCCAGCAAAAGCTCTGTTCCAACTGAAATCAGCTCTACTACCATCTTTATATCTTCCCTTCTGTAAGAACTTTAAGATTTTTTAAAACATACTCCACCAGCGAAAGAACCGTCAGAATCAGCGCTGCCCAGATACAGATTACTGTCAGTACATGGAGCACAGCCAGATTCAAAATCATAAGAATCACCGCTGTCATCTGGAATATGGTCTTAAATTTCCCCCAGTAGCTGGCAGCAATAACGATGCCCTGCTCCGCTGCTACAAGACGGAAACCGCTGATGATAAACTCCCGGCTGACGATAACAATGGCCATCCATGCCGGAAGCTGACCAAGCTCCACCAGGCAAATAAGCGCAGAGCATACCAAAAGCTTGTCAGCCAGAGGATCCATGAACTTGCCAAAATTCGTTACCAGATTATACTTGCGGGCTATCTTGCCGTCCAGCATATCGGTCAAGCTTGCTGCAATGAAAATGGCAGCTGAGAGATACCGCAGAGTTTGATTCATTCCATCAAAAGCCAGCAGGCTCAGCACAAAAAACGGAATCATCAGTACACGCAGCACAGTCAGTCTATTCGGCACATTCATCGCATACCTCCCCAATCAGGTCATATTCGTTTGATCCAACCACCTTCACCCGGACAAAATCACCGGATATAAAAAGCTCTCCGCTGTTTACAAAAATATAGCCGTCCACCCCCGGTGCATCCATGTAGGTTCTCCCCACATATACCGGCTCATCTGCGACCTTTCCCTCAATCATCACGTCAAGCACCCGCCCCACTATGGAAGCAGACTTCTCAAAAGCAATCTCCTGCTGCAATTCCATAATCTCATTTCGGCGCTCCTCCTTTATCTCTGGGGATACCTGATCCGAAAAGTCTGCTGCAGGAGTTCCCTCCTCTGCAGAGTAAGCAAACACCCCCAGTCTCTCAAACTCCATTTCATCCACAAATGCCATCACTTCTTCATGATCCTCCTGGGTCTCCCCCGGAAAACCGGAAATCATAGTAGTACGCAGTGCAATATCAGGAATTTCTCTGCGAAGCTTATCTATAATCTCACGAAGCTGAGCCTGAGTAGCGCGCCTTCCCATGCGCTTTAAAATCCGGTCGCTGGCATGTTGAATCGGAATATCCAGATAATGACAAACCTTCTCTTCCGACTTGATTGCCTCAATCAGCTCATCTGTAATCTCCTCCGGATAGCAATACTGAATGCGAATCCAGTAAAGCCCCGGAATTTCCCCCAGCTCACGAAGAAGCTGTGGAAGCATCTTTTTCCCATATAAATCCTTACCGTAAAGTGTAGTCTCCTGAGCCACAAGAATAAGCTCCCTCACACCTTTGTCTACCAGCTTTTGCGCCTCGTCAATCAGATGCTCCATGGGAATGCTGCGGTAATTCCCCCGGAGGCTCGGGATAATACAATAAGTGCAGCGCTTATCACAACCCTCTGCAATTTTTAAGTAGGAATAATATCCGCCTGTGGTAATCATCCGGTCTGCCTCCACTTCAGGCAGTACATCCAGATCAGCAAAACAGCTGACGCTCTCACCGCCCAGCACCTGCTCAAGTACATTAGTAATTTCATCATATGTGGAGGTTCCAATAATACCGTCTACCTCCGGAATTTCATCCATAATCTCCTGACGGTAGCGCTGAGCCATGCAGCCGGTTACGATTAACGCCCTGCAGCGCCCTGCCTTTTTGAGCTCCGCCATCTCAAGGATTGTATTGATGCTCTCCTCCTTGGCATCACCAATAAAGCAGCAAGTATTAACCACGACTACCTCTGCCTCCTGTTCGTCATCTGTAAACGTATGACCATCCCGGTTTAAAAGTCCCAGCATCTTCTCCGCATCCACCAGGTTCTTATCACAACCCAGAGAAACAAATAGTATTTTCATAACATGCTCCTGCCCTATGGAAAAAGCCATCTCATATCTTTATTTGATGAGACGGCTTAAGCTCCTTTCTCTTTATCAATCCCCGTTTTCTAAACTTCCTCCGCAATTACAGTCTCAGCTTCCATATCCCCGGATTCCAAAGCAGTATCCTCCGGCACGATCTGCTCAACGCTCTCTTCGTCCTCCGACTCGTCACCCATGATTTTAACTCTTCCTTCGTAAAGCTCCTGAACTGCCACAGACAGCGGCTTCTTGCCATTAAAACTGGTTACCATTGGATCCACACCGGCAGTAATCTGTCTGGCCCTCTTTGCAGCCGCAAGCACGATGGAATAACGGCTCTGAACAACCGGCTGCTCGCCCGGCTCCACTTCGCTGTTTACAACATTGATCAAATCCGTGTAGGATGGATGTAACATGGTAAAACTCCTTTCTGGAATGGGGTATATTTTTTTAATTTTATAGAAAGCGGAATTAAAGCTGCTTTAACGCCCGCTTCATCTCAGCAATAAACTTAGAATTTTGGCTGACCTTACAGCATTGTGCCTGAATCAGACTGTGCATCTCCTCCACGCAGGTGTCCAAATCATCGTTCACCAGCAGATAATCATACCGCTCCATAAGCTCTGCCTCCTCCACCGCACGTTTCAGACGATCGCGTATAACCTTATCAGTCTCTGTCCCGCGTCTGCGAAGCCGGCGCTCCAACTCCTGCGCATCAGGCGGTGTAACAAACAAAAGCAGTGTTTCCGGGAATTTTTCCTTAACTTTAAGGGCACCTTGAATCTCAATTTCCAAAATTACGTTTTTGCCGGCTTCCATCTGCTCTATCACATAGCTTCTTGGCGTCCCATAGTAGTTTCCTACATAGGAAGCATACTCAATCAGAGTATCCTCTTCAATCATCCGCTCAAATTCCTCCTTGCAGACGAAGAAATACTCTCTTCCGTTTTCCTCACCGATACGAGGATTCCTGGTAGTTGCGGAAACTGACAGGGCGTATCTGCTCCCATATTTCTCAAGCAGCGCCCTCATCAGCGTTCCTTTGCCTGCGCCGGAAAAACCGGACACAACAGCTAAGACTCCCCTATGGCCCATTGATCTTTACCTGCTTTACTCAATATTTTGAATCTGCTCACGAACCTTCTCAATCTCAGTCTTCAGCGCAATCGCTTTATCAGAGACCTGAAGATCCATGGACTTGGAAAGAGTGGTATTTGCCTCCCGATTCATCTCCTGGGCAATAAAATCCAGCTTCCGCCCTACACTTCCGCCTGCTTCAAGTTCTTTTCTTGTAGCGTCAATATGGCTTCGCAGGCGAACCATCTCCTCATCCACACAGATTTTATCGGCATAGATGGTTACTTCCGTGACAATTCTCCCCTCATCAACAGCAGTATTGCCAAGAAGCTCCTTCACCTTATCCTCCAGTCTTCTGCGGTACTCGGTCACGATAACCGGAGAAAGGCTTTCAATAAAACAAACCATCTGCTCCATATAATCCAGCTTGGAAAGAAGATCCTCTTTCAGCTTTTCCCCCTCCTGAGCCCTAGAGTCAGCAAACTTCCGGACGGCTTCCTCCACAGCCTCAGACAGATGATTCCATATCTCCTCCTCATCTTCAGGGGCACGCTCCATGGACAGCACCTCGGGCATATGAGCCAACATAGATACCGTTACGTCGTTTTCAATATGAAACTGTTCCTGGATTTCCCGAAAACAGCTCATATACTCTGCGGCAAGAGAGCCATTGTACTTCAGATACAGCCTTTCCTCGGTATAATCCTCATAGCTAATATAGACATCAACCTTACCCCGCTGGATATACTTCTTCAAAAGACTACGAATCGATGCTTCAAAATAGTTAAACTTCTTTGGCATCTTAATATTCAAATCCAGATAGCGGTGATTAACGGCCTTGATTTCTACGGATATTTTATATTCCGAAGTTGTCACCTCACAGCGCCCAAATCCGGTCATACTTTTAATCATCTGGTACAGTGCTCCTTTGACATAGATAACCATTATTATAATCCATCTGGAAAAACAAGTCAACTTCCCCAAAGGGCTTTTCTGCCCTTATAATTCTCCCTGATTCTCCTGTGGTCCCGACTGTTCCGACTGAAAACTCAGCCCCCCATTTTCCAGCAGCGGCGTTTTCATATGCTTAATTGCACCTGCTAAATAAGCAAGAGAAATCGCCATACTAATCACAGCGTAAAATGGGATGCTAATGGGAAGAAATGAAACAAGCGCTTTAATCAGCAGCGGTGTTGTCCGTGTATAAATTCCCAGCTTATACAGCTCCCCAAACGTCAGATGATACTGCATACAGGATGCCACAATCATTCCCAGGAGCGCCACAAACAGTACACCAAAGAAGAAGAGTAATTCCATTCCTACAAAAATAACGATCAGACCCATTACAATAATTGTAGTTATATATGGAGCCACTTCCTGAAGCAATAAAGTCTTGGTCATATATAAATCCGGATCTATCTCTGAGTAGTATATACTCTGGAACTGATTATCCGACTGAAAGATTGCTTTCTCAGAATCCATAATCAGCACCTGTTCATAGTTTGTCAGATAATACAAAGCCTCGTCCTCTTCCATATAATCGTCCGTATTAACAAAAATATAAGCATTTCCAATTTCGCGGTCCATAGATCCATCTACTGTGACCGTACAATTCTCGATGATAAAATCCGGTATATACTCATCCGCAAGCTGCATCACTCCGCCTGTAGATATCTGAAATTTCGCATAGGGTACTATAATCGTCAGAAGATAGTACAAAAACACCAATAAAAAGCCGAACAGAAACGTTTTCCGTTTCCTGTCCTTAATAAAAACCGAGTAGCTTTTTAAATCATAAACCGAATGGATCAGCTCCGCAAATACATTCATCACTGCTTCCTCCTCTGACCTAATAGCGTAAAGGCATGAATGCCCAGGCAATCCCAAATATAATCAGTGCAGATACCACTACAAGAGCCACATCAAGCAGAAGTTTGACAGGCAGGGAGAATTTACTGTTGCAGGAAACAGAGATGGTGCCCGCAACTCCTGCAACTGCCAACAGCCAACCCAGAGCCCCGTTCATCAGATTCAGGCAATGGATTACCATAAATATATACGCCCATTTTGGCAGCTGAGGGGCAGTATACGGTGCGCCCGTAGCGCAGTCCACGCCGTCCATTACCAATTTGGCGCCGCCAATCCAACTGTTAACATAAAGCTGGGCGGTCTTGCTGCCAAGGGGAACATCATAAATTTTAAACATACCTTCCTTGTGGGATTTCAGGTTTTTGAGCTTGAGCTTATCGGTCTTATTAATCACCAGTGAGTAGCTCTTCATACTCACCTCATACGACTTTTCATCCACTGTTACATTCCATGGTTTCATAATCTTCTTATCCTCCTTTATTTTGTATCAGCCTCCGCACTACCCACGGAAGCTCTTTAGATTATACACGTTTTCATTCCTTTTGTATATATTTTTTCAGGATTTTTCAATTTTTTCCAATGCCTTCCTCTGTAAGGTTTCCATGATGATTCAGGGACAAATCTTGTAAAACTTTTTAAAATCCTGTATAATCACTTCTACATGTAATCTGATTACTTACAAGGTTGACAAAAAGGAGTATTTTATGGCATTTGATGGAATTGTAGTTGCAAATCTGGTATCTGATATGAGGCAGAAACTGGAGGGGGGCAAAATCAATAAAATTGCTCAGCCGGAGAAGGATGAACTGCTAATCACCATAAAAAACAACCGGGAAACGCTCCGTCTTGCAGTCTCGGCCAGCGCCAGCCTGCCGCTGGTGTATTTTACAAACACCAATAAACCCAGTCCCCTGACCGCTCCCAACTTCTGTATGCTCCTCAGAAAGCATATCGGCTCCGGGCGGATTCTTCAGGTATCCCAGCCGGGACTGGAGCGTATTATTGAACTTCTGATTGAACATCTGGATGAGTTGGGCGATCTGTGCAGAAAACGCCTGATTATAGAGCTTATGGGTAAGCACAGCAACATCATTTTCTGCAAAGAGGACGGAACGATCCTGGACAGCATCAAACATGTCTCGGCGCAGGTAAGCTCCGTCCGGGAGGTTCTGCCCGGGCGTATGTATTTTATCCCGCGCACCTTAGACAAGGCAGACCCCTTAACCATAACCTCTGAGGATTTCTGCGATCTTTTCAAAAAAACACCAGCCCCGGTGGAAAAAGCGCTTTACCAGAAACTGACCGGTATCAGCCCAACTGTGAGCACGGAGCTTTGCCATCTTGCCTCTCTGGATGGAGCGCGCCCTGCAAATGAGCTTTCTGATGCAGAGATTACCCATCTGTACCGTATGTTTTCCCTGATGATGGAGGATGTCCGGGAGGGGAGGTTTCTCCCCAACATCATTTACCGCGGCAGCGAACCTGTGGAATTTGCCTCAATCGCCCTCACCTGCTTTGCAGGCGGGGACTTCCAGGAAAAGAGGTTTTCTGACATCAGCGCTCTGATTGAATCATACTATTCGGAAAAAAGCGCCGCAACACGTATCCGGCAGAAATCCGCAGACCTGCGAAAAATCGTCCAGACCGCCCTTGAGCGGAACTATAAAAAGTACGACCTGCAGCTCCGACAGTTAAAGGACACGGACAAGCGCGAAAAATTTAAAGTTTACGGCGAACTTTTAAATACCTATGGCTATGAACTGACAGGCGGGGAAAAAGAGCTGGAATGCTTAAACTACTACACCGGCAAGGAGGTAAAAATCCCATTAGACACTCAACTGGATGCCCAGGAAAACGCACAGAAATACTTTGAAAAATACAACAAATTAAAGCGTACCTGTGAGGCATTAAGCCAACTGGTTCAGGAAACAAAACAGGAGATCGAACATCTGGAATCCATCAGTGCAGCGCTTGATATTGCCCTCAGGGAGGAAGACTTAATTCAAATTAAAGAAGAATTAATGGAATTTGGTTTCGTAAAGAAACGCGCACCCGGAAGCAAACGTCCAAAAATCACCAGTCGTCCCTACCACTACCGCTCCAGTGATGGATTTGATATATTTATTGGTAAGAATAACTACCAAAATGAGGAAGTTACCTTCAAGCTGGCAAACGGAAATGACTGGTGGTTTCACGCCAAGGGGATTCCCGGCTCCCATGTAATTGTGCGCACCGGAGGAAAAGAACTTCCTGACCGAACCTTTGAAGAGGCAGGCGCACTGGCCGCATGGTACTCCAAGGGACGGGGCAATGAAAAAGTTGAGATTGACTATGTTCAGCGCAAGCACGTCAAGAAAGCAGCCGGAGGCGCACCCGGTTTCGTTATCTACCATACCAACTACTCTCTGATAGCAGAACCGAAGCTGTGTCTGCAGGAGGTTACAGACTAAAATAGCAGGAGACAGCCCCTGGCTGCCTCCTGCCGTCAATTCTATCTGTTATTTCTTTGGAATCATTACCTCCATGCCCCCCATATACGGTTGAAGCGCCTTCGGAATCTTTACGCTTCCATCTGCCTGAAGGTTGTTCTCAAGGAATGCAATCAGCATACGCGGCGGAGCAACCACCGTATTGTTTAACGTATGGGCAAAATACTTTCCTTCCGCTCCCTCCACACGAATCCGCAGACGTCTTGCCTGGGCGTCACCCAGGTTGGAGCAGGAACCAACCTCAAAATATTTCTTCTGGCGGGGAGACCATGCTTCCACATCACAGGACTTTACTTTTAAATCTGCCAAATCACCGGAGCAGCACTCTAACGTCCTCACCGGAATATCAAGAGAGCGAAATAAATCCACTGTATTCTGCCACAGTTTGTCATACCATATCGGAGATTCTTCTGGTCTGCATACCACAATCATCTCCTGCTTCTCAAACTGATGGATTCGGTAAACGCCCCGCTCCTCCATGCCGTGAGCTCCCTTCTCCTTGCGGAAACAGGGAGAATAGCTGGTCAATGTCTTAGGTAACTCATCCTCCTGGGTGATCGTATCAATAAACTTTCCAATCATAGAATGCTCACTGGTGCCAATCAGATACAGATCCTCACCCTCAATCTTGTACATCATGGCATCCATCTCCGCAAAGGACATTACCCCGGTCACCACGTTGCTGCGAATCATAAACGGCGGTACACAATAGGTAAAGCCGCGGTCAATCATAAAATCCCGGGCGTAGGAAATCACAGAGGAATGCAGTCTTGCAATATCACCCATCAGGTAGTAAAAACCATTTCCTGCAACCTTGCCTGCCGCATCCAGGTCGATGCCGTTAAAAGTTTTCATAATATCCGTATGATAAGGAATTTCAAAATCGGGAACCACAGGCTCACCGAACTTCTGAAGTTCCACATTCTCACTGTCATCCTTACCAATCGGGACGCTGGAATCGATGAGGTTTGGAATCGTCATCATAATTTTTAAGACTCTCTCGTTCAACTCACTCTCCTGAGCCTCAAGCTCCTCAAGGCGGCTTGCATTGGCTGCAACCTGTGCCTTTACCGCCTCAGCCTCCTCCTTCTTGCCTTGAGCCATCAACTGACCAATCTGCTTTGAGAGCTTATTGCGCTGTGCACGGATATTATCTGCCTCGGTCTTTGCAGCGCGGTTCTTCACGTCCAAAGCAATTACCTCGTCTACCAACGGCAGCTTATCAAACTGAAATTTATTTTCGATATTCTTTTTTACGATGTCCGGATTCTCCCGGACAAACTTCAAATCTAGCATTTCTTCCTCCTGTGCACGTCCATTTCCGACGCAAAAATAAATGTAGTATAATCATTTCCAGATTATACTACATTTTTACATAGATTAAAAGACTTTTTAAGAAATCCTCAAAAACAGTCCCGCTTTCTTTAACACGGGGCGGACTGCTATGTAAACCGCCACCACTACAATCGTTCCTGCAACGGCATTCATAAACGTCACGCCTGCTGCCCAGGTAGACATAATCTTTGCGGCATCGGACTGAACGCCCAGGATAAAGTTCTTATAAAAATATCCCACGATCGGATCCATAATCACATTAAAGCCCAGTCCTGCGATAGAGGCAATCAGCGACCACTTGAAGATATATCTCCCGTCATGTTCCTCTGTAATGTGGGCAATCTTATGAGCCACAAAGCCGGCAATCAGACCGATGCAGAGCTTTAAGATAAACGTTTTTGGGGCGCTGGTAATATAGATTGGGTCAAGAAGATCGGCGATGGTCATTCCCAGAGAGCCTGCAATCCCTCCGTAAACGCCGCCCAGAAGCAAAGCTGCCAGCACACAGAAGGCGTTTCCGATATGAAGCGCCACATAATCTCCGCCAAAAGTGGGAATCGGAATTTTCAAGTAGGTGAATGCCACATAGCACAACGCTGCCATCAGAGCCGTAAGTACCAGCTTATAAACCTTATCATTTTTTCTGATTTCCATAACATGCTCTCCTTTTCTGCTTGTTGATTTTCACCATCATAGCACCAAAGTGGAGTGTTATAAATATCCAGTTTCTTTCTTTTTAACCAGTCCAGTTTTCATCTTTAGATTCCACACAAAGAAGAATACCAGTCTCAAAATTTAAAACTGCACAATCCCCTGTCAGCTCATTACTGATACACAGTCCCACTTCCTCTCCCTTTTGAAGATCCTTGCGGTTCAGAGGATACTTAAACCCTTCAAGAGTAATCCCCGTCACCTTATCCGAGTACGGAAGAAAGGACACATAGCTTCCCCACAGGGACGAGCGCTTAAAGGTCTTTCCCTTATCAAGAAGGTACAGTCTGTTCTGCCTGTCCACCAGTGAGGCGTCAATTCCATGCTCCATACACCCCTTCAGCGCATGGATATTCCCCAGCATATGATCCAACCTTCCACCTGTGGCGCCGAGAAACACGATTCTTGTACAGTGCAACGTGAGCGCCAGACTCCTTGCAAGCTCCGTGTCAGTCTCATTCTTCTCCGGCTTGTGATGTTTCCAAACAATAAAGGGAAATCTTTTAAAGTATTCCACAACAGCATCTGAAACAGTGTCAAAATCCCCTACCACATAGTCAGGCACAATTCCCAGTTTCTCTGCCGCCTCAAGTCCTGCATCCACTGCAATTACTTTATCAAACGTTTCATCATTGAGAAAACACCGGGCGAAAGCCATATCCAGCCTTCCGCCTGTCACAATCAGACAGCTTCTCATTTCTTCATTTCCTCAAATACAGATAAAAATGACTGCACATTGGATAAAATGTCGCCGTCGTACACAGCAGAGCCCGCCACAATAATGTTGGCTCCTGCATCCAGCACCTGGCGCACATTCGACAAATTAATTCCTCCGTCTACCTGAATATCAAGGTGCAGCCCCCGCTCATCAGCCATTCTTCGCAGTTTTCTCACCTTGTCCAGAGTATAGGGGATAAACTTCTGACCTCCGAATCCTGGATTTACAGTCATAAGGAGCACCATATCAACCTGATCCAGCACACAGGAGAGAGCTTCCACCGGAGTGGCAGGATTCAAAACAACTCCAGCTTTCATGCCAAAACTTTTAATCTGCGCAATCGTGCGATCCAGATGGACACAAGCCTCCTGATGAACGCTGAGCACATCGGCTCCCGCCTCCTTCATCGCCTCCACATAACGCCCCGGCTCCTGAACCATCATATGCACATCAAACACCTTATGGGTACAAGGACGAATGCTCTTTATGACCGGCATCCCCAGTGTAATCGATGGGACAAACATACCATCCATCACGTCAATGTGGATATACCCGGCTCCAGCAGAGTCCACCAATTCTACCTGTTCCCTAAGTTTTCCAAAATCTGCCGACAAGATCGACGGCGCCAGAATATACATATCCGTTTTCCTCCAACGTATCAATATTTTTTTCTATTCTTTAACTCCTGGTACAAAAGACCATAGTTGTCATATCGGCTCCGGCTCACCGCCCCACGAAGAAGCGCTGCTTTCACACCACAATCCGGCTCACCGATGTGAACGCAATCCGCACCAAAACGGCATTCCGGCTCAAATGCCTCAAACTCAGGAAAATAGTATTTGAGCCGGTTCGCCTCAATCTCCTCCAGATACATAGAGGAAAATCCCGGCGTGTCCATCAGATAGGTATCCTCCTCCACACAGAACAGCTCTGCATGACGGGTCGTGTGCTTTCCACGCTGGATTTTCTCACTGATTGCCCCTGTCTCCATTGACGCTTCCGGCTGAAGAAGATTTGTTAGGGACGACTTTCCCACGCCGGAGGGACCGGCAAGGATCGTGGTTTTTCCTCTCAAAAACCCTCGCAGCTGCTCCACACCGGAATCATGAAGCACGCTGACAAACATGACCGGATAGCCCGCGCCCTTGTAAATACTCTCGTATTCCTCTCGCTTTCCCTCATGTGCCAAATCAATTTTGTTAAAACAGATTGTCACCGGAATCTCCTGCGCTTCCATCATAATCAGAAAGCGGTCAAGAAGATTCAAATTCGGTTCAGGACGGGCAATCGCAAACACTACCAGCGCCTGATCTACATTGGCAGAAGCCGGGCGGACCAGAACATTTCTTCGTGGGAGAATCTGGTCAATATTGCCCTCAAGAGCCTCCTCATCCAGTACTGTGAACGCTACGTCATCTCCAACTACCGGCTTGATTCCACGGTTGCGGAAAATCCCCTTTGCACGGCAGGCATACACTCTGTCCCGTCCGTTATGAACATAATAAAACCCTGCAATTCCTTTAATAATCTTTCCTGTCATATACTCGACCTGCTAATCCATCGGGAAGAACGTGAGCGGATACGACTGAACCACCTGTCCTGAATCCACATCCACAATCTCCAATTCTCCTTGATCTGTTCCATCAATGCTCTCAATACTGGTGAAGCTGACCGGCAAAAGCACATCACCCTTTATGGATGTTGCCTGAGTAAGAATCTTATAATGAGGCTCATGCACAGTTCCCTGACGCAGCCGGATCATCAAAGTCACGCTGCTGGTTCCCGCTCCCGGTCCGATCAGGCTGCTCAAGTCATAGACCTGGTTGATAGATGCCACATAACGCTGATGGCGTGCCTCCTGACCGCTGCTAATAACATAGTTCACTCTGGTTCCCGGCTCCACCTGGGTTCCTGTTTTGATTTCCTGGCTAATGATAAGTCCGCGGGCAACCGTGTCGCTGGGCTCCGCCTCAGTATCTCCCGGAAGCAGCCCGTTCTCTGTAAGAAGGGCAATGGCCTCCTCCTCCGGTTTTCCCACCAGATAAGGAACTGCTGCCATATCCACATGGGGGCCGCTGCTGATATAAAGCGTTGCAGTGCCTCCCTCCGGTACAAGCTCCGGCTCATAGCGCAGAATTTTTCCTTTCTCTATAATCTCACTTTCCTCTTGAACAATCATCACATTAATATCTTTCTCCTCAAGAAGACTCTTTGCCGCTTCTCCGTCAAGCTTGCCGATTCCCAGCTCTGCCAGACTAATTTTATCAGAACCGTTGCTTATGACCACATTCACATAACCGCCTTTTAGCGCTACTTCGCCCTGTTCCGGATCCTGGGACACCACCAGACCCTTCTCTATATCATCGAAATACTCATAGCTCCGCTTCATTGTAAGGAAACTTTCCTTCAGACGGCTCTGCGCCTCATCCTCTGTCAATCCTTTCAAACCCGGCATATACACTTCCGTATCCTTCAAATCAGAAGAGCCCTGCAAAAGTGTGGTTATCTCATCAGATTCTTTCGGGTTTCTTTTCAGAGTTCCCGAACCGGACTGGAACAGACCTCCCAGTCTCAGGAACACTGCAATCAGGATAGACACAATAATGATTGCCGCTACAATCCCCGCGCCTGCCATAAGACGCTCAATGTGGGGATTGACTTCATCCTGCTCATTCTGCAAAGATATTTCCGGCTCCCGGTCAGACTGGCAGGGTTTTCTAGTAACTGCCTCCTCCTGGTACTCCCGCGCCGGATTTCTCCTCAAATCCGTCCCTTTGCGCTCCTTAATTTGAGCCAGCTCCTCACTGCTTAACTGAACCGTCTCCCCATCGAGACCGCGGCTGGATGCCAATCCATTCAGTTCACTGCCATCTGGATGAATTAAGACTCCGCGCAAATCGGCGATCACATCGTTGGCGCTGGCATAACGCCACTCCGGCTTCTTTTCCATGCACTTTAAAATAATCTGCTCCAATCCTGCCGATATATCCTTGTTGTACACGCTGGGCGGCACAACCGCGTCCTCCAAATGTGCAAGAGCAATGGAAACGGTGTTCTCCCCCTTAAATGGCACGCGCCCAGTCACCATCTCGTACATCGTGACGCCCAGAGAATAAATATCACTACGCTCGTCACTAAAACCGCCTCTGGCCTGTTCCGGAGAAATATAATGGACAGAGCCCATAGCCGTAGAGTTTAAAGTCTGCTCCGACACTGCACGGGCAATTCCAAAGTCTGCAACCTTCACCTTTCCGTCTTTGGAAATAATCATATTCTGAGGCTTAATATCCCGATGGATAATATGCTGCTCATGAGCGGCCGCAATACCCTGCGCCACCTGAATCGCAATGCCAATACTCTCTTTAATCTCCAGCTTTTCCTTTTTTGCAATGTAACTTTTTAAGGTAATCCCCTCAATCAGCTCCATAACAATATAATGGATGTTTCCCTCATCCATAACGTCATAAACGCTGACAATATTCGGATGAGACAAACCAGCAGCCGCCTGCGCCTCCATCTTAAACTTACTGACAAAATTACTGTCGTTGCAAAACTCCTCCTTCAGAACCTTGATTGCCACCAAACGGTTCAGCTTATGGCATTTTGCCTTATACACCACAGACATGCCGCCGGAGCCTATCTGCTCCAGAATTTCATAACGATCCTGCAAAAACGTTCCTGCTCTCAGTATCATAAGCCCACCTCGCTTATCTGAGGCTCTATTATGATAACAGAAATATTATCAACGCCGCCATTCCAGTTTGCCGCCTCAACCAGCGCTTTGGCTTTCCCTTCGATCCCTTCCTCTGAGCGGATAATGTATTCCATTTCAAACTCATCTACCATGTTGCTGAGACCGTCAGAGCACATCAGTATGTAATCATCATTTTTCAGCTTCAGGGCAAACAGATCAGCCTCCACTTCCCTTGCCGCGCCTACTGCACGAGTGATAATATTCTTTTTTTCCTGATAGTCATGGCTGCCGCGCTTCATTCTTCCCATGGCAACCAGCTCCTCCACATAGGAGTGATCCTTCGTAATCTGTTCCAGTTCCCCACGGAGCAGATACAGCCTGCTGTCCCCTATATTTGCCACATAAAGCACATTCCCCTTAACCGTTGCCACCACAAGGGTACTGCCCGTTCCACGAAGGTCAGAGTTGGATCTTGCCTCCTCATAGAGCTCCAGATTCACTTTCCGGATTCCCTCCTTCAGGATTCCATGTATGTCCTTGTCCGGGTACTCCTGTGCAAAAAATTCCACAAGCCGTTCCACGATAAAGCGAGATGCAAAATCCCCCGCCTTGTGTCCGCCCATTCCATCTGCCACAATAAACAGATTACTGAGTGACCCTAACGGCATCGTTGAGGCAAAGATATAATCCTGGTTCGTGCTGCGGTTCATCCCCACATCTGTAATCGCATACGCTTCCATCCTCCCTCAACCTCCTTTTTTCTCTTCTTTCTCAGAATCAAGAAAATGCTTCCTAAGCTGTCCGCAGGCGCCATCTATATCACGCCCCATCTCTCTCCTTACGGTAACATTCAGACCATTCCTTTCCAGATATTGCTTAAATTCCTGAATCCTCCTCCGGTCAGACTGCCTGAAATCCCGTTCTTTAATGGGGTTGACCGGAATCAGATTAATATGCCCGTGCATATTTTTAAGGAGCTCTGCCAGCTGTCTCGCCTCACCCAAATCATCATTGACGCCGCTGACCAAACTATACTCGAATGTCAAACGCCGTCCCGTTCTCTGGCAGTAAATCCGGCAGGCCTCAAGCACCTCTGAAAGCCCATAGCGGTTTGCAATGGGCATCAGAGACCTGCGAACCTCATCATTCGGCGCGTGAAGAGAAAGTGCAAGGGTGATCTGCAGCTCCTCGCCGGCCAGCTTTAAAATCCCCGGCACAATGCCGCAGGTGGACACTGTAATATTCCGCTGGCTGATATTCAGACCGTTTTTATCAGACACCATTCGAAGGAATTTCAGCACATTATCGTAATTGTCAAGAGGTTCACCGGAGCCCATCACCACGATATTGGAAACCCGCTCCCCCGTCATCGCCTGAATCCGGTAAATCTGATCCAGCATCTCTGACGGCTCTAAGTTCCGCTCCAGCCCGTCTAAAGTAGAAGCGCAGAATCTGCATCCCATTCGGCAGCCTACCTGAGAAGAGATACATACCGAATTACCATGATGATACTGCATCCAGACACTTTCTACCACATTGCCGTCATCAAGCCGGAACAAAAACTTTTTCGTTCCGTCAAGCTGCGACGTTTTTACTTCCACCGCCAAGAGCGTTGTCAATGTAAACTGTTCTTTTAAAAACTCCCGAAACCCCTTTGACAGATTGGTCATGTCATCAAAATCTGTAACCAGCTGCTTATGGAGCCAGTGGTACAGCTGTTTCGCGCGAAAGGATTTCTCCCCCAGTCTTCCTACCTCAATCTCAAGCTCAGCCAGGGATAATGATTTTATATCGATTTTTTCCATGATTCATCAATCCATTTTTCTTTTCCTGTCAACGATTTACTTTCTGCAAAACGCCGCAATAAAGAATCCGTCACAGGGATATTTTCCCGGGAGCAGCTGAACATATCCATCCTCTAACCACTCCCCTCTCACTGCCTTACCGATATTTGCCTTGATACTGCGGCTCTCAAACGGAAAATGTTCAAGCAGCCATTCCCGCTGCTCTTCATTCTCCATCCGATTAATGGTGCAGGTACTGTAAATCAAGGTTCCGCCCGGCTTCACATACCGCCAGACCACAGAGAGAATCCGACGCTGCAATGCCACAAGAGACTCCACTCCCTCTGGCGTCACCCTGTACTTAATGTCAGGCTTTTTGCCAATCACTCCCAGACCGGAGCACGGCAGATCTGCAATGACCAAATCCGCCTGTTCCTCCCAGGCAGAATCAAATTCCAGAGCGTCCCACACCTCTGCACGGATATTTGAAAATCCTGAGCGGGCAATGTTATCCTCCACAAGGCGGATTTTTTTCTCTGTCAGATCCCGAACCACCACAAGACCTGTGCCTCTCAGCTTATCTGCAAGGTGAAGGCTCTTTCCGCCCGGCGCGCCGCATACGTCCAGAATCTTATCCCCCGGCTGTGGGTTAGCAATCTCTCCCACAAGCGCCGAGCCTGCGTCCTGTACCTGAATCCAGCCCTTTGAAAAAGCCTCCAGGCTCTCAAGATAATCGTAACCGGAAAGGGTAAACGTTCCCGGCAAAAGCGGGTTCTTCTCTACCCTCACCCCCTGCACTTTTAGACTCTCCCAAATTTCTTTTTCAGAGGCAAGTGCTAAATTGCAGCGAACGGTTGTGGGCATATCGGCAAAAAATGCCCTCAGAATACCTTCCACCGTCTCAGAAGGATACTGGCGTTTCCACATTTCTATGATCCAGTCAGGCGTGGAATACTTTATGGTCCAGTCATTAAACACAAACTCATCCTTCTGCCTCGAGACAGTCCGCAGCACGCCGTTCACAAACCCGGCAAGCCCCTGAAGGCGGCGTTTTTTCGCCAGCTTTACTGCCTCGTCACAGACAGCGCTGTCAGGAATCCGATCCATCCACAGAATCTGATAGACTGACATGCGAAGAATTGTTCTAATAACAGCTTTTAGCTTTGGTGTTTTCACCTTTGAACACCTGTCAATCACTGCGTCAATGGTCAGACGGTATTCCACTGTTCCCTGCACCACCCGCGTGATGAATGCGCGATCCTGCTTCTCAAGATACTGGTACTTTGAGAGGGCCTGGTGAAGCACCACATGAGTATATCCGCCCTTCTCAAGCACCTGGGTCAAAATCTCAAGGCACAGCTCCCGCTCAAAGGTCGGCTTAGTCATTTCTCCTGCGCCCTCCAAACAAAATCAGCAGCCTTAAAAGCTGAAGCATGGAGACGGCAACCGCCGCCACATAGGTGAGAGCCGCCGCCCCCAGCACCTTCTTTGTGCCGTTCACCTCCTGGCCGCTGAGGATTCCCACCTCATCCAGCAGCCGTACCGCGCGGGCCGAGGCGTTAAACTCCACAGGCAGGGTGATGATCTGAAACAAAAGCGCCAGCACGAACATCCATATTCCAACCTGAATAAACGGAGTAAGACCAATTAGAAAACCAATTAAAATCAGCGGCATGGACAGCTTGCTTCCCAGATTTGCCACAGGTACAAAAGCTGCGCGCAGACGTAAAGGCACATAACCCACATTGTCCTGAATCGCATGCCCGCACTCGTGAGCGGCAACTGCCACCGCCGCCACAGAAGTCTGGTTATAGACTGACTCAGAAAGATTTACAGTCTTTGTCCGGGGATCGTAGTGGTCAGTCAGCTGCCCCCGAACCGGCTGAACGGTCACACCATAGATTCCCTGAGAGTTTAAAAGACGCTTAGCCGCCTCCGCGCCGCTCATTCCGGTCATACTGCGCACCTGCGCATATTTCTGGAAGGTGCTGTTCACACGCGAGGATGCCCAGATGGACAAAATCACGCCTATATACACGAGAAGCATTGTGGGATCCAAAAACCCGTATCCCAGACCATATCCATATCCATAACCGTATCCATAGCCCATATTCTACTTGCTCCTTTCCAGTACACAGCCCGGCTCCAACGAATATCCTCTCAGAAATGATGCAGTGTCCATCCGCTTCTTGCCCTCAGGCTGTAAGCTGTCAATCTTTAATACACCGTCTCCGGTCTGTATGGTAAGCCGGTCTCCTGACGCCTCCAGTACCGTTCCCGGCCTGCGCCCCGAACTCTTTTCCGGCAGCGCCTGGGAATCCCAGACTTTCAGCATCCTTCCATTCCATCTGGTGTAGGCGCTGGGCCATGGGTTTAATCCCCGCACCAGACGCTCGATGGAGACCGCATCCAGATTCCAGTCAATATCTCCCATTGATTTGGAAATCTTCTTCACATAGGTTGCACGCGAATGATCCTGAGGCGTTGGAGTGAGCGTCCCCTGTTCCAGCTTGTCAAGGGTGGAAAGAATCAAATCGCCGCCCAGAAGGCTCAGCCGGTCAAACAAACTTCCGCCGGTCTCCTTTTGAGCCAGCTGCACCACTGCCTTTTCTAACATGTCACCGGTGTCCATCTCCACGTCCATCATCATGGTGGTAATACCGCTCTCTTTATCTCCATTAATAACCGCCCACTGAATGGGCGCAGCGCCCCGGTATTTTGGAAGAAGCGAAGCATGGATATTCACACATCCATATGCAGGCATCTGCAAAAGTTCTGCAGGGAGAATCTGTCCGAAGGCAATCACCACCATTACATCGGAGTTCAGCCTGCGCATCTCTTCCACAAATGCCTCATCCCTGGCACGCACAGGCTGATAAACCGGAATTCCATATTTTAATGCGGTCTCCTTTACCGGAGACATATGGATTTCCTTTCCGCGGCCCTTCGGCTTATCAGGCTGGGTCACCACGCCAACCACCTGATGCCTGGAATGTACAAGCGCCTCCAGCGTTGGTACGGAGAAATCCGGGGTCCCCATAAAGACAACTCTCATACTATCATTCCTCCAATTCATCCCCATTATCCGTCAGATCACCCTCCGCCAGATCCACATACAGCTGGCCGTGAAGGTGGTCGCATTCATGACAGATACACCGTGCTAACAGTTCCTCCCCTTCCAGTTCAATGGGCTCCATATCCTCATTCAGGGCACATACGACCACATGGTTCGGCCGAGTCACAATCCCCGATTTTCCCGGTACGCTAAGGCACCCTTCCGCCCCTGTCTGACTTCCGCTCTGCTCAATAATATTAGGATTAATCAGCACATATTGATTTCCGTCGCCCACATCCATTACCACAATTTGCTTCAGGACTCCCACCTGTGGAGCAGCCAAACCGGCTCCGTTCTCCTCATACATAGTATCAAACATATCATCAATCAATTGACGAATCCTGGGAGTCATCTCCTTCACCGGCTTACATTCTTTTGTCAGGATTTCATCTCCAATGATTCTCATCTGTCTAATCGCCATCTGTCATATTTCCTTTCTGCCCGAAAATCTAGGAAAAATCGTACTGTATCGTCAGCTTTTTACAGCTTTCCGTCTCATCCCAGCGCTCCTGCACATACTTCTGGATTTTTATTAGTATATCATAATTTTCCTGTTTCATATATAAAATTTTTCTGTAAGTATCATTAACTTTATAAACCGGAGCAGGCACAGGACCAATTACCGCCGTCTGCGCCCCGAAATTTTTTTCCACTGAGCTTTGCACCGCATCCATAATATGGGACATAAGCTCCTCATCCTTTCCTGCCACCTGAAGGCTCAGCATATGGCAGGACGGAGGATATGCCATCAATCTGCGGTATGCCATCTCCTTCTCATAAAATGCCTCATAATCCTGATTGCTGGCGGCACAGATACTGTAATGCTCCGGCATATAGGTCTGAATCACCGCAATACCCGGCTTCTCTCCCCGGCCGGCACGTCCCGCCGCCTGAGTAAGCAGCTGGAAGGTACGCTCTGCACAGCAGTAATCAGGCGCGTGCAGGGATGTATCAGCCGCCAGAATTCCCACCAGCGTTACCCCCGGAAAATCATGTCCCTTTACAATCATCTGAGTTCCAATCAGAATATCCGCCTCTCCCCTGGCAAACGAGGAAAGAATCTGCTCATGTCCCCCTTTTTTTAAGGTGGTATCCAAATCCATACGCAGAATCCTCGCCTGAGGAAACATCTGTGCTGTCATCTCCTCAATCTTCTGGGTTCCGATTCCGAATCCCGCCAAATATGGGGAACCGCACTCAGGACAATCTTTCGGCAGCGGGACTGTATAGCCGCAGTAGTGGCATACCAGACGGCTTTTGTGGTGAAGTGTAAGAGAAACATCACAATGGGGACATTTAATTGCCTCTCCGCAGGAGCGGCAGGAGACAAAATTAGAATATCCTCTCCGGTTAATAAACATCATGACCTGTTCCTTCTTTGACAGTCTGTTCGAAATCAGCTCCTGCATGCGCCTGGAAAATACGGATTTGTTCCCTTCATCCAGCTCCCTGCGCATATCTATCACCTCCGTAGATGCAAGCGCCCTTCCCTCCCCTGCCCGCTGTTTCAGTGTAAACAGCCGGTAAATTCCTGCCTGGGCTTTCCCATAGGCGTCCACAGAAGGCGTGGCAGACCCCATGACAAATGCGGCGCCGCATTGTTCTGCCAGATGCTCCGCCACCTCTCTCGCATGGTAGCGGGGCGTCACCTCACTTTTGTATGCACCCTCGTGCTCCTCGTCCATAATAATAAGCCCAAGCTCGGGAAACGGTGTAAACAAAGCAGAGCGGGCCCCTATCATAATCGAGGTATCACCGCGGCGGGCACGCTCAAACTGGTCATAGCGCTCTCCCGCAGACAGACGGGAGTGCATCACACAGATTTTTTCTCCAAACCGTCGATAAAACCGCATCACGGTCTGATAGGTAAGGGCAATCTCAGGAATCAGCACGATTGCCTGCTTTCCCTTTGACAAAACATAGTCTATGATCTCCATATAGACCTCGGTCTTGCCGCTGCCGGTGATGCCATGAATCAGGTATGGCATACGCTCCCCCTTATCGTACTCCTCCCTGAAACAGTCTGTAATCTGCCGCTGCTGCGGGCTTAAGCGGACAGCCTGCCCGGCTTTTGTCCGTTCATCGATCATAGACTCCACTACCTGCTTGTTCCGCGCCTTTACCTTTCGTTTTACAGGCAGTACGGTCTTAAGCGCCTGATTCATGGTAGAGCCGTACCGCTCCTTCATCCACCATGCCAGCTCAATCAGCCTGGAATCTGCCGTCACGCTGCCAGATACCAGGCTGGTAATCTCTTTTATTTTCTCCACATCATAATCTGCTTTTTCTGTTATGTCAACCACATACCCCTTCCGGCTTCTGTTGCCGGAACCAAAAGGAACGCAGACCTGCATTCCAATCTGAAGCTCCGGCAAAAGCGCCGGAGAAATCCTGTATTGAAATACACGATCCACGTTTTCATGAGAAATATCTATGATGATACTGGCATATTGTTCTGCCATAACCCACCTGCCATCAATTTTCTGTCTTTTCCTGAAGCAGAGAAAGCAGCCTAGCTGCCACCCGGCCAAGCTTCATGCTGTTGGAGCCCTTAAGAAACACACAGTCACCCGGTCTTAACTCACCTGAAAGCGCCTGAAAAAGTCCCTCCAGATCTTCTGCCTCAAAGTGAAAATACCGGCTGGGCTCGGCTCCGACTTTCATTCCCGACGCTTTTGCCCCATTTGCAATCTCGCCGGCAAGCTCCCCCAGGGTAAACAGGACATGAACCGGATAGTCCTTAAGCCGCTCTCCCACCTCCCAGTGAAACCGGGAAGCATCATCCCCCAGCTCCTTCATATCTGCCAGCACCGCAATATGCCGCCTGGATTCAGACATGGACGCAAGCACCTCAAGTCCTGCCTCCATGGACGCCGGGCTTGCATTATAGGTGTCATCAATCACAGTGATTCCGCCATACTCATACACCTGCTGACGGTTCTGAAAGCCTGTAAATTCCTCCAGTTTTTTCACGGCAGCGCCCAGAGGAACGCCGTTTTTGTCTGCTGCTGCCAGCGCTGCCATGGCATTTAGAACATTATGACTTCCCATAATCTTTAAATGAACTGGAATCCTCACACCGCTGCAGTTTGCCGTAAACACCGGATAGCCCCTTTCCAAATGGATTTCCTCTGCCCGGTAGCTGCTGTTTTGTCCGGTTCCGTAATAAACCGTCTCACAGCCCGGCTTGGCGACCGCATTTTTAAGAAGGTCATCATCCCCATTTAAAAAGAGAATTCCGCCTTTTTTTAAACCATCCTGAATCGACAGCTTTTCCCGATAAATATTTTCCCTGCTTCCCAGCTGCTCTATATGAGTTACACCCACATTGGTGATTACCGCCATATCCACATCCGCAATTCTGGCAATTACTGTCATCTCCCCCGGCATACTCATTCCCAACTCCAGAACCCCAATTTCATCCTGTGCAGTCATCTCCGACAGGGTAATGGGCACGCCGACCTGACTATTGGCATTGCCCGGTGTCTTATAAACCCGAAAGCGCCCTGACAACGCTGCTGCCACCATCTCCCTGGTTGTGGTCTTTCCCACACTTCCGGTAATCCCCACCAACGGCTGCTTCATCCTCTTCCTGTAAAAAGAGCCGATGGCCTGAAGCGCCTTTTTCGTATTCTCCACACGAATCCATGGATGTATATCGTCCATATTATCGTGCTCACTGGTCAATACCGCCGCCGCTCCCGCTGCAAACGCACCATCAATAAAGCGGTGGGCGTCTGCCTTCTCACCAATCAAAGGCACAAACAAATCCTGCCCTTTCATCACACGGGAATCAATGCTGATATGTAAAAGCGGCGTATTTTCATCACCGCAGAGCAGACGGCCATCTGTGGCCTGCACAATATCTTTTACAGTCATATGCTCCATATCTGACAGCTCCTTACAGATTCTTCACCACATCCTCCACCACAGTACGGTCAAGGAACGGATAGCGAACACCATTAATTTCCTGATAGTCTTCATGACCTTTTCCGATAATAGCGATCATATCACCAGGCTGGGCATGGGTAATGCTGTATGCGATTGCCTCATGACGGTCGGGAATCTCGATAAAAGCTCCCCCGGTTTTTTCCATGCTGCTGCGAATATCTGCAATAATGTCCTCCACCTTCTCATAGCGGGAATTATCCGCGGTGATGATGGAGAAATCCGCCAGCCTTCCGCCGATCTCACCCATGGAATACCGCCGGTCCTTAGAGCGGTTGCCCCCGCAGCCGAACACCACCACCAGACGCCTGGGATGATACTCCCTGAGGGTAACAAGGAGACTCTCCATGCTGACTGCATTGTGGGCATAATCCACAATCACACAACATGTTTTTGAGGTGTAGACAATCTCCATCCGCCCCTCAATCTTTAAGTGTTCCAGGGCATGCTGTAATTTATCCTGGGACACCCCTGCCATAAGGGTTACCGCGGCGGCTGAAAGAGCATTGTAAACGTTGAATTTTCCAGGTATATTGATTCGCACCGGAATCTGATGTTCCCCGTGTATCTCAAACTCGATGCCCACAAAATCAGGCTCTGATACATAATGGATCTGCTCCGCCTGAAATGCCGCCCCTTCCTTTAAGCCGAATCCGCTCCACGAACAGGGAATATCACCTACAATATCATCAAAATGCTCATCATCCACGTTAATAAGACCATGCTTGCACTGGAAAAAAATCTGCTTCTTACACCATAAGTACTCCTCAAAGCTGTCGTGCTCATCCGGTCCGATGTGATCGGGAGAAATATTTGTGAACACGGCATAATCAAACAGAATTCCTGCCACACGGTACATCTTAAGCGCCTGAGAGGAAACCTCCATCACACAGAACTCGCAGCCGCTCTCCACCATATGGGCAAAATAGCGGTGCAAATCATATGATTCCGGTGTGGTGTTGACCGTAGGGTAATGTTCATCGCCAATGTAAACACCGTTCGTGCCAATCATAGCGGTCTTTTTCCCTGCAGTCTCAAGAATCTTTTTTATCATATGAGTGGTTGTGGTCTTGCCCTTGGTTCCGGTCACACCAATGATTCTCAGCTTATGGGCAGGAGTTCCAAACCGCGCAGCGGAAAGGATTGCAAGAGCTTCCCTTGCACGTTCCACCAGAAGCACCGTCACGCCCTCCGGCACATTTACCTTGCGCTCCACAACCAGCACCTTCACCCCTGCTTCTATTACCTGCGGTATAAAATCGTGGGAGTCGGTTCTGGTTCCCTTCATACACACAAACACAGCCCCTTCCGCTGCCTTGCGCGAATCATATACCACCTCATCGACCTGTACATCCAGGCTGCCCTGAAGCAGCGTATAAGAGAGTCCCTCCAGCCAATCCTTTACTATCATTCCATCAAAATCCTTTCCGCTCTGTTTTAAAACAATCCCACAATCACGCCATCATCGCTGACATCAATTCCATCTGCCGCAGGTTTTTTTGGAAGTCCCGGCATGGTCATAATCGCCCCGGTCATAACTACCACAAAGCCTGCACCGGCAGACACATAAACATCCCGCACATTAATGGTGAATCCACTGGGTCTTCCCAGTCTGGTCTGATCATCTGACAAAGAGTACTGAGTCTTTGCCATACAGACCGGAAACATGCCGAATCCCATCTCCTCAATCCGCGCCAGCGCTTTCTCTGCCGCGGGAGCAAAGCTCACACCGTCCGCACCGTAAATCTCTGTGGCGACCGTGTGGATTTTATCCTTCAGGCTCATCTCATCTGGATAAATCGGATGATAATGGCTCTCCTTATTCTTCAGCGTATCAAGCACCTTCCGGGCCAAATCCTCACCGCCTTCTCCCCCTTTCGCCCATACTTCAGACAGGGCAAACTCACAGCCCCGCTCCTCACAGAAGCTGCGGATAAACTGATACTCTGCTTCCGTGTCAGTCAGGAAGGAATTTAAGGTCACCACCACCGGGACACCATACTTCTGGATATTTTCGATATGTTTTTCCAGATTTACAATTCCCTTCTTCAGAGCTTCCAGATTCTCCTCCCCCAGTTCCGACTTTGCAACTCCGCCGTTGTATTTCAGCGCACGCACTGTGGCCACCAGCACTACCGCATCCGGCTTCAACCCCGCCTTGCGGCACTTAATATCAAAAAATTTCTCCGCCCCCAAATCTGCGCCGAAGCCTGCCTCTGTCACCACAATATCCGCCAGCTTAAGCGCTGTCTTTGTAGCGCGCACGCTGTTACAGCCGTGGGCGATGTTGGCAAAAGGTCCTCCATGAACCAGAGCCCCCGTGTGCTCCAGAGTCTGGATCATATTTGGCTTGACTGCATCCTTTAAAAGCGCCGCCATGGCTCCCACTGCATTTAACTGCGCCGCGGTTACTGGCTCTCCCGCATAATTATATGCAGCAATAATTCGTCCCAGCCTCTCTTTTAAATCCTTCATATCGTCTGCCAGGCAGAGAATTGCCATAATCTCAGAAGCCACGGTGATAACAAAATGATCTTCCCGCACTACTCCGTCCGCCTTTGCGCCCAGGCCTACCACAATATTTCTCAAGGCACGGTCGTTCATGTCAAGGCATCGCTTCCAGAGAATCTGCCGTGTATCGATCTGCAGCGCGTTGCCCTGCTGGATATGATTATCTAAAAGCGCAGCCAGAAGATTGTTGGCGGAAGTAATTGCATGGAAATCGCCGGTAAAATGAAGATTCAAATCCTCCATGGGAACCACCTGGGCATAGCCGCCTCCTGCTGCGCCGCCCTTAATTCCAAAGCATGGACCAAGAGAAGGCTCACGAAGGGCTAAAAGCGTCTTTTCCCCCTGTCTTGCCAGAGCGTCTGCCAGACCGATGCTGGTGGTGGTCTTTCCCTCACCTGCCGGAGTTGGATTGATTGCAGTCACCAGAACCAGCTTACCGTCCGGTTTATCCTTCACCTTCTGCCACAGACTGTCCGTCAGCTTTGTCTTGTATTTGCCGTACAGCTCTAAATCGTCCTCACAGATTCCATAAGCTGCAGCAACGTCTTTTATAGGCAGCAGTCCCGCCTCCTGAGCGATTTGAATATCTGTCTTCATATCTCATATCCTCCTTTATCATTTCCGGTTACCATGTTTTATTTTTACTCACGGCGTTCCATCATGTCCTCAAACTCTTCCATTGTCATAAGAACCTGACGCGGCTTGGTTCCCTCTTCTGCTCCCACAACCCCAATCTCTGCCAGCTGATCCATAATTCTGGCTGCACGGTTAAATCCTATTTTAAACATGCGCTGCAGCATACCGATAGACGCCTTCTCCTTTTCGATAATAAACCGCCCTGCCTGCTCAAAATACTCGTCTCTGCTGCTGGTGCTGCCCGCCGCTGCCGCTGATGAGGAAGCATCCATCTGCCTTTCCACATCCGTGCTATAATTGGCAGTCATTCCCTGCTCTGTTAGAAAATCCACCACTTTCTGCACCTCCTGGTCAGACACAAACGCACCCTGCACCCGCTGTGGTTTTGGGAACCCTGCCGGATAGAACAGCATATCACCCTTGCCTAACAGCTTTTCTGCACCATTCATATCAATGATTGTACGGGAATCTACTCCTGAGGACACAGAAAACGCAATTCTGGACGGCACATTTGCCTTAATCAGTCCGGTAATAACGTTCACTGAAGGGCGCTGAGTGGCAATCACCAGATGAATTCCGGCTGCGCGCGCCAGCTGTGCCAAACGGCAAATTGCATCCTCCACATCTCCGGGACAGACCATCATAAGATCCGCCAGCTCATCTACGATAATAACGATCTGCGGCAATTTCGCCGGCTTATTATCGTCATCAATATCCTTGATATTTTCAATCTTAGCATTATAGCCTTTTAAATCCCTCACATTGTACTGGGCAAATTTCTTATACCGGTCCGTCATCTCCGCCACTGCCCAATTAAGCGCTCCTGACGCCTTCTTCGGGTCAGTCACCACCGGAATCAAAAGATGGGGAATTCCATTATACACGCTTAGCTCAACCACCTTGGGATCCACCATAATCAGTTTCACATCCTCGGGCTTTGACTTGTATATAATGCTCATAATCAGCGTATTGATACACACCGATTTACCGGAACCGGTAGCGCCCGCAATCAGCAGGTGCGGCATCTTTGCAATATCTGTCACCACCACCTGACCGCCGATGTCCTTACCTACGGCAAAGGCCAGACGCGACTGATGATTTTTAAAATTCTCAGACTCCAGCAGGTCACGAAGGTAAACGGTGTTATTCTCCTTATTTGGAACCTCAATCCCCACCGCAGATTTTCCGGGAATCGGCGCCTCAATCCGGATGTCCTCCGCAGCCAGACTCAGCTTAATATCATCAGCTAGTCCCACAATCCTGGAAACCTTCACCCCCTGCTCCGGATGCAGCTCATACCTGGTCACCGCCGGTCCGCAGCTGATATTCGTCACAGTCACTCCCACACCAAAGTTATGGAGTGTCTGCTGAAGCTTAATCGCAGTCTCTTTGTACTCCTTTTCCGAGTGGTTGCCTGCGGTATGGCTGCCCCTCTTTAAGAGATTTAACGGCGGGAATACATACTCCTTTTTCGGAGCCTCCTCCTGCTGAAGCTGCTGGCTGACAGCTGTCCCTTTATCCTCCGCAGCCTGCCTTGCCTCCTGCTTCTTTAATTCCAGCTTCTTCTGAAGCGCCTCTGTCTCCGTCTCAATAATCTTTCCATTGGCAGTCACAACCCGCTTTTCTCCCTCTGGAATCACAAAAGAATTACCGCCCACAATCCCTGAGGCCATACCTTTATCTTCCGGCTCAATCGGGTCATAGTTTGTCTCTGCTCGGCTTCCTTCTGTGACCAGACTCTGCGCTGACTCTTCCTGCCTTATCACATCATCCACATCAAAAGGCGCTGTGTCATCATCATTTGGATACTCCGGCGGAAGGCAGATTTTGCCTCTGAACACATCTGCCGGGGAGACTGATGCAGAATATTCCAAATCGCTCTGCATCTGCTCTTGCTCCGCTTCCGTATGATTCGGACTGCTCTTCACATACTCGGGATATTCTTCTGCATACTCTTCATAGCCTTCGTAATCCTCCTCCCCCTCACCATTCAGCTCCTCCGCCCACAAGTCTGTGGAGTCAAGATTCACGCCGCGTACCTTCTGCTCGGCGCGAAGCCGCCTTTTTTCCTCCTGCCTCTCCCGGCGCCTATCCATATCTTCTCTGGCGTACTGATATGCTGCATCGCTTTTTTTCTTTACCGCTCTCACAAAAGAACGCTCCGTGATACACACTGCGCTGATAATAAAACACACTCCAAGCACCAGATAAGCTCCCATGGTTCCCAGAAAGAATTTCAGCGCCACACAGATGGCGCCGCCCACAAGCCCCCCACCCATTCCTCCGGCTGAAGAAAGCCGATAGCACTCAAAAATACCCTGTTCCTCCTCCACCCCACGACCAAAAAGAAGCTGTGCAAAACCGCACAGTGTCAAAAACGCTGCCACGGCAGCCGCCAACTTGAGCATCGCCGCAGCATTCCCACGATTGGATAAATAAAAGCAGATACCCAGAAAAAGTAAAAGCGGGAATGCAAAGCCTGCCATACCGAACACGCCAAGCTGCAACCCACGCAAAAAATCACCTGCCACACCGCACAGGTGAAAGTTGCTTAAAAACAGAAGAACTGCTGCCGCAAAGGACAGAATAATGGTCACCTCAGAGCGGATAAAACTCTCCGGCTCCTTCATCGGCGCAGAAGACTTCCGCGGTCTTCCCGGCTTCCCTGCGTTCTTCTTACTGTTTCGTCCTGAATTCGTCGTTTTCTTATTGCTTGCTGCCACGAATGCCTGCCTCCTCTTTCCCATTGAGACAAGTATACAAAAAAATGTCGTGAAATGCAAGTGAAAGGAATTAAGCCTTATCAATCATGTCATACAGTTTTTTTAATGCCTCCTGAATTCCTCCCACCTCATCAATCAGCCCCTCCTTCACTGTCTGCTCCCCCACCAGCACCGTTCCAAGATCCCGGGTAAGCATCTCCGTATTCAACATCAGCCGCTTCACCTGGTCGTAGGCAATTTTTGAATGGGTGCTGATAAAAGTGAGGATTCGGTCCTGAATCATATCAAAATATTCATAGGTCTGGGACGCACCAATTACCGTTCCGCTCATGCGCACCGGATGCACCATCATGGTACCGGTAGGTACAATGAAGGAATAATCCGTAGAGACTGCCAGAGGCACTCCGATGGAGTGGCTGCCCCCAAGCACCAGGGACACCGTCGGCATACTTAAAGATGCAATCATCTCCGCAATCGCAAGCCCCGCGTCAACATCTCCGCCCGAGGTGTTCAGCAGCACCAAAAGCCCTTCAACACTGTCATCATCTTCCAGCTTTGCAAGCTGTGGAAGCACATGATCGTACTTTGTCGCCTTAGCGTTGCTGGACAAATTCTCATGTCCCTCAACCTCGCCGATAATCGAGAGCAGGTGAATTTTCCGGTCTCTCCTGTTCCCGTCAAGGGTCAGTTGTCCATAATCCTCCAGCTTCTGGTTCTCCTTCTCATCAATCTCCTCCTGCGCCTTCTTTACTTCCCTGCCTGTCTCCTTCTCGTCTGCCATTTCCTTACTCTCCTTTTCCAATGCCATTTTTCTTTAGTCTGCACACGAAAAGCGCTTTTATGCAAAAAGTTACATGAGAAAGCTTTACATTAAAGGCGAAAACAGTCTCAAAACCTTACCTGCAGCCTTTTTGGGAAGCGGATACCTGCGGCAGTCTTCCAAAGTAATCTCCTGACACTTTAACAGGGTTTCCTGGAAATCCTGCTCTGCGTGATACACTGCCTGATTCAGATACAAATACGCTGCACACTCAAAGTGAAGATAAAGGCTCCGGTAATCCAAGTTGATGGAACCAACAACCGCCTTCGTGTCATCACAGGTAAACACCTTGGCATGGATAAAGCCCGGCGTATACTCGTAAATCTTCACACCCGCACGCATAAGTTCAGCATAATAGGAACGCGCCAAAAGATACGCATATACCTTGTCTGGTATATGCGGCATGATAATGATGACCTGGATTCCCCGTTTCGCCGCAAATGTTATAGAAGTAATCATATCACTGTCAAGAATCAGATATGGCGTCATAATATGCACATAGTATCTGGCCTCATTGAGAATATCCATATACACATACTTCCCCACCGGCTCATCGTCAAGAGGGCTGTCTCCATAGGGCATCACATATCCGTCCATATTTAAATCGGGCGGGAAACAATAGTCACAGCTCTTCAGGTATCTGGTATAATCCTCCTTCTCCCGCTCCGAAATATTCCACATCTGAAGGAACATCATAAGAAAGCTGTTTACCGCCTCCCCCTTCAGGAGAACAGCAGTATCCTTCCAGTGACCGAACCTTTCACGCCGGTTGATGTATTCGTCAGCCAGATTAATGCCTCCTGTGAAAGCCGTATGACCGTCAATCACTGTAATCTTTCTGTGATCCCTGTTGTTCTGATAGGATGAAATTGCCGGGCGCACCGGAGAGAACATCTTACAGCGGATCCCATACTTTTCCAGCCATTTCGGATAGCCGTGAGGAAGCAGCCTTAAGCTGCACATGCCGTCATACATGAACCGCACCTCCACGCCATGAGCTGCCTTCTCTTTTAAAATTTCCAGCACGCTGCCCCACATCTGCCCATCCTCCACGATAAAATACTCCATGAAGATATAACGCTGTGCCTGACGAAGCTCCTCTAAAAACCGGGGGTACATATCATCTCCCAGAGGGAAATACTCCACATAGGTTCTGTCATAGATCGGATAACCGCCATAATTTCCCATATACCAGGCAAGATGGGCATTCCCCCGGCTGCTTCGGTAAAGCCGTTCCATCACTGTTTCATCCTGCTTAAGATAAGGCTCTGTCTCATGAATGATCTTTTTTAATCGCCTGGCAATGCCCCTGGCACCTGGCTGTATCTCCAGAAACAAGTAAAACAAAGCCCCAAACACCGGAAACAGCAAAACCGGAATAATCCAGGAAAGCTGATAGGACGGATTTTGGTTCTTATTAATAATATAAATCACCACAATAGCGCTAAGAACGGTGAATCCTCCATACACATAAAACACATGTTCATTAAGCCATTGGAATGCAGTCAGCAGCGCCAGAAACTGAAGCAGCAGCGCCAGAATGACAAAAGCTGTCCGTCCAAATATGATTCGGAGCAGCTTTCCCCAGGTCTTCTTATGGGATTTTCGCTGTACCTCACTCATGTATGTGCCCCTCTCTGCTTTATTAATAATATATTATTATATTTCCCCATAAAGCAACATAGTATTTTTAGACAAAAGATACTCAATAGTGATTGAATTCTTCCGTGCTATCGAATATAATGAATTTAATTCGCGCAGCCAGAAAACCGCGGCTGAAAAGCGCACCCCCTAATCAAGGAGAAAAGGAGAAAACTATGACTGATTCCCTGGTACAAGGACTGACATCATCTCTGGGCGGAACACTGTCCGGCGAGCTGATTATTTTTATCATTTCCATGATTCCAATTTTAGAACTGCGGGGAGGACTGCTGGCAGCGTCCCCTGCCCTTTTAAACGTGCCAATCCTGAGAGCAATCCCCATCTGCATCATTGGAAACCTGCTGCCGATTCCTTTTATCCTGCTTTTGATTGAAAACGCCCTTAACTGGATGGAGACCGTTCCCGGACTGTGCAAAATTGCACTCTGGCTGCGTCAGAAAGCTGATAAGAATAAAGGGCAGATTGAAGCCTATGGATTTATCGGGCTGATGCTCTTTGTAGGAATCCCGCTGCCCGGCACCGGAGCCTGGACCGGCTCACTGGTAGCTGCGCTTCTTCACATGAAATTCTGGAAGGCCATTGCTGCCATTCTCCTTGGCATCACCATCGCCACAATCATTATGTCCTTTTTGTCCTACGGACTGCTGGGGGCCCTGGCGAGATAAGGTCAGATCGGCTCCGGGAAACTCACGGCACATCTGCCATCACTCCATCTGTACCAAACTTATAGGGAATTCCGTCAATCTCCATCGTACAGTCGGCAGCCATACGCCCATCGGAATTTAAATAATACCACTGTCCCTCCAACTCCAGCCACCCTGTCTGCTTTTCGTAATCTCTGTAATAATACCAGCTTCCGTTAATCGGGCGCCATCCAGTGCCGGCAAAAAGCTGCGTGTAATCCACAAAAGAAATCTCAATACAGACATCACCCGCAACTCCATCTACGCTTCCCGCATCCGTATACTGCCAAATGGTTCTGTTAGGATATTCATTTACCGAAGTCTCATATCTGGCATACCAGATGTCATAGGGAATTCGCTCTGTGTCTATATGGCTGGTCAGCCATCGATTATTACCATAAACAATCGGACGATACCCGGCATCTGCGATTACCTGGCAAAAAGCATTCGCCTGATCTGCAATCTCCCGGGGAGTCTTACCCATATCCAGCAAATATTGAGATTCTACATCATAAGCAACCGGATAAGCAACAGGATAATCCTTAATTTTTTCCAGGACATACTGCGCCTCCTCCCGAGCCGTCTTCACATCCATCGCCTGAGTATAAAGGAATACTCCCACACGGATACCATTTGCCGTGGCATTCTTCATATTTTCATCAAAATAGGGATCCAAATCATTGTGGTATCCCAGACGAACCATGGCAAAGCTGACACCATCCAACGCAGCTTTCCCCCAATCAATATCTCCGGCTCTGTTCTGATACTTTGACACAGTAATCCCCTTTGCCACAGCGCCCTCGATTGGAGAGCCATTGGCACGGACAAACTGTCCATTGTGTACGGTCAAACGCTCTGGAAGCTTCCCATAAGCCGGAGCTGCCATAACCTGCAAAACAAAAAAAGCTGTCAGACAACCGATAGTCCAAGTTTTTTTCATCTTTATTCCCTCATTCTTTCAAACAATTCCAACTTTACTGACTATACCATATCCTTCCGCTTTTTTCCATCTCCCCCTCTAAACCGTAAGAAAAACGTAAAGGCGGTCACGCCCTTATGTGGATTAACACACAGATAGTGACCGCCTTGTATTTTACTTTATAGGAAATTGCGTCCTATAAAGCAAAACCCTCCGGGGGATGCGCACTTCGCGCTCAAGGAAAACAGTTGCTGTGGCAACCGCGCTCCGGCGCGAGAGTCCGGCTTGCCGGACTCTTTGTTCTGCTCTGTCTTCTGCCAGAACAAAATTAATCGTTGGAGTACAGAGTAACCAGCTTGGTAAGGTACTCGTAATGGGCTCTTGCTTCAGCCTCATTCTTTGCAAACAGATCCGTTGCACGCTCCGGATTCTTCATAGCCAGAGATGAGTAACGAACCTCACCCTTCAAGAAATCCTGATATGCGTCCAGATTCGGAGCCTTGCCATCCAGAACAAACTTTTTCTCGGCTGCCGGATTAAAGCGGAAATTAGTCCAGTAACCGCTCTCAACTGCCAGCTTCTCTTCCGTCTGAACCTCGCTCATGCCCTTCTTAATACCATGGTTAATACACGGAGCGTACGCCAGAATCAGAGAGGGACCCGGATAAGCCTCTGCCTCTGTGATTGCCTTCACCGTCTGGGCATAGTCAGCACCCATCGCAATCTGAGCTACATATACATAACCGTAGGACATTGCAATGCTCGCCAGATCTTTCTTCTTGGTGTCTTTACCTCCCGCTGCAAACTGTGCAACCGCACCGGTCTTAGTAGCCTTGGAGGACTGACCGCCGGTATTAGAGTAAACTTCCGTATCAAATACTATGATATTGATGTCCTTGCCGGATGCCAAAACGTGGTCTAAACCGCCAAATCCAATATCGTAGGCCCAGCCATCGCCTCCGAAAACCCACTGGGACTTCTTAGCCAAAAATGCCTTATTTGCCACAAGATACTTGCAAATCTTGCAGTCAATACCCTCTAATGCTGCAACCAGCTTATCGGTGGCCGCCCCATTCAGAGCGCCATTTGTAAAGGTATCCAGCCACTCCCTGCAGACCGCCTTCACTTCCTCAGAAGCCTCTGCGCTGGCTGCCACAGTCTCAACTTTCTCCTTCATCTCATCACGAATTGCGTTCTGGGCAAGCAGCATACCATAACCAAACTCTGCGTTATCCTCAAACAGAGAGTTATCCCACGCAGGCCCCTGTCCCCTTGCGTTTACGGTATATGGCGTGGACGGTGAGGAGTTACCCCAAATGGAGGAGCAGCCTGTGGCGTTTGCAATATACATTCTGTCACCGAACAGCTGAGTAATCAGCTTTGCGTACGGAGTCTCACCGCACCCTGCACATGCGCCGGAGAACTCAAGAAGCGGCTGCTTAAACTGACTGCCCTTAACGGTGGTCTCCTTAAACTTGGCAATCACTTCCGGCTTATCGGGAAGAGTCCGGGCAAAATCGCTGATTTGCTGCTCACCCATATGCTTCGCCAGTTTATCCATGGTCAGAGCCTTCTCGCCCTTCTTACCAGGACAGACGCTGGCACAGCAGCCGCATCCCGTACAATCAAGGGCAGAAATGGTGATTGCAAACTTATAACCAGGCATACCGGTCATATCAAGCATATCCATGCCAGCCGGAGCCTGAGCAGTCTCGTCAGCAGTCATAGCCGCCGGACGGATTACGGCATGGGGGCAGACATAGGAGCAGAAGTTACACTGGATACAGTTCTCGGGATGCCAAACCGGAACATCAACTGCAATACCGCGCTTCTCGTAAGCCGCGGAACCGGACGGTGTGCTGCCATCCGCATAATTAGTAAACGCAGATACCGGAAGGGAATCACCGTCCTGAGCACTCACCTTAGTCTGAATGTTGTTGACAAAATCCACAACATCCTTTCTGCCCTCGGTCACCACCCGATAATCCAGACCCTCATCTGAACAGGACTTCCAACTCTCCGGAACCTCTACCTTCACCACGCCATTGGCGCCGGCATCAATCGCTGCCCAGTTCTTCTTAACAACATCCTCACCCTTACGGCCATAAGTCTTCTGAGCAGCATCCTTCATAAGCTGCATTGCCTTCTCCTCCGGGATAATACCGGTCAGCTTAAAGAATGCAGACTGTAAAATCGTATTGATACGGGTCGGCCCCATACCGGTCTCAATACCAATTTTCACACCATCAATGGTATAAAGGTTAATATTATGGTCAGCAATAAATTTCTTCATCTGTCCGGGCAGATGCTTCTCCAGCTCCTCAGAACCCCACGGACAGTTCAGCAGGAACGTACCTCCGTCAACCAGCTCCTGAACCATATTATACTTGCGCACATATGCCGGATTGTGACATGCCACAAAGTCCGCTTTACGGATCAGATAAGTGGATTTAATCTTTTTATGGCCAAACCGCAGGTGGGACATTGTCACACCGCCCGACTTTTTCGAATCATAGTCAAAGTATGCCTGCGCATACATGTCCGTGTTGTCACCGATAATCTTGATGGAATTCTTGTTTGCACCTACGGTTCCATCTGCACCCAGGCCCCAGAACTTACAATTAGTCGTTCCCTCCGGAGTGGTCACAATCGGAGCGCCCACATCAAGAGACAGGTTGGTAACATCATCCACGATACCAATGGTAAATCTCTTCTTCTGAGTATTATTGTATACTGCAACAATCTGAGCAGGAGTGGTATCTTTTGAGCTCAGACCGTAACGGCCGGAATAGATCTCAACCCCATCGAACTTTGTACCCTTTAATGCTGCAACCACATCCAGGTACAGCGGCTCACCCAGTGAGCCGGGCTCTTTTGTTCTGTCAAGAACAGTAATCTTTTTTACCGTATCCGGAATTGCATCTACCAGAGCCTCCGCACAGAACGGTCTGTACAGGCGAACTTTTATAACGCCCAGCTTGGCTCCGGTCGTCTTCGCCAGATAGTCTATGGTCTCCTCAATGGTCTCATTTACGGAACCCATTGCAATGATAACCTGTTCCGCATCATCGGCGCCATAGTAGTTAAACAGCTTATAGTTAGTGCCGATTCTGGCGTTCACTTTGTCCATGTAATCCTGTACAATGCTTGGAAGCACATCATAATACGGGTTGCAGGCCTCTCGTGCCTGGAAGAAAATATCCGGATTCTGAGCAGAACCTCTCTGACACGGATAATTGGGGTTCAACGCGCGATTGCGGAATTCCGCGATTGCATCCCAGTCCGCCATCTCTGACAACTCGTCGTAATCCCATGCTTCAATCTTCTGGATTTCGTGAGAGGTGCGGAACCCATCAAAGAAGTTGATAAACGGAATCTTACCCTTAATTGCAGATAAATGTGAAACCACGGTTAAGTCCATAACCTCCTGAACATTGGACTCACACAGCATTGCACAGCCAGTCTGACGGCATGCGTACACGTCTGAATGATCACCAAAAATAGAAAGTGCATGGCTTGCAATCGCACGGGCAGATACATTAAACACGCCCGGAAGCTGCTCTCCTGCAATCTTGTACAGATTCGGAATCATCAGAAGCAGTCCCTGGGAGGCCGTATAGGTAGTGGTCAGAGCGCCTGCTGCCAGGGAACCGTGTACAGCGCCTGCTGCACCGGCTTCAGACTGCATTTCTGTAATCTGAACCGTGCGGCCAAAAATATTTTTTCTGCCTTCAGTTGCCCATTCGTCCGTGTGCTCCGGCATTACGGAAGAAGGGGTGATGGGATACATAGCAGCCACTTCCGTAAACGCATAGGAAGCATGAGCGGCAGCCTGATTGCCATCCATGGTTTTCATTTTTCTTGCCATATAATTTTCCTCCTACAATGGAATATACTTGTCCCGGAATGAACCTCCGGGCTGTGGTTCTCCGGCTGCGATGCCGGAAACTTAAATCTCTCTGAACAGAAAGACCAACCTGCAGACCATTATATCAACTTTTTGATCAATTTGCAAACCAGAAAACGGAAAATGACGTATTATTTTGCATGCAATACACAAAAAAGAAGCTTTCACAATAATACGAAGGCTTCTTCTTTTGTGTTTTCTGATTAGGATGCCAGATGCAATACATCTGTAATATGGTAAAAGTGCCAACAGGATACTGCTGATTTACATTCCGGGACCCGGAGTGACAACTGGCAGATTACTGCCCGGCCCCCCTGAAGGCACACGGTTATCCGTTGCAGATGTTTCTGTTGATGGCGATGTGTTAGGATTGGAACCCGGCGTAACGGGAGCTGGTGATGCCTGTGTCGTCTGCGGAGTATTTCCCCCACTGCTGCCGGGAGCATGACCGCTCACCACTCCGCCGCTCTGTCCGGAATTTCCATTGGCGCTAGGACCATCAGATATAACTGGTTTGTTATCTGGTCCGGTTACAGACTGACCGCTCTCCGGCTCAGTGGTCTGGTTATCAGAAGCCGGCGGACGCTCAATCAAAGTGGCATCCGAAGGCTCTGTTGTCCCTAAAGATTCTGTTGTCTCCGAAGGCTCTGTTTCCGCCACAGTTCCTGAAGTATTCCGTCCGATTACGGGGGCATGACCTTTATACGTAACCGTATGGTCTACCTCCTGACTTACGATCTCGCCGTTTTTCGTAACCACAAGCCTGGTCTCCCATTGACTTCCTCTTGTACCGGAACTGATCGTTTTCTCCACGCCGGGCTCTAATTCCCCCATCTCCTCGTAAGCAGGCGCAGGCGGATCTAAATCCTTCAGCTTTGTGGATTTCAGCGTATACTTGACACCCTCCTCCAAAACCGGGATACCGTAAATCGATACAACAACCGTTTGATTGGAATATTGGGCGCGGAGTCCCACCGCCGTATCAGAGTTATTTACAAACTTATAATCGGGACCTCCCCAGCTTATGGTGGCATCCGTTCCGGGAGTAACATAGGATGGCTCGTAAGTATGAGAACGGCGCACGGTCGTTTTAAGCCCCGCCTGAAGAACTGCATTGTATAAGGTGGAGGATATCTGACATACACCTCCTCCGATTTCTTCAACTACCTCGCCGTTGCTGTATGCAGCGGCAGGCTGGTAACCCTTTGCCTCAGTGCGCTCTCCTACACATTCATTAAAGGAAAACTCTTCTCCAGGCTGCAAGATTGTACCATTAACGGCCTCCGCAGCCAGCCTGACATTTGTATTTCGTCTGTTATTTGCAGTTGTCTTAGTAGTGACACTGGAAAGTGTCTTATACTTCTGCTTTGCAGTCGCTTCTGAAATCTCCGGCTGCACCTCAGCCACAACAGCCTTAATCACAGCATCAAAATCCTTGCGCTCCAGGGCAGCAAGAATCTCATTCTCCATCATTTCCTGATTTACTTGCCATCCGTTCTCAGCCCCGCCAATCAGGAAGCTATCCGATGATACATCATACTTGGAGATAGAACCATTTTTTGCCGCTTTATCCCACTGTGCTGCAACTTCAGCCGCCTGTATAGCAGCTTTCTCCCCGAGACCGCTGGTATCAAGTATATAACTCTCCTTCGGCTCACCAATAAAAATCTCCTGGAGCAAACTGTCTATTTTCTCTTCCATTAAATTCGGCACTTCATAGGTTCTCTCCTGCCAGACCACCTTCATAGCCCAGGGATAATTTTTCATGATTGCCTCTTTTGCATCCTCCCTGGACATTCCGGTAATATTGATGCCATCTACTGATACTTCTCTTTGAAGCTCCGTTTCCGACTCCATAACTGTCTCAGCTTCTGCCTCAGACGGTTTGCCTCCTGTCATTCCCTTTGCCAAAGATACGATACAGACAATCGCCAGCATCAAAATCACTCCGCCAACGGCAAACCTCATAAAATCCGAACCGTCCTGGTCATTTCCATAGCCGTTTCTGCCGCGCCTGCCGGCGGAAGTGTTTCTCATCAAATTGTTTATTCCCGCACTTGATGTACGCCCTGTTCTGCGGGAAGAAGACGTTGTCCTTGGGGAGGCAGAAGTCACCCTTGTACCTCTGGAGTTTCCTTTTCCCCTGGAAAGACCTGAATCTGAAGTTCTTTGATTCCTATATTGATTCATATTATCACCTGTAATTTTAGTTGATTTACTGCATTTTCCCATTATAGCATATCCGTCTCAAAAAAGAAGTAGTAATTTTCATAAAATTCCATAATTTTTTTATAAGTATTGCTTTCAGATAGAAAAATTTCTAATGCCTTTTTGGGAATTTTATCAATTGCCTCATTTTTCAAACACTGCTATACTTCTATATACTATCGGCAATGTGTAAGCAGGCTGGCAGTCAACTATTAATCAATAGAAGCGGAGGAATCAGTTATGAAGATTCAAAACATTCGGGACGTAGATGCTTTCTTCAAAATTATTGACGAATGCCAAGGGCCGGTAGAGCTTATATCTGCCGAAGGTGACCGCATTAATTTAAAGTCAAAATTATCCCAGTATCTGTCCATGGCAACCATATTCTCCAACGGATTTATTCAGGAGCTGGATCTGGTGGCGCATCAAAAGGAAGACATTGAGCGTCTGATCAAGTACATGTATCAGGGCGAATAGTGAAAAAAGTACGCTTATTACACAAAAAAGTGGAAACTGTGACATGCTGAACGACATATGATTAAGTGTAAATAATTTTTGGAGGAAATCATATGAGTGATTTGGCGGCAACAAACTGTGGATGCGGATGCGAGTGCAATACAGGTGGAAGCGGCTGTAACTTCATCTGGCTGATTCTGATCCTGTGCTGCTGCGGCAACGGCAACGGCAACAACAACTTCGGATGTGGCGGAGGATGCAACGAACATAACGGCTGCGACTGGATTTGGATTATTCTGCTTCTCTGCTGCTGCGGCAACGGCGGTAATGGCTTCTGTTAAGTCCGGTTGCAAATAAGAAACGTTTGGAAAAAAAAGACCCCCCGCCTGTCGAGGGGTCTTTTTCACCTTTATTTCTTTATTTCTCGTCTCTGTTGTAATTTTTCATTTCTCCATCATCGCTCTTTTCCTGACGAAACACACGACCTGGAAATTCGTTTTTTCTCCTCATACAAGCCTCACAATCCTCATCAATCTCATAAACTGCATTTCCATCTATTATTAATCTTGTTGACATTGTTCTATCACTCTCCTGTATCAGTAATATATGCAGCATACAATTCGCATGTTTTCTTCAAGCAAAGCATATACTGTTTTAAAAAGAAAAGGATAAGTTATCTATGAATGAGGATTCAGGCAAAAATTTGAAGCTGACAGAATTTGATTATTTGCTTGCGGACCCACAGCTGCAAATGGTAAAAGCTGCGCTTCCTTATATGGGGATTCCGCAGCAACGCATATTTTCCATGCTGATTAAGCTCCGGGAGCTAAACCGCACACGGAGCCTATTCTCCGATGGTGAACTATCCGCCATGGGGCTGTCCCCCAGCACGTCCCAGAACACTTCTGCCTTCGAGATGTTTCAGGCAATCAAGCCATACGCATCTCCAAAGGATCGGGAAATGATTGAGATGCTGGAAAATTTTCAGATTATGATGCAGGCAATGCAATCGCCCACATAAGGGTATAACTGCCTTTTGACCTGCGATAACTGTGACAGGAGGTATGTATGAATCAGGAGGATTGGAAACAAGACCCCAGGCTGGCACACTTAAACCCACAAAAGCTTGCCTACATAACCGATTTGGCAGAACGCATCTCCCATTTACCAAAGGAACAGGTATTACCTGCCTTCCTGACAATGCAAGTGGATGCCAATAAAAATGGAATCCGTTTTTCTGACGCGGAGACAGAACTGCTCGTATCGGTACTCAGCACAAATATGTCGCCTGCCGAGAAAAAGAAGCTGGAAACGTTTAAAGTTTTAGCGCAAAAACTGGCTGTCAGGTCCTCCTGACATCCAGTTTTTATCTCTCATCTTATCATTTCACACTCAGCATAACCCCTGCTTCCACTGCACCGGTCTGCGTACCATTCTCGGCAGACAGCACAAGAAATTCCGCCGTAGCAGGATAGACCCCAGGCTCCGGCAGCACTTCAAGTGTAACATAGGCCTGACGCTCTCCAGGCTTTAGAACAGGAGTCTCGTAAACAAGCTCTCCACTCTCATCCAGTGTAAGCTTCACTTTCAAATCCTCTTTATTTTCTGCCGGATTTCCAACCATCAGATTGCATCGTCCCGAAGAACGGTCCACCTCCGGCTCCCCATTAATCTGAATCTGGATTCCGCTCCGTGAAGCCGCTTCCTTCATCTGCCCATAAGCTCCCTGATACTTCAAATATTCATCTGTGGGAAACACATAGCTTCCATCCAACGCCTGCTCTTCAAAGGAGTAGCTGCGTCCGCAGCCTGCCAGCAATACTGCTGCCAGCAGAGCCGCCATCACTCCTCTGCAAACCCTTTTTTTTCCTCTGTTTTCCTTAAAATCTCTGCCACAAAACTTCATTCCCATCACTCCTGCAGCGTATCCACTATCTCAATTCCTTCAATCAAAATTGGCTTCTTGGGTTTTCGCGTTGTGGCGTCAACCTTCACCTGGGACATCGCCTTCGCCACATTGTAGCCTTTTACGATCTGACCAAATACCGTATACTTGTAATCCAGGCTCCAGGAGCCTCCCAGACGGTTATACTGCTCTATGGCCGCTTTGTAACGCTCCATATACTCCTCCGGTACGCCCTCAGTGCCAATTTTCTGGATTTCCGCATTCAGCTCTTCTTCAAACTTTGCCACCTCATCCTCACTCATCTGCTTCTCTTTGTTGCGGGCATTCAACTCCTTAGAGCGCATCCGAATCAGCTCATTCATGTACAGGTTTGCCGGAATCACCAGTTCATTCTCTTCCTTCTTCTCACTAATCAGAAAATAAAACTGGCTTAGATTTCTATCCATCCCTTCCACACCCCCGGCCATGGCAACTGCCCCTGGGAAGTGATGCAGATCATCATGAAACTCATCCTCAAACGGCTCTCCAAAAAAGCTGCGCTCTCTAATCTCCTCTGGAGCCAGCTCTCCTTGTGCTGCCTGTTCACTCTCTATATAGCGCTCAAACTCAGCGGGTCTGCCCCCCTGCACCAGCTCATCACGCTTTGCATAGTAAAAGCTGCTTCCGTCATAGTACCCTTCCTTTGCAAGACCAACAAAATTCTCCACCGCCTTTGGCGCCTGAGCAGGATATAAAAGCACTGTCACATCCCCCGCTGTTGTATGAATAATCGCATACGGTCCATCCGAATGCGCAAACTGCGGATTTTCATCCATAGCCTCGGCAGCAATGGGGAAACTATCTGCTATGTCCTCCACAACTGCGTACTCATCATTTTTAGCAAGCAGCAGTGTTATGAGCAGCGCCAGTGCAGGGATTGCAACGGCAATTGCCGCCATAATTGCAATAATCCATTTTTTCATACTGCTTAAATCTCCTTCCCATCTTCTTCATTTTTCATGGTATTCTCCCGGTAATGTAAAATAACATCTAATATAATATTTTAAAGAAAAAATGAAGAAAAGTCAATTCATGAAAGACAAGTTATAAACAGAAAAAATTTCGCTCATATTAATCAGGAGATATATCCATATTGACAAAAATTCATTTATAACATACGATTAAAAAATTAAACAGTATCAGGAGGTAATCCAATGTCATTTATCAGTGTCTTTGATGTTTTGGGACCTAGTATGATTGGTCCGTCCAGCTCCCACACTGCCGGAACTGCCATCATTGCCTTCTTGGCTCAGAAGATGCTTCAAGGTTCTCTGAAAAAAGTAGAATTTATCTTGTACGGCTCCTTTGCCAAAACTTATGAAGGTCATGGCACTGACCGGGCTCTTCTCGGTGGTATTATGGGTTTTCATACAGATGATACACGGATTCGTGATTCCTTTGACATCGCCCGGCAGCGCGGTCTGGAGTATCACTTTACAGTAAATGAAACGGAAACTGACGTTCATCCCAACACGGTGGATATTATTATGACAAATACGTCTGGACAGACCATGACCATACGGGGAGAATCTCTCGGAGGCGGCAAAGTGCGGATTGTACGTATTAACCAGGTTGAGGTTAATTTCACAGGGGAGTACAGCGCTGTCATTGTGGTCCATCAGGATAAACCGGGCGTAGCAGCACATATCACAAAATGCTTAAGCGACTGCAATGTAAATATTGCATTTATGCGACTGTTTCGTGAAGCAAAAGGAAATACTGCCTATACGATTGTTGAATCAGACGGCAGGCTTCCTGAAAACATCACCGAAGCGCTGACAGAAAATTATAATGTTCACGAAGTGATGGTCGTGCAGTCATAAGGAGAACTATGCTATGAATTTTAAAAACACAAGAGAATTACTTGAACTATGCAATAAACATCATCTTCCCATCTCAGCTATTATGAGACAGCGAGAGTGCGGGCTTGGAGAGACCACAGCCGACCTTGTTAATGACAAGCTGAGAAAAACGCTGGAAATCATGAGAAATTCAGCGAAACAGCCGATTCAGACACCGGAAAAATCCATAGGCGGTCTGATCGGCGGGGAGGCAAAAAAACTATCACTCCACCTCTCCAAGGGAAAATCCATCTGCGGAAATGTATTAAGCAAAGGGATTACTTATGCCATGGCCGTACTGGAGGTAAACGCCTCCATGGGCTTAATCGTGGCCGCTCCCACTGCCGGCTCTTCCGGAATTGTTCCCGGACTGCTTCTGGCATTGCAGGAGGAGTACAAAATTTCTGATGAGCGGCTGATTGATGCACTGTTAACCGCCGGTGCAATCGGCTATCTTGCAATGCGCAATGCCACTGTTGCAGGAGCTGTGGGCGGTTGTCAGGCCGAAGTCGGAGTTGCGTCAGCCATGGCGGCCGCCGCCGCCGTGGAGCTTATGCAGGGTACGCCGGAACAAAGTCTTTATGCTGCTTCTACCGTGTTGATGAACATGCTGGGATTAGTCTGTGACCCTGTGGGCGGTCTGGTGGAATACCCATGCCAGAACCGTAATGCCTCGGGAGTGGCAAATGCCCTGATAGCTGCTGAGTTGGCTCTAAGCGGCATCAAACAGCTGATTCCGCTTGATGAGATGATTGACATTATGTATTCTGTGGGAAAAAGGCTTCCGTCAGAACTGCGGGAAACTGCCCTGGGCGGCTGCGCTGTAACTCCCACCGGCTGTACACTCTGCAGCCACGCTTAACAATAATGGATTACTTTGGCAATAAGAAGCGGCACGACGCCATCAGACGCCGTGCCGTTATCTTATTTACTCACAGTAATATTCGTATCCTTCGCCACAGCCCAGGAATTCCGGATTGCCCCAATAAGGTCTCCATGGGGATCCTTAAGACTCATCGTTGCGCCGGATATTGCATCCATATCAGACTTCTCCTCATCGGTAAGGGTCTCATACTTCGCCTTATCCTCCTCCTTGTCAGAGGTTCCAAACAGCGGTTTTCCGTTCAAATCAGAACAATACTTCACAAACCACTGCTCTGCCTCATCCGTAGTCATACCTGCAAACCTCTCCTCAAAAATATCCATCTCATCTGCCCAGGTGCCAGAATTCAATTTATAAGTAGAACCGCGTTCACGTTTTGTCTTCCAATTATCAATCTGCACCATAAACGTTTTCTCAGTCTGTTCTAAAACAGTGTCCACTTTCCCGTCATGGTTCTCATCCCCGTTGTAGGTATGCCCCGGAAAGCCGGTAAGCTTTGGCATATGCTCTCCATCATAGTTGGGAGTTGCGACTTCCATTACGTCAGTATACAATGCAATAATTTTTCCATCGCTGTCAAAACATGCGCCAACAGCCTGGGTATTAAAGCTGTACACTCCCACTTCCTGATCGTCCTTTCCCGGTCCAAGACGCCCGGTATTGGTGAATCCCAGACCAATCTTGGCAATTTTATCTGCATCTACTATCCTGCGATTCTCGTATGCCTTTACGATTGCAGCCAGAATATTGCCGTGGGCATCATTCAGAGACATGGTCGCTCCGGAGACTGAATCTAATTCTGCCTTATCTGCGTCAGTAAATGCCTCATATCTCTTTCTGTCTTCTTCCCCTTCAGGGGTTCCAAACAGAGGTCTTCCGTTTAAATCAGAGCAGTACTTTTCGTACCATGCTTCAACCTCATCCACAGTCATTCCTTTGAACTTTTCCTCAAAAATATCCATCTCATCTGCCCAGGTGCCGGAATTCAATTTATAAGTGGAGCCGCGCTCACGCTTTGTTTTCCAGCTGCCAACCTGTTCCAGATAAGTATCCTCTGTTTGCTCTAAAACAGTATCAACCTGCTCATCATGATTCTCGTCTGCATTGTAGCTCTGTCCTGGAAAACCAGTGAATTTCGGCATATGCTCCCCATCATAGTTGGGAGTTGCAATCTCCAGCTGGTCTACCTCCAAATCAAGAATCCTGCCGCCGTCGTCAAAGAGCACATATGCCACTACCTCATTGATGCTATATACACCCACATCCTGGTCATCCTTGCCCGGTCCAAGACGCCCGCTGGAAGCAAAACCAAGCCCATGAGAAAGACCTGAAGCCTCTACCTCTGCCTCAGCTGGATCCTTACTCTCCTCTGGCAGAGTTGTTTCACCCATTGCCGCCTTAATCGCATCAAACACACCGTTGGACGTCCATGTGGCGCCTGCTACTGCATCCACGCCGTCAATCCCTTTCTTCTCCAGAATTGCCGCCTGAAGCGTCTCTAACGCCACACTGCCAATCCCGGGAGTTTCATTGTCACCGGTCAGCTTTAAATCCACAATCTGATTGTCCGCATCCAGAGTCACCTCCGCTTTCACCACACCTCCGTATCCTTCTGCCTCACCGGTTACAACTGTTCCTTCCGCTGCACCCACTCGAGACAGTGCATAGTAAACAGGGTCAGCAAGGGCGACTACTGCGATTGCAGCAACTGTCATTATGCCAAGGCCAACCTTATTTGTCTTATTCATAATCGTCCCTCCCATTATTTTATCAAATGCAATATTTTTTCTCTATTAGATTATCATTATACCATTCTCTTGTCAATCATGAAACAGGCTTGAATTCCTCCGCCCACACGGATTTGCCTGCCTCAACAGAACGCTTTACATCAATGATTCTCTGGTTCTGTGAACCACGAAATTTCAGACTTAAATTTCTCTGCTCATCAATAAATTCTCCGTCTACTATCACATCAATCAATGAGAGCAGTTCCCGGCTTATCTGTGAATTTTTCATCATCCGTCCCATAATATCCTTATCAAAATCATATCCCGTATAACACCAGATAGTTTTTTCGGGAAACCTCTCGCGCACCTTTTTAATAAACGGCAAAAGCCCCTCCTGATTTACCGGCTCCATAGGCTCTCCTCCAAGCAGGCTAAGCCCTTCAATATAATCGTGGGACAAGCAGTCCAGAACTTTTTTCTGGGCATCCTCTGTAAATGGCATGCCATACTCAAAATCCCAGGCTTCCTTATTAAAACACCCCTTACAATGATGGGTGCAGCCACTGACAAACAGAGACACTCTCACTCCCGGTCCATTTGCAATATCCACCGGTTTCATTGCTGCATAGTTCATAACCTGCCCTCCTATCCTTTTTAACACGAAAATTGGCTCTCATACATCTCTGCATAGAATCCTTTTTGTTGGAGAAGGGAGTCATGGGTTCCCTGCTCAATAATATGTCCGGCTTTCATAACCAGAATCATATCAGCTTCCTTAATGGTAGAAAGACGGTGTGCCACGATAAAGCTGGTACGCCCCTCCATCATGGACGCAAACGCCTTCTGAATCTGAATCTCAGTGCGGGTATCAATGGAGGAGGTCGCCTCGTCAAGAATCAGCATAGGCGGCAGACACAGCATCACACGGGCAATACAGAGAAGCTGCTTTTGTCCCTGAGAAAGATTGCCGCCGTTTTCCGAGATCACCGAGTCATATCCATCCGGCATACGCTTAATAAAACTGTGAGCATGCGCCTCTTTCGCCGCCTGAATGATCTCCTCCTCAGTGGCATCCGGCTTCCCATAGGCAATATTCTCACGGATTGTTCCCGACTTCAGCCAGGTTTCCTGAAGAACCATTCCATAGTTGGCCCGCAGGCTCTTGCGAGTCACATGGCGTATGTCGTTTCCTGACACCCTGATGGATCCGCCTTTCACATCATAAAACCGCATCAGCAGATTAATCATTGTTGTCTTTCCACAGCCGGTAGGTCCCACAATCGCAATCCTCTGACCGGACTTCACATTAAGATTCAGATTTTCGATCAGAGAAGTCTCCGGCACATAGGAGAAACTCACATGCTCCAACTCCACACTGCCGTCCACGTCTTTCAGCTCCACTGCGTCGTCATCCTCCGCAGGGAGCGGCGGCTCGTCAATCAGCCCGAACACCCGGGCGGCACAGGCCAGCGCATTCTGCAGTTCCGTGATAACACCGGAAATCTCATTAAAAGGTTTGGTGTACTGATTGGCATAACTTAAAAACACAGAGAGCTGACCCACACTTAACAACCCGCAAATTGCGGCATAAGATCCTGCCACGCCAACACTGGCGTACACCACACTGTTGACGAATCGCGTTGCGGGATTGGTGACAGATGAGAAGAAGATTGCCCGGAGACTGTACTTTCTCAGTCTTTCGTTAATCTCTTCAAACCGCTCCTGGGCCTTCTTCTCGTAGCCGAACGCCTGCACCACCTTCTCATTTCCAACCATCTCATCTACCAGAGAGGTAAGCTCACCCCGGGTTTCAGACTGCAGCTGAAACATGGAAAAGGTCTTTTTTGCAATAAAGCTGGCAGCAAACAGGGAAAGCGGCGTCACAAGCACCACAACCGCTGTAATAAACGGATTTACAAGGAGCATAAAGCCCAGCGTACCGAAAATGGTTAGAACGCCGGTAAAAAGCTGGGTGAAGCCCATCAAAAGTCCCTCAGAAAACTGGTCAATATCCGCAATAATCCGGCTGATAATATCTCCGTACTGATGGGAATCAATATAGCTTAAAGGCAGGTTTTCAAGGTGATTAAACGCCTTTGTGCGGATGTCCTTCACCACCCGGTAGGTAATCTGATTGTTAATATGGTTCATCACCCACTGTGCTAACGCTGTAATCCCAATAACAAGTGCGATTTTTTTCAAAATCTCCACAAGCTCGCCAAAGTCCACATTGCCAGGACCGATAATCAGATCCACACCCTCTCCCACCAGAATCGGTGCATAAAGGGTCGCAGCAACGGTAACTGCAGCCAGCGTCATAGACAAAAACACCATCCATCTGTATACTCCGATATAATCAAGAATCCTCTTTAACGTAGATTTATGTTTTCCAAATCCAAGCTTTGCCATCTCACTGCACCTCCTCTTTGGAAAGCTGGGACAGGCAGATTTCCCGGTAAACCATACAGGACTCCCAAAGCTCCCTGTGAGTCCCCAGACCTGCCACCATACCGTCATCCAGCACCACAATCTGGTCCGCGCCCCTGATTGTGGTGGCGCGCTGGGACACGATAAACACTGTTATATCCTTTGTCTCCTCACGGATTGCCTTCCTGAGTTTTGCGTCTGTTGCAAAATCCAGCGCCGATGCACTGTCGTCCATAATCAGGATTTCCGGCTCCCTGACCAGCGCGCGGGCAATCGTCAGACGCTGCCGCTGTCCTCCGGACAAGTTCTTACCGTTCTGCTCAATATAAAGATCAAGCCCCTTGCCTTTTCCGTCCACAAACTCTCTTGCCTGGGCAATATCAAGCGCCCTGTAAATTTCCTCGTCGGTAGCGTCCTTTTTACCCCATTTCATATTGTCGCGGAGACTCCCCTGAAACAGCACTGCTTTCTGAGGAACCACACCGATTTTCTCACGAAGCTTCAAAAGAGGATAGCTGCGCACATCGATTCCGTCCACCAAAACTGTACCTTCCCGCACATCATAAAACCGCGGAATCAGATTAACCAGGGAGGATTTCCCCGATCCGGTTCCACCGATAATACCAATCGTCTGCCCCCGCTTTACGGTTATATGAATATCTGTCAGAGAGTCCTCCTTGGCATTCTTATATGCAAAATTCACATGCTCAAACTGCACCTTCACAGGCGTCAGAGGGCGCCCTTGGCGCACTTCTGTGTCCTGGGGGGCAGAAATACTGCTTTCTACATTCATTACCGTACTGATTCGGTTGGCACAGGCAAGCGCCTTGGAAATTGATACAATCAGATTGGCCATCTTAATTAGCTCCACCAGAATCTGGGACATATAGTTGACCAGCGCCACGGTCTCTCCCTGGGTAATCACCCCCGCGTCCACCTGCTTGCCGGAAATCCATACCACCGTGATAATAGCAAGATTGACAATCACATAGGTCACCGGATTCATCAGTGCGGAAATTTTACCTACAAAAACCTGAAATTGTACCAGCCGACTGTTGGACTCATCAAAACTGCGAATCTCGTCCTCCTGCCGGTTAAAGGCACGAATCACCCGCACCCCGGTCAGGTTCTCCCGGGCAGACTGGGTCACACTGTCAAGCTGGCGCTGCACCTTCTTATAGAGAGGCATACTAAAGAGCATGATGCCGAATACCACCACACACAGTGCCGGAATCGCCGCCACAAACACCATCGCCGCTTTCACGTTGACTGTAAATGCCATCACCATGGCCCCAAACACGATAAACGGCGACCGCAGAAGCAGACGGAGAGTCAGATTAAGCCCTGACTGTACCTGATTGACATCGCTGGTCATTCGGGTAATCAGCGTAGAGGTTCCGATTGTATCCTGTTCGCTGTATGACAAACTGCCAATATGGGCAAACAAATCGTTCCGCAGCGCTGTGGAAAATCCAACTGCCGCCTTCGCCGCAAAATATTGTGCCGTCAGAGAACATATGAGGCCAACCATCGCCAAAAGCAGCAAAACGCCGCCCATTTTCAGGATATAGCCCACATCCTGGCTCTTGATTCCCATGTCCACAATCTGTGCCACTACCAGCGGGACAAACAGCTCAAAGCTCGCTTCCAGCATCTTAAAGAGAGGCGCTAACACACTCTCCAGTTTATAATCCTTTAAATATCGCAACAGCTTCTTCATTATATTCCTCCAAATCCCATATTACCAGGGCAGAACTCTCCTGTGCTCTTTCCGGCAGTATACCATTTTCAAAAAACACCTGCAAGGATTTCCTGTTCTTCCTTGATATTTTTGACGGGTCATGGTAGTATAATAATACCACAGAAACATACAAATTACGCAACAGGAGTGATTATGGTACCACTAATCATAAATTGTAAAAAAATATGGGATAAATACAATGAAGATGAAATCACCGTATATGCGGCGCAGGCATCTTTTTTTATTGTAATTGCCTTTTTTCCATTTATTATGCTGCTTCTAACCTTAATTCAGATGATTCCGGCAGTGAACAAATCGGATCTTTTAACCATCATGGTCCGCATCACGCCCGACCTGCTGAATTCTCTCGTCATCGGCATTATAGATGATCTGTACGTGAAATCTCCAGGAACAATTCTCTCCATTACCGCTATTCTGGCACTCTGGTCATCTGCCCGCGGCATGATGGGAATTGAGAGAGGGTTAAACAGGATTTACGGCACAGTAAAAAAGCGCAGCTATATCGTCCGCCGCCTGGTATGCTCTTTTTATACTCTGATTTTTATGGTTGTATGCGTACTCTCGCTGATACTGCTGGTATTCGGGACTTCGATTCAAAAGCTGATTATCCATTGGATTCCGATACTTGGCGCCATCACGCGCCATCTGATCAGCTTTCGCAGCCTGCTGTCCTTCACCATATTCCTCACCTGCTTTGTGGGCCTTTATACCATCGTTCCCAAGAAAAAGCAAAAGCCGCAGCGGCAGCTCCCGGGAGCTGTGTTCACCGCTGTCGGCTGGCTGGTGTTTTCCTACACATTTTCACTGTATTTTGCCAACTTCAGTAACTTTTCCTACATGTACGGAAGCCTGACGGCAATCGTACTTTTCATGCTGTGGGTATACTTTTCTATCTGTATCCTGTTCATAGGAGCAGAAATCAACTACTTTTTAGAGGAAAATGGATGCTGGGAGAAAAATTAACTTTCTCTGCCATCAGGCAGCTCCATTTCTTTGCCATTAAGGGCTGCCGATACAAGGCGACTGTTTCCGTCATATACCAGTTTCAGGGAAAAGAACGCATCTGTCTCCTCCAGAAGACGGAAAAAAATCTTATCTCCCTCCCAGATATTTAAGCGAAAAACCTCCTTCTTATCCACCCAGACAAGTTTCCCCTCATCGCAGGCAATGGGATCTCCCGTAAAACTGTCAGCTGTAAACAGAGACATATACTCCGTCACCCCGTTTCCAGACACAAAAGTCACAATCCCGCGATATTTCCAGGAGGTGAGCGTGTATCCGGTCTCCTCCCTCACCTCACGAATAAGGCATTCCTCCGGGCTTTCATCCGCCTCAAAATGTCCTCCTACTCCAATCCACTTATCCTTGTTAACATCATTTTTTTTAACAATCCGGTGCAGCATCAGATATTTACCGTCCTGCTCTATATAACAAAGTGTGCTTAAATTTGTCACGTTCTCCTCCTATTTATGCTATTGAACACAAAAGGCGGCAGACGGGAGAAATGGCTCCTGTCAGACCGCCTTTCGAGCGCTTATCACTTTTAACTCATGGTTCCAATATTCCTTCTTTTCCTTTTAAAGAACAAAGAAGCTCCTATTCCCATAAGGGAAAAATCCATCATAAACAGCCACAAGTCCCTATTGCCATTATCCCTGGTTTTCGGCAAAGCATCAGGTATTTCAGAAGCTGCCGATGCAGCCAGGCCTGTCGGAGTACTTGGATTTCCGGACTCGACCGCCTCAATCGGGGTCGTCAGAGCATCCGGATTTTCAGGATTGACCGGCTCAACTGGACTTGTTGGAGTACTCGGAGGTTCGGGATTTGGTGTAATCACCGTTCCTGAGCTTGAAGTGCTGCCTCCACCGCCAGTATGACTGCCGCCGCCACCTCCACCAGAGGAATTATTATTGGTTCTAATAAATGGGATACCCACATCAATATTTGTTGGAAGTCCATCCGGATTGGTAATCTCTACTGTTACAACACGGTGGTCATCAATCGTCAGCTTTCCATAAACCGTTACACCGTCTGTGGTTACAAAGCTAAACGTGCCATCTTTATAGTTGTAAGTTGGCAAATCCACAATGGTCAGAGGTTCACCTGGCGTATTGCCGTTTTTCTGACTGATAGTGACATCCTGCTTTACTGCATACCAACCCGGCTTCGGGGTTCCCGTAACGATGGTACAGCCATAGTCCCGCCCAGCATCATGGTCTCCAGTATTGATACTGCCGTTCGCCGTGTCATTGCTGTCATCTCCATTGGTCACGCGTATAGTTCCGCCCTTCCCCGGCTCCATCTCTTGGGTAAGGGGAGTGTTTCCGGTAGTATTCTGTGCCCAGATGGACACCAGACTGTTCACAATCTCAAACGGCTGGGGGTAGGTAGTTCTGTAGTCTGGTACCTTATCCTCGGTCACAGTATAGACGATTGGCGTTCCACCGTTCTTATACTTGTCAAGGTCTGTAAATATATGGCCCCAGTTACCTCCGCCATCATCCATTACAGTGGCGCTCTGTATCTCGACACCATCCGCCAGCAAATGGATCGTGATACTTTCTGGACGCCTGCCTGGCCGGTTATTTTCGTCATCCCATCTCTTAGTCACAGGAATGCTGATCTTTTCCGGGGTATAACTGTTGGTCAACACAAACCCCGTAGCTGCACTGCCCGCAATCGTCCCCATATAATCCGCCACAGTCTCCTCCTGCACCGTATAGGCAATCGGAGCGCCGTCCTCATGGGTATAGAGATTTGTAAAGCTGTCCGTCCAGTTATTGCTTTCGCTCAGTGTCAATGTCTTTCCGGTACCTGTGCCATTTGCGTAAAGCATCACAGTCAGCGCAGCTGGGCGTCTGCCGTCTTGATTATTCCTGTCGTCCCACACTTTTGTCACCGTTACGCTGGTTCTCCCCGGAGTATAACTATTGATAAAGTTATTGCCATTTTTCACGGTACTGTAATCTGTGACTGCATCCTCAGTTACATTGTACTGTATCTCCGTTCCCTGATCCCTGTATTTGGGAAGGTTTGTAAAGCTGTAATTCCAGTTGCCGTTCATGTCCGGTGTCACCACAGTATGGGCGATCTCTATGCCATCTGCAAGCAGCCGCACGGTAATGCCCTCTGGACGCCTGCCATCACGATTGTTATCATCGTCCCACACTTTACTGCCGGAGATCGTAAGGGTCTCGGGAGTATAGCTATTGGTGATCGTTGTGCCGTTGACAGATTTGGTGTAGCCGTCTACGGCTGTCTCATCTACTGTATAGGTGTAGAGAATCGTATTGCCGTTCTTATATTTTGGAAGATCGGTAAAGGTAAAATTCCAGTTACCGTCTGCATCAGGCGTTACGGTAGTGCTTTGATACGGTGCGCCGTCACGCAGAAGATTTACAGTAATATTGGACGGACGCTTGCCGTCACGATTGTTTTCATCGTCCCAGACCTTGCTTCCGCTTATGGAAATGACTGCCACCTGTACCGGCGTATTGGCAGTATCCTGATTGTCTGCCAATTCTGTCTCGAAGTTAACGTTATTCACCGTTGCGGTAGAATCGTAGCCGGTAGTAACCGCTCTGTCATAGGCGGCGGTCACACCTGAGGCAACGGCAGTGTTCCGATAGCCCATCCCGTTGTCTGACGGCTGTTCGGAAAGACTCTCCACCGCCAGCTCTGTAACCCTGGCCGTAATCGTCACCGTTGCTGTTGCACCGGCCGCAATGGTGATTTGCGGCTGTACGGCAGTCGCCGTCCCTGCAGCATTATTGTTCCAGGATGCTCCATTAACAGCAGTGTAAGTAATATCGTCAAAATAGGTGCTTTGCCCATAGCTGTCATCTAGGGTCATCGTCAAAGGCAGGCTGCCTGTATTTTCGATTGTCACCGTGTAGGTCACTGTATCACCGTGGTAGAAGCCGTATTTTGTCGGGTTGCTATTCTCCTTAGCAGGAGCTTGGGAGATTCGTTCTTTTTGTATGGTATATCCCATCGTTGGCTGCACTGGCGTCCACGCCGTATCAGACTGGTCAGGAATGGTGGTTCCCTCATCCTGGCTGCTGAAACGCTCTGGTGCACCCGAGAGAATTCCATCAATATTGCCGTCATCATCATAGGTAACGGTGATGGGAATCCACTCATCCGAATAGGCTCCTGTGGCAGCAGCAGTATTTTTATAGCCATGCTGGGTAATATTGTTGCTCTCATTATCCTGCTCAGTATCATCCAACCGCCCGGGGGCATCCGCCTCAATATCTGCCGTCACAGTAAGTAAAGCCGTCTTTCCCGGCAGAATACGCATATCCACACCGACAGCAGCATCTACGGGATCTGTGCCCCCAAAAAAGGAAGAAACCACATCAGCATCCGTGCCTCCGGCAGCCGTAGTGCCGCCCCCCTGCACCTCAATAGCTGTAATCTGCACATTGGTAAAGTTGTCTGAACCGGTAGTAAACTCATCATCCACATGCAGCGTCAGGGGTAAATCGCCTGTATTTTCCACTGCAATCTCATACTCCACACCACTCGTACCCGGTAAAAAGCCATACTGACCTGTTCCAACTCCAAAGGCGTCTGCCGCGGTTACACGGCGCTTATTCATTGTATAAGAGACTTTCGGAGCCACATAGCTGGTATGAACATCTGTTTTGGTCGTAACATTATTATAAGTCATAGATGCCTGGTTTGTAATAACATTCTCCCTGCGTTCAGCATCTGTTGTTCCCGGATTATACACCACATCATCTTTGACCTTACAATGAAGGACAATCACCACCTGACCGGGAATATTCAGGGAAGCTGCCGGAATCTGCCCTGTCCAGCTGCCGTCCCAGGTACTGTTCTGCTCCGCTCCATTCAATGTCCAGCTGACAAGCTCCACTTTGTCAGGCAGATTATCCGCAATAGTAACCGTTGCAGCAGAATTCAGGGGATTGCTCGCCGTCAGGGTATAGGTGATCGAATCTCCCGCATGAAGGTTCTGATCATCTCTGTCACTGGTTTTCGTGAGCGCCGGCTTTTTGCTGTTGGCAAATGTGGTAAGTTCTATTGCCGTCAAATCGGCTTTCATAGTGCCATCGGTTTGGGTCGTTCCTGAGGAGTAAAGAGTCCCCATCACCACCCCATCTACCTTAACAACCGCTTTCAAACCGCCGCCTGCCGCCTCAGCTGCCTGGCTGACCGTAATCTCCACCTGGCGGATCGTTGTATCATAGGAGATGACCGGATCGCCTCCCTCTGTTTCAGAAAGAGTATAGGTATAGATACCTTCCCCATCGAACTTTAACGCATCAAACGTAACCACACCGTCAGCAGCGTTCTTCTTGGTCTGCTCCACTAATCCATTTGCGTCATCTGTGCCATTTAGTTCAAAGGTAAAATCATTCCCCGAAAGGGTGCCGCCCTCAAAGTTTTTCACCGCTGAAAGCGGCACATACACCGGCTGTGGTTTATCCTCTATCACACCAATCAATACGGTACCATCCGGTGTTGTGACAGTTCCGGCAGGGGTGTTGTAATTCTCCTCAGTCATCTGATATACCACGCTGCCAGTCAGGGTGATATTCGTATCTCTTTCATTCAATTCCTTACCTGTAATACGGGCGTTGATAGCTGACTTGGCTTCATCAAGACTGTTCGGTTGGGTACTCGTTCCATTCATGGAAAGGGTCAACCCCGCCTCTTTTACCATCACTTTATCAGCATCCTGCGGGATAACCTCCCCGATTAAGGTGGTGATTGGGCTGCCACCGTTGCGGATATAAGTCTCATTTGTTCCGGCGTTATGAGAAATGGTTGGATGCTGGGCTATCAGGGTACCTCTTGTGCCCGTAAATCCTATATCATCGGGTTCGAAAGCATCCGCCGTGAGATTGGTTTCAATGCTTTTATGTCCGCCCTCCAAAGCGGTCTCAAATGAAACACCGGTCACTGTCACCGTCACTGATGTGGTATCTACCGTATAGCCGTCCGGAGCAGTCACTTCTTGAATTTGATACGTGCCGGGCGCAAGATTTCCCCACTTAGCGATGCCGTTTGCATCCGTTGTCTGGTTTGCTACCGGGTTTCCATCTCCATCGGCCGCGGGAGCCCCTCCGTTATCCAGTAAGCGATAGACCGCCCCCTGCAAAGGTTCTCCATTGCCATTAACCTTGGTGAATTTAATTCCCCCCACGACTCTGGCGGTTAAGTTCTGGCTTACAGGCGCAAAGAAGTGATTATTCATCATATAGTAGACCGTATATGTCTGCTCATCTGTTGAAGCTCCGCTATCCTTTTTATTTTTCATCCGTTCTGACTCTGCCGCAATCCTGTAATTCTGCTCATTGTGTATGGTAAGGGTGGCCTTGTCTCCGTTATCAGCAAAGGAAAGCGGCTGTCCCGGAAACACTCCATTCGGATGAATACGGGGAGCTGTCTCCCATTGATAAGCATAATCGGTTGTTTTTCTATAAGGAATATCCTGTGTGGCAACGGTTCCATACAAATAGGATGCTGAACCAGACCATTGCGCGCCCCAATCTCCATCACAATTTTGCAGACCCGGAGTGGTATATCCAACGCTGGGATAGTTTGAAATTGGATTCTCTGTAAATGCTACCCGCCGAAAATCAGGATTCTGAAACACCACTCCGCCCAAAGGCTGCACATCGGTGATTTGATTATTCCGCAGATTCAATTCACCGCTTATGTTTAATAAAAGTCCAACGCCTGTTATATCTGTAATTCCACGATTCCTGGCATTAATCTCCCCTGGGTAATTCCGCAAAGTGTCTTCAACATGAGCAGAAGTGAAATGCGCATCGGTGTACCCTCCGTATTCCTCCATGGATTCGGCTATCGCTTTTGCGAAATTCAGATCCTCGATACTGGTGTGCTCCACAATGGCCTCTGCCCACGCATCACTGCCGGCGCTGTACAATAGCCCCCCCAGCAAGACCGTTTGCAGGTTATTAAATTTTGTAAGATCCAATTCACTCACATTGCCGCCTTCGTTCTCAAACTCCTCAAGAGCAGCCGCCACCGCCTCCAGCTTCGCCAGCAGCTCATCATGATTTTCGTCTGTCAAGGCAAAATTTCCGGCGCTTACATCCGGCAAAGCATCAATCATAGCCTGCAGCTCATCTTTGCTAATTGCAGCGTTAGAGGACGTGGCAATCTCACTGTCTTCATTCTCTGTTTCCTCTGTCTGGTCAGTGGAGTCATCCGATATTGCCTCCGTATTAGCTGCCGTCGCCACTGTTCCTTCTTCTTTGTCAGAGGGAATGTCCTGCACCGCATGGCACTCCTCAGTGTGAATATGCTCTGGCAACGTACACATTAATATCTGAGCCTCGCTGGGCGTGGCCCTCTCCTCCCAGCCTTGTACTGTATAGCAGTTTTCAGTGTGGGTGTGTTCCTCCATACTGCATACGGCGTAACCTTCATCATCCGCTGCCAATATGGGCTGAACCGGCGTGATTCCCACCACCATACTGATCACTAAAAGCGTGGCCAGTATTCTTTTGTTTGCGTTCATATTGTTTCCTCCCCTTTACAAGATACTAAAAATAAATCTATATTAATGAAAAAAGCCCAATTGCAGGACAAACTGTATGCCGACTAAAAGCACAACTGCAAACCAGGCAGTTTGCCCGAGGCTTACAGCTGTGCTTTTCTCAACAACTGGTATAATAACAATAAACAGACCCCACCTGTTTATACAACCTGGGTATCATTCCCTAGTTCTTCATAATATATCTTTATGCAATAGATTATAATAATTCTATCCTGCATTTTCAAGCACTTTAGAAAAATTTTCCATTTTTAATAAAAAGATTAATAATTTTATTCTGCCTGCTAATAATTATCTTCTGCCTTATCTGGGCAGACTGTCTGCCACACAAAGGGTACCGTACCCAACCATGGGATTTGGATAATCCGTTATGCCCGTGAGATGGCGGGCGCCACGGTGGAGATACGCTTTTACCTTTTCACCATAAAGAAACGGGTCATTGCCATTTACAACTCCCCATTGAACCAGGAGCGCTGCTCCCCCCGTTACCACCGGAGCAGCAAAAGAGGTACCAGTTACCGACTTATAACCTCCCCCCTCCGCCGTAGCCATAATTCCCACACCTGGAGCCACAAGATCTGGTTTTACTTGCCGGGTCTGCCTGGTAAAACCACGCCCGGAGAAATCCGCATAGGAATTGTAAAAACTGTTGTACGCTCCCACGGTAATCACATTCGCCGCTGCAGAAGGAATGGTCAGGGTCGTATCAGGAGAAGGGCTCAAAAATCTGGTGGAAGTGTTTAAAACTCCGGAGGAGGGAAGCCATAAATCGTACCGTCCCCACACCACCTTACGTGGGGTGAAAAGAAAAGTCCAGATTCCACTCTCCACATAATCCCCCTGATCCGGAACAAAATCAAAATAGATTTCCTGGGCCTGACTGAATGGAGACGGCTTACCGTAATAAACAAGAACCTGTGTGTTCCGGTAACGATAACGTATAGGACCAAGCTGCTCCGAAAGCGGTCCCAGAACCTCGCCGGATGGCGCCTTCAGCCGGATTTCAAACTGATCTGTGTAGTTTTTCCAGAGCTGTACGCTTAAATTGGATTCAAAAGGCGCCACGGAAAGCTCCACATCCACCTCTCTTCCCACTCCCGCCTGCTGAGGTGACGGATTTTGCAAAACCCCAGACACATGTCCGGCTGCTGCTCCCTCGTTCCCACTTCCCACCACAACTGTTGTTCTGCCATAATTGCTAATATCGTTTAAAAATGTCTCCAGCAGGCTTGTGCCGTCGTGAGAACCATATGTATTTCCAAAGCTGATATTAATCACCAGCGGCATCCCCAGTTCCACTGCCTTCCCCACTGCGTAATTCACAGCGCGCATCAGCTCTGTGGTTCTTGGGAATCCGTCCGGACGGGCCGTTCCCAATTTCACCACCAGAATCTCACTCTCATAGGCAACACCACGATAGGGCGTTCCTCCCTCCCCTCTGCCGCCTCCGGCGGCAATTCCTGCAACAGAAGTACCATGTCCGCTTAAATCCTGGGAAGGTACAATCTGACGGGCGCTGGCACGGCTACCTGTCTCCAGCGCACGGTTGATGTCCTCCTGCGTGTAAAACTCTCCCAGGGTTTGATCCCACAGCTCCACAATCCTGGTACTTCCATCTTCAGTGCGAAAGTCCTCATGAAAATAGTCAATTCCAGAATCCAATACTGCTACCAGCACACCGCGCCCTGTCAATCCACGGGGTGTCTCCTGAAGAATATTAATACAGGAGGCTGCCTTTGCCCCGTCAGTAACAAAAAACAGCCTCTTTGGTTTCTCCACATATTCAATTTGATGTAATGCACTCACCTGCTCGATCAGGCGCTCGGGAACAGTCAGAATTGCGTACTCATTGCGCATTTCCTCCACGCTTACCCCCATGTCCCGCACTGCCTGAAGGTCTCCGGAATATTTTACAATCAGCTCCCAGGTATTTTCCTGTGGGTCAAATCCCGTCATCAGTTCCTGAGATCGCTCCCGCTCCTGGGGGCTTACATCAAGAGAGAGGTTCAAAAGATTTTCCAGCTTCTGATTTTCCATAGAACAGCTTCTTTTCCGCTTTGTCGTTCTATTCTATGAGATATTGCCGCTCTGCTTGCAACATTTTAAACTTTCTTCCATGTCTTTCTCTATTCTGCAAGTCCATACATCTTTCCATACTTTTCCTTGAGATATTCAATATAATACTTCGGGTCAAAATCCTCTCCTGTCATATCCTTTAAAAGCTCTCTTCCTGTCTTTAACTTTCCGAACCTGTGAACATGCTCCCGCAGATATTCCCTGATTATATCAATCTTTCCCTTCTCAAGAAGCTGGTCAAAATTCATTTCTTTTTTCATATGAGCATACATCTGCGCGCCAAAAGCGCTGCCCAGGGCATAGGACGGAAAATACCCAAAGGAGCCCTGTGCCCAGTGAATGTCCTGCAATACCCCCTCAGCCGCGTTCTTTGGCCGCACTCCCAAATATTCCTCATATTTATCCGCCCACAGCTTGGGAAGCTCCTTCACATCCAGATCCTCTTCTATCAGCGCTTTTTCCAACTCGTAACGCACCAGAATATGAAGGCTGTAACTCAACTCATCTGCCTCTGTGCGAATCAGTCCCGGCTCCACCCGGTTGATGGCACGCACAAACATTTCCCGTCCCACTCCCTTGAGCTGTTCTGGAAACAACTCCTTTAATTTTGCGTAATTGGGAATCCAGAACGCTTCACTGCGCCCAATGATATTTTCAAAAAAGCGCGACTGGGATTCGTGCATTCCCATGGACGCACCCTGCCCAAGAAGCGTCTGGGTCAGATCATCGTCAATACCCATTTCGTAAACTGCATGTCCGGACTCATGAATAACAGAAAATAAAGAAGAATCCATCTGCTTTTTGTAATGGGTGGTCATGCGCACATCGTGATTATGAAGATTTGTGGTAAAGGGATGGGCGCTGGTGTCCAGCACGCCTTTGTCAAAGTCAAAGCCTACATACTCCGCCAGATACTCTGCCAGCTCCCGCTGCTTATCCTCCGCGTAATCCCCAGTCAGGAAACGATTATCAATCTGTACGCCGCTATCCATAATCCGTCTTAAAAACGGTACCAGTTCTGCCTTCAGCTCTTCAAAGAACTGATCCAGCTTTTCCATGGAAAAATCCTTTTCGTAGGCATCCAGCATCACATCATAAAGCTTCTGCCCCTTCTTTGAACGGTATTTGGCAAACTTTTTCTGATAGCTGATAATTTTCTCCAGAGTTGGCGCAAAAGCGTCAAAATCCTGATCCTCACGAGCCTTTTCCCAAATTCGGGCAGATGCGCTTACCAGCTCCTGAAACGCCCGGTACTCCTTTGGCGGAATACAGGAGAGCCGCTGTGACTCCTCCTTTGCCTCCCGGACAATGCCGCGCCGAATCTCTTCCTGAGAAAGGCTTATGTCTTTGGTATCAGCTCCTGCTTCCAACTCCCGCTCGCATACTCCAATCAGCTCCACGACCCTTTGATCGGTCATGACCTGCTGATAGGCGGCAGAGAGCGTCCCCTGGACTCTTGCAGTATAGGCTCCCGCATCCTTTGGGGCCAGAGTCTCATTATCCCACTCGAACAAAATCAGAGCAGTCTGAAACGCCATCGCCCGCTCCAGATATTCTGAAAGCTCCTCGTATGCCGTTTTTTTATTCTCAGCTCCGTTCTCTCCCATGTTTCCATCTCCCTTCATACTTTCATGCACCTTAGACTCCCGCTGCGGCGCACATTATCAGAAAAAGTATCCCCGCATCCATGCCTGTCTATCCGCGGTAGCGGCTCAGACATGCAAAAATCTCCTGGACTCTGGGTTTTGACAGCCCGCATGGCACATAAGAGCTGCAAAATGGTTCCCATCCTTTTTTTTCCAAAGTGTCAGAGAGAATCCCGACTACCTGACGCAGTGTACGCCGTCCATCGATTACCTGCTCGATGGCATACCGGAGCATATACGCAAGCGCCATGGTCTGTTCCGAGTCCACAATCTGTTCCACATAACGCAAATCCACAGTCTCCCGATCAATGGAAAAGGAATCACGGCCAAAGGTCTTAATTTTTGTGCGATCCCCCCTTTTTATGGAGCCTTGAACCAAAAACGGCTGACTGTATTCCGGCACTGCAAAGTCCGGGGCCTGAATCCGCGGCGGCTTGTGCTCACTGCACAGCCTTTTCACCCGTTCCGTAATATCCACCGGCTTGTAACAATCCATCTGTAAAATATGGTCCGCAATATAGAAGAATGCCCCCGAGCTTCCCGCTACCAGTATGGTTGAGACGCCTGCCTTCTCATATAAATCTCTGGCCCGCTCCAAAAACGGTGTAATCGGCTCCTTCTCTCTGGCAATAACCTGCTGCATAAAGTCGTCCCGAACCATAAAGTTAGTGGCTGATGTATCCTCGTCAATCAGGAACAGACGCACCCCCGCTTCCATACCCTCAATCACCCCGGCAGCCTGGGAGGTACTGCCGCTGGCATCCATAGTGGAAAAGGATATGGTATCCTTGCCGTTTGGCAAATCGTTGATAAACATGGAAATGTCCCCATTACGAATCAGACGTCCCTCCTCCGCCCGCAGCTTCACCGCCGTATCATCTACAAGGACAAACTCCCGCCCGTCACCTGCAATATGGTTGTAAACGCCCAACTGAAGCGCAGACAGCAGGGTGGATTTCCCGTGATAGCCGCCGCCCACAATCAGGGTGATTCCTGCCGGCACAGCCATCCCTGTAACGGAACCACGGTGGGGAAGAGAAAAGGTACGCTCCATGGAAGCAGGCGATACAAAAGGTACACTATCCTTCATGGGCAGATTCGACACGCCGCTCTTTCTTGGGAGTATTGAGCCATTAGCTACAAAAGCCACAATGCCCTCTTTTTGCAAAATTTCACGCATGGCAGCCTGATCCTCAGCCAGATAAATGGCATCTTCAACCTTCCTCTTATCAAGTCTCTGTAAAAAGAAACTGGCTTCCACGCATTTTGGCAGGAAGTCGAACAGAATTCTGTCAAGACCTCCTGCATCAATGGTTCGCCCAAATGCCGGAAAGCCCACATGAAAACGTACAATCAGCTTTGTGCCATCAATCTGGCAGGCGCTTCGGTCCAGAACCTCCTGACCGCATGTGGTAGTAGAAATCAGACCGCTCTTTCCCGAGCCTTTCGCTTTAAAATTATAGTTTTGAATCTGTCTGGAAAACTGACGGGTCAGATAGTCCTGCAACGCAATCCTGGAGCAGTCTTTCTCGTAATATTTTTCCGGAAAACCAGTTTTTTTCATGGCGACCTCCACATGGAGGCTCGAGGGGGACGCAAATGGATCACCCTGCACATGGTCAATGACCAGTACAAAGTTTCCGAACTGGTAAGCCCCTGAAAGAGCTTTGTATGCAGGATAGCTTTTATGGTCTATGGAGCGCAGCATAGTGCGCAATTCAGCCGATGATTTCATAATTTTTCACTCCTTCTGTTTTTTTACATTATATCTGAAAGTATATCATTACCATGTGGAAACTTCAACTTGCAACTTCCTGCAAATCGAGGTATACTAAAGTCAGTCTATGTGACACACCATCGCAGTGCCTTTGGCACTGTGCAACCAGGAGGGCTTGCAATGATAGAAGCAACGAGCTGTGGAGGTGTGGTTATATTTCGTGGTAAAATTCTGGTTCTCTACAAGAATTACAAAAATAAGTATGAGGGCTGGGTTCTGCCAAAAGGAACTGTAGAAGCAGGTGAGGAATACAAAGAGACAGCGCTGCGGGAGGTAAAAGAGGAAACTGGAGTCAGCGCTTGTATCATTAAGTATATCGGGAAAAGCTCTTATTCCTTCAATACTCCCCAGGATATGGTGGAGAAGGATGTGCACTGGTATCTGATGATGGCCGACAGCTATTACAGTAAACCACAACGGGAAGAACATTTCATCGATTCTGGATACTATAAGTTTTATGAGGCATACCACCTGCTGAAATTCTCCAATGAGAAACAGATTCTGGAAAAAGCCTATAACGAGTATCTTGATCTGAAAAAGGCGAACCTCTGGGGCAACAAAAAGTATTTCTGACAAGTAAGCAGGCGGCGGGACTTTCCCATCGCCTGCTTACTTTATCCTATGTGTCGTTATGATTTTCACTTTTGTCAATAAAAACACGCTTATCAATTGGATTTGTTTTAATATTCATCTTTCTCTCAGACAACATACAATGCCATAGATAGTTTTTGGTACACCAATAAAATCCCATCTAATTCCTAACAGGGATTCAGGCGGGATTTTTACATTAAGTCTCCCAGAAAATCAGCTTCTTTCTTCGACATATATAATAAATCACACCGGTCATATCTGCCAGAATCCAGCCGATGGGCACCGACCACCAAATACCAGTTACACCAAAAGCCGGCACCGCAGAGAGTATATAAGCCAGCGCCACACGGGTTCCCAGCGAGATAATGGTAAGCACCACACTCATTCCCGGCTTTCCCAACGCCCGATACAAACCATACAGCAAGAACAGGAAGCCGATTCCACAGTAAAATGTGCCTTCGATACGTAAATATCGAACGCCCTCCAATATAATCTCCGCCTCTCCCTCCTCTACAAACAATGCTACCAGAGGACGGGCAAATATCCATACCAGCCCGGATACCACAATACAGAAAAACAAAGACGCAAACACTGCACCTTTCAGTCCGGATCTGATGCGCTCTGCTTTTTTAGCGCCGTAATTTTGGGCAATAAAGGTGGAAAAAGCATTTCCAAAATCCTGCACAGGCATATAGGCGAAAGCATCAATCTTAACCGCCGCCGCAAATGCTGCCATAACCGTTGGCCCAAAACTGTTGACCAGACCCTGCACCATAAGGATACCAAGGTTCATAACAGACTGCTGGACACAGGTCAGAATAGAAAAACCAGTAAGTTCTCTGACACAACTCCATCGAACACCGCATCTTCTGCCAATGACCCGGACTTGAGGACAACGCATGAACGCATATATCGAAATCCCAATGCCTGAGACATACTGGGCAATCACCGTTGCCTTTGCAGCTCCAGAAACGCCCCACTCTAGTCCCAGCACGAACCACAAATCCAAAATCACATTTAAAACAGCAGAAACAGCCAGAAAAATCAGCGGTATAACAGAATTACCCGTCGACCGCAGAAATGACGCGAAATAATTGTACAAGAACGTAGCGGCAATGCCGTAGAAAATAATAGACAGGTACTGCCGCATGAGTCCCCATACCTCCTCCGGCACCCTGAGAAAAATTCGGATGAAATCCAGACAGGCGAAGGCCAGAACGTTCAACAAAAGTGCCACACTGCCAATTAACACGAAGGAGGCATGTATGCTTTCTTGCAAACCAGCTTCATCCTGCTGACCAAATCGAATAGAAAACAAGGCTCCGCTGCCCATACAAAGTCCCAGCAGAATAGAGGTTAGAAAGGTCATCAATGTAAAGGAGGAACCTACGGCAGCCAAGGCATTTTTTCCCAGAAACTGTCCAACGATCAAGGTGTCGGTCACATTATAGCATTGTTGCAGCAGGTTTCCTAAAATCATAGGAATTGCGAAAAGCAGCATCGAGCGCATAACTGGTCCGCGAGTCAGATCTCTGTTCATTTTCTCTACTCCAAATAAAAAGTCATAACTTATATTTTGTAAAAATTATAGCAATACCTCCTGTTAAAGTCAATCATGATATGTCCCATGTAAACCTTGTTGAGCTGGTATAATAAATTTGTAACACCAAATAGGAAATAAATGATATACTTCAAGAAATGTAAAGGAAAGTGTTTACATATGCCAAAGACCAAGGTTTATGAGCCAGAATTCAAGAAGAAAATCGTACAACTGTATATTAGAAGAAGGACGCACGATAAAAAGTCTAAACGAAGAATTCCAGTTAGGAGACGGGACAGTCCGTAAATGGGTGCGGCCTGCCCTGTCCATACCCCGGCTTTTTTGGACGCACAACAGAGAACCGTTGCATTTCCGTATTCCTATATTTATGAATGGTCGTTTGACTGTATTACTATCCTCTAGGCGCCAGGTAAATTGTCATACTCCGGTATCCATCCACGCCCCTGTGTTCATGGTAAATCTCCCGGATTTATGATTGTACCTCTGATTTTTGGGTATAGTAATCCGCCTTCCGGTGTTTCCGGTAGTTATAATAAGCATTCGGGCAGATGCCAAGACGCCTGAGCAGCCAGCGCACGCCGAAATAATTATGATATTGTTCAATAAACCGATAAGCCTCTAATCGATTTCCTTTGCAAAGAATGCCGCCGCTTTTTTTAGAAACAGGATCTCCTTTTCTTTTTCTGCTAATTCTTTACGTAAACGGAGATTTTCTTTCATAATTTCCGCTTCATTTGCAGATGAAGGAACCTGAAGGCTTTGGGCTTGGCATTCTTTATTAAATTCATTGCACCAACGGCGGAGTGTCTCTTTGGAGATATTATACTCCGTGGTGATACTGTGAATCGTTCTTCCTTCCTCCAAACGGAGGCGGATGACTTTCTTTTTAAATTCAGGTGAATAGTTCTGTGGCATAATAAGTACCTCTTCCCTTTCTGGATTGATTATATCTTATTAGCCACTGCTGTTACAACTTTATTATAGCACGACATTTAAAATTGTGTCTACTTACTTGACTATACTTCAAACTGAAAAAACCTTGATTCTTTCCGCTTTGTAGACTGAATTCTGATCCAATGCTATATGGGATGGCGCCCGCAGGAACTCGCTAAACTCAGGATTGAGGATGTCAACCTTTCCGAGCAATACATTACCGGGGGAATGAAAACCGATGCCGGGAAAAACCGTGTCGTGCCTATACACCCGCGTATAAAAAGCCTTGTGCAGAAAAACTACGACCAGGCAATCAGCCTCGTCAGCATATATCTCTTTAACGACCCGGATGCTGTAAAGGGCGGCATGGCTATTACCTATGACAAATACGCCGGGCGGTTCGCAAAAATTATGACTGCCCTGAGTATGCGTGAGGATCACCGCCCATACGATCCCCGGACAACTTTCATCACTATGGCTAAAAAGGCCGAGGTAGATGAATATGTGATAAAGCGCCTTGTTGACCATAAGATCACGGACATAACAGAGAGTACCTATACAAAGCGTGATATTGAATGGCTGAGGACGGAAATGGAAAAGATGCCGTAACCCTTGTGGCTGCGGCTTTTTCATATTTTTTTCCTTCAAAATCCTGTTACCTGTACCGTGTTACCTACTTGTTACCTACCGGTGTCCTACTCTCCGATTTTTGCCACTTTTCACGACTGCTCAGAACAATTTTCCGTTTTCCTTTTTTGAACATAAAAAAGTACCGCAGTCCTTGAAACCACGGTACTTCCAGTATTTTTAACCAGTGAATTGTCAAAGTATAATTAGAACTTCCCAGCCTGCGCCGCTTCTTCAATGGAAACGGCAACTGATACTGTCATTCCGACCATCGGGTTGTTTCCTGCTCCAATCAAACCCATCATCTCAACATGAGCAGGAACAGAGGAAGAGCCTGCAAACTGAGCATCTGAGTGCATACGTCCCAAGGTATCAGTCATGCCGTAGGAAGCCGGACCTGCCGCCATGTTATCAGGATGCAGGGTACGTCCGGTGCCGCCGCCGGAAGCTACGGAAAAGTATTTTTTTCCCGCCTCCAAACGCTCTTTCTTATATGTACCTGCTACCGGATGCTGGAAGCGGGTCGGATTCGTAGAGTTGCCGGTGATAGAAACATCCACATTCTCTTTCCACATGATTGCAACGCCCTCAGGAACGCTGTTGGCGCCGTAACAATTTACTTTTGCACGGAGTCCCTCAGAATAGGACTTGCGGGAAGTCTCCTTGACCTCGTTGGTGTAAGGATCATACTCCGTCTCAACAAATGTAAAGCCGTTAATTCTGGAAATAATCTGAGCTGCATCTTTTCCAAGACCATTTAAAATAACGCGCAGCGGTTTCTGGCGAACCTTGTTTGCCTTCTCCGCAATACCAATCGCACCCTCAGCAGCTGCAAAAGATTCATGACCTGCCAGAAATGCAAAGCACTCCGTCTCCTCCTCAAGAAGCATCCTGCCCAAGTTTCCATGGCCCAGACCAACCTTACGGGTATCTGCCACAGAACCCGGGATACAGAATGCCTGCAAACCCTCACCGATTGCTGCTGCTGCATCTGCTGCCTTGCGGCAGCCCTTCTTAATTGCAATCGCAGCACCTACGGTATACGCCCAACACGCATTCTCAAAGCAAATAGGCTGAATGCCTTTAATCTGATTGTAAACATCCAGTCCTGCATCCTTGGTAATCTTCTCTGCTTCCTCAATCGAAACAATTCCATAGCTGTTCAATACTGCATCAATCTGTTTGATGCGTCTCTCATATGATTCAAATAATGCCATGATAGTGACTTCCTCCTTCAATCAATTCGCTTACTACGCTCCGCTTCGTCTGCGTAGCGCAAAATTTCCCGCTTTACTCTTGTCTTGGATCAATAATCTTTACTGCATCTTCAACACGTCCGTACTGACCTTTTGCCTTCTCCCATGCGGTGTTCGGATCATCGCCCTTCTTGATGAAGTCAGTCATTTTGCCAAGGCTTACGAACTGATACCCAATAATCTGGTTATCTGCATCCAAAGCAATACCGGTGACATAGCCCTCAGCCATCTCAAGGTAACGGGGACCCTTCTTTAAAGTTCCATACATAGTGCCCACCTGAGAGCGAAGACCTTTGCCCAAATCCTCCAAGCCTGCGCCCACTGCCAGTCCGTCCTCGGAGAATGCGCTCTGGCTTCTGCCGTAAACAATCTGCAAAAACAGCTCTCTCATTGCAGTATTAATTGCGTCACAGACCAGATCCGTATTCAGAGCCTCCATAACCGTAAGACCGGGTAGAATCTCTGCGGCCATAGCTGCAGAGTGAGTCATGCCAGAACAGCCGATAGTCTCAACCAGCGCTTCCTGGATAATACCCTCTTTCACGTTCAAAGTCAGTTTACAAGCTCCCTGCTGCGGTGCACACCAACCGATACCGTGTGTAAAACCGGAAATATCTTTCACTTCCTTAGCCTGTACCCACTTTGCCTCTTCCGGGATCGGAGCAGCGCCATGATGCACGCCCTGTGCAACAGTGCACATTTCTTCTACTTCATGTGAATAAATCATGTTAAAACTCCTTTCAACTATGTAATGTCCTGAAGTACGCGCTTTAACAATAAGGAGGCTCCGAATTGTTAAAAATATCACACCATACTTATGTACATTTTCTCACAAAATCTGGAAATAGTCCAGTGATTTTTCTTGAAATTTCCTATCTGTTCCTTCCTATAAATAAAAACCGGGTGCCGCAGACTTTTCTACGGCACCCGGTAGTAAACTTCAGTTGATTTTGAATATGCTCTGTTTTTACGCTTCCCCGCGCTTCCCTGACAGATACTCATGGATTCCCCTGGCTCCATTCTTTCCTGCTTCCATGGCAAGAATAACAGTGGCTGCGCCAATCACTGCATCACCACCGGCAAACACACCAGGTCTTGAAGTCTGACCGTTCTCATACTCTGCAACAATACATTTGCGCTTATTGATTTCCAGCCCCTCCGTGGTTGATGAAATCAGAGGATTCGGAGAGGTTCCAAGGGACATAATAATCGTGTCCACATCCATGATATAATCCGAACCGGGGATCTCCACAGGTCTTCTTCTTCCGGAAGAATCCGGCTCTCCCAGCTCCATCCTTCTCACAACCATCCCTTTCACCCAATCATTCTCGTCAGTGAGGATTTCTACCGGATTAGACAGCAAATCAAAAATTATCCCCTCCTCCTTGGCATGGTGAATCTCCTCGGCACGGGCCGGAAGCTCTTCTTCACCTCTGCGGTAAACAATATGTACCTCCGCTCCCAGGCGCAGCGCTGTTCTCGCCGCATCCATTGCCACATTTCCACCGCCCACGACCGCTACCTTTCTGCCGGCAGCAATAGGAGTATCATAATCATCACGAAACGCCTTCATCAGGTTCGTCCGTGTCAGATATTCATTTGCAGAGAACACCCCGTTGGCATTCTCACCGGGAATCCCCATAAAATTAGGAAGCCCTGCCCCAGAACCGATGAACACTGCATCAAATCCCTCCTCATCCATCAACTCATCAATGGTGATGGACTTGCCAATAATCACATCAGTCTCAATCTTCACACCCAGTTTTTTCACATTTTCAATTTCCGTGTGCACCACAGTGTCCTTAGGCAGACGAAATTCCGGAATACCATAAGTCAGCACACCGCCCGGCTCGTGAAGCGCCTCAAAAATCGTCACCTCGTAGCCCAGCTTTGCCAGATCGCCTGCACAGGTAAGTCCTGCTGGACCGGAACCAACCACCGCTACCCTTTTCCCATTCTTATTCTCCACTGCCTTTGGAACAAAACCATTCTCCCGGGACCAGTCCGCCACAAACCGCTCCAGCTTTCCGATGGAAACCGGATCTCCCTTGATGCCGCGGATACACTGCCCCTCACACTGGGTTTCCTGCGGGCATACACGCCCGCAGACTGCAGGAAGGGCAGAAGACTTTGCGATTATATTAGCAGCCTCCTCAAAATTGCCATCCTCCACTTCCTTAAGGAAACCAGGAATATCAATGGAAACAGGACAGCCGCCCATGCACTTTGGATTCTTACACTGCAAGCACCGGCTCGCCTCCTCCATCGCTTCTTCTTTCGTATATCCATAGCACACTTCCTCGAAATTGGCCGCGCGCACTTTTGCATCTTGCTCTCTCACAGGAACTCTCTTCCATACGTCCATGTTCTCATCCTCCAATTCCTTGTTCTATTCTATCTAGTTTACTGTTAATGTTAATCTTTGCACTGACCACAGCCGCCATGATGGGTGTCACCCTCCTGAAGTTTCAGCATCTCACGGCCCTCCTGGGTCTTATACATCTGCTGGCGCTTCATCGCCTCATCAAAGTTCACCAGATGCCCATCAAACTCCGGCCCATCCACACAGGCAAATTTCACCTCATCGCCTACGGTCAGACGACAGGCGCCGCACATTCCGGTTCCGTCTACCATAATCGGGTTCATGCTGACAATAGTGGGAATTCCAAGCTCCTTTGTCAGTTTGCTCACAAATTTCATCATAATCATCGGTCCAATAGCCACGCAGACATCATAGCGCTTTCCCTGAACCTCCACCAAATCCTTTATCACATCGGTAACCATACCCTTACGTACATAGGAACCATCATCAGTAGTCACATAAAGGTTGCCTGCCTGAGCCCGCATCATGTCCTCAAGAATCAAAAGTTCCTTATTTTTCGCCCCCACAATTACATCAACATCAATTCCGTGCTCCCGCATCCACTTTACCTGCGGATAAACCGGGGCCGCTCCCACGCCTCCTCCAACAAAAAGGTAGCGTCTTTTCTTCACTTCCTCCAAATCTTCCTTCACAAACTCAGAAGGACATCCCAGGGGACCTACAAAATCCTGAAATACATCCCCCTCCTTGAGGGCAGCCATCCTCTGGGTAGATGCCCCTACAATCTGTAATACAATGGACACGGTTCCCTTCTCCCTGTCAAAATCACAGATAGTAAGCGGAATCCGCTCTCCCCTCTCATCCAGTTTCACAATCACAAATTCTCCCGGCTGACAGGCTCTTGCCACCCGGGGCGCCTCCACATCCATCAAAAAAATCTTATCAGCCAGCTCTTTGGCCCTTAAAATCCTATACATCTCTATCCTCCTGCTTCTGCCTTTCACGAATTTTTTTATATGTCTGGTAAGTATAACACAAATCAAAACAGGTCTGCTCATCACTCTCCGCTGTCAGTTCCCAGCCGGAAAGCCGAGCTAAATTGGGGAACCATGTATCCGCCTCATAGGAAAAATCAATCCATGTTACCTCAGCTTCGTCACAAAATGGAAGGAATTGCCGATAAATACTCTCTCCCCCGATTATGTAAATATCTTCCCCCGGATATGGTTCCAGAACCCTAAGCGTTTCTTCTATGCTATGGCAAACCACAGCCCTCTTTACAGTATACGCCGGATTTTTGCTCAGTACGATATTCGTTCTCCCATAGAGCGGCTGCGCTCCCGGCAGACTCTCCAGAGTGCTTCTCCCCATAACAACCACTTTCCCAAGCGTCATGTCGCGAAACCGTTTCTGATCCTGTGGAATATGTGCCAGAAGTTTTCCCTTATTTCCAATCGCCCAGTTCTTATCCACTGCCACAATCAACTTCAAACCGTTTCCTCCTGCTTTGCCACAATCAGCTCCTCACCGTAAGGAAGCGTTTTTATCCAGTCACAAAAGGTGTGCCATTCCTCCAGCTTGTGTCCCCTCCGCGCATAATAAATGTTGATTAAAGTTTCATAGTTCAGAGCGCAGGTCCGCATCTGATTGTAGCTGGAAGGCAGCAGCTGGATTAAATCGTACCAGTGTTTTTTATCTTTCGTATCCAGATAATTTAAGCGAATCTGCTCCAGACGCTCCACCACTGACCCCATAAACTCCAGAGTCTCCTCCGTCATATGGTCATGACTGAAATCCTCCATCTCAAAAGGCTTTGAATGAATCTTGTGCATGGTGCTGGTGGAATTTGCCACAGTTGACACTTTATAGGTATCATATTCTTTCCACCAGTAAAGCGGCGCTGTAATGTCAACAGATACAATGATCTGCCTGATATATTTGCGGTGGTCACTTCCCGCCTTTCTGAGACGCTTCGCCAAATCCAGGTCGTTGGGCCCCAGAACATAATTACCGTTCTCATCATAAAAGCTGTCCATTCTCCCCCAGCTGTTCATGGGATTTCTGGCTCCCCGGATTGCATTTTCCAGGTTCATGACACTGGTTCTTTCCAATTTTATCATCATTTTTTCCTTTCCTGTAAAACTTTCTGAACATGTCACTCGTTTTATTATAGCGAAGAGAGTCCTCTGTGACAAGTCCATATTATTGGTGTCTTGCCCTTTTTTCACCTTTATGTTATACTGCTTCCCATGAATGAAACAACTTTTTTTCGTCTTCGTCTCCTGTCAGACAAAACCTTCAGCCATATCCTCACTATATGCGGCATTGCGCTTCTTACAAGTGAGGCGTACAAGCAGCTGTTTTTATACTTTGTCATAAACAGGCAAAGCTACGACTGGTGGTTTTTCCCCTTCCAGATGTGCAGCCTGCCCATGTATCTTTGTCTGATTCTGCCCTTTATCCGAAATGATTCCGCAAAAACCATACTTCTCACCTTTATGCAGGATTTCGGACTCTTAGGAGGTATTGCCGCACTCCTGGTTCCTGATGGCTTCCGGAATATTCACTGGTCACTGACTATACACGGCTACGTCTGGCATCTGATACTGATTTTTATCAGTATCTTTATATGGCTTACCGGAAGGTCTGATTTAAGCAGAAAGGGCTTTTTCAAAATTCTGCCCTTCTTTGTGCTCTGCTGTGCCGTCGCTGAGGCAATCAATATCCTGGCGCCGGGACACGGGCAGGCAGATATGTTTTATATCTCACCCTACCATCCCTCCACGCAGCCGGTGTTTCACGACCTTGCATTAAGCCTGGGCATTAACATAACGAACCTTCTATATCTTCTCACTGTCTGCCTGGGAGGATTTCTTGTTCATATTATGTTGGCTGCCTGCCGTCCGGCAATCCTGCGGCGGATTACAATATAGCAGATAACATGCGCCAAAAACGTAATCGTCCAGCTCACAGGATAAGACAAATAAAGCACCTCCAAGGTCCGGCTCATGCCAAACACTGTGAGAATCCACACCACCCTTAGGGCACAGGCGCCTGTCAGGGACACCAGCATGGGAACTACCGAATAGCCCAGTCCACGCAGACTACCCACCATCGTATCCATCATTCCGCAAATAAAATAAACTCCACAGATGATCTGCAATCGCATCATGGCATATTCAACTACCTGGGGGTCAGATGAATAAATAGATAAAAGCTTTCGTCCGAATATCACCGCTCCGTCTCCCAGCGCCACCCCAACTACAACCACCAGCCCAAGGCAGTACAAAAGGGTTTTTGTAATTCGCTCAAATTTCCTGGCGCCATAATTCTGGCTGGTAAAACTGAGCGCCGTCTGATACACCGCATTCATGGAGGTGTACACAAAGCCCTCTATATTGGCGGCTGCGGTACTGCCCGCCATAGCCACTGAGCCAAAAGAGTTGATAGAAGACTGTATCAGAACATTGGATATGGAAAAGATAGCGCCCTGGATTCCCGCAGGCAGACCAACCTTTACAATCATCTTCACCTTCTCTGCAGAAATTTTCAACTTATCCCTCCGCAGACCATAGGGCGCATCAGACCGTACCAGACACTGAATAATCAGCGCTGCGGAAACACACTGGGAGATAACCGTGGCCAGTGCAACACCGGCAACCCCCATGGAAAACCCAATTACAAAAATCAGATTCAATATTACATTAATTACACCGGCAAAAAGCAAAAAATACAGAGGACGCCTGGTATCTCCCACTGCCCGCAGGATTGCGCTGCCGAAATTGTACACCAAGGTCACAGGCATTCCCAGAAAATAAATCTTGATGTAAAGCACGGAAAGAGGAAGCACCTCCTCAGGCGTTCCCATCATCACCAGAATCGGGACGGCAAAGAAAATCCCCAGGAAAATCAGCGCCGCTCCGCCAAATACCGCCAGAAGAATTGCCGTATGGACCGTTTCCTCTAAATCCTTCATGCGCTGAGCCCCGTAAAACTGCGCCACCAGCACATTTGCGCCGATGGACAGACCAAGAAACACGTTTACCATCAGATTAATCAGCGCAGAAGTAGAGCCTACTGCGGCCAGGGACTCACTTCCGGCAAAGCGCCCCACCACAATAATGTCAGCCGCGTTAAACAGAAGCTGCAAAATTCCCGAAAGCATAAGCGGAATGGCAAATGCCACAATCTTCATAAAAAGCGGTCCGCTGCACATATCCATCTCATAAGATCGAATCGATTTTTTCTGTATCCTCATCATCAGAACTCCCTGAAACGAAAAGCCACCGCAGCCTTAGACAGTCTGCGGCAGCAGATTTATCAAACATGTCATAAAAAGCGGTAAATCAGCAGGGCCATTGCCACACCAATAATGCTTGCCATCGTGATCCTGACGGAAAGCCCAAAGGTAATAATCAGCACGCCGAAATTCAATACCAACGGGGAGTCAAGCCCGAAGGACTGTCCGTAATTCAGCCATGACAGCCCGCTGACCCCTTGCGCCAGATTCCCAAGGAAGCTGCCAAGGACGATACCGGCAAGCAGCATCAGCAACAGTATCCAAAAATTATTGTTTCTCATCTTATGTCCTCTTTCCCTGTAAAACGATTCTCATTCTACCATTTTCCGAAACGTTTTTCTACTGTTTTTGTTGTATTATGTCGAACACCCTATCCGCTTTATAACCCTCTTGCTATAAAACAGCGACAGTACAGCTCCTGCCATCCATCCTATCGGCCAGGACATCCAGATGCCTGTTGTTCCCCAGAATCTTGCGAAAAGAAAGGATAACGCCACACGCAGAATCAAATCGGAGAAGGTCGCCACCATAAATTCCTTCATGGAGCCGGAACCGCGAAGAACTCCATCCGATACCAGCTTCATCACAACCACCAGATAAAACGGGGAAACAATCCGCAAAAATTCCACTCCCACAGCCATCGCCGCCGCGCTCTCCCGCTCCATAAACAGTGACATCAGCAGACCGCCAAAGCCAAAGAATACCAACAGAAACAGCAAGGCAAGAAAAAGTCCTGTTTTCATGCCGCCCTTCATCCCCTCCTTCACCCGGTTCACCTCTCCCGCCCCCATATTCTGGGCAGTAAAGTTGGATACCCCGTTCCCCAAAGTAGTAAAGCTGGTAATGGTAAAAGTATTCAGCTTGACCGCCGCCGAGTACCCGGCAATCACAGAAGAACCAAAGGAGTTTATCAATCCCTGCACAAAAATATTACCAATAGAGATAAAGCTCTGCTGCAGCACACTGGGAACCGCAATTAAACCAATGCGCTTTAACATCAAGACAGAGAACAAAACAGGGCTTTTCTCAGTTTTCACGGATTTAAGCCGGAAAACCATTGCGATAAGCGCAAGAATACATGCTGCGCCCTGAGCAAGAAATGTTGCCCACGCCACACCCGCCACGCCCCAGCCAAAGTCTGCAACAAACCAGTAGTCCAGCAAAATATTCCCCAGAGACGAGCCAATCAAAAAATACAGCGGTGTTCTGGAATCCCCCAGGGAGGTAAAAATCCCCGTTGCCACATTATACAGGAAGACAAAAAGGAAGCCTCCGATGTAGATTTTCAGGTACAAATTCCCTGCCTCAAAAATATTTTCCGGAGTCTGTATGAAATACATCAGGCTGCGGCTGCATAAAAGACCCGCCACTGTCAAAATAATAGAAAGCGCCATAGCAGAAATCAGAGTCGTAGATACCGAAGTCTTCATATCATCATACCGCTTTGCCCCGAAAAATTGAGAAATCACCACAGAACAGCCAATATTGCAGCCCACTGCAATCGCCATAAAAATCATGGTAATCGGGTAGGACGCCCCCACCGCCGCCAGGGCATCTTCACCTGCATACCTGCCTGCAATCACACTATCTGCAATGTTGTAGAGTTGTTGAAAAACCACACTGATAAACATCGGCATGGTAAACCGCAGCAGAAGCCCCTGAGGTTCCCCCTGCGTCAGATCCTTTACCATTATCCTTTCCTCCTGCCTGTGCACACTTACTTAAATTTCCACAGATTTTTTTATTGTAGCACAGGAAATTTCCTTCTGCAAGGCAAAAGAATAGATGATTTTCTCCTTCACCCGCTTCCCCGTTATTTGGGTGAGAGCGCGCCCATAATAGTCCAGCTGACGCTCATAATGCTCCACAAGCGTGGCAGCGCGGCTCACCCGGTCAGTCTTATAATCTACCACCACCAGCTGGCTGTCCTCCTCAAAATACGCATCGATAATGCCCTGTATCACCACCATCTCATCAGAATCACCTGCACCCATGTCCCGGGCAGGAACCCCCATAACAAACTGCTGTTCTTTATAAAGCCTTCCCTCCGCCTGAGCCAAACGCATCCGGCTGCCAAGCCCGGACTCCAGAAAGCTCCAAATATCCCTGCAGTCAATTAATTCAAGGTTCTCTCCGGTAAATCTCCCCTCCTTCACCATATTAGACAGACACTGGATTACATCATCAAGTCCCTGCATCTTATGGAAGGGCAGAAGCTCCATAGCCCGATGGTAGGCTGTGCCGCGGCGTGCTCCTGAACCGCCGTCAGGAGCCGTATCACTTCCATAAAACTGCGGAAGGATTCTTGCTTCCATGTCTCTCCGGCTTTCCAGCCACTCTTCCCAGCTTAAATCCAAAGGTCCCAGTGTACGGACACTCTCCGCCTCATCCGTAAGCTGTCCCTGCTTTTTCAATTCTGAAACTGACAGCTTTGTGTGAAGCATAATATCTGCAGCGTGGGGATAACGGTAATCCAGACGGGTGCGGAGAACCTTTCCATATTCCACATCATACTCCTTCTCCAAATCCAGCTCAACAAGCTGCGCCTTTAAGCTGCGGCTCTCAACCTGGCGTTTCATCTCTGTCTCCACCAGCCCCGCAAGCGGAACTTCCGTCACCTTAATCCGTACCATGCCGCTTCCTGAAGTCATCAAAAGCCAGTCCAGATATGAGCCTGCGCCAGAGAGAATCGTGTAGGGAAGCTGTCCGTCCACAAGGGGAAGCCTGGCATACTTTTCCATGGTCTTTGCCAGATACCGGTCAGTCCCCGTCATAATTAACTGCTCTTTCGCACGGGTCATAGCCACATACAAAACCCGCAGCTCCTCACCCAGACTCTCCAGCTCCAGCTTCCTCCTGAGAACATTCTTTTTTAAGGTGGGCGCTTTCAGACGGCGCTCCAAATTAAGATACTCCGTTCCAATTCCCAGATCTGCGTCAATCAATATCTTTTTATACTGATCCTGACGGTTGAATTTTTTTCCCATTCCTGCCAGAAATACCACCGGAAATTCCAGCCCCTTGCTCTTATGAATGCTCATAATCCGCACCGTGTCATCCTCCTCGCCCACGGTGGAAGCCTCTCCAAAATCAGAATGATATTTTTTCAGGCTCTCAATAGAACGGACAAAATGGAACAGCCCCTTATAGCTGGTCTTTTCATACTCTGCCGCCTTCTCCACAAGCATATCAAGGTTTGCCCTGCGGATGTCGCCTGCCGGCATGGCAGAAGCATAGTGATAATACCCGGTCTCCTCGTAAATCCTGTATAAAAGCTCATGGACAGACAGATATGTACTCATCTGGCGGAACCGCTCAATCTGCTTCATACACCGGGAAATCTTCTCATTTCCCTTCTCCATGGCAAGCCGTACTGCACCGTAAATCCCTCTGTCCTGTCCCTTCTGTGCCAAGGCGCGGTACTCTGCCATCATCTGCGCCAGCTCAGCGTCGCTCACTTCTCCCACCGGAGATTTTAAAACAGCCGCCAGAGGAATATCCTGCATGGGATTATCAATCACTGACAGAAGACTGAGCATCGTCTCCACCTCTACCGTATTAAAATACCCGGTTCGGGATTCGGCATAGGCGGGAATTCCCTCATTCATCAGAACGGACAAAAGAGCCTCCGTCCAGCCTGCGGCGCTGCGGAGCAGAATTACCATATCACGGTAGCGTGCAGGCCGGTAGCCTCCGGTTCCATTATATGTTTCATCCCACACAAACAGTCCCCGCTCATCGTCAGTCATCTCCCGGATTTTTGCGGCAATCAGCTTAGCCTCAATCTCTTTTGCAGTATAATCGGCAGCATCCTCCTCCATCTGGGACAGCGCCCCATCCCCGGTATCCACCACAAGAAGCTGGGGGATTCCTGCCAGACGCTCCGGCTCTTCACTCTCTGCAAACGTTGCTCCCGGGTGAAGCGCTGTATGTTCTGTATAACGGATATTCCCCAGGTTCCTGGTCATAATCTGAAAGAACACGTCATTGATTCCGCCAAGCACGCTCTCCCGGCTCCGGAAGTTATGGTGCAGCTCAATCTTTTTGTCACTTCCTTCGCCCTCCCCGTAGGGCTCATAGCGGTCATACTTCTCCAAAAACAGCTCCGGGCGCGCCAGACGGAATTTATAGATGCTCTGCTTCACATCTCCAACCATAAACACATTGTGATGACCAAACCGCTCTCCCGAAACTGCAGTAAGCAGCGCCTCCTGTACCAGATTGCTGTCCTGGTACTCGTCCACCAGAACCTGCTCATACTGACGGCTCAGCTCATCTGCCGCCTCCGTGCAGACAAGCGCTCCGTTCTCCTCTTTCCAGAGCACCCTTAAAGCCTCATGCTCCAAATCGTTAAAATCCAGTATGTTCTTCTCCCGCTTCTTCTCACGAAACCGCCCGGCAAACTCCTCTGCCAGCTCCAAAAGCATAGCTGTCGCATCACGGGTATGAGCCATATCGTCAAACATCTCTGCTGGCTCAGCAAAACAGTAAAGCTCCCTCATCCTTCCCACGGCCTTTTTTGCCCGGTCACGGCAGCCGGTCACATACTGCTTTTTTTCCTGATCAACATCCTTACTGCGCACTGTGGCCAGACGTTCCCACACAATACCGGTCAAATAACCGTAAATTTCTGCAAAATCGTTTGCACCGCAGACTTTCCCCAGCTGGCATACATCCGACTCCAGCATCGGAACATAGGCGCACAGATACTCGTCATCCCGGCACACCGAAAGGGCTTCTGTCAGCTGAAGCGCCAGCTCACCCGCCTGCCGCTTTAAATCCTCGACGAGAAACGCCACCCATGGCTCCAGCTCTCCGCCGTCGTCCGTCACGGTCTTAATCTCCAGCTCTGCCCGGCATGCCTCAAACCAGGCTTCCGGATAGGGATTACTCTGAGAGAAGTTGTATACCTGCAAAATATAGTCTTCAATTCCTGCATCGCTCTTTCCATGGGCATAGGTTTCCACAAACCGCTCAAATTCTCCGCTTCCATCTGCATACCGGTCCTCAATCAGGTTCTGCATCACGTCTGAACGCATGAGCAGCATTTCACCCTCATCCCCAACCCGAAAAGACGGGTCTATGTCCAGAAGATTAAAATGCTCCCGGATTACATGTAAACAAAAGCTGTCAATCGTGGTAATCTGGGCATGGTGAACCAGCGTCGACTGAATCTGAAGGTGCTCATCATCGGGATTTTCCGCAAGCTTCTTCTCGATTGCCGCTCCAATCCGCTCCCGCATTTCAGCCGCCGCCGCGTTGGTAAAGGTCATCACCAGCAGCTTATCAATATCCAGGGGGCTGTCCCCCTCCGTCACCAAACGGATAATCCGCTCCACCAGCACCGCGGTCTTTCCGCTTCCCGCCGCTGCGCTGACCAGAAGGTTCTCCCCGCGGCTCTCAATTACCTGAAGCTGTTCCGCCGTCCATTTTACTGCCCTTCCTGACATAATTCCTCCCAGATCTCCTCTGATTTCCTGTTCTTCCATCTCTTAAACTCATACCCGGAGCTCTTTTTATCAAAGCCGCACACTGCATGGTAAGGACAGTAGTCGCAGGCGGTCCGCTGACCGCTCTTATACGGTCTGACCCCCACCTCCCCATCCAAAATTTCCTGTCCTGCAGTCTTTAGCTTTTCCCGCACAAACGTGCTCAACGCCTCAAATCGTTCCCGGTTCGCCACAGAGGATTTCCCTTCCTGCACCTGACCGTCCTTCAGTACCACAGGAATAATATCCGACTCCTTCTCAATGGTATGGTCAAGATGACGGACTGCATCCAGCTCACTGTTAATCAGACCGTTCATTCGCAGCTTTCTCAAAATCTCCCCGTCAACACTCTCCTGATCCTGCTGCCCCTCCTTATCCACAAATGGATTTGCTATATTGTAGTAGAAGATTCCTGCAGGTGCAATCTCCCTTCCCGGATAAGCCCGCTTTGTCATCTCCAGCACCGCGTCCATATACACCACAAGCTGCATCTGCAGCCCATAATAAAGCGCCAGAAGATCAAAAGATGTGCTTCCGGACTTATAATCAATAATCTTCACATACACACGGTCTCCGTCTTCACATAAATCAAGCCGGTCAATCCGCCCGCGCAGGCAAAGCGTCTCATCCTCAGATAGAGCAATCTCCATCGCCTTTAAATTATCTGCTGCAGAGAAGGAAACCTCAAATCCGGCTGGAGTGAAATCCCCACGGAGGATCTGCTGCTGAAGCGCCCATACCGTGCGCTGGGTAATCGCTTCCACCCGCCTTGCCAGATACTCGTTTCGGGAGGAGCTGTTTAAAATGGTATTTCCGTACTCTGACGTTATCTGCTCCACACAGACATGAACCAACTGCTCACGCTCTTTATCTGAAAGGCTCCTCCAGTCCTTCCCCTCCTCTTTCACCTTCCGAAAGCACAAATCAATAGAGTCATGGAAGAGGTTTCCAATATCCGCCGCCGCCAGCTCATAGCGCCTGCGCTCAGAAAGCTCCAGACCGTATTTTAGAAAATGGGCATAGGCGCAGGCAGCATACTGCTCCAGCCTTGTTACACTCCCGCTCAGTATATTGCCGTAAAGCGCCCGTGCCACCACATGACCAATCCCGCGCCTTTCATAAATATAGAATGCCGCATCTGTGAGAAGCTTTGCCTCATGTCTTCCTTTGGAGGACTGCAGGAACCATCGGTACAGCTCCAAAAACTGACGCTGCTCCGAAGAAATCCCATCCTTTTCAAACCCTCCGTCACGGAACCGGTGCAATCCGTAAATCAGCCGGCCTCGCGCCTCCTCTTCCGAGTAAATGTCTGTCTCGTTCTCTGCCGTCTGCTCACCGCAAATCAGGGAAGGAAACATCCGCCTCAGCTCCCCAATCAAATAGGAGGGTCTGCGGCTCTTTCCGTCACCGCCTGCACGGGCAAAAGACACACACAGCTTATCAGAAGGTTTCGTCATCATCAAATACAGATAGAACCGCTGCTGAAAGCTGTCCTCCCTGGCAGTCGGAGCCATCTCCATGCCGTGCTTCCCGAAAAATTCCCGCTCCCTGTCAGAAATCAGGCTTCCGCCGTCTTTATGTGACGGTACAATCCCGTCGTTCACCCCCACAAAAAACAGCACCCTGATATGAGCCAGCCTCGTCCTTGTAATGTCTCCGACCACTACCCGATCCACCGTGGCCGGTATCACACCCACGAATGTCTCACCAAATCCCGCATCCAGAATCTCCGAAAACTCCTTATTTCCAATTTTCTCCTCTCCCAAAAGCTCCTCAAGACGGTCTAAAAGACCGGAAACCATATGGTATACCTGCCCGTATTCCTTGGCAAGACGAAACTCTCCCAGCTGGACAAAATATTCCTGGTACGCTGCAAGCTTCTCCTCCACCCGGCATGACACAAGAAGGCCTCTCACCGCCTGAACCATGCCGGCAACTGTAAACGCCTCCTGACGAAACGCCTGCTGCATATCAAATAGAGGAGCCAGCACCTCATCCTTAAAGGCGTTCAGCTCCGACAAATTTAATGTTTCTGCCCCGGGATAAATCCGCTCCCAGGCTTCCTGATACCGCCTGCCTCCACGGATTCCCAACGCAATCACATAATTCTCCAGACGGTCTGTCCGCTCCTCATCCCGGGTCACCAGCCCTGTGCGTAGAAAACGAAGCACACTCTCATAGGCAAAATCTGTACGCACAGCCTCAAGCGCAGCGCGAATCAACTCCACCATGGGATTGTCCAGCACATTTTTCTTGTCGTCCATAAAATGCGGAATCCCGCTTTTCTCAAATTGATGCACAATCTCCCTGCCATAGCCGGGAAGATCCCCTGTAATCACTGCAATATCCCGATAACGCATCCCACAGTCTGCCACCAGTTGATGGATCTGATGGGCCACATGGGCAATTTCACCAGAAGGATTCGATGCCCGATAAAGCTGTATTTCAGAATTTAATGTTTGTCCATAAACGCTGCTCCCAAAGCGAAACAAATGCTGCTCCAAAAAAGCAAGCGGCTTATTATCTGCAAACCGACACGGAATATCAGCGGACAGCCACTTATCCGGGAGCTTTTTAATCCCATTCTGCTCTGCCAGCTTTGTAAGTCTGCAAACCATCTGACAGCTCATATAAAACAGGTTTTGAATTCCCCGGTTCCTATACATATTGACCGCCGGGTCTGACGTTACTGTAACTACCACGTTCTTTGCATATACCATAAAAAGCTCTGCCAGACGGTACTGAACCGGCGTAAACCCGGTATAGCCATCCAGTGCAATCACACTGTTCTTTATAAGTTTCGATTCCGGAAGCACTCTGCAGAGCACATCGAGCACCTCCTCAGCAGCAATATAGTGACCGGAAATATAGTCCTGAAATGCCTGAAATATCAGAGCAAGCTCCTCCAGCTTCCTCCGAAATAAAAGAGAGCCCGCCTGGGGCGCCATCTCAAGAAGCTTGTCCGGGGTAACACCGTACTGATAAAACTCTGAAATCATGGATTTCATCTGCCCGATAAATCCAGCCTTATTCAGCTGTCCTCCAAACACAGTCAGCTCCTTTTTCTTTGCGGCAGCAACCTTGCGCAGCACCATAGTCTTTCCCATATCATCAAGAACCTGGGGATTTTCCACTGCCAGTTCCTCAAAAATACGGTAGGCGAGCCGGGCAAAACTGACAATATCAATATTCATAGTGCCATGGCAGGGATGGAGGGCAACAATATCCTTTTGTGCCTGCATGGTAAACTGCTCGGGCACAATCACGAAATACTGCTGTCCGGGGTTTTCCATAGACCCGTGAATTACGGTGTCATACAGCCAGTGAGTCTTTCCTGAGCCTGACCCTCCCAGAATCATTTGTAATGCCATAGAGCTCTCCTTTCTTTCAAATCCCTAAAGCTAATGGCCTTCATTTTAATGAGATGATGACATTATATCATAAAACAGAATCAGTGAGAATAGATTATATCAAACATGTACGGAGGTCATCCATGAGTTCCAAAACAAAAATCGTCGTACTGCGAATGAAAGAAATCATATATACCGCCATCTTTATCGGTCTCGGTATCCTGCTGGTAATGCTGCTGTTCGTCATGTTCCGACCGAAAAAGGAGGTGCCTGTCTCCTCCGACCAGGTTCGTTACATACCAGGCGTCTACTCTGTCTCCCTTACCCTTGGTTCTCAGGAGGTCAACGTGGAGGTAGCTGTGGATTCCAACCAGATCAACTCCATTTCCATGGTGCCCTTAAGCGACTCCGTCGCCACCATGTATCCTCTGGTTCAGCCGTCTCTGGAACACCTGACCGCACAAATCTGTCAGAACCAGTCTCTGGATAACCTGACCTATTCTGAGGAGACACGATACACCTCACAGGTGCTGCTTTCAGCCATTGAGCGGGCATTAAACAAAGCAGAAGTCAAACATTAACTTCAAACAGACAGAAGGGCAAAAGCAGCAGACTGCTTTTGCCCTTCTCAATTTCCTGGTATCATCATAATCTGCAGAAGGAAGAATCAGCTTTCCGCCTCTGTCTCTTCCGGCTCAGGTATCCCCTTGCATCTGCGGAAAATCTGCATAAATTCTTTTCCTGTAATAGTTTCCTTCTCAATCAAAAATTCGGCAATCTGATCCATAACACTGCGATTTTCACTCAGAAGGTTCTTTGCCTCATCATAAGCTTCCTTTAGCATTCGCATCACCTCATCGTCCACCGCCGCTGAAGTTGCTTCCCCGCAGTCCATTACCGTGCGCCCGCTCAGATACTGATCCTCCTGACGGGCAAGCCCCATCAGACCAAACCTCTCTGACATACCGTACTGGGTCACCATGGCGCGGGCAAGATTAGTCGCCTGCTGAATATCGTTGGCCGCCCCCGTAGTCACTGAGTCAAATACCAGTTCCTCCGCAGCCCGGCCCGCAAGACTGACCACAAGCTGGGAATAAAGCTCACCCTTACTATTTAAGTATTTCTCTTCCTCAGGCATATGAATCACATACCCCAGTGCGCCCATAGTCCTGGGAACAATGGTAATCTTCTGAACCGGCTCCGTATCCTTTTTAAGGGCGCTCACCAGAGCATGACCCACCTCATGATAGGATACAATCCGGCGCTCCTCCTTGCTGAGAACTCTGTCCTTCTTCTCCTTTCCTACCAGTACAACCTCTACTGCCTCAAACAGATCTTTCTGGCTTACTGCACTCCTGCCGTTCTTCACAGCGAGAATTGCGGCCTCATTAATCATATTAGCTAAATCAGAGCCCACGGCTCCTGAGGTGGCAAGGGCAATCGCCTGTAAATCTACCGTGTCATCCAGAGCCACATTCTTTGCATGCACCTTCAGAATATCTACACGTCCCTTTAAATCCGGCTTATCCACAATCACGCGCCGATCAAATCTTCCCGGGCGAAGAAGCGCCGGGTCTAAAACCTCAGGCCGGTTAGTGGCAGCCAGAATCAAAAGTCCTTTTGAAGAATCCATGCCATCCATCTCCGACAAAAGCTGGTTTAAGGTCTGTTGCTGCTCCGACTCCCCTCCCCCGCTGTACCCGCTGCGGCTCCGGCCAATGGAGTCAATCTCATCAATAAAAATAATACAAGGTGAGGTCTGCTGCGCCTGCCTGAACAGACTACGGACACGGGACGCACCCACTCCCACATACAATTCCATAAAATCTGAGCCGGAGAGGAAATAAAATGGTACTTGAGCCTCCCCCGCTACCGCCTTTGCCAGCAATGTCTTTCCTGTTCCGGGCGGGCCCACCAGCAGCGCGCCCTTTGGCAGCTTTGCGCCAATATGAGTATACTTTCCGGGATTATGCAAAAAATCCACCAGCTCCACCAGGGATTCCTTCGCCTCATCCTCTCCGGCTACATCCGCAAAGGTCACACCGGTTTCCCTCTGCATATACACCTTGGCATTGCTCCGCCCCATGCCGCCCATGCGTTTCATCATAAAATTAATCATAATTACAAGGAGTATAAAGGGTAGAAGCAGACTTACAATGGATTCCAGCACCGCTACCGTATCCTGACGCTCACGTTTAATCTCAACACCACTCTCCAAAAGCCGATCTGTCAGTCTGTAATCCCGCTCCATCGAAATGGTGTACACTTTTATCAAAGGATTGAATTTGTCAGAATCTTCCTTATACTGAATATCAATCTGAGCATTCCGCACAATGACAGACTCCACATCACCCTGCTCCACATCTTTTACAAACTCATCATAGGTAATTTCCCTCTGCCCCTTGTTCGCCATATAGCTGCGCATAAATCCTGCAAGTCCAAAGGTGATGAACGCTGCAAGCAGCACGATTATCAGTTGGTTTTTAGGAAATTTACTGTTGTTTTCGTTATCACCGTTTCCCTGCGGCTGTTTATTCGTATTATCCATAAAAGGCAGTATCTCCTGTTTTCTGTTATATTATTTTGAGAGTTATTGTTAATTATAATTGTAGTTCTGTCAGAAATCAAGGAAACTCTGCCTAAAAAATAAAGTTTTAAAAATTATGGCCATAGAAAATGGGCAGGATTCTCCAAATAAGAAACCCGCCCTTTTCTATTTCACACCATGCTCTACTCTGCGTCAATATAACCCTTCGCCAACGCTACCAAATCCTCTACACTCTTATCATCAAAAGCATGAACCATATAATTGACGCCCTCATAGCTCCATTTTACAAACCTGAATACTTTACGCTCCTCCTGGCTGCTTCCATAACTGATATACAGCTTTCCTTCCTCCTCAAGCTTTCTGTCTTCCTCCGAAGGCTCCGCATCCGGCGGCAGGAACAGATAATTGTCCTCAGAGGCGTAAATGGAAATTCCATGGTAATTTTCATGATAATCCGGTGCATTACTGCTATCAGATTCACCGATTCCTTTTTCTATGCTCACACTAAGCATTCCACTGTAATGGATGCTGATTTCAGGATAAGTGTTCACCACATTTCCGTTCTCGTCATGTGCATTCACCTGGGTCACATACCCTTCCTCAAATGTGCTTCCATCCGATAACTGATCCAGGATAACCACATTGGTTCCCAGTTTCTCCTCTGCCTGCTTTTTCAATTCGGACACAGAATAAATTGCCTCATTCTTATTTGTGCTGCTGGAAGTCCATGCTATTTTTCCCGCCGCAATAGCTGTAATAGACCCTGTTGCCAAAATTGCCGCTGCAGCTGCTATCATAATTCCTTTTTTCGGTAATCTCATTATTTTACTCCTCTCTCCTGCTCTTCTGTGGATTTCTGCCAGATTCTTCTGTGCCTGCTCCCTGCTCCAGAAGATCTGATCCACCTGTTTTTGGATTTCTGCACGAAGCTGCTCATCTCGGTTTTCACTCATGGCATATCCCCCTTTCTTCTGCCCATTGCCCGGTTTCCAGGCTTTCCCGCAAAAGCTTTCTTGCTTTGAAAAGCCGTGACTTTACTGTGCCCTCGAACAATCCGGTTATCCGGGCAATCTCCTTTGTGCCCAGTTCATTGTAATAATAAAGCAATACCACAGTCCGATATTTTTGATCCAGCTTTTTTACTGCCACCATAAGCTCAGATGCAGTTTCACTCTCCATCACCAACTCCAAAGGCCCTGCCTGGTCATCCCGGTCAATACTTCTGGAAAGCCCGGAAGCATCATTCCGATCCACAATCTCATCCAGAGACAGTTCCCTTTTCTTTTTTCCGGTCTTCCATGCAGTACGCACCAGAATCCGGTATATCCATGATTCAAATCTCTCCGGGTTTCTCAGCTCATTCCGGTGTAAAAAGCATTTTACAAAGGTTTCCTGCAGAATATCCTCACTTTCATATTTATCTCCAGTAATAAAAAATGCCATACGGTACAGCTTCCCGGAATAGGAACGGTACAAATTATCAAATGCCGGCTCATCACCCCGTATCATGTCTTCCACATAAGCCCTTGTTCTCTCGTCCATGCCCTGATTCCTTTCCGTTTTTTGACGCGTCTGTTATATAAGAGCATATAGGCAATACTTTGGTTCACTTTTTTCAAAAAATTCATTTTATTTCATAACATAAATCAAAAATCACCACTCCATACTAATTGTGAGGTGGTGATTTTTATGAGTACAAAAAAAGAAACTCCTGAAATACCTGGAGGAACGCCGCCGGAATTTGACTCTTACGGCTGCGACAATGGGGATGACCTGGATATCCACGTCTGCTCCTCCATGGAGTGCACCGGACTGATTCCGGCGCTTCCCCACTCAGACTCAGATCTGGAATCCTATGCGGAGGTTTACCATTATCCCGCAGACATTTTCCAGGACTGACCGTTCCATTATTCTGCTCCCGATGCCGCAAACCCGACGTCGGTGGAAGTGGGTTCTACTCTGCAACCAGACTTCCCAGAATCTCTTTCTCAGCAAACAGCGCTGTGGCTCCGCCCGTGTGACAGAACACTACGGTGCTGCCCGGCGCTGTTTTTCCTTCCCCTTTCCGTAATCCCCACGCTTTAACAGCTGCCTCAGATAGGCAAACGTCTTTCGTTCCCCACTCTTTCTCAACATCAAAAGTATGTGTTCCAGCTCTGCCACCGTATCCGGGTGTATGAATTCGGTCACAAATGACCGCTCATGCTGATAATACTCCCACGCCGCGGCATCCGTATATTCCTTTCCCCGGTATACTTTAGAAGCGGCAATCCGATCCATAATCATCTCTACCAGATAGTTCACCGGCATCTTCACACCCACCAGTCTGCCTCTGATTCTGGAAAAATCAATCCAGTATTCAAAATGGTGCTTATTGCGGCCCTTGTGGTGCAGCCATGCAAGGGAATACCCCTTCTCCTCACGCTCCACAGAATTGGGACTGCGGTTTCCCTGGTAATATTTTACCCCGGTTAAAAATTCCACCGGACTGTATTTTGACAGATCATGCAAAAGCCCCTGACGGTAAAGCCCCACACGAAAACAGTTTTTCATCACCAGAAGCTTATGCTGCGTTATCGTTACAAAATGATGCCAGACATTATGGTTCATCACGTTTTGCCTCCCTTGCCAACCTGCAGGACGTAGCCCGCCGTTTTTTCCAGTTTACCACAACTGCCCTCAGGATTCCACATGTTTTCCACCATTGTATCTTTCATTTTCCTATCAATTTAAGGAACAAAGAGTCCGGCTTGCCGGACTCTTTGTTCTATGGCTCAATATTGTCTAAATCACGTTTATATTACGTCTCGTCCTTTAAGATATCCATGGCGGCTGCAACAGCTGCATCCTGCTTATCTACCCCCTCCGGAATCCCAGTTACATTAACGTTTCTTGTTACCTTCGCCTCATATGTATGCGCCTTCATGATTTCCGTGATGTCAAGACCGGTTGCCTCTTTCACGGTCTCAATGGTCTTAGCCAGCACAGAGGGCACGTATCCGCCCATGGAACCAACTCCGCCATCTCCATTCCCGGAATCGATGATAGTTACCTTATCAATGGTAGACAACGGCTCGGCAATCGCCTTGGCCATTTCAGGCAATTTCTCTATGATCATTTCCATCATAGCAGCCCGTCCGTATTTCTGCATGGCATCCGCTTTTTTCTCCATCGCTTCAGCCTCTGCAAGACCGGTTGCCTGGATGGCTGCAGCTTTCGCTTTACCTTCTGCCTCAATACCTGCTGCACTCTGTTCCATTGCATAACGCTCGGCATCCGCCTGCACTTTCTTGGCCTGTGCCTCCTGCTCCTGCTCATAACGCCTTGCTTCCGCTTCTTTCTGACGCCTGGTCAAGTCCGCTGCGGCCGCCTGCTCAATTGCATAGCGATCAGCATCCGCTTTTTTATTGATCTCCGCTTCCAACCTCTGCTGCTCAACGGATACCTGCTGGCGATTCAGCTCCGCGTCACGCTCAGCCTTTGCAATCTGGGCGTTAACCGTACGAACCTGAATCTCCTTTTCCTGCTCCTGCTCCTGAATCTTGTAAGCAGCATCCGCCTCAGCCTGCTTAATGTCAGCCTGCTTCTTAAGCTCAGCCTGCTGAATATAAAGCTCATTGTTTTTCTGTGCGATAACGGCCTCCGCTGCTACACGGGCATCGTTGGCAGCCTGCTTAGCCTCAGATTCCGCAATCGCCACGTCACGGTCTGCCTGTGCCTTAGCAATCGAAGCATCCTTCTGGATTCTGGACATATTATCCTGTCCTAATGCCGGGATCAGTCCCTTCTCGTCCTCAATCTTCTGGATATTACAGGAAATAATCTCAATCCCCAGATTGTTCATATCAATTTGCGCTTTGGCCTGTACCTCATCACCGAATTTCTTTCGGTCCGTACACAGATCTCTTAAATTCTGCGTACCAATGATCTCACGCATGTTACCCTGAAGGGAGTCGGTCAACGCCGTACAAATCGATGCCTCTGTCATATTGAGGAAGTTCTTCATGGCCAGTTCGATGCCTTCTGCATCCGTACGGATACGCACCTTTGCCACCGCATCAATATCAACACCGATAAAATCTAAAGTCGGAATAAATCCATTCGTCTTAATGTCGATAGTCACCTGTTTTAACACCAGCTCATCTTTTCGCTCCAGGAAAGGAATCTTTATTCCAGCCCGCCCGATCAGAACCTTTGGCTTTTTTCTGTATCCGGAAATGATAAATGCGCGGTCTGTAGGCGCCTTAACATAACCACTAGCCAAAATCATCAGAACTACAATGATTAATACGATCACCATAATTTGGGGAAAGAATGATAGCAACATAATATTCTCCTTTTCTCCCACCCTTGGGCGGATTTAGATTTTCATGATTCAATGGATGAAAAACATTTGTTATTTATTGGTTTATGTAAAATATTATGGCAGAAATCTTTGATATTGTCAATATTGGTTGACAATACCAAAGAGCCAATCTCAAAACTATACTTGTTGATGTTATGGGGTTGTGATTTCACGAAATCATTTGACACCCTCCTGTTTGTATGCTATCCTTAGGTCAGCCGCCACAAATGGCAGCACAATTTATTTTTTTATTTATTTTGGAGGTAACATCATGAGTAAAGGTACAGTAAAGTGGTTCAACAACCAGAAAGGCTATGGATTTATCTGCGATGAGCAGGGGAACGATGTGTTTGTTCACTATTCCGGTCTGGAGATGGAGGGCTACAAAACCCTGGAGGAAGGCGCAGCCGTCGAGTTTGAAGTGACAGAAGGCGCAAAGGGTGCCCAGGCTATCCATGTAACCACACTGTAATTCAGATAATGAATCAGACCGGCGAAAACCGGAGAGTTATAAGAGGGTAACATCGTTTTTCAGGGTGCGGCATGACCATAAAAGGGGATACCCCCCCCCGGTTTTTAAGGGGGAATTGGGGAAAAAAAACCAAAAAAAAAATAGTGAAAAAAAATAAATGCCGAATTTTTAAAA